>NZ_FNQA01000001.1:99195-796007 GCF_900107445.1 Bacillus sp. 166amftsu | reverse complement strand
GCCGAATATAATGCCGATGATGGAAAATAATCAAATGCCGAATATAATGCCGATGATGGAAGATAATCAAATGCCGCACCAAATGCCAATAATGGAAAATAATCAACCACCGCAAATGCCGATGCCATATCAACCGCAAATGATGCCACCACAAATGCCAATGTCATATCAGGCACAAATGATGCCACCACAAATGCCGATGCCATATCAACCGCAAATGATGCCACAACAGTATCCGTATTATCAAATGCCATATACACAAGGTATGCCAATCATGCCGCACCAAATGCCAATGCAACATACTTCAATGCCATATCAACCGCCAATAGATAATAGCAATCCACAAATGATGCCGGCAGAAGAAGATTGTGGATGTGGTGGAGAAAGAAATCTATACAGTCCACAGCCAGGTGTGCCGAATTCTCCATATTATCCAACAGCTCAAACTGCATATGCACCGCAACCAGGTGTGATGAATTACCAACAAGATCCGCCAGAGATTTTTGGAGAACCGCTTATAGAAGAAGGGGAATAGAAGGAGCTGTGCTAACGATGAAAAGGTAGTGTTAGAAAATTCCTAGTGAAATATTAACAAGTGTAAAACCCTCCTTTATTACTCACTATAAAAAGGAGCTTTTCGAGAGAGAAGTTCAGGCCTAACAAGGGGGGTTTTTATATTGAGTAAAAAGATTAAAATTATTGCTGCTTCTTTGTTAGTTACCAGTGCATTAGCTGCATGTGGTACACCTAAGAATAAAAGTGCAATGGATGGACGTAATGCGAACTACAATTATGAGCGTACATCCTATTATGATACACAACCATATAGAGATAATGTAACGCGTACTGACCGCTATACAGATTATGTAACATATAGAAATGGGAATAGAGTTACAGATAATGTAAATGATCGTCGCAATGACGTTGGATATAACTATTACCGTGATGTAAATTACCATGGTCAAATTGCAAATCCTTATCCAACGCGTAACATTACAATGAACAATTCATACGTGAACAACGATGGTAAGACAGCAGAAAAAATTACAAATCGTGTTAAGGGTATGAATAATGTAGATCGAGTTTCTACTGTTGTACGAGGAAATGATGTAGTAATTGCGGTAAAACCACGTAACGCAGTAACAAACGAAACAGCAATGGCAAATGAAATTCGTCAAGCTGTTGCCGATGAAGTGAAAAATCGTAATGTGTATGTAACTGTTAAAAATGACATGTTTGATCGTGTCGATACAGTGAGTACACGTCTGCGCAATGGAACAGTAACAAATGATTTAAATCGTGATATAACAGACTTGTTCCGAGATGTTCGTGCTGATCTAACTGGTACAGTACGATAACAAAAAAAGCTTGCTTTCCTGGTATATTAATGTTATATTAGAAAAGCGATGAGCTAATTTACGTAAGACGAGAGATATGCTTAAGTGCTAAACACGCGGATGTGGCCGCCTGGTCTCTCGCCGTAAACGCATCAAGACGCCTGCTATGTGCAGGCGTCTTTCTTATTATATAACAGTAAATGACTCATGCGGGTAGGAATTACGCCTTACCTGCATTTTTTATTTTCATGAAAAATAACCGCCACTGTTATTATGGATAAAACTTCTATTTTCGGAAAAACTACAAATAGAAGTTTTATTTTTCTAGAAGAGGTGAGCGGAAATGAAATTCATGATGGTTATAGTTCAGGTCATAATTGCTATGCTTTGTTTATATCATGAATCAAGTGTGATTGCTGCGTCTCCTGCATTAGAGATTACGCAAAAAGAACCTCAAGTTACGGTTTTATTAGAGCGAATGTATTTAGATGGAGAAGTAAGTGAGGAAATCTTTACTGAAAAAGTAGCGAACTTAGAACAATTTCTGCAGCAGTACAAAGAATGGCAGCTTGTCGATCGTGATGATACACAAATTGTATTGCAAAAAAAGGTAGATGATATTTCACCACTACTGAAAACGAGTGGGTATTTTGGTGTTTCCAACGAAGGGATACTGCAAATTTTTAATGGTGTGCCCAAAAATGATAATGCGATTCATTCATTTTTTCAAATTGATATGAAAAAGCTAGAAAGTTATGATCGAGCAGAGTTGAAACGTGGTATTCGTATTAAGTCGAAAGAGCGTTTTGTGAAGACGATCGAGAAAATGAAGCAGTATGCAGTGCAAAATAAGAAAAACAGCAGCTCGGGATGAACTGCTGTTTTTCTTATTTGTTTTTATCTAAAATTTGTTTTGCAATTTCATCAATTAGCATATCTTTTCCGATTGGATTGAATGATTTTGTGTTAAAGACTTCATTGCTTACTTCATAAATGTGATTATTTTTTACAGCTTTGTTATCTTTCCAAACAGCGCTGTTTTTGTAGTCTGCATATACTTTATCTGCTTCGTCACCAAAGTTTACAACAAACATTTGATCAGGCTGGAATGCAACAAGACCTTCTAATGATACTTGTGCCATCGTTTGTTTTAAATCTGTACCTTTCGTGGCAGGAAGTTTTAAGTCATTAAAGAGAATGTCCCCGTACCCGAAGCTGCCATATACACGGAAGTTTTGCGGTGTTACAGCAAGAAACATAAAGTTTTCATCTTTTGTCTTCTCTTTAATCTTTTTTGATAAGGAATCAGCTTTTTTATCGTAATCTGCAATCCATTTGTCTGCTTTTTTCTCTTCGTCAAATAGCTTGCTTACTTCTTTAAATTTACCACGCCAATTTTCTAAGTTTGTCTCTAGAACAACTGTTGGTGCAACTTTTGTTAATTGGTCATAAATTTTCAATTGACGGTTATTTAAAATAATTAAGTCTGGCTTTAAGGCAGTAACTGCTTCTAAATCGACTTTAGGTGCCCAGTACCAACCTACTGCTTTTACACCTTTTAGCTTTTCTTGCAAATGATCTTGGATTTTATCTTTATACGTGTTGGCAGTACCAACAGGTTTATGACCAAGAAGTAATAGTTCTTCAGAAGATCCAGATAAGTCAACAATTCTTTTTGGATTTGTTGGAATTTTAACTTCTCCTTTTGCATGTTTTACAACTTTTGTTTCCGGTTGTTCTTTTGCCTGTGATTCTTCTTTGTTAGAAGAGCAACCAACGATGGTAAAAACCACAAGAATAAGAGTAAGTAGAATAGATAAATTGCGTTTCATCTTGCATATAACCCCTTTAATTAATATTGATAATCATTATCGACTATGTAATAGTAATTTGCTGTATGTCTTTCTGTCAATATGAAAAAGTAGAAAATTTAAATATAGAACATTTGTTGGGGTAGTCTCGCTTTTCTATCGTTAAATATGTTAAAATGGAATACATGATTTAAGAGGGAGAGATCGTATTTTGTTTGAATATGTTACAGGCTATGTGGAATATGTAGGGCCAGAATATGTCGTTCTTGATCATAATGGAATTGGCTATCAAATTTTTACGCCAAATCCGTATGTATTCCAAAGAAGTAAGCAAGAAATTCGTGTATATACATATCATTATGTGAGAGAAGATATAATGGCGCTTTATGGATTTAAGACACGTGAAGAGCGTTTATTATTTACAAAACTTTTAGGTGTATCAGGAATCGGACCAAAAGGTGCGCTTGCCATTTTAGCTTCGGGTCAAACGGGGCAGGTTGTGCAAGCAATTGAACATGAGGATGAAAAATTCTTAGTGAAATTCCCGGGAGTTGGAAAGAAAACGGCTCGTCAAATGATTTTAGACTTAAAAGGAAAATTAGCAGATGTTGTACCAGATGCATTTGTTGATCTATTCTCAGATGTAGAACGTTTCGATGAGAAGAACAGATCATCCGCTGAGCTAGATGAAGCGCTGGAAGCACTGCGTGCACTTGGTTATGCAGAACGAGAAGTGAATCGCGTTGTGCCAGAGTTATTAAAAGAATCGCTTACTACGGATCAATATATTAAAAAGGCACTTAGTCTTTTACTAAATGGTAAGAGGTGAGTAGAATGGACGAACGTCTCCTCTCAGGAGAATCGGCATATGAAGATGCGGATTTAGAATATTCGTTACGGCCACAGACGCTCCGTCAGTATATTGGCCAAGATAAGGCAAAGCATAATTTAGAAGTGTTTATTGAGGCGGCGAAAATGCGTGAGGAAACGTTAGATCACGTATTACTATACGGACCGCCAGGACTTGGTAAAACGACGCTTGCAAATATTATCGCTAATGAAATGGGTGTTAATATTCGAACAACATCAGGTCCAGCAATTGAGCGTCCGGGAGATTTAGCGGCAGTGCTCACGGCGCTTCAACCTGGCGATGTATTATTTATTGATGAAATTCATCGTTTGCATAGGTCAATTGAAGAGGTATTATATCCAGCAATGGAAGATTTCTGTCTTGATATTGTCATCGGTAAAGGTCCGAGCGCACGATCTGTACGCCTTGATTTACCTCCGTTTACGCTAGTTGGTGCAACCACGCGGGCTGGTGCGTTATCAGCGCCGCTTCGTGACCGTTTTGGTGTGTTATCACGATTAGAGTATTATACAGTAGATCAATTGTCAGCGATTGTAGAGCGCACAGCAGAGGTGTTTGAAGTTGAAATCGATTCATTAGCTGCTTTAGAGATCGCAAGGCGTGCACGTGGTACACCGCGTATTGCAAACCGTTTACTAAGACGTGTACGTGACTTCGCGCAGGTTCGAAGTGACGGAACAATTGCGATGGAAATTACCCAAATGGCATTAGAGCTCTTACAAGTCGATAAATTAGGGCTTGATCATATCGATCATAAGCTACTGCTTGGCATTATTGAAAAATTCCGCGGTGGTCCAGTTGGATTAGAAACGGTCTCAGCGACAATTGGGGAAGAGTCTACGACGATTGAAGATGTGTATGAACCATATTTACTGCAAATTGGTTTTTTACAAAGAACGCCAAGAGGACGAATTGTAACGCCACTTGCGTATGAACATTTCGGAATGGAGATGCCTGGAGTATGACGGATATGCCAAAGCTGCTTATTACAGCTGGTATTCTTCTCATTGTCGTGGGAGTAGCTTGGAAGTTTATCGGAAGGCTTCCAGGCGATATTTTTGTGAAAAAAGGAAACGTTACCTTTTATTTTCCGATCATTACATGTATTGTGTTAAGTATTGTATTATCTTTTATTATGTATATAATAAATCGATTTAAATAGAAATAGGTGGATATAGTTATGGATATTAATCTGTTTGATTTTCATTTACCGGAAGAACTTATTGCACAAACGCCTCTTGAAGACCGTGAAACATCAAGATTAATGGTGTTAGACCGTGAAACCGGTGATATCGAGCATAAGCATTTTACGGACATTCTTTCTTATTTACATGAGGGCGATTGTTTAGTATTAAATGAAACGAAAGTTATGCCTGCTCGTTTGCATGGTGTGAAAGAAGATACAGGTGCACATATTGAAGTGCTCCTTTTAAAACAAGAAGATGGAGATAAATGGGAAACACTTGTAAAGCCAGCTAAACGTGTAAAAGAAGGAACTGTCATTTCTTTTGGTGAAGGAAAGTTAAAAGCAACTTGCACAGGAACAGCTGATCAAGGTGGCCGTCAGCTAGAGTTTTCGTATGACGGTATCTTTTATGAAATTTTGGATGAACTTGGAGAAATGCCGCTTCCTCCATATATTAAAGAAACACTAGAAGATCGTGACCGTTATCAAACGGTATATGCGAAGGAAATTGGTTCTGCAGCAGCGCCGACAGCTGGACTTCATTTTACAGAAGAGTTATTAGAGAAATTAAAGCAAAAAGGTGTTCATTTAGCATTTATTACGCTTCATGTTGGTCTTGGTACATTTAGACCAGTTTCAGCCGATACAATTGAAGAACACCATATGCATGCGGAGTATTACCATATGTCAGAAGAAACGGCAGATTTGTTAAACCGTGTGAAGGAGAGTGGCGGTCGTATTATTACTGTTGGTACAACGTCAACACGTACGCTAGAAACAATTGCTACAGATCATGATGGTAAGCTTTGTGCAGCATCTGGATGGACGGATATTTTTATGTATCCAGGATATGAATTTAAAGCAATTGATGGTTTAATTACAAACTTCCATTTGCCGAAGTCAACATTAATTATGCTTGTGAGTGCATTTGCAAATAGAGAAGATGTACTTCATGCTTATAATGAAGCAGTAAAAGAAAAATACCGTTTCTTTAGCTTTGGTGATGCGATGTTCGTTGCATCTCATGCTAAAGTGAAAGATAAATAAAAAGGAGTAAATCTATGACAGCAATTCGTTATGAATTTATTAAAACATGTAAACAAACGGGTGCGCGTTTAGGCCGCGTTCATACACCGCATGGCTCATTTGATACACCAACATTTATGCCAGTTGGTACACTTGCGACAGTAAAAACAATGTCACCAGAAGAGTTAAAGGCGATGGATTCTGGTATTATTTTAAGTAATACGTATCATTTATGGCTTCGTCCAGGTCACGAAATTGTTCGTGAGGCAGGCGGATTACATAAATTTATGAACTGGGATCGTGCCATCTTAACAGATTCTGGTGGTTTCCAAGTGTTTAGTTTAAGTGACTTCCGTCGTATTGAAGAAGAGGGCGTTCATTTCCGTAATCACTTAAATGGAGACAAATTATTCTTATCACCAGAAAAAGCGATGGAAATTCAAAATGCATTAGGTTCAGATATTATGATGGCATTTGATGAGTGCCCGCCGTTCCCTGCTACGTTTGAATATATGAAAAAGTCTGTAGAGCGTACAAGCCGCTGGGCGGAGCGCTGTTTAAAAGCCCATGAGCGTCCACAAGATCAAGGTTTATTTGGGATTGTACAGGGCGGAGAGTTTGAAGAACTTCGTCGCCAGAGCGCGAAAGATCTTGTTTCAATGGATTTCCCAGGGTATGCAGTAGGTGGGTTATCAGTTGGAGAACCAAAAGATATTATGAATCGTGTTCTTGAATTTACAACACCGCTTCTACCAGACAATAAACCACGTTATTTAATGGGAGTAGGTTCTCCTGACTCATTAATTGATGGTGCAATCCGTGGTATCGACATGTTTGACTGTGTACTTCCAACTCGTATTGCTCGAAATGGTACATGTATGACAAGTGAGGGGCGTCTCGTTGTGAAAAACGCGAAGTTTGCAAGAGACTTCGGTCCACTTGATCCAAATTGTGATTGTTACACATGTAAAAACTACTCTCGTGCGTACATTCGTCACTTAATGAAATGTGATGAAACTTTCGGAATTCGTTTAACGTCTTATCACAATCTTCATTTTCTGTTAAACTTAATGGAGCAGGTGAGACAAGCCATTCGTGAAGATCGTCTTGGTGATTTCCGTGAAGAGTTCTTTGAACAGTATGGCTTTAATAAACCGAATGCTAAAAACTTCTAATACATATAATTAAAGGAGGAACAAAAAATGAATCCAGGTATGATGAATATTATCATGATCGTTGCAATGTTTGCGATTTTCTATTTCTTATTAATTCGCCCGCAACAAAAGCGTCAAAAGGCAGTAGCTCAAATGCAAAGTGAATTGAGAAAAGGTGATGCTATCGTAACAATCGGTGGCTTACATGGTACAATTGAGTCAGTAGATGACACTAAGATTGTTGTTAAATCTGGTGGTTCACATTTAACATTTGATCGCAATGCAATTCGTGAAGTTGTGAAAAATTAACAAGTAGAAGCCCTGCATTTGCAGGGCTTTTTTTAATTGGTACGTTTCGTCATGTTAACGCCAAATATGCCCCCAAGTGTACTTGCCCCCATTAGTCCAAGTTGATAGAGAAGTTGTGAATTGGATAAAGCGTGAGAAAAACCTAAGTAGTTAACAAGAAAAACAAGAATCGTAAAGGTAAGTCCGGTTGTGAATCCGACGAACCAGCCTTTTCCTTGCGCTTTTTTTCCAGCGATAAATCCGGATATAAGCATAGAAAGAAGAGCGAGTATGAAAAGGGCTATAGCTAATGTACCTTCATTGATATTTGTGAATTTTAATAAAAGAGCAATCACCATACTTGTAATAGAGGCGAGTAGTAATAAAGTGATAATACCAAAGCCAATTGCTATAGATAATTTTTTCGTTCCATCCATTATGCATTCCCCCCTTTTAATACAAGCATATTTCCATTTTAGATAAGTTAGACTAGTTTCTTTTTTGCTGGTTAAACTACGTCATAGAAGAAAAGTACAGAAAGGGGATTAAAGATGGAGCTATGGGGAATTGCTTTTCGAACAGTTCTATTGTATTTCGTTATGGTACTTATTTTTCGTGTTATGGGAAAACGTGAAATTGGTGAACTGAGTATTTTGGATTTGGTTGTTTTCATTATGTTAGGTGAACTTGCTGTATTAGGAATTATAGATGTTGATCGTCCTGTATGGGATCAAATTATTCCTATGGTAGTAATTGTGATTATTCAAATGGTGTTAGCGTACGCTTCTCTGAAAAGTGGAAAGATCCGTCATTTAATAGATGGCGAACCAGCTATTATTGTTCGGAGAGGTAAAATTGATGAAAAACAAATGAGAAAGCAACGTTATAATATAGATGATTTATTAATGCAATTAAGAGAAGAAGGTATTGGTGATATTCGTGACGTCGAATATGCTATTTTGGAAGCCTCAGGGAAATTATCTGTATTTCATAAACAAAAGAGTAAAAATAATAAGAATGATACACCTATTTTTTCATTTCCACTGATTATTGATGGGGAGATACAACAATCACATTTGCATATGATTGAACAGTCAGAAGGGTGGCTTGTGGGGAAATTAAAAAATATAGGATACAAAGATATAACAGGAATTTCGTATTGTAGCTTTCAAAATGGGGAATTTTTTGTGGATTTAAAAGATAAATAAGAAGCTTGCCGTTTTAAAATGGCAAGCTTTTAATCTGCATGGTTATTTCAAAAATAATAGTTTTCGGAGTAATGGAAGACGCTGTAGCTCATGTTTACGAATGAGTTTGAAAATGAGAAGAAACAGTGTATAAAGTATAGTGGTTAACGTAATCTCCCATAATGTTTGTATAGCAAGTGAATGTGAAAAAATAATATATTTATGAAGATAGAATCCAAAAGCTCCTGCAATGATTATCGTGATGCCTCCATATATATAATCCTTTATGTAAATAGTGAAGGTGATTTTTTTCAGGACTGTTGCGTAGTGAAGGAATGTCACGGTCACAATGTTAGCAGCAATCGCAAGTGCTACCCCCATCATTTGAAATTCAGGACGTGAAGCGAGTAAGGAAATAACGAGTAATTTTACAATAGCTCCGATAAATGTATTCATCATCGCGGCACGTGCTAAATTTAAAGCTTGTAAAACAGATGTAAGGGGACTTTGAAAGTAGTGAAATAAAAAACAAGGCGCAAGTAATTGAATGAATGCAGTTGCGCTATCTGAACCGTACATGAGAGTTAAAACAGGTGAAGCAAATACATAAAGAATAACGACTGACCAGCCTCCTGTAATGAGAGAAATACGAAGTGCCTGTTGCAGACGATGTTCTACTAATCGATATTGTTTTTTTGCCATTGCTTCACTAATAGAGGGTACGAGTGCCGTAGAAAGAGCGTATGTAATAAAAGCAGGCAGTGATAAAAGTGGAAACGCATAGCCATTTAATATACCGTATTGCTGCGTGGCGACTGAAGCTGCTACACCAGCAATGGCTAGGCTTTGCATAACGACAATTGGTTCGAAAAAATAAGAGACCGATCCAATTAAGCGACTCCCTGTAGTTGGAAGTGCAATTTCCATAAGCGAATGAAATGTATTTTTACTTTGCTTGACTGTACTAACAAAACCAGAACGTATTGAAAGGTGCTTTTCACGCTGGAATAAAGTGAGTAAAAATAATAAAGAGGCTACCTCACCAAGAACAGCTGATAACATTGCGCCTGCCGCAGCGTATTCAACACCATAAGGTAAAAACAATCGAATACATACGGCGATAATAGTAATCCGGACTACTTGTTCTAACACTTGTGCATATGCACTAGGTTTCATATTTTGTTTTCCTTGGAAATAACCGCGCAAAACAGATGAAACTGCAATGACAGGAACGACAGGTAAAATGGCCATCAGCGGATAGTAGGTTCTTTTATCCGTTAATAAAGTTTCAGCTAAAATAGGAGTTAGAAGCATGATTGCGATTGTTAAGATAATACTAATAACGGATGTAACGGCTAAAGATACTGTTAATATATTCTTTACTTTTTGTTTATCGTTTACTGCTTCCGCCTCTGCAACGAATTTTGCAATAGCAACAGGAAGTCCGATTTGTGTTAATGTAATTGCTAAAATAAAAGTGGGGACAGCCATCATATAAAGACCGACGCCTTCTTCTCCTAAAATACGTGCCATTACAATTCGGTTTATGAACCCGAGAATTTTTGTAATAAAACCAGCTAGCATTAAAATAAATGCACCTCGTAAAAAGCTTTGTCTCGTCATGGTTTTCTCCTACCTTCTCAAAATCAATGGAATGATTTACAATAATTTATATGCACGTGTGAGACAAGAATGACAAGCATTTAAGAGGAATCGCTTATGGAGTAAAACTTTTATGGGAAAGAGCAGGGCGATGAAACTCTTAAAGGCAGTTATTGCTGTCCATTAGAGCGGGATGAAAAACGACTTTTCGTGCTGAACTAAAAAGGAGATGTGATAGTATGAATGAAAAGGAAGATTTGGTAGAAGCTTACCGCGGACAGTTGCAAGTCGTTTTAGAAAGCAAATTAGAAGAATTTCAAATGATTGGCTATGACAGGGTGACGACTGAGGATATTTGGAAATGTTTAAAAAGTAAAAAGTGGAAAAAGCTAGATAGTGAAGTTAGATTGTATGAACTTGTGAATGATGTGCTAACATTAACAGCAAATGAGTATATGACATATTTAACGGTAGAAGCGTATCAAGCGCCACTTTGGTCATTTGAAGAATATGAAAATAAATAACCGGCTGTAATTGGTTTGTTCTTCCTTTTGCAGTATAATGATAGGTATTGATAAAGAGGAATGTATATGTCAGAGATTTTAAGTAAAGGAGGTAGGAAGCAGAAGTTATAATAATTTGTATCAGATATAGGTTGCGGCCCAGCGTCTAAGACGTAGAATTTGGGTTTTCCCTATATGGCTAGTAGCGTACTAGTAAAAAGTTAAAAACTCACAGAAAGGAAGCCTACTAACTAGACAAACGAATAAGTATAATGGAATGCCTGTGGATAAACAGAAATGATTAATACAGGAATTTGTCTAGCGTAAATGAATGATATGATTTATTTATGGGTTTAGTAGCAGAAAGAAGGTACATATGGCAAAGCGCAGTACGAGAATCGTCGCCTTTTTTCTCATCGTTTTATTAATCGGTGGAATTATTGGTGCGACGGGAAAAAACATAACAAAAGGAATTAGTCTTGGACTGGACCTTCGTGGTGGTTTTGAAATTTTATACGAAGTAAAGCCAGCGAAAAAGGGTGATAAAATTGATCGAGACGCACTTGTAAGTACAGTAGGTGCTCTTGAGAATCGTGTGAATGTTCTTGGTGTAAGTGAACCAAACATTCAAATTGAAGGGGAAGATCGAATTCGTGTACAGCTTGCTGGCGTACAAGATCAGCAGAAAGCACGTGAAATTTTATCTACGCAAGCGAAATTAACATTCCGTGATGTGAATGACAACCTTCTCATGGACGGAACGGATTTAAAAGGCGGGGGAGCGAAGCAAACATTTGATGAACAAGGCCGGCCAAGTGTTGGGCTTACATTGAAGAGTGCTGATAAATTCCGCGAAGTAACTGAAAAAATATCAAAAATGCCACCGCCAACGAACTTAATGGTGATTTGGCTTGATTTTGAAGAAGGTAAAGATTCTTATAAAGCAGAAGCAGCAAAACCAAATCCGAAATATTTATCAGCAGCAACAGTAAGCCAAGTGTTTAATCAAGCTGAAGTTTCTATCGTAGGTGGAAACTTTACGGTTGAAAGTGCAAAACAGCTTTCAGATTTATTAAATGCAGGTGCACTTCCTGTTGATCTAAAAGAAATGTATTCAACATCTGTCGGAGCAAAATTTGGTGAGCAAGCATTACAGCAAACGATTTTCGCTAGTGTGATCGGGATTGCTATTATTTTCTTGTTCATGCTTGTTTTCTACCGTTTACCAGGTTTAGTAGCGGTCATTATGTTAGGATTATATATTTTCATTACATTGCTTGTCTTTAACTGGATGCATGCAGTCCTGACTCTGCCAGGTATAGCGGCGCTAGTGCTCGGGGTTGGTATAGCGGTTGACGCGAATATTATTACGTATGAGCGACTGAAGGAAGAATTGCGAATTGGTAAATCGATGATGTCAGCATATCGTGCTGGTAACCATCGTTCGTTAGCGACAATTTTAGATGCCAACGTTACGACAATTGCAGCAGCTGGTGTATTATTCGTTTACGGTAATAGTTCTGTAAAAGGATTTGCGACAAGTTTAATTGTGAGTATTTTAGTTGGTTTCATTACGAACGTATTCGGTACTCGTTTCCTACTAGGATTATTGGTGAAAAGCCGTTATTTCGATAAGAAAATATCTTATTTTGGTGTGAAACAGAAAGAAATTATTCCATTGTCAAAAGGAGTAGAACATGCACCAACGAGATTTGATCGTATTAACTTTGTAAATATCGGTCATAAATTCTTCTTGTTCTCAATTGTAGTTGTTATTGCAGGTGCAATTATACTACCAATTTTCAAAATGAACCTTGGAATTGACTTTGCGAGTGGTACACGTATGGACTTGCAGTCAAAACAAGCGATTAGTGTAGATCAAGTTCAAAAAGATTTACATGAGTTAAAAATTGATGTAAAAAAAGAGGACATTGTACCAACAGGGGATGACAATAAAGGATTTGCTGTTCGTACAATTGGTGTTTTATCGAAAGATGAAATTGCAAAGGCAAAAACATTCTTCCACGATAAATACGGTACAGAACCAAATGTAAGTACAGTTTCTCCAACAATCGGGAAAGAGATTGCACGAAATGCATTTATCGCAGTTATGATTGCTTCGGCGGTTATCATCTTATACGTGAGTATTCGTTTCCGCTTCACATACGCATTATCTGCGGTAATCGCATTGTTGCATGATGCGTTTGTTATGATTGTGATGTTCAGTATCTTACAATTGGAAGTAGATTTAACGTTTATCGCAGCGGTATTAACAATCATTGGTTATTCAATCAATGACTCGATTGTTACATTTGATAGAAACCGTGAGCTATATAAACAGAAAAAACGAATTCGTGATAGAAAAGACTTAGAAGAAATTGTGAACTCCAGTATTCGTCAAACAATTGGTCGTTCTATTAATACAGTTCTAACAGTGTTGTTCCCAGTTATTGCATTGCTTATTTTCGGTAGTGAATCACTGCGAAACTTCTCACTTGCATTAATGATTGGACTAGTTGTAGGTACGTATTCTTCTATCTTTGTTGCTTCGCAAATTTGGCTAATGCTTGAAAATCGCCGATTAAAAAAGGGTAAAGGTAAGAAGAAAGTAGAAACAGGAGTATCTGAACCACAAGTGTAAAAACTAAAATCAACATAGAAAAGACGATGCCTCTTCACTTTGGAGGCATCTCTTTTTCGTTTGCGGATACAATAAAGTGACACTTCCTTAGCGTTTTTTGCTAAAGGGTAGCAGGGTCGATCGTGGAGAAATTGGAAGGAAGTGATATCTCTGCTATTATTTTTTGTTACAATAATAAGGTATTTTGAGAAAAGAAAGGATTTCGATTATGGAAAAAGATGAACGTTTTAAACAGGCGGAGTTTGGTGCCATTGTTGGAATCGTTGGTAATATTGTATTAGCGATTGTTAAAGCAGTAATCGGATATATTGGGAACAGTAAGGCACTTTTAGCGGATGCGGTTCATTCAGCATCGGATGTAGTTGGTTCGTTAGCTGTATTTTTCGGCTTGCGTGCAGCCAAACAACCGCCTGATGAAGATCATCCTTATGGCCACGGAAAAGCGGAATCGATTTCAGCTATCATTGTTGCAGTTTTATTATTTATTGTCGGAATCGAAATTGCCGTTTCTTCTATAAAGGCTTTTACACAAGAACTTGAACCGCCAAAAGGAATTACGATTTTTGCGGTTATTCTTTCCATTGTGGTGAAAGAAGGGATGTTTCGGTATAAGTATCGATTAGGGAAACGGGTAAACAGTGATGCAATTATCGCAAATGCATATGAGCACCGTTCAGATGTATTTTCTTCAATTGCAGCCTTAATCGGGATTGGTGCAGCGATTATCGGAAATAAATTAGGTTTAGATTGGCTCGTTTACGCCGATCCTGTTGCAGGATTATTTGTTTCACTTCTTGTTGTGAAGATGGCCTGGGATATTGGCAAAGATGCAATCCATACAACGTTAGATCATGTTCTTCATGAAGAAGAGGTTATTCCACTAAGGGAGTCAGTTCTTCAAGTAGAAGGTGTTAAAAAAATTGGTTCGTTATACGCAAGAGAGCACGGTCATTATGTGATTGTGGATATTAAAGTGTCTGTAGATCCATATATCACAGTGGAAGAGGGACATCGCATCGGAAAACATGTAAAAGAGGTATTAATGAAACAAGATAATGTACAAAATGTTTTTGTACATATAAATCCGTATTCACCGGATTAAATTTATTTTGCTTCCATAAGGAAGTAGATATTTATTTGATTATAGAGATATTCAATCGTAGTTTGCGTGATATTGTCACCCCTTAATCTGTCTTGTATAATAGACAGGTTAAGGGGTGATTTCGTGTTACAACCGAAGACGCGTTGGAAAGAAAAGTCATTTAATGAAGAGCAGATAAGTGAGTTGGCAAGTAAATTGCAATTATCACCGCTTGTTACTTCGTTATTCCTCGGTAGAGGCTTAGATACAGAAGATAAGATTGTGGATTTTTTAAATACAGCAGGGCAAGAATTTCACGATCCATTTTTACTTGCAGGAATGGATCGTACGGTAGAACGTGTAAAGCAAGCCATTCAAAATGGAGAACAAATTTTAATTTTTGGTGACTACGATGCCGATGGTGTAAGTAGTACGACAGTATTATACCTTGCACTTCAAGAACTAGGTGCGGATGTTGGGTTCTATATCCCGAACCGATTTACGGAAGGGTATGGACCGAATGAAGAGGCATTTCGCTGGGCACACAGTGCGGGATTTTCTCTTATCATTACTGTTGATACAGGTATCGCAGCAGTTCATGAAGCTAAGATAGCAAAAGAGCTTGGTATGGATCTTATTATTACAGATCATCATGAGCCACCACCAGAACTTCCAGAAGCGCTTGCGATTATTCATCCGAAGCTAGAGGGCGGCGTCTATCCGTTTCATTATTTAGCGGGCGTTGGTGTTGCGTTTAAAGTAGCGCATGCATTACTTGGACGTGTACCGGAGCATTTGTTAGAAATCGCAGTGATTGGTACGGTAGCCGATTTAGTGTCACTTCATGGTGAAAATAGATTACTTGTGCAGCGTGGACTAAAACAAATGAGAATGACCAAAAATATTGGTTTGAAAGCATTGTTTAAAGTAGCAAATGTTTCACAAAGCGAGATCACGGAAGAAAGCATCGGCTTCTCAATTGCACCGCGTATTAATGCAATTGGTCGTTTAGAAGATGCGACACCGGCTGTTCATCTTCTTTTATCAGAAGATCCAGAAGAAGCAAAAGAGCTTGCTGAAGAAATCGATGAAATGAATAAGCTTCGAAAAGATATTGTAAAACAAATTACAGAAGAGGCGATTGCAGAGGTAGAAAACAACTATCCTCCAGCGGACAATAAAGTATTAGTCATTGCGAAAGAAGGATGGAATCCAGGTGTGATAGGGATTGTTGCTTCTAAATTAGTAGAGCGTTTCTATCGTCCAACAATCGTGTTATGTATTGATCCTGAGAAGCAAACAGCAAAAGGATCTGCTCGTAGTATTGCAGGATTTGATTTGTTTGCGAACTTATCAGATTGTAGAGAATTGTTACCTCACTTTGGTGGGCATCCAATGGCGGCAGGAATGACGCTTCATATGAATGATGTGGATGAACTGCGCCGTCGTTTAAATGAACAAGCAGATGCAATCTTAAAGCCTGAAGATTTTATTCCGATTACAACAGTTGATGCGATTTGCAAAGTAGAGGATGTAACGCTTTCGGCAATTGAAGAAATGCAAAAACTAGCGCCATTTGGTGTTGGAAATCCGAAGCCGCGTATCGCAGTTAGAGATGCGGAATTAGAAAGTATTCGTGCAATTGGATCTGATGGGTCTCATTTAAAAATGGCACTTCGCGGAGGACAGGCGACGTTAGATACGATTGGATTTGGATTTGGAGCTTATGCGAAAGAAATTTCTCCAATCGCTCACGTTTCTATTGTTGGTGAGGCATCAATTAATGAATGGAATAATTTCAAAAAACCACAACTCATGATCCAAGATATTGCGGTAGATGCATGGCAGTTGTTTGATTGGCGCAGCATGCGTAATGTGGAATCGAACTTATCAGAGATTCCGAAAGAACAAGTAACAATGGTATATTTTTCTGAAGAGGTATTAAATAAATTTTCTTTAGAAGAATATAAAGAACAACTTATGCATGCTTCAGAAGTCACTGAGCTAGATGGTCGCTATGTTATTTTGATGGATTTACCAAAGTCAACAGACGAATTACGCGGTTTGTTTAAGGCGGGATTTCCAGCGCGAATTTATACACTGTTTTATCAGGAGAATAATCATTTATTTAGTACAGTTCCAACAAGGGAACACTTTAAATGGTACTATTCCTTTTTACACCAAAAGGCACCATTTTCTTTAAGACAATATGGGGAACAGTTATGTCGTCATAAAGGTTGGTCAAAAGATACAGTAAATTTCATGACACAGGTGTTTTTTGAGTTAGAATTTGTTACAATAAAAGACGGTGTCATTTTTATGGCAGAAGAAATGAAAAAGCGTGATTTAATTGAATCGAACACATATCGTGAGAAAATGAACCACCTTCAATTAGAGAAAGAGTTGGTTTATAGCACATATCAGCAACTATATACATGGTTTGACACGATTCGTAATCATAAAGAAGTAGCACAGTTAGGGTAAGGGCCTTGTATTTACAGACCTTTTATATCTGAGGAGGATTCAGAAATATGGATTTCAAGCAACATATCGCAATTGTACCGGATTATCCGAAAGAAGGTATCGTTTTTAAAGATATCACACCTTTAATGAACGATGGAAAAGCATACAAAGCAGCAACAGATGAAATCGTTGCTTATGCAAAAGAAAGAAATATCGACCTTGTAGTAGGACCAGAAGCACGTGGCTTTATTATCGGTTGCCCAGTTTCTTACGCGTTAGAAGTAGGGTTTGCACCAGTTCGTAAATTAGGGAAATTACCTCGTGAAGTAATTACAGTTGACTACGGTAAAGAGTATGGAAAAGATGTTTTAACAATCCATAAAGATGCAATTAAACCAGGTCAACGCGTATTAATTACAGATGATCTATTAGCTACAGGTGGAACAATTGAAGCGACAATTAAGTTAGTTGAAGAGCTTGGTGGAATTGTAGCAGGGATTGCATTCTTAGTAGAGCTTACTTACTTGGATGGCCGCAAAATGTTAGATGGTTATGATGTATTAGTGTTAGAAAAATACTAATTATTATATAGGTAAAACTACGGTGATAGAAAAAAGTACCCGTGAATCTCTTGGAGAGGAGCGGGTACTTTTGTATAATTGTACAAAAAAGTATGGTGAAATATCAGTAAAATCTTTTCCTTTTCACAATTCACAATCATTAGGTTATAATGATAGAATAAAATTTATTCTAATGAGTAAGGGAAAAGTCAATTTTCAATAAAAGGTGATTCGATGGCAAATGAGCAAGTACTAACAGCTGAACAGGTACTCGAGAAAGCAAGTCAATATTTAGCGGACGATGATATTGAGCTGGTGGCACGTGCCTATGAATATGCACGTGATGCACATAGCGAACAATATAGAAAATCGGGCGAACCATATATTATTCACCCGATTCAAGTTGCAGGTATTTTAGTTGATTTACACATGGATCCATCTACAGTGTCGGCAGGTTTTTTGCATGATGTAGTAGAAGATACCGAGGTTACACTAGAAGATATTGAACGGGAATTTAATAAAGAAATTGCCATGCTTGTTGATGGTGTTACAAAGCTTGGGAAAATTAAATACAAATCTCATGAACAACAGCAAGCAGAGAACCATCGCAAAATGTTTATTGCAATGGCCCAAGACATTCGTGTGATTTTAATCAAATTAGCTGATCGTCTTCATAACATGCGTACGCTTAAGCATTTGCCTCAAGAAAAACAGCGTCGTATTGCAAATGAAACGTTAGAAATTTTTGCACCTTTAGCCCATAGACTCGGAATTAATACAATTAAATGGGAGCTAGAGGATACATCGCTTCGCTATTTGAATCCGCAACAATACTATCGCATTGTAAACTTAATGAAGCGGAAACGTGCAGAGCGTGAAGAATATTTAGATGAAGTCATGACGGGTATTCGTGACAAACTGAAAGAAGTAGCGATTCAACCTGATATTTCAGGACGGCCAAAACATATTTATAGTATTTATCGTAAAATGGCTCTTCAAAATAAACAATTTAATGAAATTTATGATTTGCTAGCTGTGCGCGTTGTTGTAAATAGTATTAAAGATTGCTATGCGGTATTAGGAATTATTCATACGTGCTGGAAGCCGATGCCAGGTCGTTTTAAAGATTATATTGCAATGCCGAAAGCAAACCTATACCAATCACTTCATACAACTGTGATTGGGCCGAAAGGTGATCCGCTTGAAGTGCAAATTCGTACGAAAGAAATGCATGAAATTGCGGAATACGGGATTGCTGCGCATTGGGCTTATAAAGAAGGAAAAGCAGCAGAAACAACAGGTACACTAGAGAAAAAATTAACATGGTTCCGTCAAATACTAGAGTGGCAAAATGAAGCTTCTAATGCGGAAGAATTTATGGAGTCATTAAAAATTGATTTATTCTCTGATATGGTATTCGTCTTTACACCAAAAGGAGACGTCATGGAATTACCATTAGGTTCTGTTCCAATTGACTTTGCGTACCGTGTCCATTCAGAAATAGGGAATAAAACGATTGGTGCAAAAGTAAATGGGAAAATGGTAACACTCGATTATAAATTAAAAACAGGTGATATCATTGAAATTTTAACGTCTAAACATTCTTATGGACCTAGTCAGGACTGGGTAAAGCTTGCTCAAACATCTCATGCGAAAAATAAAATCCGCCAATTTTTCAAAAAACAGCGCCGAGATGAGAATATCGAAAAAGGTCGCGAACTTGTTGAAAAAGAGGTGCGAAGCTTAGAGTACGAGATGAAAGAAGTGTTAGCGCCTGACAACTTAAAACGTGTAGCTGAGAAATACAACTTTGCGAATGAAGAGGATATGTTTGCAGCGGTTGGATATAACGGAATAACAGCTTCGCAAATTGTAACGCGTTTAATGGACAAGTTCCGTAAACAGCGTGACGAAGAACAAGATGTTGTGGAAGTGAAAGAAGTTCGTAAACCGATGAAAATTCGTAAATGGGATTCGGGTGTAAAAGTAAGTGGTGCTGATAATTTATTGATCCGCTTATCAAAATGCTGTAACCCAGTTCCAGGTGACGATATTATCGGATATATTACAAAAGGTCGTGGTGTATCGATTCACCGTCGTGATTGCGTCAATGTGCATACAGAAGAGGCAAAGGAACGTTTACTAGAAGTAGAGTGGGAAGGTAGTCCAGAAAAAGAAATTGAGTATAACGTTGATATTGAAATTTCTGGCTATGATCGCCGTGGCTTGCTAAATGAAGTTCTGCAAGCTGTTACAGAAACGAAAACATATATTTCAGCTGTTTCAGGTAGAAGCGACCGCAATAAAATGGCAACGATCAATATGTCTATTTCCATTCGTAATTTACATCATTTGAAAAAGGTAGTAGAGCGTATTAAGAGAGTTCCAGAAATTTATGCAGTACGCCGCATGATGCATTAATAGGGAGTGTATAAATTATGAGAGTTGTCTTACAGCGATCAAAGGAAGCGTCTGTTACAATAGATGGTGAAATTGTAGGACAAATTCCGTTCGGTTTAACATTGCTAGTTGGAATCACGCATGAAGATACAGAACAAGATGCAACGTATATCGCTGAAAAAGTTGCAAATTTACGTATTTTTGAAGATGAGAATGGGAAGATGAATCATTCTGTACTAGACATGGATGGACAGGTTCTTTCTATTTCACAATTTACATTGTACGGGGATTGCCGTAAAGGAAGACGTCCAAACTTTATGGGTGCTGCGAAACCAGATTACGCAGAGCGCTTGTACGATTTCTTTAATGAAGAACTTCGTAAACAAGGATTGCACATAGAAACGGGAAGGTTCGGAGCAATGATGGATGTTTCTTTAATAAACGATGGTCCGGTGACCTTAATTTTGGAAAGTAAATAATAATGAAAAGAGGGGATGCGCTATCCTCTCTTTTTTATTTTTTAAAAGGGGTTTTTATAAAAAAAGAGATATATGGAAGCGGTAGTCGGTTCTCTTTCGTATTTGTGTATAACCGACTCATCAATATGGAACAATAGAAGTAAAAACATCCATGTTGATTGGGAGGGATACACGTATGCGTATGAATGAAAAAGGTCATTCTGTTACAAATGGTGCAAACCAATTATTTAACGTGAATTTTCATGAGTTTATTGCAAGAGAACAAAATAATACTTCTATGGAGCTTGCATCTGAATTTGGTATTTCATTGCAAGATGTAAAGCGTTTAAAGAAGCAGATTGAACGCTCCTAGGGCACTTGACAATCGTCCGGAACAAACGTATAGTAATTTTATATTTACATATGAAGAGAACCGATGATAGAGAAGAGTAGATTGGATACACATGAAAAGAGAAGAAATGTCCTAGGCTGAAAACATTTCTACATGATGACTGATTGAATGACACTCTGTAGGTTTCAACTTGAACGGCTTATAGGCTTAGTAGAGATTGAACGCAAATTTAAGCGTTATTAAAAAAGTGGAAGCATACGTGCTTCAATAAGGGTGGCACCACGGGTATAATACTCTCGTCCCTACTGGATAATCAGTAGAGGCGGGAGTTTTTTTATTTTTAATAAGATTAAAACAATTTGAGGAGGAACTGAATATGTCTATTCAAATCCCACGCGGAACGCAAGATATTCTTCCAGGTAGTGTTGAGTTATGGCAGTATATCGAAGGGCAAGCACGCGAAATTTGCCGTCGTTACAACTATAAAGAAATTCGTACACCAATTTTTGAGCACACAGAATTATTTTTACGCGGTGTTGGTGATACAACAGATATCGTACAAAAAGAAATGTACTCATTCCAAGATCGTGGAGAGCGTAGCTTAACACTTCGTCCAGAAGGAACAGCACCTGTTGTACGTTCTTACGTTGAAAATAAAATGTACGGTGATGCGACGCAACCTACGAAATTATATTACATCGGTCAAATGTTCCGTTATGAAAGACCACAAGCAGGCCGCTATCGTCAATTCGTACAATTCGGTATCGAAGCAATCGGTAGTAACGATCCTGCAATCGATGCAGAAGTAATTGCACTTGCTGTAGAGTTTTACCGCGGTATGGGCTTAAAAAACATTAAAGTTGTTTTAAATAGTTTAGGTGATTCAGCAAGTCGTCAAGCGCACCGTGAGGCGTTAATTGCTCACTTCGAACCTCGCATTGGCGAGTTCTGTTCTGATTGCCAATCTCGTTTAGAGAAAAACCCACTTCGCATTTTAGACTGTAAGAAGGATCGTGATCATGAATTAATGGACGCGGCGCCATCTATTACAGAATACTTAAATGAAGAATCAACAGCGTACTATGAAAAAGTACAAGAACTATTAACAATGATGGGTGTTCCGTTTGAAAAAGATCCGAACCTAGTGCGTGGTTTAGATTACTATCAGCACACTGTTTTTGAAATTATGAGTGAAGCAGACGGGTTTGGCTCAATTACAACATTAAGTGGTGGCGGTCGTTATAACGGTCTTGTACAAGAAATCGGTGGTCCAGAAATGCCTGGTATCGGTTTTGCGATGAGTATTGAGCGTTTAATTATGGCATTAAAAGCTGAAAACATTGAGCTTCCAATTGAACAGAACATTGATTGCTATGTTGTAGCACTTGGGGACAAAGCGAAAGATCATGCTGCAAAAGTTGCGTTTGATCTTCGCAGGGCTGGGTTATCAGTTGAAAAGGATTATTTAGATCGTAAAATGAAAGCACAATTTAAATCAGCAGATCGTTTGAATGCGAAATTTGTAGCTGTATTAGGGGAAGATGAGCTTGATAAAGGCATCATTAACTTAAAGAACATGGCAACAGGTGAGCAAGAAGAAGTTGCATTAGATGTATTCGCTTCATACGTGGCAGAGAAATTAATATAGGGGGAACTCATAGTGGCTGAAAGAACACATGCATGTGGAAAAGTAACAGTAGAAGCAGTTGGACAAACCGTTCAATTAAAAGGTTGGGTACAGAAGCGTCGTGACTTAGGTGGATTAATTTTCATCGACTTACGTGACCGTACAGGTATTGTGCAAGTTGTATTTAACCCGGAAACATCTAAAGAAGCACTAGAGGTAGCAGAAACAATTCGTAGCGAATACGTGCTTCACGTAGAAGGAACAGTTGTTGAGCGCGCACAAGGTGCAATTAATGACAATATGGCAACTGGGCGTATTGAAGTACAAGCTACAAAAGTAAATGTACTAAATGCAGCAAAAACAACGCCAATTATTATTACAGATGATACAGATGCATCAGAAGATGTTCGTTTGAAATATCGCTATTTAGATTTGCGTCGTCCTGTTATGTATAACACATTTAAAATGCGTCATGATGTAACAAAAACAATTCGTAACTTCTTAGATTCAGAAGAATTCTTAGAAGTCGAAACACCAATCTTAACAAAGAGTACACCAGAAGGTGCACGTGACTATTTAGTACCAAGCCGTGTGCATGATGGTGAGTTTTATGCATTACCTCAATCTCCGCAGCTATTTAAACAGCTTCTTATGGTCGGTGGATTTGAGCGTTATTATCAAGTAGCACGTTGTTTCCGTGATGAAGATTTACGTGCGGACCGTCAACCAGAATTCACACAAATCGACATCGAGGCATCATTCCTAACACAAGAAGAAATTCTAGAAATGATGGAACGCATGATGACGAAAGTGATGAAGGATGCAAAAGGTGTAGAAATTAACGCGCCATTCCCTCGTATGACATATGTGGATGCAATGGCTCGATACGGTTCTGATAAGCCAGATACACGCTTTGCAATGGAGCTTACTGACCTATCTGAGTTTGCAGCAGGATGTGGATTCAAAGTATTCACAAGCGCTGTAGAAAGCGGAGGACAAGTAAAAGCAATTAATGCAAAAGGTGCAGCGAGTAAATATTCTCGTAAAGATATCGATGCATTAACTGAATTTGTAAAAGTATACGGTGCAAAAGGTTTAGCTTGGTTAAAAGTTGAAGAAGATGGCTTAAAAGGACCAATCGCGAAATTTTTCGGTGAAGAAGATGCAAGTGTGTTAATGAATACATTAGAAGCAGCTGCAGGCGACTTATTATTATTCGTTGCAGATAAGAAGAGCGTTGTTGCAGATAGCTTAGGCGCACTTCGTTTACGCTTAGGGAAAGAACTTGAGTTAATCGACGAAAACAAATTTAATTTCCTATGGGTAACTGATTGGCCACTTCTTGAGTATGATGAAGATGCTGATCGCTACTTCGCGGCACACCATCCATTCACAATGCCATTCCGTGAAGATGTAGAGTTACTAGAAACAGCACCAGAAAAAGCGCGTGCACAAGCATATGACCTTGTATTAAACGGTTATGAGCTTGGCGGTGGGTCACTTCGTATTTATGAGCGTGATGTACAAGAAAAAATGTTCAAAGCACTTGGATTCTCTCAAGAAGAAGCGCAAGAGCAATTTGGATTCTTATTAGAAGCGTTCGAATACGGTACACCACCACATGGTGGAATCGCATTAGGTTTAGACCGTCTTGTTATGTTACTTGCAGGCCGTACAAACCTTCGTGATACAATTGCATTCCCAAAAACAGCAAGCGCAAGTTGCTTGTTAACAGATGCGCCAAGCCCAGTTGCAGAAGCGCAGCTTGAAGAACTTAGCTTACAGTTAAACGTAAAAGAAGAGAAGTAAGAACGGAAACTAGATGGGGTATACTAACCGCATCTAGTTTTTTTTAGGGATTCTGTGTATTTTTCTTGTTAGAAAGGTATTTTTAGTAGTTGTGTAACTTTTTCTATACAAATAGTCGGAAAAACGCTAGAATACATGGTAGACCATTTTTGTAATAGGAGTGTAGAACGCATGTTACATCAATTTTCACGTAATGAATTAGCCTTCGGAAAAGAAGGCCTTGAAATATTAAAAAATAGTACAGTTGGTATTTTAGGAATTGGCGGCGTAGGCTCATTTGCAGCAGAAGCATTAGCACGTTCTGGCGTAGGACGCCTTGTATTAGTTGATAAAGACGTTGTTGATATTACAAATGTAAACCGTCAAATTCATGCATTAGTTTCTACTGTAGGACGTTCAAAAGTAGAGCTAATGAAAGAGCGTATTGCTGATATTAATCCAGATTGTGAAGTTATTGCATTAGAAATGTTCTATACAGAAGAAACGTATGAAGATTTCTTTAAGCATGGTTTAGATTTCGTAGTGGATGCATCAGACACAATTACGTTCAAAATTCATTTAATTAAACAATGCTTACGACGTAAGATTAAAATGATTTCGAGTATGGGTGCAGCAAACAAAATGGATCCAACTCGTTTCCGTATTGCGGATATTTCAAAAACACATACAGACCCAATTGCGAAAGTAATTCGTACGAAGCTTCGTAAAGAAGGGATTAAAAAGGGTGTAAAAGTTGTATTCTCTGACGAAAACCCAATTGTAATTCGCGAAGAGGTGCGTAAAGAAATCGTTCCAGACGAAAATGCAAAAATTCGTAAAGCGAAATTACCACCTTCCTCAAATGCATTCGTACCATCTGTGGCAGGCTTAATTATGGCGAGCCATGTTGTGCGTGAACGTTTAAAGAATGTAGAAGTGAAACGTGTGGGACAAGAATAATTAGGGAAAAGCGTATATTCCACTGGGAGTATGCGCTTTTTAATTTTTATATAAAAAAACTCCCACCTTTTCATGTTAGGTGGGAAGTTCTTTAATTTTCCGCTGAATATATAATATCTAAATTCCCGTTCTGATCTGTTTTAAAAATAGGAGCAATTTGATCCTCTTGTTCATTTACTAGCACAAGTTTTCGAGCACGGTCCATAATTCTAACAAGCATTGCATAATCTTCTTCGATTGCTTGTTGTTTTTTCGTTAAAGCTGCTAGTTTGACTTCTAGTTCATCGTTTGTTTTTTGTAAGGAGACAAGCTTTGTATGCAAGTCTTCATTTTCATTTTGTATCTTTTCTAAGTGAGGATGATTGTGTCCTAAGTTTTGCAAGAATGAGATTACATCTTGCATTGTAAGAGAATGTTTATTAGAAACAGGTTCTTCGGAAAATTCAACATCAATTACGACTTTCTTTTTTTGTTTTGGTTGTAATAGTTGTTCTTTTTCTACATTTGCTTCAGAACGCTTTAACTCTTTTCTCTGCTTCTTAGCGAGCTGTACGGCGTCCTCATAATTTTGTCTGACTTCAGCATTCCAACGAAAGCCACAAGCGGCAGAAGTGCGGTTTAATTTGTCACCGACTTCATCGAACGCTTTTAGTTGTGTACTTCCTATGCGAATATGTCGTAAAACGGTTTCTGCTAAAAGGAGATCATCTTCTCCTGTCCATGCATCTTGGCGTGTTTTCATAAGCGAAACCTCCATTATGATGTCGTTTTCGCTTAGATTACCCTTTTGGTTTGCTTTTATGCGAACTTTGCAATCTTTCATATACGCTTGAAAGTGCTTGTTCAAATTTTCCAGTCGTTTTCGGTTTATAATATTGCTTATTTTTAATTTTGTCGGGTAAGTATTGTTGCTGTACCCATCCATTCGGATAATCGTGCGGATATAAGTATCCAATGCCTCTACCTAATGATTCAGCACCCTTATAGTGACTATCTTTTAAATGACTTGGTACATCGCCTGTTTGTCCATTTCGTAAGTCGTGAAGCGCAGCATCAAGCGCCTTGTATGCTGAATTTGATTTTGGAGAAAGGCAAAGTTCGATAACTGCATTGGCAAGTGGAATGCGAGCCTCTGGAAATCCGACGCGTTCTGCAGCTTCAATGGCAGCGAGCGTCCGTGGTCCAGCTTGAGGACTAGCAAGTCCAATATCTTCATATGCCATAATAAGAAGACGTCTCCCGATACTTTGTAGATCTCCAGCTTCAATAAGGCGCGCTAAATAATGAAGTGCAGCGTTCACGTCACTTCCGCGCACTGACTTTTGAAACGCTGATAAGACATCATAATGAGCATCTCCGCCTTTATCATGAACGAAGCTTTTCTTTTGTAAGCATTCTTCTGCAATCTCCAGTGTGATTTCTACCGCTTGATTATCTGTTGTAAAACTAGATAAAACAGCGAGCTCAAGGGCGTTATAAGCAGAGCGCATATCTCCACCTGATGCATTTGCAAAGTGACGAAAGGCCTCATCTGTAACAGTTACATGATATTCACCTAAACCTTTTTCTTTATTTTCAAGCGCTCGTTTTAGACCAATTAAAATATCATCTTCTGTTAGTGCGTGTAGTTCAAAGATTTGACAACGGCTACGGATAGCGGAGTTAATTGCATGGAATGGGTTGCTTGTTGTTGCACCAATCAATGTAAGAAGCCCGCTTTCTAAATGTGGTAAGAGAAAGTCTTGTTTTGCTTTATCTAAGCGGTGGACCTCATCTAAAATTAAAACAAGGTGGCGGTGCATCTTTGCTTCTTGCACGACAACTTCCATATCTTTTTTATTGTGAGTCACTGCATTCAATAGGCGGAACGGCGTCCCTGTACTGCCAGCGATTGCACTAGCAATTGATGTTTTTCCTGTGCCGGGTGGACCATACAAAATCATCGATTGAAAATGGTTTGCCTGCACCATTCGCCATAAAATTTTCCCTTCACCAACTAAATGCTGCTGTCCGATTATTTCTGTAATGTTTACCGGGCGCATTCGATGTGCGAGTGGTTGTTTCATCATGACCGTCTCCCTTAATGTATAATCTTATTCTATGGTATCATCTTTTTCGTGAAAAACTGAAATGTGATGCAATTTTATATAAGGAGTCTTGATTAATATTTTTAATTTTCTCTTTATTGTAATAATTTCCGAGTTTTTCAATGTGATTTTGTGTTATGATTTTGAATACACAAGTTGAAATTTCTTATAATACTATATTATGCTATAATTTCATAGGATTTTGATTTTTATATTGTGTTCTTCTTACGAATAAAGATTTAACTAATAGAAGTGAATTTTTGAAAAGAGGTGCGAAATAGATGAAAATTTCAACAAAAGGCCGTTATGGCTTAACAATTATGATCGATCTTGCGAAAAAGTTTGGCGAAGGCCCAATTTCTTTAAAATCAATTGCGCAGGCACATGACCTATCTGAACATTACTTAGAGCAATTAATCTCTCCACTTCGTAACGCTCGTCTTGTAAAAAGTACGCGAGGTGCATATGGTGGTTATGTATTATCGGATCAACCAGTCAACATTACAGCAGGCGATGTTATTAGAGTTTTAGAAGGTCCGATTAGCGTTGTTGAAATGATAGAAGAGGAAGAACCAGCACAGCGTCAGTTATGGATGCGTGTTCGTGATGCGGTACAAGAAGTATTAGATAGTACAACTTTAGAAGATTTAGTACGCTATGAAGAAGAAAATCATGGGGGTTATATGTTTTACATTTAATTCCTTGTGAAACGATTTGGAAAGAAGGAGATCTGATGGAACGCATTTACTTAGATCATGCTGCGACATCTCCGGCTCACCCAGAAGTAGTCGAAAAGATGATTCCATATATGACAGAAATATTTGGTAATCCGTCTAGTATTCATTTTTATGGACGCCAAACTCGTCATGCGGTAGATGAAGCGAGACGTACATGTGCACGCAGCATCAATGCAAATCCAAATGAAATTATTTTTACAAGCGGTGGTACAGAGGCTGATAATTTAGCGCTTTTAGGTGTAGCGCGTGCAAATCGCAATAAAGGACAGCACATTATTACGGCGCAAATTGAACATCACGCTATTTTGCATACATGTGAAGTGTTAGAGCGAGAAGGTTTCAAAGTGACGTATTTACCAGTTGATGAAACGGGCCGTGTTCAAATTTCTGATGTGAAAGAGGCATTAACAGATGAAACAATTCTTGTATCTGTTATGTTTGGGAATAATGAAGTTGGTACGGTGCAACCGATTGTAGAAATCGGAGAACTGTTGAAAGAGCATCAAGCTTATTTTCATACAGATGCTGTACAAGCCTATGGTTTAACAGCGATTGATGTGAAGGACATGGGTATTGATTTATTATCTATATCTGCTCATAAAATTAATGGTCCAAAAGGTGTAGGGTTTTTATATGCTAGCACAGCTGTGAAATTTGAACCGTTATTAACAGGCGGGGAACAAGAGCGAAAACGCCGTGCAGGTACTGAGAATGTACCTAGCATCGTTGGGCTAGAGCAAGCTGTTAAGTTGGCAGAATCAACCCGTGAGCAAAAAATTGCCCAATATGAAGGATTTAAAGATATAATGGTATCTGTCTTTCAAAAAGAAGACATTACTTTTGAGGTAAACGGAAACTTAGAACATCGCTTACCACATGTGTTTAATGTAAGTTTTACAGGAATGGATATTGAGCCGTTTCTTGTAAACTTAGACTTGGCAGGGATTGCAGTATCGAGTGGTTCTGCATGTACAGCTGGTTCTATTGACCCGTCGCATGTGCTAGTAGCGATGTTTGGAAAAGATTCCGATCAAATACGTTCATCCGTACGTTTTAGTTTTGGGCTTGGGAATACGAAAGAACAAGTGGAAAAAGCAGCGTACGAAACAGTGAAAATCGTGAAGCGATTAACACAAGACTAGCATAGGAGGTGACATGATGAACAAACTACCTCACGAAACACGTGTTGTCATCGGAATGTCCGGTGGCGTTGATTCATCAGTAGCAGCGATGTTATTAAAAAAGCAGGGCTATGATGTAATCGGAATTTTTATGAAAAACTGGGATGATACAGACGAGAATGGTGTCTGTACAGCAACGGAAGATTATAACGATGTAATTGAAGTGTGCAATCAAATTGGCATCCCATATTATGCAGTAAACTTTGAAAAGCAATATTGGGATAAAGTATTTACGTATTTTTTAGATGAGTACCGAGCTGGTCGTACGCCAAACCCAGATGTAATGTGTAATAAAGAAATTAAGTTTAAAGCCTTTTTAGAGCATGCAATCGCGCTTGGTGCGGATTATGTAGCAACAGGTCATTATGCACGTGTTGCTTATATCGACGGCGAATATAAAATGCTCCGCGGTGTTGATGATAATAAGGATCAAACATATTTCTTAAATCAATTAAGCCAAGAGCAACTATCAAAAACAATGTTCCCATTAGGCGAATTAAAGAAACCACAAATTCGTGAAATGGCGAAGGAAGCTGGTTTAGCAACAGCGACGAAAAAAGATAGTACAGGTATTTGCTTTATCGGTGAACGTAACTTTAAAGATTTCTTAAGCAACTATTTACCAGCTCAGCCAGGTGTGATGCAAACATTATCTGGCGAAGTAAAAGGGAAACATGACGGTTTAATGTACTATACAATTGGACAACGTCATGGCCTTGGTATTGGTGGTAATGGTGATCCTTGGTTCGCTGTTGGAAAAAACTTGAAAGAAAACATTTTATACGTTGATCAAGGATTCCACAATGAACTTTTATACGGAGATGAAGTTATTGCTACAAATGTAAGCTGGGTAAGCAATAGGGCGAAAGAGAAAGAATTTATATGCACAGCGAAGTTTCGTTATCGTCAAGAAGATAACAAGGTAACGGTTCAAATTGTTGACGAGAATACCGTTCGTATCCTTTGCGATGAACCAATTCGTGCCATTACGCCCGGGCAAGCAGTTGTTTTCTATGATGGAGATGAATGTTTAGGCGGCGCGACGATTGATGAAGTATATCGTAGTGGCAAGAAATTAGATTATTTAGGGTAAAAATGAGAGCCTCTGCCGATTCGCGGTCAGAGGTTTCTTTTTTTAAGAGCGAATTTTTGTTCGCTCGGAAAATAGATTCTTTGTTATAATTTGTTGTAGAGGTGAGGAACATGTCAAATAAGCTTGAAACAGGCATTCAATATATGCAAGAAGGAAACTGGGAAGAAGCAGCTAAAAACTTTACAGAGGCAATTGAAGAAAATCCGAAAGATGCGCTTGGATACATTAATTTCGCGAATTTATTAGATGTGTTAGGCGATAGCGAGCGTGCAATTTTATTTTATAAACGCGCGTTAGAATTAGATGAAAAATCAGTTGCCGCCTATTATGGACTCGGAAACATATATTATGGACAAGAACAATTTTCAGAAGCAAAAGTTGCTTTTGAACAAGCTATGCAAGCTGGGTTACAATCAGCTGATGTAACATTTATGCTTGGGATTACACATGTACAGCTTGGAAATGATCTTCTTGCACTGCCGTTTTTACAAAGAGCAGCTGAACTTGATGAGTCAGATGTAGAAGCAGTATTCCAATGCGGATTATGCTTTGCACGACTAGAGCATATTCAAAACGCAAAACCTTATTTTGAAAAGGTATTACAAATGGACGAAGAGCATGCAGATGCGTATTATAATTTAGGTGTTGCTTACGTATTTGAAGAAAATAATGAGAAAGCACTTGCCTTATTTAAGAAGGCGACTGAAATTCAGCCAGATCACTTTTTAGCAGGGAATGGTATTCGTTTATTAGAGCAAGAAGGCGAATAAAAATTAGATTTTAACGTGCAGTTACCCCTCATCTGATTGTGAAGGAGAAAGGTGGGGGCTGTACTGCTCGTTAGAGTGAGAAAAACCGGAAAGGAGAGGCGATATGGGAAATCAACATGCAATGGATTTGTTTGAGGAAGAGCAAAAATTTATAAAAGCACAAGTTCTTCATACCATTTTCCACAACGAAGAAAACCTCTATTCCGTTGTCAGTATGAAAATCATTGAAACAAATGAAACATATGACGAAAAAAGAGTGATGATCAACGGTCACTTTCCCCGTATGCATGAAGACGAAGTATTTACATTAACAGGGCATTTTAAAGACCATCCAAAGTACGGAAAACAATATTTAGTTGAAACATTTAAAAAAGAGTTACCCCAAACCAAAACAGGTATGGTGCAATATTTAGCAAGTGATTTATTTAAAGGAATTGGGAAGAGAACAGCAGAAAAGATTGTTGATTATCTTGGGGAACATGCAATTTCTAAAATTATGGACGACCCTGCTGCATTAGAAGGTGTTGTAAATAAGCAGAAAGCACAAGAGATTTATGACACAATTATTGAACACCAGGGTCTTGAAAAAGTCATGAGCTTTTTAAATGGTTATGGTTTTGGAACGAAGCTCTCGATTAAGATTTATCAGCAGTATAAAGAAATGACGCTTGAGGTAATTCGGAACAATCCGTATCAACTGATTGAGGAAGTAGATGGTATAGGATTCGGAAGAGCGGATGATATAGGACGAGCGCTTGGTATATCAGGGAATCATAATGACCGTGTACGTGCGGGATGTTTCTATACACTAGAGAATGTTTCACTGCAAGATGGGCATGTATTTATGGAAAAAGGTCAACTTGTTCGAGAAACAATGTCACTTTTAAATAAGCAAGAAAGCGCTGTGGCAGAAGAAGATGTAGTGCAGTGTGTTGAAATGATGCAAGGAGAAGGGAAAGTCATTATCGAAGACGAGCGTATTTATTTGGCATCTCTGTTTTATTCTGAAAAGGGCGTTGTCAAATCAATTCGCCGTCTCATGAATCAAGAAGAGACACCTTCGTTTCCTGAAGCAGAAGTACTATTAACGTTAGGGAAAATTGAAGAGCAGCTAAAAGTACAGTATGCGCCGTTTCAACAAGAGGCCATCCAAACTGCTCTTCATAAGCCGATGATGCTATTAACAGGTGGACCGGGCACAGGGAAGACAACTGTAATTAAAGGAATCGTCGAAATGTACGCTTCCTTGCATGGTTTATCATTAAATCCGAAAGATTATAGTGATGATAATCCGTTTCCGATTTTGTTAACAGCTCCGACAGGCCGCGCTGCGAAGCGAATGAGTGAGTCGACAGGACTTCCTGCTTGTACAATTCATCGTTTACTTGGATGGACGCCAGAAGGATCTTTCCAGCGTAATGAAACGGATCCGGTGCAAGGGAAGTTACTTATTATCGATGAATTTTCAATGGTTGATATTTGGCTTGCAAATCAACTATTTAAATCATTACCAACAAATATTCAAGTCATCATTGTAGGTGATGAAGATCAATTGCCATCTGTAGGGCCAGGGCAAGTATTGAAGGATTTATTAGATGCTGGGGCGATTCCGACAGTGAAGTTAACAGAGATTTACCGTCAAGCAGAAGGGTCATCCGTTATTCAACTTGCCCATGCAATAAAAAATGGAACGCTTCCACCAGACTTAGCACAAAATAAAAAAGATCGTTCGTTTATTGGTTGCTCAGGTACTCAAATTGTTGAGGTTGTAAAGCAAGTATGTGAAAACGCAAAAGCGAAAGGATTTAGTGCAAGAGATGTACAAGTATTAGCACCTATGTACCGCGGACCGGCAGGGATTAATGTGTTAAATGAAGCGCTGCAAGAGGTCTTTAATCCAAAAAAAGAAAAGAGTAGAGAAATTGCTTATGGTGATGTCGTGTACCGTGTCGGTGATAAAGTGCTGCAGCTCGTAAATCAACCAGAAAGCCAGGTGTTTAATGGTGATATTGGAGAAATTGTTTCTGTCTTTTATGCAAAGGAGAATGTCGAGAAACAAGATATGATTGTTATTTCATTTGACGGGATTGAAGTAACATATATAAAGCCAGATTTAAATCAGATTACGCATGCATATTGTTGTTCAATCCATAAGTCACAGGGAAGTGAATTCCCAATTGTAATTATGCCGATTGTAAAGAGCTATTACCGCATGCTGCGTCGTAATTTAATTTATACAGCTATTACGAGAAGTAAAAAGTTTTTAATTATTTGCGGAGAAGAATCAGCCTTTCAATCAGGTGTGAATCGTCTTGATGATTCAATGCGGCAAACAACATTAGCGGATCGCTTGCAGGAATCAAAAGAGGAAGTACAAATGGTTACAATTGATGGTCAGGAGATGGATGTGGAAAACATTTCACCGTATGATTTTATGTAACAAGGTGAAATTATATAGTGAAACTTTCAATATAGAAAGCGTTATTTTGAAAGTATAAGGCAGTTCTAGTATGTATAAATGAATGCAGTTTGGACATAATGGCGAATAGGATCTGGGAGACTGTAAGGAGATGAAAGCCATATGTTCAGTTGTCCAAATTGCAAAGGAAAAGATATTGGGAAAATAGGTGTCAACCAATTTTATTGCTGGAACTGTTATATTGAATTATCGGTTTCAAAGGGGAAAATCCATACGCATCAAGTAGAGGAAGATGGCTCGCTTAGTTCTCTTGATGATTTATTTGATGAGAATGAACGAACTATCGGATAATCAAAAGGGGGATTTACTTTGAACGTACGCAATTCATTAATCGCATTAGGTATTGGGGCTGCAGCGTATCAATATGCACGTAAACAAGACGTATTTTCCAAACGAAATATGAAAAGAGCGCGTAAAATGATTAAATCATATCTATAATCATTTCTATAAAGTGAAGAACTCCCTTATTTATTAGGGAGTTTTTTCATGTACTTGTATATAAATAAAACAGTCCAATTTCAGAAAAAAGATAAGAAAGCCCGTAACATCCAATACCAAGAACCCCATAATACCATAGCTGTTTTGCACGTTCCTTTCGCGTTGAACGTGTGAAGAATCCCTTCCAAATACCAAATCCAATACAAATCCATTCTAGTATCATAAAAAGTGCTGAAAGGATGAGCATGAACCAAATCATTTTATATCTCCTCCCCTATGTTCGAGCTGACTTAAGAGCTTGTTCGTATTAGGTTAAATATATGTAAGTTTTTAAAAAACAGTATGGCCCGTATGAAATTATTTTAGTCCGGTTATTTTTTTAAAAGTTTTGCACATAACCTTCCCTATTTCTTTTCAAAATAAGGGGAGAGGAGGTTTTTCGCTTGAAGAATCTTAAAATTATTTGGATTTATCGATTAGGGTTATTATTATTAGTGTTTCTATGTTTGCTTGTCTTTTTAAAAATTAAACCATTATGGGCACCGATTATATTCGTATTTAAAGTAGCAATTACACCATTTTTGATTGCTTGTTTTATCGCTTATTTGCTGCATCCCTTAATTGAAAAATTGCATAAAGAGGGAATGCCACGTACACTTGCTATTTTGCTGATTTATATTCTTTTTTTTGGTGGTCTCGGTTATGGGATTTATAAAGGGACACCGATTGTGATTGCGCAGTTACAAGAAGTTAATAAGCAATTCCCGCAGTTTATGAAAATGTATGATTCTTGGATGGACGGTGTGACAGAACAGACAGACAATTTCCCATCATTTATTCATGAGAAAGTAAATCAGATTTTTATTGGAATTGAAATGAAGATACAAGCGTTATTAAATAAAGTGATGAGTACAGCACGTGGTGTATTAGATTCATTGCTTATCATCTTTTTGATTCCATTTATTGTATTTTACATATTGAAAGATTATGGGGAATTTTATCATATCTTTTGGAAGATGGTTCCGAGTAAATGGCGTAGTACGGGGCAGATGTTGGCGAAGGAGATTGATAAGTCACTTGGAAGTTATATTCGAGGGCAATTATTTGTTTGTTTAGTTTTAGGAGGAGTGTCTGCTCTTTCATTTTGGTTTATTGGTATGAAGTATCCGCTATTATTAGGAATCATTGTTGGAGTTACTGATATAATCCCGTACTTTGGTCCTATTTTAGGGGCGATTCCGACATTGATGATTGCAGCAACGATATCCACAAATCTTTTTATTAAAGCAAGTATTGCACTTGCCGTTTTGCAATTTGTTGAAAGTAATATTTTATCTCCGTATATTGTTGGGAAATCGTTACGTATGCACCCGGTTATTATTATGCTCGCATTACTTGTTGGAGGGGAAATAGCTGGAATTGTAGGTCTTCTCATATCAGTTCCTATTTTAGCGGTGATTCGAACAGTCGTTGTTCATATAAAGCCGCTCTGGAAACATTGACAAATGGAAACGGATTCGCTACAATTTTGGCATATAGTATAAACTTACATACGTTTATATCATAAAATGTTATCATATATGATTTAAAATCGATGACGGAACGAGTATGTCACAGTCCATTTTTAGAGAGAAACTTCCATCGGCTGAAAGAAGTTTTAAATGAAGGGTGACAGAACGCTAATCCTGAGAGCAGCTAATCCCTGCCGTCTTGCCACGTTACGGCACCATGAGGTGATGAAATAAATGCATATTACAGTATGCAATCTAGCTTCAGCGTCTAAAAGCTCCGAAATTTCCCAATCTCACGGAAAGACAAAAAACGTCTTTCAGTTCGACTGGTTCAATTTCTTCCGCTTTTAAGCGAGACGCTTCCGCTTTTTATTTCATAATTAGGGTGGTATCGCGAGTTAACTCTCGTCCCTTTTATAGGGACGGGAGTTTTTTGTTTTTATGGAATTTCTTAAAGGAGGAAATATAGATGAAACAATTAACAGGCGCACAAATTCGTCAAATGTTTTTAGACTTTTTTGAGGAAAAAGGGCATGCAATTGAACCAAGTGCATCATTAGTTCCGCATGAGGATCCATCTCTTTTATGGATTAACAGTGGTGTAGCGACATTAAAGAAATACTTTGATGGTCGTGTAATTCCGCAAAATCCACGTATTACGAATGCACAAAAATCAATTCGTACAAATGATATTGAAAACGTTGGGAAAACAGCTCGTCACCATACATTCTTTGAAATGTTAGGAAACTTCTCAATCGGTGACTACTTTAAAGAAGAAGCAATTACATGGGCTTGGGAATTCTTAACAAGCGAAAAATGGATTGGATTCGATAAAGAGTTACTATCTGTTACAATTCATCCAGAAGATGAAGAAGCATTTACAATTTGGAATGAAAAAATGGGTGTTCCGAAAGAGCGCATTATTCGTTTAGAAGAAAACTTCTGGGATATCGGTGAAGGACCAAGTGGACCGAACACAGAAATTTTCTATGACCGCGGAGAAGCTTACGGTAACGATTTTAGTGACCCAGAGTTGTACCCAGGCGGAGAAAACGAGCGCTACTTAGAAGTGTGGAACCTTGTATTCTCTCAATTTAACCATAATCCAGATGGCTCATATACACCACTTCCAAAGAAAAACATCGATACAGGGATGGGTCTAGAGCGTATGACATCTATCGTTCAAGATGTACCTACAAATTTTGATACAGACCTATTTATGCCAATGATTGGGGCAACAGAATCAATCTCTGGTGAGAAGTATCGCGGTGGCGATGTAGAGAAAGATATGGCATTTAAAGTAATTGCTGATCATATCCGTACAGTAACATTTGCTGTTGGTGATGGAGCTCTTCCTTCTAACGAAGGCCGTGGCTATGTATTACGTCGTTTATTACGCCGTGCGGTTCGTTATGCGAAGAAATTAAACATTAACCGTCCATTTATGTATGAATTAGTACCAGTTGTTGGAGAGGTAATGAAAGACTTCTATCCAGAAGTTCTTGAAAAGAAAGATTTCATTGCAAAAGTTGTGAAAAACGAAGAAGAGCGTTTCCATGAAACACTTCATGATGGCGAAGCGATTTTAGCAGAAGTAATTGCAAAAGCGAAAGAAGAGAAAACAACTGTTATTTCTGGAGTAGATGCATTCCGTCTATATGACACATATGGCTTCCCAATTGAATTAACAGAAGAATATGCAGAAGAAGCTGGTATGACAGTTGACCATGCAGGTTTTGAAGCTGAAATGGAAAAACAACGTGAGCGTGCACGTGCTGCTCGTCAAGACGTTGATTCTATGCAAGTTCAGGGCGGTGTGCTTGGAGAAATTAAAGTAGCTAGTGAATTCGTTGGCTATGGTACAGTTGCTACAGAAAGTAATGTTATTGCACTTGTGAAGAACGGCGAGTACACAGATAGCTTACAAGCGGGTGATGAAGGACAATTAATGCTTGATGTAACACCATTCTACGCTGAGAGCGGTGGACAAATTGCAGACCGTGGTTACCTTCTTGCTGACGGTGTGAAAGTTCTTGTAAAAGACGTACAAAAAGCACCAAATGGTCAAAACTTACACAAAATTGTTGTTGAAGAAGGTACATTAACGAAAGAAGCGACTGTAAAAGCTGTTATTGATACGAAAAACCGTAGCAGTGTTGTGAAAAACCATACAGCAACGCATATTTTACACCAAGCATTGAAAGATGTACTTGGAACACATGTTAACCAAGCTGGTTCTCTTGTAACATCAGAACGTTTACGCTTTGACTTCTCTCACTTCGGTCAAGTACAAGCTGACGAATTAGAAAAAATTGAGCGTATCGTAAACGAAAAAATTTGGGAAAGTATTGATGTTGAGATTTCTCAAAAAGCAATCGAAGAAGCAAAAGCAATGGGTGCAATGGCATTATTTGGTGAAAAATACGGAGATGTTGTACGCGTTGTACAAGTAGGTGGTTACAGCTTAGAGCTTTGCGGTGGTTGCCACGTTGATAACACAGCTTCTATTGGTATTTTCAAAATTGTTGCTGAGTCTGGTATCGGTGCAGGAACACGCCGTATTGAGGCTGTAACTGGTAAAGCAGCATACGAATTAATGAACGATCAAGTAGGTTTATTAAAAGAAGCTGCAGGTAAAATGAAAACAAATCCAAAAGATATTTTAACAAGAGTAGATGGTCTATTTGCTGAAGTGAAGCAACTTCAAAAAGAGAATGAATCTCTTGCTGCGAAATTAAGCAACATTGAGGCTGGAAACTTAACAGATTCAGTTCTTACGGTTGATGGAGTGAATGTATTAGCAACAAAAGTGAATGTTGCAGATATGAATAACTTACGTACAATGATGGATGACCTAAAGAATAAACTTGAGTCTGCGGTGGTTGTATTAGCAGCTGTAAGTGATGACAAAGTGAATATCTTAGCAGGTGTAACGAAAGATTTAATCAACCAAGGATACCATGCAGGTAAACTTGTGAAAGAAGTTGCTTCCCGCTGCGGCGGTGGCGGTGGCGGCCGTCCTGATATGGCTCAAGCAGGTGGTAAAAACCCAGCACAAGTAGATGAAGCTTTAGCATTTGTCAAAGAGTACGTTAAATCTGTTTCAAAATAAAGAGAGAGTAGTGTACAATAGTAGGGAGAGGAGAAATTCTTCTCCCTATACTTACTACTTATAAGTGAGGTGCTTAAAATGGACGGTTTTGATAAAACAATGAAGTTTAATTTTCAAGATGAAAAACAGAGTGTCCATGTAAACGATGTACTTTTAACTGTGTATGATGCACTTCAAGAAAAAGGCTATAATCCGATTAACCAAATCGTCGGTTATTTATTAAGTGGAGACCCAGCATACATACCTCGTCATAAAGATGCACGAAGCATTATCCGCAAGCTAGAACGTGATGAACTGATTGAAGAGCTTGTGAAGTCTTATTTGAAACAACATCGTGAGGAGTAGTATATGCGGATATTAGGTTTAGATGTTGGAACAAAAACAGTCGGCGTTGCGATTAGTGACGAAATGGGCTGGACAGCACAAGGCTTAGAAACGATTAAAATCAATGAAGAACGAGAAATTTTTGGTTTTGATCGGGTTTCTGAGTTAGTAAAACAGTACAATGTGGACAAGATAGTAGTAGGATTGCCTAAAAACATGAATGGTACGATCGGTTCACGTGGCGAAGCATGTCAGCAATATGCTGAAAGCTTGCGTGAACTTCTGCAACTAGAGGTTATACTGTGGGACGAGCGTCTGTCAACAATGGCAGCGGAACGTCTTCTTATTTCGGCTGATGTAAGTCGAAAGAAGCGAAAGCAAGTTATCGATAAGATGGCTGCAGTCGTGATTTTACAAGGATATTTAGATAGTAAATAAGAGGTGACCAAAATGGAAGAAAATCAAATTACAATTGTAGACGAAAAAGGTAACGAGCATTTATGTGAAATTATTTTCACTTTTGATGCTGAAAAATTTGGGAATAAATCATATGTAGTCTTCTCACCAATTGGTGAAGTTGACGAAGATGGAGATCCAATTTACGATGCAATGGCATATGAGCAAAGTGAAGATGAATCAGGTGGAACATTACTTCCAATCGAATCTGAAGAAGAGTGGGAAATGGTACAAGAAATGTTTAACACGCTTGCTGAAGAAGAAGAGGGCGAAGAGTAATTAGTTGAAAAGATGGGCTGTACATGCAGTCCATCTTTTTTTTGTATTCTTGTGCAAAATGACAGATTTTTTGTCGAAACTATATAATTGTTTATAGTATAATTAGACAGATTATAGAAAAAATAAATTGCCTGTCTAGAAATGATAGGTGGATTTGTCGCGATTTTGTAGGATGTTGTATAGAGTGTGTACATACGGTCTACAATTGAATAAGGAGGAAGAACTTTGGTAGAGAATCAAGTGAGGAAGAAGCGTAGACGCGCCTTTTTAATAGTAATTATTGCGCTACTTGTGGTCTGTGTGTCCGTCTATGCGTATATTTCATCTGCGTTAAAACCAGTTGATAGCGGGAATAAAAAAGAAATTGAAGTAGAGATTCCCAAAGGCTCATCTACAAGTAAAATTGGAGAGATTTTAGAAGAAAAAGGCGCTATTAAAAATGGTACAGTATTTAGTTTCTATGCAAAAGCTAAATCTAAAAACTTGCAGGCAGGTACATATTTGTTAAATTCGTCAATGAATGTAGATGATGTAATGGAACAAATGTCATCGGGTAATGTCCATCGTTCAGTTGCTTATAAATTGACGATTAAAGAAGGTGCACAAATTGTTGAAATTGCAGATATAATTGCGAAGGAACTGAAATGGAATAAAGATGATGTTGTACGCCAATTAAACGATAAGGCTTTTATCCAAAAAATGCAGCAAAAGTATCCGGTATTATTAACAAATAAAATCTTTGATGGCAATATTAAATATCCGTTAGAAGGTTATTTATATCCAGCGACGTATTCTTACTACAAAAAAGATACAACTTTAGAAGAAATTGTTACAGAAATGCTTGAGAAAACAAATGCACTAATTGTTCAAAATAAGGAGAAAATGAAAGAAAAACAGTTGGACGTTCACCAGCTTTTAACATTATCTTCTTTAATTGAGGAAGAGGCAACTGGATTTACAGATCGTCAAAAAATTTCCAGTGTCTTTTACAATCGTTTAGCTAAGGGAATGCCATTACAAACAGACCCGACGGTATTATATGCACTTGGCAAGCATAAAGAGCGTGTGTTATATGACGATTTAAAGGTAAATTCGCCTTATAATACATATGTTGTAAAAGGGCTTCCAGTTGGGCCGATTGCGAATTCTGGTAAGCATTCTATACAGGCAGCGTTAGAGCCTGCCCAAACAGATTATTACTACTTCTTAGCAGCACCAAGCGGCGAAGTGTATTATGCGAAAACGTTAGAAGAACACAATGCATTAAAACAAAAATATATTACACAAAAGAAATGAAAATAGGAGGGAGAGCGAAAAGGGTCGCATATCCCTCTTTTTTATGATAAAATATACCGGGTTAAAAACTGGCAGAAGAATCGTTTTTAATATCAAAACGGGACGTACAAGCTAAGGATGAAGCTGGCTTGTATTTTTATTGCATTCTATGTGTGAAAAGATAGAAATTGCCACGTCATAGAGGCACTTCTCCATGTAAATAAGGAGGACCATTTATGGAGGATGCAGTTAACGAGTACCTACTATCATTTATTGATCCAAAAGAGGAACTGATTCTTGAAATGGAACAGTATGCAAGTGAATATCACGTGCCGATTATGGATCGTCTTGGAATGGAGTTTATGTTACAATTTTTACGTTTAATTGGGCCGAAAAGCATATTAGAGCTTGGAACAGCAATTGGTTATTCTAGTATTCGTATGATGCAAGCTATCCCTAATTCTCGTATTGTGACAGTAGAACGAAATAGTGATCGATATGAAAAAGCACTTGAATATATAAAACGTTCTCCTGTAAAAGATCGTATTTCCGTTATTTATGGTGATGCATTAGAAACAGGCGAACAAGTGAAAGAACATGGAACATTTGATGTTATTTTTATTGATGCTGCAAAAGGACAATATCGTCGCTTTTTTGACTTATATGAACCGTTATTAAATCCAGGTGGTGTCATTATTTCAGATAATGTGATGTACCATGGACTTGTAGCGACAAAAGAAAAAATTGAAAATAGACGTACGCGTGGTTTGATTCGTCGTATTAAGACGTACAATGAATGGCTGATGAACCATGAAGGATATGATACAACCATTTTCCCAATTGGTGATGGAGTAGCCGTGAGTAAAAAGAGAGGGTGACAAAGGTATGAAAAAACCTGAATTGTTAGTAACGCCAAGAGCGGTGGCTGATATTGAACCTCTTGCAAAAGCAGGAGCAAGCGCAGTAATGATCGGTGAACAAAAGTTTGGCTTACGTTTAGCGGGAGAGTTTACGCGTGATGATGTGAAACAAGCTGTAAGCATTGCACATGAAAATGGTATGAAAGTATACGTAGCGATGAACGCTATGTTCCATAACGACAAAGTAGAAGAATTAAAAGACTACGTTGCATTTTTGCAAGACGTGCATGTAGATGCCGTTGTTTTTGGAGATCCAGCAGTATTAATGACTGTACGTGAAGTAGCACCAAGCATGCAAATGCACTGGAATACAGAAACGACAGCAACAAACTGGTTCACCTGTAACTATTGGGGCCGAAAAGGTGCCAAACGTGCTGTCCTTGCACGTGAATTAAGTTTAGATGAAATTGTTGAATTAAAGGAAAACGCTGAAGTTGAAGTTGAAGTGCAAATTCATGGCATGACATGCATGTTCCAATCAAAGCGTTCATTAGTAGGAAATTACTTCGAGTATCAAGATCGTAATCTAGAAATTGAAAAGAAAAAACATGAAGAGAATATGTTCTTACATGATCCAGAGCGTAATAATAAATATCCAATTTATGAGGATGAAAATGGTACTCATATTATGAGTCCAAATGATATTTGTTTCATTGATGAGTTAGATGAATTAATCGATGCTGAAATTAATAGCTTGAAAATTGACGGTGTGTTAAAAAGCTCTGAATACATTATCGAAGTAACAAAGAAATATCGTAAAGCTATTGATTTATGTGTAGAAGATCGCGATGCGTATTATGGCGTGAAAGACGATTTATATAAAAAAATAGAAGAAATACAACCAGTAAATCGTCCGTTAGATACAGGATTCTTCTTTAAAGAAACGGTTTACTAAACGAGGAGGGTGTAGGAAATGACTGTACAAGAAATTTCACGAGTGATCGATGGAAAACGCGTAATTGTGAAAAAACCTGAACTGTTAATCCCTGCGGGTAATTTAGAAAAATTAAAAGTAGCTATTCATTACGGTGCAGATGCTGTATATTTAGGTGGACAAGAATTTGGTCTTCGCTCAAATGCAGGTAACTTTACGCTTGAAGAAATGGCAGAAGGCGTTGAATTTGCAAAAAAATATGGTGCGAAAATATATGTAACAACAAATATCTTTGCACATAATGAAAATATGGATGGGCTAGAAGACTATTTAAGAGGGATTGAAAAAGCTGGCGTAACGGGTATTATCGTTGCAGATCCTCTTATTATTGAGACGTGTAAACGTGTAGCACCTTCTGTTGAAGTACATTTAAGTACACAACAATCATTGTCTAACTGGAAAGCGGCGCAGTATTGGAAAGAAGAAGGGTTACATCGTCTTGTATTAGCTCGTGAAGTGGGCTATGAAGAGATGAAAGAAATTAAAGAAAACGTTGATATCGAGATTGAAGCATTCGTCCATGGGGCAATGTGTATTGCATACTCTGGAAGATGTACTTTAAGTAACCATATGACAGCGCGTGACTCAAACCGTGGTGGGTGTTGTCAGTCTTGTCGTTGGGATTATGACCTGGTTCAAACGGTATCACAACATAAGGAGGCAGAAGAACTTCCTTTATTCCAAGAGGGCGATGCTCATTTTGCAATGAGTCCAAAAGATTTAAATCTAATTCTTTCGATTCCAAAAATGATTGAAATTGGAATTGACAGCTTGAAAGTAGAAGGACGCATGAAATCCATTCACTACGTAGCAACAGTAGCAACTGTATACCGCAAAGTAATTGATACGTATTGCGCAGATCCTGATAATTTTGAGTTCAAACAAGAATGGTTAGATGAGCTTGATAAATGTGCAAATCGTGACACAGCTCCTGCATTTTTTGAAGGAGTTCCAGGGCACTTAGAACAAATGTATGGAAATCATAGTAAGAAAACAACGTATGATTTTGCTGGTTTAGTGTTAGATTATAATGAAGAAACAGGCATTGTGACGTTAGAGCAACGTAATTACTTCAAACCAGGTCATGAAGTTGAGTTCTTTGGACCGGAAATAGAAAACTTTACACAAACGGTGGAGAAAATTTGGGATGAGGATGGAAACGAATTAGATGCAGCGAGACATCCGTTGCAAATCGTGAAATTCAAAGTGGATCAACCAGTGTATGTGAATAATATGATGCGCAAAAGCATACATCAATAAGAAAGAGTGATAGTTGAATGGGGACGAATAAGCCGGTTGTAATTGGAATTGCTGGTGGTTCAGGATCAGGTAAGACAAGTGTAACAAAAGCGATTTTTGATCAATTTCAAGGTCATTCCATTTTAATTTTGGAGCAAGATTATTATTACAAAGATCAAAGCCATTTGCCGATGGAAGAGCGTTTAAAAACAAATTACGATCATCCATTAGCATTTGATAATGACTTATTAATTGAGCACTTACATCAGTTGCTTGCATATAAGCCGGTTGAGAAACCCGTATATGATTATACATTGCATACACGCTCAGAAGAAATTATTCCAGTAGAACCGAAAGATGTTATTATTTTAGAAGGGATTCTCATCTTAGAAGACCCACGTCTTTGCGATTTAATGGATATTAAAGTGTTTGTTGATACAGATGCTGATCTTCGTATTTTACGTCGCATGCAACGTGATATTAAAGAGCGTGGCCGTACAATGGACTCTGTTGTTGAGCAGTATGTAAATGTTGTACGTCCAATGCATAACCAATTTATTGAGCCTTCTAAGAAATTTGCGGATATCATTATTCCAGAAGGTGGACAAAACCATGTTGCAATTGATATTATGGTTACAAAAATTGCAACAATTCTTGAACAAAAAGTGAATTTGTAATAGCATAGTAAAAGATATACGATAGGAAGGGATTTTTTCCCTTCTTATCGAATACAATGAAACATGCAACCTCACCTAATGTTAGGTGGGGGCATATTTATATGAGATTTCCATACATATCTTCTTTATATAAAGAGGCATTGGAAAAAACACGGGGTTGTATGTGACAACTCCGCTAGTGCATGTGTACTAGAAACCTCCGCTACAAAGGTAAAGCGGAGGAGTTTTCATATTGAACTCCTCTTTTTTTCGGGGGATTGGTATATAAAAGGAGTGGAAAACATGGCAACAGAAAAAACATACCCTATGACGCAAGAGGGTAAACAAAAATTAGAAAACGAACTTGAGCAATTAAAAACAGTAAGACGTAAAGAAGTTGTAGAGCGTATTAAAATTGCGCGTAGCTTCGGTGATCTTTCTGAGAACTCAGAGTACGATGCAGCAAAAGATGAGCAAGCATTTGTAGAAGGTCGTATTACACAACTTGAAAATATGGTTCGTAACGCAGTGATCATTGAAGATAATGGTGAAGAGTCTACAGTTGTAACGTTAGGTAAAACTGTAACATTCAAAGAATTACCAGATGGAGACGAAGAAGCTTACACAATCGTTGGTAGTGCAGAAGCAGACCCATTTGAAGGAAGAATTTCTAACGATTCTCCAATCGCAAAAAGCTTACTAGGTAAGCAAATTGGTGAAAAAGTAGCAATCCAAACACCAGGCGGAGAAATGCAAGTAGAGATTATCTCTGTAAAATAATAAAAGGAGGTTCACTCATATGGGTGAACCTCTTTTATTTTTTTCTTCTATTATCCCGTTGCTCTCAAGATTCTAAGTGAAAAGTGCCAATCGTCCATGATATTTCGATTTTTATCGTATTCGACATGATGTGACAATATAAGGGTCTTAATTTTGATATTATAATTGATGAATTTTTATACTTTTATGTTTGGAAGTATGAGGAGATTTTAAAGGGGATAAGAAAGAGGGAAAGTTCATGAAAAAGAAATTATTTGCAGCATTCACTTGTGGCGTCATGATGACAGGATTAGCGGCATGTGAATCTAGTGAGAAAACAAGTGCATCAAACGAATCGAAATCGAAGCAAGAAGAAAGAAAAGACGAGGTATCTTCGTCCTCCAAAAACGAATCGAATACAAAAGAAAAGCAAGAATTAGATAAGGATAAAAAGAGAGAGAAATTTGAAGACTTTGATCCAGAGTACCAATTAGCTATTGTCATGAGACTTTTTAATGATGTAACTGTTAAATATGATTATGCAATTGGAAATCCTGAATATATGTTACAAGAGTCGATGGATCAGAAAGCAATAGATGACATGAAGAAGTTATTGCAAGAACAGGCAAAAAATAATGATAAACTTTTAAAAGATGAAGTAAATCAAGCTGTTACTTTCCTAAAAGGATCCAAGTTAAAGAAGGATGAAACTCAAAAATTAATCAACGCAGAAAACAACTATTTAAAGATAACAGAAAAACTGATAGCGTGTTTAGATTCTGTAACAGTTGAGAATGCAAAGGAAAAACGAAATGAAATGAATTCTTTAAAACAAGAATATGTGAAGAGTGCAGAGCAAGTAAGGACTACTGCAGTTGAAGTTGCTCAAAATTCAGGTTTAAATGTGGAAACTTATAAATCAGTTTTCGAAAAATATGCAAAGCAACCCGTCAACCAATAAAAAATAATTACATCATATAGGACTGGATAACATTACGCTTTGTATAAAAGGACTAACACCTCGTCTAAACTGAAAAGACGAGGTGTTTTTTATGAAAATGAAGCGGAGAATTGCGATTACTTTACTCTGTTTTGCATGTATCATGCTATTACTACTTGGTAGGCTAGCTCAAATACAACTTATAGCCACGGAATCATTTACAAAGAGGCATATAAATTTAATTGAAAAGAGTGTTACCCAGCGTACACAAGCATTCACATTGGATGATGGTAGGGGACATTTTGTTGACCGGAACGGAGAAAATCTAGGAGAAGAAAGATACCCAGTGTTAGTCATTTTTCCTTTTCTACAAATAAAAAATGACATGTTAGAAAAAATTACGCATATCATTGGTGTGCCGGGGCAAGACATAAAGCTGCAAATGAAAGACAAACGAAAACCATTTATACTTCAAAGGGGTGATAAACCGTTTCAGTTAACGAAAGAACAGATGGAGAAGGTAAACCGTGCGGATATTTTAGGTATGGTAGCAATCGAAGTGAGAATGAAACAAATATCGGAAGCGGAGCATCTGATCGGAGTAGTCGGAGAAAACGAGAAGGAATTAAAAAAACGATATGAGAAATTAAAAAAACTATCTAGTCAAACAATTATCGGTATTTCTGGATTACAGCAATCGTTTGATGAATTTTTAATGACTGATGGTGAAACGAAAGTATTATATCAAGTAGACAGACAGGGAGAACCGATTTTTGGGAAACGTGCAAAATATACATCTCCTGGAAATCCCTTTTATCCAGTTACGATTCAAACGACGATAGAAAAATCTTTGCAACAAAAAGCAGAAGAGCTTGTGCGAACACATGGAATCAAAAAAGGTGGATTAGTACTACTTGATGTGAAGAAGAGTGAAATTGTAGCAATGGTGAGTAAACCATCTTTACAGATGAACGATAAGCGTGCATATCAAAAAACGATGGAGAACCAAATGTTAACGCCTCATTTCCCAGGTTCCGTTTTTAAAACAGTTATAGCGGCCGCAGCAATTGATAATGATATGATTCAATCTCATCGTATGTTTAACTGTAATACAGATCCGTATGGTGAAAATTTCTCACAGGTTATGATGGGGGAATTAAACTTCACAGAGAGTTTTGCTAGGAGTTGTAACAGAACATTCGCTGTGCTTGGTGATGAATTGATGCAAAAGGATAAACATATAATGGAAACGTATTTAGAAGCGCTAGGAGCGAGTGAGACGGTAGGATGGAAAGGGCAAATGTTTCATACGTCTGGGTTTAAACAGTTGATAGAAGAGAAAAAAGCAACTGTTTGGAATGGCGAAGAAAATAAGGTGGGTCACAAAGCAATCGCTCAAACGGCAATTGGACAAAAGGATGTAAGAATATCCCCTTTAGCCATTGCAAATATGATGGCGACGATTGCAAGAAATGGGGAGAAGAAAGAAGTAAAAGCTGTAAAAGAAATCCGATATAAAAATGGAACGAAATTTTTTTATTTTGAAGACCATAAACTGGAAGGACGACAACTCTCTTATAGTACAGTGAAACAGGTACAATCCTTGTTAAGGAAAGTCATAACGATGGAAAAGGGAACAGGTGCAACGTTTCAATCGCTACCTTTATCTGTTGCTGGAAAGTCTGGGACTGCGCAAACAGGAAAAGAAGATCGTGTAAATCGTTGGTTTGCGGGTTATTTCCCATACGAAAACCCGAGATATGCACTAGTAGTTGTTGATTTAGAAACGAATAGTAAAGAAAATACTGTAACACCGATTTTTAAAGAATTTGTGGAAGAGATTGCTCACTTGGAAGGGAGAAGGTAATCTTGCAATTTATTATCAAATGTTTTCATTTCGTGAAAATGTTACTGTAGTTGTTCAACCATTTAAGATTTAGTGTTACAATAGCAAGTAGGAAAAACTGCATGGAGGTTTGAAGAATGGCAGGAGGATCTAGATTCCAACAGAAACAACAAAAACGTCGTCACAACGGTGTTTTAAATATCGCAATAGCTATCGTATTATTAGCAGTAGCTATTGTAGCGTATCAATTATTTGTTCCTGATACAACAGAGCAAGCGTCTTCTACACAAAAGAAAGTATCTCAGGAAACAACAAAAGGTAATAAAGCTGAGAAAAAGAAAGATAAAGAAGAGCAAGCAAAACTAGAAGAGCAAAAGAAGAAAGAGGAAGAAGAGAAGAAGGCTGCAGAAGAGAAACAAAAAGCTGAGGAAGAAGCGAAAGCAAATGAGAAAGTTCCAGCTGAAAAAACACAGCCTAAAGCAACTGATGCTTATACAAAAGCTTCTTGGAAGCCAGTTGGTACAACGCAAGGTGCAACACCGGCAATGACATTTAAACAAGGGTCAGCAGATTGGAATGAGATGAAACAAGCAATTTCCTCTGCAATTGAAGTTCCAGTGGAACAGTTGGTCATTCACCGCATTGGAAACAACGGTAAGCAAAAAGCATACGGTAATGTACAAGATAAACAAACCGGTAAAAAATATTATGTAAATATTGATTGGGTAGAAAACGAAGGCTGGAAACCAGTACTTGTTCAAACTCTAAACTAAAAAAGAGAAAGGTTCTTAGAACCTTTCTCTTTTTTAGTTAGCGTAATTTTTTTAATTTGAAATGAACAACTGCGCTGTAATATGGCCGTTTGCTTTCAGTATCCATAACCATTTGATGAGAAATATGATGAACTTCCAGCATAAGTGCTTTATTATTGTCAATTTGTTCGTTAACTTTCTTTTCTAAAGAAACTAAGTCAGCTGCCTCAAAAAATTCTACTTTATCTTCCAACATTTCAAAGGTAAATGACACAAAATACGCCCCTTTCTGCATAATCTAGTTAAGTGTAACAAAGAAAAGAAGGAAATACCATTTTCATTTCAATTGACATTTTCGAAAAGAAGGCATATCATACTGATAAAACCGATAAGAAAAAGGGGAATTCGATATGGGTACAGAATTTAACGGTTTATTTGATGAGTGGGCTCATACGTATGATTCATTCGTACAAGGCGAAGATATACAATATAAAGAAGTTTTTGCTCGTTATGAGGCCATTTTAGAGGATGTAGTAAATAAATCATTTGGAAATGTATTAGAATTTGGTGTTGGTACTGGTAATTTAACAAATAAATTATTACTTGCTGGCCATACTGTATACGGCATAGAGCCGTCACGTGAAATGCGTGCTATCGCAAAAGAAAAGTTACCAAAAGGATTTTCGATTACAGAAGGAGATTTTCTTTCTTTTGATGTCCCGAATTCTATTGATACAATTGTAAGCACCTATGCATTTCATCATCTAACAGATGAAGAAAAAGACGTAGCAATTGCGAAATATAGTCAATTGCTTAATAAAGGTGGTAAAATAGTGTTTGCTGATACGATATTTGCAGATCAAGAAGCGTATGATAAAACTGTTGAAACTGCAAAACAAAGAGGTTTTCATCAGTTAGCAAATGATTTGCAAACAGAATACTACACACGTATTCCGATCATGCAATCTATTTTTGAAAACAATGGCTTCCACGTAACGTTTACGAGATTGAATCATTTCGTTTGGGTAATGGAGGCAACTAAGCAATAGAAAGAGGGATTAGATTGAGAATTGCTGTAATTGGAGCAATGGAAGAAGAAGTACGTATTTTACGTGACAAATTAGAACAGGCAGAAACAGAAACTGTTGCAGGTTGTGAATTTACGAAGGGACTATTGGCAGGGCATGAAGTAATCTTGTTAAAGTCTGGTATTGGTAAAGTGAATGCAGCTATGTCAACGACAATTTTATTAGAGAGATACCAACCTGAAAAAGTAATGAATACGGGTTCAGCTGGTGGATTCCATCAATCTTTAAACGTGGGTGATGTAGTTATTTCAACAGAAGTTCGTCATCATGATGTGGATGTAACTGCATTTGATTATGAATATGGTCAAGTGCCAGGCATGCCACCAGGATTTAAAGCTGATGAAGAACTAGTTGCATTAGCTGAGAAATGTATGAAGGCAGAAGAAAACATTCAAGTGGTTAAAGGAATGATTGCAACAGGAGATTCATTTATGAGCGATCCCAACCGAGTTGCAGCAATCCGTGATAAATTTGAAAATCTTTACGCAGTAGAAATGGAAGCAGCAGCGGTTGCACAAGTTTGCCATCAATATAACGTTCCATTTGTAATTATTCGTGCACTTTCTGATATTGCTGGGAAAGAATCAAATGTTTCATTTGATCAATTTTTAGATCAAGCAGCTCTTCATTCTACAAACTTTATTGTAAAAGTATTAGAAGAGTTAAAGTAATGTAACAAAAAGGCAACTGTCTCATATAAAGAAAATACATACAGTTGCCTTTTCTTTATTGGCGAATAAGGAGGAGAACACGATGAAGGTGTATCGTGGAGTTCATGAGTTAATCGGTCATACACCGATTGTAGAAATTACTCGTTTTCCACTTCCAGAGGGCGTTCGTTTATTTTCAAAGCTTGAATTTTATAATCCAGGTGGAAGCGTGAAAGATCGATTAGGAAGAGAATTGATTGAGGATGCACTGGCACAAGGCTTTGTAGCGCAAGGTGGAACGATTATTGAACCGACAGCTGGAAATACTGGTATTGGACTGGCACTTGCTGCATTAGAGTATGATTTACGTGTGATCGTTTGTGTACCAAAGAAATTTAGCATTGAAAAACAAGAGTTAATGAAAGCTCTCGGTGCAACGGTTGTGCATACACCAACTGAACAAGGGATGACAGGCGCAATTGCAAAGGCAAAAGAATTAGTAAAAGAAATTCCAAACTCATACTCTCCAAGTCAATTTGCAAATGATGCAAATCCACGTGCTTATTTCAAAACATTAGGTCCGGAGCTGTGGGAACAGTTGGGTGGAGAGGTTAACATATTTGTGGCAGGTGCAGGTACTGGTGGTACATTTATGGGAACTGCCTCCTATTTAAAAGAACAAAATCGTGAAATTAAAACGGTGATTGTGGAACCAGAAGGATCTATTTTAAATGGTGGTGAAGCAGGTTCACATGAAACAGAAGGAATCGGTCTTGAATTTATTCCGCCATTTTTAAAATCATCATATTTCGATGAAATTCATACCATTGCTGATCGAAATGCATTCAGGCGTGTGAAAGAATTAGCGCAGAAAGAAGGCCTTCTTGTTGGCAGTTCTTCGGGAGCAGCATTTCATGCAAGCTTATTAGAGGCTGAAAAGGCAAAACCAGGTACAAATATTGTAACGATTTTTCCAGATAGCAGTGAGCGTTACTTAAGTAAAGATATATACAAAGGGTGGGAATGAAAATGAGAGCAAAAACAAAGTTAATTCATGGTATTCGCATAGGAGAACCTTCAACTGGATCTGTAAACGTACCGATTTATCAAACAAGTACGTACAAACAAGAAGCAGTTGGAAAGCATCAAGGATACGAATATTCACGTACAGGAAACCCGACACGTGCAGCGCTAGAAGAAATGATTGCCGTATTAGAAAACGGTCATGCAGGGTTTGCTTTCGGTTCAGGAATGGCTGCGATTACAGCAACGATTATGTTATTCTCAAAAGGAGATCATGTCATTTTAACAGATGACGTATATGGCGGAACATATCGCGTAATTACAAAAGTATTGAATCGTTTCGGTATTGAACATACATTTGTAGATACAACAAATTTAGATGAAGTAGCAGAAGCAATTCTTCCGAATACGAAAGCAATTTATGTAGAAACGCCAACAAATCCACTATTAAAAATTACAGATATTAAGCAAATTTCTACATTGGCAAAAGAAAAAGGTTTATTAACAATTATTGATAACACATTCATGACGCCTTACTGGCAGTCACCAATCTCTTTAGGTGCAGATATTGTACTTCACAGTGCAACGAAATATTTAGGTGGACATAGTGACGTTGTTGCTGGATTAGTTGTTGTAAATAGCGCGCAATTAGCAGAAGACCTTCATTTCGTTCAAAACTCAACAGGGGGCATTCTTGGACCACAAGACAGTTTCTTACTACTTCGTGGTTTAAAAACATTAGGAGTCCGTATGGAAGAACATGAAACAAATTCACGCGCCATTGCTGAGTTTTTAAATAATCATCCAAAAGTTAATAAAGTATACTATCCAGGCCTTGGATCACATCCAAATCATGCATTAGCAACTGAACAAGCGAATGGATACGGTGCAATTATTTCATTTGATGTAGATAGTGAAGAAACGCTAAATAAAGTACTTGAGAAACTGCAGTATTTTACACTTGCTGAAAGTTTAGGGGCGGTAGAAAGCTTAATTTCTATTCCAGCACAAATGACTCACGCATCTATCCCTGCAGATCGCCGTAAAGAATTAGGAATTACGGATACATTAATTCGTATATCTGTGGGTATTGAAGATGGTGAAGATCTAATTGAAGATTTAGCGCAAGCATTAGCATAATAAAAAGCACTGCTAAAAAAAGGCAGTGCTTTTTTAAAAAATAATTTGTGAAACCTTTCACAAATTAGACACACACAATTAAAAATATTTCGTGTATAGTAAAATCATGAAATGATGCTTCACACATAAACTTGTGAAATATTTCACAAACGATGGAATTCATGTAGGGAAAGTAATTCTATTTTTTTATGCTAAATGGGACTTTTAGAGACCCTGAGGGACGATTAAAGTCCATATAGCGGAATTGGAGGAATTCACATGGTAGTCAAAGAGAAAGTTGTAAATGAAATGCAAGAAGTAACAGAAATGATTGATACGTTGGTAAAGAACGGTCAGGCAGCTTTACAAGCATTAGAGGATTTTACACAAGAGCAAATTGACAACATTGTACATGAAATGGCACTTGCAGGTGTAGATCAACATATGCCACTTGCAAAAATGGCTGTTGAAGAAACCGGGCGTGGTGTATATGAAGACAAATGCATCAAAAATATATTTGCCACTGAATATATTTGGCATAGTATGAAAAAAGACAAAACAGTAGGAATCATTCATGAGGATCCTCATGAAGAAGTGATCGAAATTGCAGAACCAGTCGGTGTAGTTGCTGGGGTAACACCAGTAACGAATCCAACTTCGACAACGATGTTTAAAGCGTTAATCGCAATGAAAACAAGAAATCCAATTATTTTCGCATTTCATCCTTCTGCACAAAATTGTTCAATTGCAGCAGCAAAAACATTACGTGATGCGGCAGTGAAGGCAGGGGCACCAAAGAATTGTATCCAATGGATCAAAAAACCTTCTGTTGAGGCAACAAAGCAATTAATGAATCATGAAGGGGTTGCGCTTGTTTTAGCAACTGGGGGTGCAGGAATGGTGAAATCAGCATATTCTACTGGTAAACCAGCTCTTGGCGTAGGACCAGGAAACGTACCTTGTTATATAGAGAAATCAGCGCATGTAAAACGTGCTGTAAATGATTTGATTTTATCAAAAACTTTTGATAACGGTATGATTTGTGCTTCTGAACAAGCGATCATTGTAGACAAAGAAATTTACAATGATGTGAAAGAAGAAATGATAGCAAATAATTGTTACTTTGTGACAGAAGATGAGCGTAAAAAATTAGAGAAGCTTGTTATTAATGAAAATACATGTGCAGTAAATAGTGATATCGTCGGAAAATCAGCGTATTATATTGCAGCATTAGTCGGAATTACAGTGCCAGAAGATACAAAAATGCTCGTTGCTGAAATTAAAGGTGTAGGTGCTGATTATCCACTATCTCGCGAGAAATTAAGTCCAGTACTTGCTTGTGTAAAAGCAAATTCACTTGAAGAAGGATTCACATATTGCGAAGGAATGTTAGAATTAGGCGGCTTAGGTCATTCAGCGGTTATTCATTCGACAAATAAAGAAGTGCAAAAACAATTTGGTTTACGTATGAAAGCGTGCCGTCTCATTGTAAATGCACCGTCATCACAAGGTGGAATTGGTGATATATATAATGCATTTATTCCATCACTCACACTTGGATGTGGTTCATATGGAAAGAACTCAGTTTCTCAAAACGTAACGGCAACGCATCTATTAAATATAAAAAGACTTGCAAGTAGAAAAAAGAATTTGCAGTGGTTCAAATTACCACCTAAAATTTATTTTGAAAAACATGCTACAGGGTATTTAGCAAATATGCCAAATATTTCACGCGCATTTATTGTAACGGATCCTGGAATGGTCGAGCTTGGTTATGTGGATACAGTAACGCACTATTTACGTAAACATACAAATGATGTGAAGGTGGAGGTATTCTTTGAAGTAGAGCCAGATCCATCAGATGAAACTGTATTTAAAGGTGCTGAAATGATGAGGAGTTTCAAGCCAGATGTGATTATCGCCCTTGGCGGTGGATCGGCAATGGATGCAGCAAAAGGAATGTGGCTCTTCTATGAGCATCCAGAAACAACATTCTTTGGAATAAAGCAAAAGTTTTTAGATATAAGAAAACGTACATGTAAATATCCGAAGCTTGGGAACAAAGCGCAGTTTGTTGCGATTCCAACAACATCAGGAACAGGGTCAGAAGTGACGCCATTTGCGGTTATTACAGATAAGAAGAATAATATAAAATATCCGTTAGCTGATTATGAATTAACGCCAGATGTAGCGATTGTCGATCCGCAATTTGTCATGACAGTGCCACCGCATGTAACTGCAGACACTGGCATGGATGTATTAACACATGCAATTGAAGCATACGTGTCTATTATGGCAAATGATTATACAGATGGTTTAGCATTAAAAGCGATTGATCTTGTATTCAAATATTTACCGAGAGCATATAAAGATGGCAAAGACGAAGAGGCGCGTGAGAAAATGCATAACGCTTCTGCGATTGCTGGAATGGCGTTTGCCAATGCGTTCCTTGGCATTAATCATAGTTTGGCGCATAAAATTGGTCCGGAATTTCATATTCCGCACGGACGTGCCAACGCAATCTTAATGCCACATGTTATTCGTTATAATGCAATCAAACCAAGAAAACATGCATTATTCCCAAAATATGAGCACTTTGTTGCTGACGAACGTTATGCCCATATCGCAAGAATGCTTGGACTTCCAGCGAGCACAGTAGAAGAAGGCGTAGAATCACTCGTACAAGCGATTATTGCTCTTGGAAAAGAATTGAATATTACTATGAGCATTGCTGGACAAGGTGTGGAACAAGAAGCATTTGAAGAAGTTGTTGGCATGTTAGCGGAAAGAGCCTTTGAAGATCAATGTACAACAGCAAACCCAAAATTACCGCTGATTTCAGAGCTGCAAGAAGTATATATGGAAGCATACAAAGGAGTGTAATAAATGGGAAAGAGCCGCATTTTAGCGGCTCTTTTATTTTGGAAAACTTCTCCCTCATTGGCTGTATTTGCTTGTCTCAGAGACTATTAGAATATGATACAGTGAGAATGAGGAGTGGTAAAGAGATGAAAGAATTACAACAGAAAATAGCAGATTATATTCGCTTCGGTCAAGTTCTTCTCGCACTAGCCACATTTTTAATGATTGGTTTATTGATTCCGAATGGAGGAAGAGAAACTGTACAATCCTTTGCAATGATGGGTGTTATAGTCTTATTTTTAGGAATGTCATTTTTCTTTTTTAAGCGTGTTAAAGCGTTGCGTGATAGGTTAGAGGAGAACGATTATGAATCAAATTGATAGATGAAACGCTATGAAAAGAGTGTATCTTTTTGTAGCGTTTTTTTCGTATAAAACTTTATATACGATTTATATTGACAATGATAATCTTTATCAATTAGAATGGAGTAGAATTAAGTTCTAATTTAAGGTCATTTGTGAACGGAAAGTTCTTGTCCATTGTTAGAACAAGATAAATATCTAGTATATACTTGAAAAATCCCCCCCTCAACTGTAGTTTTCTTTATACTAGTTATGATATGGATGCAGTAGACAAGTCTTTGTCTACTGTCTTTTTTTCGTTAAAACTTGTATATCGCTGTAATCAGTGATGATAAAGTCCGCATACGGTGTTAATTCTTCTATTGCATGTTCATGATTGGCAATGCCTACAGCAATACTTCCAGCCTCTTTAGCCATTTTTACATCTACAATAGTATCTCCAACCATTACTAGATCATTTGGTTTAATATTAAGCTGTTCACATGCTTTGGTAATCATTTCTGGATGAGGCTTTCCGTTTTCTACATCTTCTGGCGTAAAGAGAAATTGAAGAGATGGTATGTTAAGTAAATCAATACATTTTTTTGTTCTCACCTTATTATCTGAGGTAAGAATACCTGTGTATATTCCTTCTTTTTGCAAAGAAATAATGCATTCAGTTATACCTGGAATAGGATGAAAAGCTTGTTCAATGGATAATTGCTCATTACTTTCTTCAAATATGGTAGTAGTAAGCTCTTTGCAACGATGCCATGGATATTTTTTGATTTGATATAAAAGGCTAGCAACAACAATAATTTCTTCTTCTTCAGATGCGACTGCTAATAGGCCTTTAAAATCAACTTTGTTTGGATGTACAAATCCAACTGCTTTTTCCCACAGCGGTTCATACTTTTTACCGACAATTTGTGAAAACTTGTATTTTCGCAGTCTATCAATTTCCTGCCAAAATGGAATCGCGTGAAATAATGTACCATCCTTATCAAAGGCAATTGCTTTCGTTTCAATAACCTCTCCAGAAATTTGAATTTTCCCCATATTTCATGTCACCTCGTTTATAATAGTTACCATATACTGTACATTCTGAAATGCATTACAGGTCAAGGAGGGAGTTAAGATTTCTACAATTGAAGATATCGCTAAATTAGCCGGAGTGTCTAAAGCAACAGTTTCCCGTGTGATCAATCATCATCCGTATGTACGTCCAGAATTAAGGGCGAGAGTGCAGGCGATTATTGATGAAAAAAATTATGTGCCTGTGGCAACGGCGAAAGATCTACGTCGTCTACAAACAAATTTAATCGGTGTAGTCGTACCAAATTTACATCATCCCTTTTTTAGTCAGTTAATTCAAGAGTTAAGTGGTATTTTAAAAATAGATCGTTATGATGTCGTGATATTACAATCGAATTATGAAGTTGAGAGAGAAAGAGAATTTTTACAATATATTAGGACGAAAAAGTTAGATGGGCTTATTTTTACTACACTTTCTTTGCCAATAGAGGAAATAGAGCTTGCGATAACTTCAGGAGCAATTGTTATTTGTAATGAACATGTAGAAACAGAACTCGTATCTACAGTTCAATTTGATGAAGAGTTAGCCGGTTATATTGGAACGAGGCATCTTTTGGAAAATGGATATACACGTATAGGGTTTTGTTACGATACATTAAAAAGTAAAGCGCAGAGACAGAGATACCAAGGCTATAAACGAGCTTTAAAGGGGTACGATATACAGGTGCAACGAGAATGGATATTTTCGAATTGCTGTGGACTGAAGGATGGAAAGAATATTATACATATCATTCAATCTATGCAAAATGCACCTGATGCAATTTTTTCAGGTAGTGATGAGATAGCTGCTGGAATCATTATGGAAGCGCAGCGATTAAGAATTCGTATCCCACAAGATTTTGGTGTTATGGGATTTGATAATCAAGAACTCTCCATGATCATGCACCCTAATATAACAACGATTAATACCTCCATCAAAAGTATGGCAAAGAATTCTATCGTATTATTGCATAAACAATTACGAGGAGAGCATGTACAGCGTATACAATTGCCTATCTCAGTTATAGAAAGAGAATCTACAAGAAAGGAGTAGGAGTATGTTCCATACAGATCGTTTACAATTTCGTAAATATACAATGGCTGACTTAGAGTTTTATGCATCCTTATGGGGAAATGAAAAAGTAATGCGCTACATTGGGAATGGAATGCCGAAAACATACGCACAGTGTAAAAAAAGTCTTGAAAGCTGGGTGCTTGCTAGTTATAAAAACGGTTTAGGATTATTTCTAATGATTGAAAAGAGAACAGATACACCAATTGGTCACGCAGGGCTCGTTAGGCAACAAGTAGATGGCAAAGAAGAAATTGAAATTGGGTACTGGTTACTTCCTGAATATTGGGGGAAAGGGTATGCAAAGGAAGCAGCAACAGCTTTTCGAGATTACGGCTTTCAAGGGTTAAGACTAAATAAACTCATTTCCCTTATTAATCCAGATCATCCTGCATCTATCTTTGTCGCTCGAAAAACAGGAATGAGTTATGAGAAGACAGCATCATTTCATGGAATAGATATTCTTGTATATGCAATTAAAAGAGCTGGATAAACCCTGCTCTTTTAAAGAATGAGGCCACTCAATACCATTAATAGATTTAAAACTATATGCCATATAGTAGCTGGAATGATGCTATTTGACTTCACAACTATTCCTCCATAAAATATACCAGCTAAAATGAAAGCGGTGGAAACACTCCAAGAAAAACCTAAAGAATAATGCTGGAAACCAAAACCAATGCTTGTAAGCAAAATAGCCCATTTTTCACCAAACTGATTTGTAAACTGATGTAATAAGATTCCTCGCCAAATACATTCTTCTAATGCGCCATTGATAACAGAAAACAATATGGGAAATAACATAATATGTTGTATGTAAGACAAATCTTTTTGCAGTAGAAAAGGTATAAAAGTGATGATATTAATAGAGATGGCGATGATGAGAAATAGATAAATTTTTACTTGATGAGGTCCTTTCCAAATAAAAGGCATATGTAAGGTATGGTTCCATTGTGGTTGATTCCAATTTAGAGATATCCGCTGTTGGCATGCAAGAGCATCTAAGAGAAATGGTAAAAAAACAAGAAGTAGGCAAAGACGTTTTACAATAATTGTTAGTTCTCTTGAAGAAAATGAAATTTGATTCATAGCAGATAAATAAAGGGAAAATCTCATTCCAAATAAAAGAGAAGTCCATACAAAACGATGATAATGTTGCTTTTTAAGCAAAGGAAGTAATGTAAGAATCCATAGACTAAAAAATACTATATTAGTAGTTTGCACGGTAATTATAAGGAATGTAAAAGAAAGCAGTAAGGAAAATTTCTCCATCTTTTTCTCTTTTTAAAAAGGTAATATTTATCTCTTAAAGAATAGTATATAACAATAAAAGGGGGAATGGGATTGTATATTTATCATAATGGACTCATTATTCGAGAAGGAACGACAGGTGTACCAGCTTATGCAATTAAAAGTTTATTTGAAGATGCGGGCTGGAGCAACAATAGCATTCCATCTTGGCAAATTGAAAAATTTACGATAGCATTTGAAAATTCAACATGGGCTTTTACGATTTGGGATGATGAAGAAATGATTGCGATGGTTCGTGTCATTTCTGATCAGATCATGGCTGCCAATATTATGGATTTAGTTGTGAAGTATGAATATAGAGGAAAGGGATTAGGCAAGAAGCTCGTTTCCCTTTGTATGCAGAAACTACCCCATGGGGATTGGTTTGCACATACATCTGCGAATAATTTTGATTTTTATCGTAGTTGTGGTTTTGAAGTACGTGATTTATCCCAAAATGGGACATGTGCTTATTACGGTTATAATGAAGCAAAAAAAGAGGGGCATCGATAGAATAGCGATTGAAAACTATAAAATGAACTATCATTCATTTTATAGTTTTTTTATGTTAAAATTATAAAGAAAATTCAGAATCTTGAAAAGGGGGATGAAATTGAATATTAAAGTAGGAGATATGTTTCGTTATGAAAGAACATTTACAGAAGAAGAGGTTTTGGAATTTGCTCATCTTACAGGGGATAAAGGGAGACATCATATGGAACATGATGAGCAGGGACGTTTAATGGTACATGGTTTATTAACTGCAAGCATTGGAACGAAAATTGGTGGAGATGTACATTACATAGCACGGGAATTTGTAAGTGAATTCATCAGGCCCGTTTTTACTGGAGATACAATTACTTGTGATGTAACTCTTACAAGTGTAGAACAAATGGAAGGGTACAAAAAGGTATCTATGGAGTTGATTTATCGTAATCAAAAAGGTAAAGACGTATTAGTAGGAACAAGTTACGGGATCATACGAGAGTAACGTGTATATTGTTCATATAAAAGTTAAAAGGCATTGCAAACATATCGTTTGCAATGCCTTTTAATATACGCGCTTTCGATTTTCAGCATGGCTAGAGATGAGTAATAATGCAGATTCTTCGCCAATATTACGCACAATATGTGGCACGCATGCACTCCAGGAGAAAGAATCTCCTTCTTCCACAATCGCGATATCTTCTCCATGTTGTACTTCTAATTTACCGCGTAATACAAGATGACATTCTTCACCTTCATGAGCATTTGGTGTGTTTTCTTTTGGGAATCCAACTGGAATCTCTACTAAAGATAAACGAAGGCCTCCTTGTTCAGCGACATGCTCAATCCTTTGTTCATCTTTTCCATATACACTATATTTTCGTTCCTCTTTTTTTACAATTTTCATGTGATCTTTTTGCTCAAGTAATAAATAAGGAAGAGGAACGTTTAAAAATTTGGAAATTGTTTCTAAAGTTGAGATGGATGGGGACGTTTTATTATTCTCGACTTGACTCATAAAACCTTTAGAAAGTCCCGTCCCTTCACAAATTTGGGCGATAGTAACGCCTCTGCGTTGACGAATTTCACGTATTGCAGAACCGATATTCATAATAATCAAGCTCCTTTTTTGTAGACAACTATTTGTATCATAGCAAAAAAAAACATTTTTTTCTCAAGAAAAATAAATTGACGAATAAAAATTTTTATTGTATGTTTTGTAATGTAAATAAAAGATTTATATTACAAAACAATAGAGGAGAGAACAAAATGAATCAACATATTGGTAATTTAATTATTCGTATCGTATTAGGAGTAACGTTCTTTATGCATGGTTTGACAAAGTTTCAATCAGGGATTGATAATATTGCAGGATGGTTTACAAGCATTGGTTTACCTGGAGCGCTTGCATACGGCGTAGCGACGGTAGAATTAGTTGGTGGTCTATTATTGATTATTGGTTTAGGTGTACGTTATATTGGATTATTATTCGCACTTATTTTAGTTGGGGCAATTGTAAAAGTGAAATGGTCTGCTGGTTTATTAGGCGATGGAAAGAATCCAGGGTATGAACTAGACCTTGCTTTATTAGCAATGGGCCTTTACTTATTCGTTGTTAAAGCTGAAGGTTTTGTAGATAATTTCTTAAAAGCAACTGTATTCAAAAAAGATTAATCGAAATGGAGGCATAACAATATGAGCTTTCAACTTCATCCCAATACAACACTCGGTGTTGTGCATTTATATGTATCGAATGTAAAGACATCACTGACGTTCTACACAGAGGTATTACGTTTGAAAGTGATAAAAGAAGAAGAAATGATCGTTACGCTTGGTAATGAAAATAATGAACCGCTTCTTATAATAGAGGAGAAAGAAAATGCTCTTCCAAAACAAAGAAGTCGAACTGGTTTATATCACTTTGCAATCTTACTACCAAGTAGACAAGATTTAGCAAATATTCTTCGTCACCTTGTGCAGAAAGTATATCCGTTACATGGCGGGGCAGATCATTACTTTAGCGAAGCAATTTATTTAGCTGACCCAGATGGAAATGGAATCGAAATTTATCAAGATCGTCAAAGAGAAGTGTGGCGAGATGAAAAGGGAGAGCTTCCGTTTGTTAGCAACCCATTAGATGGTGAAGGATTATTGCAACAAGGAAATGCGTGGAACGGATTTCCAAGGGGAACGGTAATGGGGCATATCCATTTGCATGTTGCTGATTTAGAAGAAGCAAAACGTTTCTATGTAGATGGACTTGGATTTGAAGTAACGATTCCAGCTCGAAACGGTGCATTATTTGTTTCAGCAGGTGGTTATCATCATCATGTTGGTTTAAATACATGGCAAGGCGAAGGTGTGCCGCCGCAAATGCAAGATTCCGTTGGTTTGAAATATTTCACCATTGTACTAGCAGATGAAAAACAAAAAGAGCAAATGTGTGAAAGCTTAAAATATATTGGCGCGGTTGTTATGTACAAAGAGGGAATATTACAAGTAGAGGATCCATTTGGCCACTGTATTCACTTAATTACAAAAGGAGAAGCCTAAATAAAGGCTTCTCTTTTTTTACTTTCTTATAATTGCTTTTTCATTTTGTAAAAAAAGTTCATTAAACTGTCTTGCGAGTTCGAAATCAAGTTTTGTTAAACCTTTTGCATTCCATGATGACAAAGTAATAATGACTGCTTTATACTGAATAAGGATAAATGGATGGTGATTGTGTTCTTCTGATAGTTTGGCTGCTTCAGAGACAAATTCGACACCTTTTAAGTAGTCGGAAAACATATATTTTCTTTCAATCCATTTTTCATCTTTCACTGTCCATTTATCTAACTTTGTTAATTCCTCTCGTACTTCTTCATCTGTTAGTCGTTGCATTATTTTTCACATCCTTTATTGAGAGTAGAGTAAGACCATTATTAATTAAACGTTGAACAGATTCGTTTTTTGTAAAAGTAGATAGCTGTTGTAACAACTGAGCAGATGTTTCGTGTCCTTTGTTATGTTCTAAAAGCAATTCTAAAATTTCAAGACGAAGTAACCATTCTTTTGTAAAGAACTGATTTAGGACTTCTTGAATTGTTACTAATTGTTCTACATGTGAATTTTGTAACATGCCTTCATTTCGAATATCGCGAACAGTTTGATACATACGATCAAGCTCCGTTAAGGTAAGTGATGTAGGTGTTTCTTCTGCTTCTTCCTCTACTCCGAAGAATGCTGCCACGTCTGCTGCACCTGGGAATACAGAAGTGATTTCTGAACCAACTGCCATGTCAAACGCTCCCCATGAGGCATCAAATAATAGACGATCTTTGTAAATCACTGTGCAATTTGTAAATGAAATAAGAGCGATTTTTTTATCGTTTTTCACAATATCAGTCACTGTTCCTTTTACGTGAACACCGCTTGTGAAGAAGAGTTCCGCTTGATTACCAATGATAACGCCTAATGATTGTAACTCTTCATCTGTACAATCCTCGAGTGAGATATTTCTTTCTAATAAACCAACTGGTGTACCAAAGCCATCTTGATGTACAGCTGTAGAATGATTTGGTAGTTGTTTATTATTTAGTGCTAATGCAGTCGGTGTGTTTGTTTTCATGTAAATCACTCTACCTGCATCATCTTGAATTTTTTCTGCAAATGTACCTGTAATTTGTAAACCACTACTTAATTGAGCGGTTGCATTGTTTTCAGAACGAATTGCTTTTTCTAATCCTTTTGCGCCACCTGTCTTGAAAGCCATTGTTTCAGAGAAGTTCTCAAGTGCCTCTGTTAATTCTTCAAATGACTCGCATACAAATAGCTGTGGCTGCATTTTTGTAACATCATATGTCGTTTGTATACAAGTTTCAATGGAGAATGGAACTTTTTCAACAGCGTCTGTTAAACAATGTTTGCTCTCACCAACAGAGGAAAGAAGACCAGCACCGTAAATTTTTGGATTATTTATATCTCCAATTAAGCCGTACTCGACTGTCCACCAGAAAAGACGAGAAATTTGTTCTGCTTCTGATAAGCCAGAAACAAGCTTTTGCTTTTCTGCAACTTCTTTTTCAGCTGCTACAACTTCTTCTGGTGTAGAAGTTGGACTTTCTTTCACAATTGTTAAAGTACGTACAGCTTCAAAAGCATCGTGCTCTTCTTTCGTTGAAAATGCTTTTGCTCCAATTTGTCCAAATCGTTTTACATATTTTGCATATGTAGGGTCAAGTAAAATCGGTGCATGCCCAGCTGCTTCATGAACGATATCAGGCGCTGGCGTATATTCAATGTTTTCTACTTTACGAATATCTGTTGCGATCGGTAATAAACCATGCCCTTGAAAATCAAAGAACGCTACGCCAGGAATAAGACCGTCAATCGTTACGGCGCCCCAGCCACTTGGTGCTAAACATTCATTCATTTCTTCCACCTTTGGAATCGCATCTATATTAATACCAGATAATTGCAGTCCGTTCACATAGGCTGGATGAGCAACATCTTTTAAAAAGTTATGATTTTGTCTCATAATGTAACGCCATACAGCGTGATTAATTGGTGTATATTGATCGTAATGCTGCGTGGATACAAATGGTTTTAAATGTGATGGAATTTCTGTTTTTGTTGTCATTCATACATCCTCCTTTTTATACGTAAAAATTGCTCTCGTTCCTTTTACGTATATCACCTCCTTTCAAAATTTGTAAGCGCTTATAAAATTTTATCACAAGATTCGGAATTATTTAATATTTGTTTTGTGAGAAACAGAAAAAGCCCCTATCGGAAAATCCGATAGGGGCGGAAAAATAGCGGGATCACCTTAAGTACGAGAATGCTTACATCTCAGTTACTGATAACGGAAAAATCCGTCTTTTTCTTCATGTACAAAGCATTATGAAAAATTATAATTTGCACAAACCATCAGTTCACTGAGTCATAGATATAAGCCGCTACTAGGGATGCCTTAAAAGCTATAATTCGTTCAATTAAATTATGTTTTTTATAAAAATATATTTAAAAAGTTGTCAATGTAATAATCTTTTTCAAATAGTAAATAGGCGGGCATGATAAAGGAGATTAATTATGGGAGGATGAAAGAGAAAGATGTGGAAAAAACTGCTTATTTTTATACTTTGTATTTGTTACTTGCAAGAAACTACTCTTGATGTTCAAGCTGAGGAAAAAGATATACGAGTAGCGTTTATTCGTAATCATGATCTCTGGATCAAACTTGATGGAAAAGAAAAACAAATAACAAAAGGAGAATACATAACAAAACCCAAATGGTCACATGATGGAAAGTGGATTGCATATGCAAAAGGTGAAGAGCAAAAAGAGCTCGAATTGTACCACGTTGTGGATGGGGAAAAAGTTGTTCCTTCTCAAACAGAAGCAACGAATTATCAATGGTCGCCGGTAGAAAATATAATTGCATTTGAATTTACAGGTACATTAAATACATTTGATGCAGAGAAGAAGAATGCAACGTTTGAAAATGTATCATCGGGTGTTGGTGATTATGCATGGTATCCAGATGGAAAGAAATTTCTTGTTTCGTCTGAGGCTCAGTTGCTTCCAACGGGTTGGACAGGAGCACAGTTATATGAAGTACAAAAGGATGCTGGAATGAATCCTAATAAAATGAAACACCTGTATACATTACCGAGTATGCAGGAGGATTTTCTCGCTTATGTTGCAAGTAATTTCAAGTGGTCTCCAAATGGAAAGTGGATTGCATTTTTAGCTGTTCCAACCGCTTCGTGGTCAGCGGATAGTAATACACTTTGTCTTTTGAAAGCGGATGGGAGTCATTTTGAAAAAGTAGATCAAATGTTATTAAATAGCCAGTGGATACAATGGGCTCCATCGAAAAATACATTGGCTTATATTGAAGGAAGCGGGAGAATTGCATTAGAAAATAAACATTTAAAAACAAAAGAAGTCCCTGCCCTTCAGCAAGAAAAATTTACGCCTAAAGGGGATGTTGATTGGGATTTCACATGGCATAATGACGAACTTATTACACTTTCAAGAGCTCGAGAAATGGAGTGGAAAAATGAAGAAGAAAAAAGATCATTCCCTTCTTTATACCAAGTAAATATTCAATCAAATCGCCAGCGCCAAATTACAACTCCCCCAAAAAAATATGGGGATTACAATCCAGTTTATATAAAGCGTGAAAATCAACTGACATGGATGCGTTCTGACCGTAAAAAGGCAGATATGTGGTTGGCGAATGGGGATGGAGCAAAAGCGAAGAAATGGATTGAAAATATAGATGTACCCGAGTGGTATTATGAAAAATGGAATTGGGAAAATGTTATTGCTGTAAAAGAAGATTGAAAAAAGCCGCCTAAAAGATACTTTTAGGTGGCTTTTTCACAATTATTTATGTGTTTTGTTTGGTTTCTTTTTTCCAGGATTTCCATTACCTTGACGCTTTCTATTCTGCTCGTCTTTTGCTTGTTTTTCGTGTATTGTATCTAAAAAATCGTTTGAGTTGTTCATTAATGAATCCTCCCGTAGGTTTCGTTTTATCTTTTTTACTATATCCATTTAGGAAGGAATCATAAGTTGAAAATTAAAAGGTTGTATGTTTTTTTCTGTATTTAAAAATAATTGACTCGGTTGAATTAGAGATAAATCGAGTAAGAAAGAATTCGTTTTGTATCACGCTACTTTTCGTATATTCAAGCACTCATTTTTTTTCGATAATATAAATAATACATTCCGTACATTAGGAAAAGGATGAGTAAAACTTGTAATTCTACATTCTCTTTTAAAATTGTTGCTAAAGGATCTGGTAAGTAAGGAGATTTGCCTCCGCCACTTAGGCCTAATAGTTTATTAAAGAGACTAATGATACAAAACATAAAAACGGCGGACCAACTTGCTGAAATAGCTTTCTGTTTAATTTTCGTCTCGCGTTCATCGTCTTTCATCCAAGGTGTAGAAGCTTTATCGCTTGTAAAGAAGCCATTTATGTATCCCCATATTATCATGCCAATAAAATAAATTACCCAATTCATAATTGGTAAGTTCCTCCCTATTAAAAATAAGTGTTGTCAAAGGTTTTTTACATATATTATCATAATAATTTCCAAGTTATATGTCAAAGGTTTTTTACAGGTAGGGGAGAAGGAATTGGGAAAAAGATATGGAAGAGTAGAGAGTGTAGCAAAAAATATACATATTCATTTAGTAGTAGGAGAGATAAAACTATGAAACTTATTTTCATAAGACATGGTGAAGGGAAACATACAAAAGATTTACCTATGAGCTTGCAATTAGAAAATCCCCCTTTAACAGAAGAAGGCGAAAAACAAGCATTGTTACTTCAAAGCAGTTTACCACTACAAGAAAATGATGTATTAATCGCAAGCCCTACGCTTCGAACATTACAAACTGCAGCGATATGGAGCTCACAAGTAGTTTGCCGCAAAATAACACATCCGTATATTTCCCCGCATATTTTTCCTTATCGTGAAGGAGCAAGAACATTACCATGTGACAGGTTGTTAAGTACAAAGGTAATCCAAGAGTTATTTCCTAGTTTTTCTTTAAGAGAAAGTACAAACGATATGTTATGGAATCAGGGAATAAATACGATTTCAGAGAAGGAATTTCAGAATAGAGCAGATGAATTTATCAATTGGTGTTATACATTAAAGGTTGCAAGGATCTGCATCGTTTCCCATGATGGAACAATTACAGCATATAGACAATATTTACAAAAGCAGAGATTAACAAGAGAGGATTTTTTAGAAGAAACAGGTGTGTATGAAATAAACGTATGAATGGAGGTTTTTTATTTGAATATTGCATTAGTAGTTGGCGATAATTCAGATTTAGAAGCACAATCGCTTCGAGCGACGCTTGAGTATTTTGGAGCAAGAGTTATTACATATTGGATTGGTCGACCGCAAGATTTGATGGATGTTCTTTCGGGGAAAAGTTTGTATGAAGATATGGATTATATTATTTTTTGCTTTCATGGTGAAGAAGGCGAATTTGTAATGGGGGAATTAGGGGAAGATATATATGAAGAAGATGAACCAAGAGGGAACTTTGGTGTAGCTGAAATTAAACAATATGCAAAATTGCATAACAAGTATATTATCAATAGCGGGTGTACTTTAGGAGATCCAAAACTTGCAACAGCATTTTTAAATAGTGGTGTAAAAGTTTATATAGGCTCAACAGATTATGTGGATGGAAATGCAGCACTTATGTTTACAATACGTTTATTTTACGGGCTTATTAATCATCAAAAAACAATAGATGATGCATTTCAAGATGCGAAATTATTAGATGATGAGACTTTGACATTTGAATTATATAGAGAATGAAACGTGCTTATCCGAATATTGGATAAGCACGTTTCACATTTACCGCATAGTTTCTTTGTGAAAAATAATGAAAATCATTATCAATTATGGTATGATATTTTCAAGTTTTTACAGGAGAATAAAAGTAACTATATAAATGTTAGTTTTTAACATTTCGTGTAATCTTCACAAATTATTCATAATTAATATTTAAAAAATAAGTAACTAATGTTATTATATTACCTGTAACTAACTTAATTACATCTTGAGGAGGAGAATATGGTTATTCAATTTTTAAGAGAAAACAAAGCAGTTTCTTTTGTATTAGCAGTTATCCGTGTTTATCTGGGGTACACATGGTTGATGGCTGGAATCGGAAAGTTACAAGGGAAAGGATTTGATGCGACAGGTTATTTACAGGGGGCTATTGAAAAGTCAAAAGGAGCACAACCAGCCGTACAATCTTGGTGGGCGTCATTCTTGCAAGACTTCGCAATTCCGAATGTTGATATGTTTAACACGCTTGTAATGTGGGGAGAAATTCTAGTTGGAATAGGTTTAATTGTAGGTTGTTTAACGAAAACAGCTGTCTTTTTTGGCCTTGTAATGAACTTTTCCTATATGTTTAGTGGGTCTCTAGGTGTAAATCCACAAATGGTTATTTTATCTATGTTCGTTTTAGTTGCTGGCATGAATGCTGGAAAACTTGGAGTGGATGGTTGGATTGTACCTAAATTACTAGGATCAAAAAGGCAAAAAAGACAGAAGCAAGCTGCTTAACATATGAAACGGGTATCTCAAAGATGAGATACCCATTTTTATTGCTTTGTTGTTTCGATTGGATTCTTTTCAAAGAATTCTTTTACATAGCCTATAAATTCTTTCGGTTCTTGGCGGAATGGGGCATGATAACCCTTTTCAATAATATGGAAGGTGCTGTTTTTTAAAAACTGATGATAAGATTCGCCTTCTTTCCATGATACACTACTATCATTTCTGCCCCAAATAATTAAAGTCGGAAGTTTGATTTCACTAGCATTAATCTTAAGTCGTCTTGGCCACATTTTCATTTGGTTATAATGTTCTGTATCATCGCGTTTAAATTTCACTTTGCTTTCATCATAATCCGTAATAGAAGATACAGTATTCAAATCAGTGGATAACTGTGGTTTAGGTGAAGCATTTCTATTTGTTAATGATATAACCCCTGTAGCATCCGTTAAAATGAGATGGGTAACTGCACTTGGGTATAAATATGTTAAATTAAGGGAAATTTCCCCGCCCATAGAGTGACCTAGTACTGCAAAAGTATCATATCCTAGTTTTTTCATTAACTTATAATAAAGGTTGGCGTGATTAGGAAAAGAGTATGGAAAATCCATTGGTTTAGAAGAATGGCCAAATCCTAAAACATCAACGGAGATAATTGTATGATCTTTTGCTAAGTCTGAATAAATATCGCTAAAGCCATTGGATGAACCGCCAAACCCATGAAGCATAAGTAATGGTGGTTTCTTTTCCCCAATTTGTTTAAAGTAAATAGTTTGCCCGTCTATCTCGACCATTTTTTCATCTGTTGTTAGCTTTGTTTCAATTGTATTTTTAACTTGTTTTACTGCTTCTACTGGCTTGTCTGCTGCATTGCAACCCACTAATAATGTAATAGCAAGGCAACTTACCATATAACACTTCATTCGTTTCAAGCAGGTGTCCCCTTTCTAACATAACGCTGTATCCATCATAGCAAATAAATGGTCGCGATTTCCAGATGGGTGACTTCCATTTTTTATCATAAGCGGCGAAAGAAGTGTTTCTTGAAACTCTTTCGATTCCAAGTGTGCTCGAAATGTGAATTGTGAGTGTGGAACATCTATACGGACTGTTCCATTCCAGCTCATGCAAATGGATTGTAATAATTGGATTGCATCTTCATCACGCTTAGCTATAAGAGGGGTAATGCAGAGTGTATTTCCTTTTTGTATACACAGTGCAAAAGCTTCGATTCTATGTTTTTTTTCAATTTTGAATGCGAGTGTTGCTCTAGATAGTAATATCGAATAGAGCTTTGGACGATGCGCCCCTGTCACGGTTTGATCAAGCTTAATGAGAGAGTTAAGATCATATGGCTCAATCTGCTTTAAATGGGAGTGGTTCGTAGATGTGTTCGTAACAAATTTTTCAAAGCGATGGATTGTTGTAACGGTCGTAAAGCCATATGTTTGGTACAAAGGTATACCAGCATCTGTTGCAATGAGCATAACAGGAAGGGAAGCGGATGTTTGCTGCATGCAAATATCGAGTAAAGTACGACCAAGCCCTTGTTTTTGAAAATCGGGATGAACCATTAGCATACCGATAGAAGAAAATCCAGATTCAGAAGGGAATACCCCACAAGTAGCAATTAGTTTTTCATGATGTGTATAGCCAAATAAATTTCCGATAGATAGGTACATTTTAAATTGTTTTTGCATAAATAATCGGGGTTGTAACCATCCAACAGCTTCGCAAAGAGAAATGAGCTGTGGAATACTTGAGTCGTTTAGCTTTTGTATTTGCATATTGAATCACCACATTTCTAATCTAGTAGAAATATTTTATCATGAAAAATAAATATTCAATTATAAATAGAGAGAATGTAAAGTATTGAAAAATACACATGATCACCTTTCTTTTTTGTAAAGGTGACCAAACTGGATAATATAAGACAAAGATATACAAATTATAACGAAAATTTACACAACTTAACAAAATGTTTACATGAAGCTAACTTTTCCTTAATAGTCTTCCTTTAAATTGGGTATTGGGAACTTAATAACTAATAACCTATTAGGGGGACATGAAAAGTGAAAAAGTTTATGAAGAAAGCATGGCCATTTGCGGTTGTGACATCGTTAGCACTTACTTCAGCTGTAACGTGGGGCGTAACACGTTCAGATGTAATTAAAGCGGATGGAAAAGCAGGTGATACAAAAATTAAAAATGTAATTGTTTTAATTGGAGATGGCATGGGACCTTCGTATATGACTGCCCATCGTTATATGAAAGATAATCCAAAAACATTTGAAATGGAGTCAACAGAATTTGATAAACATCTTGTAGGAACACAAAAAACATATCCAGAAGATGAGCATCAAAATATTACAGATTCTGCATCAGCTGCAACAGCAATGTCGGCAGGTGTAAAAACATACAATGCAGCAATTGCGGTGGATAATGATAAGGCAGAAGTAAAAACAGTACTTGAACAAGCAAAGGCGCAAGGGAAATCAACAGGTTTAGTTGCCACTTCTGAAATTACACATGCAACGCCAGCTGCTTTTGGAGCGCATGATATTAGCCGTAAAAATATGGATGCAATTGCAAATGATTACTTTGATGAGAAAATTAACGGGAAACACAAGGTAGATGTTCTTCTTGGTGGTGGTGTAAATAACTTTGTAAGAAAAGATCGTAATCTTACAGAAGAATTTAAGAAGTCAGGTTATAGTTATGTAACAGATCGTGAGCAATTATTGAATGATAAAAGTGATCAAATTCTTGGCTTGTTCGCACCAGGTGGCTTAGATAAAATGATTGATCGTAATGAAAAAGCACCTTCGTTAGAAGAAATGACAAATGCAGCAATCAATCGTTTAAATAAAAACGATAAAGGTTTCTTCTTAATGGTAGAAGGTAGCCAAATTGACTGGGCTGGGCATGATAACGACGTTGTTGGTGCGATGAGTGAAATGGAAGACTTTGAGAAAGCATTTAAAGCAGCGATTGAATTTGCGAAGAAAGATAAACATACATTAGTTATTGCAACAGCTGATCATTCTACAGGTGGGTTCTCTCTTGGTGTAAATGGTGAATATAACTTTGATGCAAATGCAATTAAAGCGGCAAAACGTACACCGGACTTTATGGCAAATGAAATTGCAAAAGGTGCAAATGTAGAAGAAACGTTGAAAACATACATTGATTTACAATTAACACCAGAAGAAATTAAAGCTGTGAATGATATTGCGCCATCAAAAGATGTAACAAAAATTGATAATGCGATTGAGGAAATCTTCAATAAACGTTCATTTACAGGCTGGACAACAGGTGGACATACTGGGGAAGACGTGAATGTATATGCATTTGGACCAGGTAAATATCTATTCACAGGCGTTCAAGAAAATACAAACATAGCAAAACGTGTCTTCGATATTGTTGGTGGCGGTGACCCTAATAAAGGCAGACAATAGTTATGGAGTAAAGCGAGGCGTTTTGCCTTGCTTTTTCTTTTTGGGAGGAATATTGAATGCGAAATTTCACTAAGAAAATAGGATTTGTTAGTATAGTGGGACTATTGTTAATGGGATGTCAATCAGAGCAGGAAATGAAGAAAATAGATGGAGAGAAGAAAGGAGTAATGGTACAAAAAGAAACGAAGATACATGTAACACCAGAAGAAGAAAAAGAAATTCATAATGTAATAGAGGCGTTTGTACAGACGACAAACGAAAAAAAATTCGATCAACATATGGCTCTGTTTTCGGACAAAATAGTTGGTGCTGAAGACTTACGAACACAAAAGGCAGCTGCATTTCAAAGAGAAAATAAGAAAATTGAGTTGAATGATGTGCAGGTGAAAAACTTCAAGAGGGATTATGTTGTTGTTGAAACAGCGGAGAAAGAAATAGATGGTGGAAGATCTTTTCAGAAAAAGGTACAGTATGCACTTGGGAAAGAAGAAGAACATTGGAGAATTGAAGAAGTTCGGACGATAGAAAAGACATAAAGAAAGAAAGGTTCTCATATGAGGAGAACCTTTCTTTATAATGGGAGTAAAATTTGACTTGAACATGCTTCAATCTCATCGATATCTTGGCGAATGGTCGCCATTTTATTATCTAGTTCTTCTGCTTTCATGGCAGCATCGTGAAGTTCATCTTTTAAATAATCGGGAATATTCCCTTCATATTTATAGTAGAGTTTATGCTCTAAACTTGCCCAAAAGTCCATTGCGAGTGTACGCAATTGAATTTCTGCAAATACCTCTTTTGTACCAGAATTTAACGCTAATGGATATTTAATAATCATATGCAAACTTTTATAGCCATTGGATTTTGGATTATCGATGTAGTCCTTTACTTCTACAATTTCCATATCTTCACGATTTTCAATGACTTGCTTTAAGTGATAAATATCTTCCACAAAGCAACATGTAATCCGGATGCCGATAATGTCTTGCAAATGCGTTTGCGCGTTTTCGATAGTTGGTGCTAAATTTTTGCGCTCGAGTTTTTTAACGATGCTGTCAGGTTGTTTTAATCTTGTTTTTATATGTTCAAACGGGTTATAGTCCTCTAGAAATTGAGCTTCCCGGTTCATAATTTCGAATTTTGTTTTCAACTCTTCTAAAGCGAATGTATAAGGTAATACAAATGCCTTCCAATAGTTAACGGTTGATTGATTATATTTCATTTATATACACACCTTTTCATATTTGCAAATAAGGTTGCTTATTTATACTAAATACCAGATCATATAAGCACATGCAGCAAATGATGAGATCATAAAACGGTATTTGGCTTTCATTTCTGTATCTCCTTTCTAATTAAATTTCATATATCAATAAAATGGATTGTTAGTAAATTGATTATGTACAGCTCTAATAATAATAGATTGATGTGAATTTCGTATGAACTAATTGTTTCAGTTTTTTGTCTTTTTAGAATGATTTCAACAAATCATTTGGATAGAGTTTATAATAGGGAAATTGACAAAAAGAATAATAGCATTTATTATATAAATCGTAATGATTACGTTTTAGTTGCGATTTTTTAAGAAAAGGAGGCCTACATATGCGCGTGAATATTACATTAGCTTGTACAGAATGCGGTGATCGTAATTATATTACGAAGAAAAATAAGCGAAATAATCCGGAACGTATTGAACTAAAAAAATACTGTCCACGTTTAAAGCGAGTGACGTTGCATCGTGAAACGAAGTAAAGCGGCTAGAGAAATCTAGCTGTTTTTTTATTTCTTCCATGGGACGAGGAATTCGCTATACTGATGCACATACTGGAGAGGTGATTTGGAGTACATAGGATAAGTTTTTAAAAGTTCTTGTGGCTATGTCACAAGAATTTTTTTATGCATCGCTATTCTTAAGTAGGTACAGACACAAACAACCACCCGCCCACATACATATAGTAAAGACCATTATTTTTGCGGAGGTGAAGAGTTTGAGTCTGTTCGCCGCAATTGGATACATGATTCGCGAAGTGTTTATATTTGTTTCTTATGTTAAAAACAATGCATTTCCACAACCACTGTCATCAGATGATGAAAAAAAGTACTTAGAGCTGATGGAACAAGGTGATGCTCATGCGAGAAATTTGTTAATTGAACATAATTTACGGCTTGTGGCTCATATTGTTAAGAAATTTGAAAACACAGGTGAAGATGCGGAAGATTTAATTTCTATCGGAACGATTGGGCTTATTAAAGCAATTGAAAGTTATTCAGCAGGGAAAGGGACGAAGTTGGCGACATATGCGGCTCGTTGTATTGAAAACGAAATTTTAATGCATTTGCGTGTACTAAAGAAAACCAAAAAAGACGTTTCACTTCATGACCCGATTGGACAGGACAAGGAAGGAAATGAAATATCACTTATCGATATTTTGAAATCTGAGTCTGAAGATGTCATTGATATGATTCAGCTTAGTATGGAATTAGAAAAAATTAAAGAGTATATCGATATTTTAGATGAGCGCGAGAAAGAAGTCATTGTGAAACGCTTTGGGCTTGGATTGGATAAAGAAAAAACACAGCGAGAAATTGCGAAAGCACTAGGGATTTCAAGAAGTTACGTGTCACGGATTGAGAAGCGGGCACTGATGAAAATGTTTCATGAATTTGTGCGGGCAGAAAAGGAGAAAAAAGGAAAAGCATAAAGATGCATGAAACGGCTGCGGTTGAAACGCAGCCGTTTTTCTTTTAATGAAAAAGGAATAAAACAAGAAACTCTAAGAAGAAATATACGTTCACTGTTGAAAATGATGGGTTCTATCTGTAATATTAAAAGGTGCTAACGAATTTAAGAATGAAATAGTACATACCTTTTCTTTTTTATCATCAGCTTTGTTTACGATAATTGAATATAAAAACTATTTTCAGGAGTTCTACTGTATGATATAGAAAGAAAAGAAGGGAAAGCTAAACTTAATTGTTACATGAAGAATTATTAGGAGGTTTCGCGGTTTGCGACGTAAATTATATCGACTTATGATCGAACTTACAAATGGACGTTTTACTTCTTATATACTACGTAAATTTGCACAGTCTCGTTTAAGTTCCATTATTATTTCCTCTTATGCGAAAGTGTTTCAATTGAATCAAGATGAGATGGAAAAAGATTTAAAGGAATATAAGACGCTGCATGAATTATTTACACGTAAGTTACAAGAAGGAAAGCGAGAAATTGATGCGGCACCATCAAGTATTGTTAGTCCTGTTGATGGAGTATTTGCTGATTATGGACCTATCGAAGAAACGAAAACATTTGATATTAAAGGCAAGCGTTATTCAATTGTGGACATGCTAGGTAATGAAGAGAGAGCAAGCCGCTATGCTGGCGGTACATATATGGTTATTTATTTAAGTCCAAGTCATTATCATCGTATTCATAGTCCTCTCACAGGTACTGTGACAGAGCGATTTGTACTTGGAAGAAAATCATATCCAGTCAACGCAGCAGGGATGAAGTATGGAAAAGAGCCATTGTCAAAGAATTATCGTTCTGTTACAGAGGTTGATAGTGCAGGTCAGCATATGTCACTTGTAAAAGTAGGAGCGATGTTTGTAAATAGTATTGAGCTTCTTCATGAAAGAAACACTGTTCAAAAAGGTGAAGAGATGGCATACTTTACATTTGGTTCTACAGTCGTGTTACTGTTTGAAAAAGGAATGGTTGAAGTTGTTTCAACGTTAACGAGTGGCCAAGAACTTCTCCTTGGTGAAAAAATTGCAACTCGCTTATCTAATGGTAACGTACAGTAAAAGTTTTATCACGAACTTATAAGGGCACGAAGAAGTTAGATGAGCTTATGTGCAGGGTGAAAAGTTCCTCTGGATGGAAGTTTCATTTTATAAAAGAGCCATCTTCAAGATGGCTCTTTTTACAGGTGAAGTAGTCATCTATATGTACTCAAGACGATTTGGCAAGCTTGTCCTCTAATGATCGCCGAATGATTTCTTGTTTTATAAGTAAAATGAAGTCAGGATTTAATTTTAGTTCTTTTGCTTTATAATAAGACTCAGTGAGTAACTCAGTAGATAACTGTTCCATATGTTTCATTTTCAAGGTGAGCCACCTCCGATAATTAAGGATAGGTTCTTTGTTGCATCTAATGTACCAAAAAAATATGACAGTCACAAACGGCTGTTTATCCACATAACACCGTGGATAAGGTGTGTATGAAATGTTAATAATTTCTTAATTGACTGAAAAAATAATGTGGAAAATGTGTACAATGTTATCCACAAGCTCGATATCGAAAAATGTTGTCGAAAAATTTTATGAAAACTCCTCAAAGAGGTGAAAGAAATTGAAATTGTTTTTACCAAATGAATACGTAAAAAACGTATACCATATTCAACCAGAAGATTTAAAGAAACGCGGAATTAAAGGTATTATTACTGACTTAGATAATACTTTAATTGAATGGGATCGTCCGAATGCAACGCCTAAGCTTGAACAGTGGTTTTTAAAAATGAAAGAACAGGGCATTCAAGTAACGGTTGTTTCGAATAACAATGAGCAACGTGTAAAGGATTTCGCTGATCCACTTGGTATTCCTTTTATCCATAGTGCACGTAAACCGCTTGTTCGTGCTTTTAAACGTGCAATACGAGAAATGAATTTAACTGCTGATGAGGTAGTAGTAATTGGAGATCAATTGCTAACAGATGTACTGGGTGGAAATCGTGTTGGTCTTCATACGATTTTAGTTGTACCAGTAGCGCAAACAGATGGATTAGTAACGCGCTTTAATCGAAAGATTGAACGAAGAATTATGAGAAATATGAAGAAAAAAGGCTTGATTAACTGGGAGGAATAAAGTTTGACTGAAAGAATTAAATGTATTGGTTGCGGTGTAGAAATTCAAACAGAAAATAAAAATGAAGTAGGATATGCACCAGCTTCATCTTTAGAAAAAGAACAAGTGATTTGTCAGCGTTGTTTTCGTTTAAAGAATTATAATGAAATTCAAGATGTGTCGTTAACAGACGATGACTTTTTGCGTATTTTAAATGGAATTGGTCAGTCAGATGCGCTTGTTGTTAAAATTGTAGATATTTTTGACTTCAATGGTAGCTGGTTACCAGGTTTACATCGTTTTGTAGGGAACAACAAAGTATTGCTTGTTGGAAATAAAGCGGATTTAATTCCAAAATCAGTGAAACACGATAAACTGAGACATTGGATGCGCTATAGTGCAAAACAACTTGGCTTAAAACCAGAAGATGTCTTTTTAATTAGTGCAGCAAAGGGACAAGGTATTCGTGAACTAGCTGAGGCAATTGAAGAGTACCGTGATGGTAAAGATGTATATGTTGTTGGATGTACGAACGTTGGTAAATCTACATTTATTAATCGTATGATTAAGGAATTCAGTGAAGAAACTGAGAATGTGATTACAACGTCTCATTTCCCAGGAACAACGCTTGATTTGATTGATATTCCGCTAGATGAAACATCGTCTTTATATGATACACCAGGTATTATTAATCATCATCAAATGGCACATTATGTTGGAAAACAAAGCTTAAAGCTGATTACACCGACAAAAGAAATTAAGCCGATGGTATTCCAATTAAACGAAGAACAAACGTTATTCTTTGGTGGATTAGCACGCTTTGATTACGTGAGTGGCGGTCGTCGTGCATTCACTTGCCATTTCTCAAATCGCTTAACGATTCATCGTACAAAGCTTGAAAAAGCAGATGAATTGTATGAAAAACATACGGGGGAATTATTAAATCCACCAACCCCAGAGGAACTAGAAAATATGCCTGAGTTTGTGAAATACGAATTTAATATTCGTGAGCCAAAAACAGATGTTGTATTCTCTGGCTTAGGATGGGTTACTGTAAATGAGCCTGGGGCAAAGATTGTTGCTCATGTACCAAAAGGAGTTAGTGTTTCATTACGTAAATCTTTAATTTAATATGGAGAGGAATTTATGAAACAATTATATGGTGTGATCGGAAATCCAATTGGACATTCATTATCACCGCTGATGCATAACGATGCATTTGAGCATTTAAGTATAGATGCCCATTACCATGCTTTTCTTGTTGAAGAAGAGACGCTAGGGGAAGCAGTGAAAGGATTAAAGGCATTAGGAGTTTCGGGATTTAATGTAACGACTCCACACAAAGTCTCGATTATGAAATACTTAGATGAAATTGATCCGTTAGCAATGCAAATTGGTGCTGTGAATACGGTAGTTCATAGAGATGGAAAATTAATTGGTTATAATACAGACGGAATTGGTTATGTTCGTTCTTTACAATCAATTAGTAAAGAGCCACTTTATCAAAAGCGTATTTTATTACTTGGTGCTGGTGGGGCATGTCGTGGTATTTATTTTTCACTTGTGGATGCAGGTGTAAAAGAAATCGATATTGCTAATCGAACAATAGAGAAAGCAGAGCAGTTAATTGCTGGATGTAAAGAGGGAATTCTGTCGTATGCACTATCGTTGGAGCAAGCAACAGAAAAACAAAACAATTATGATATTATCATTCATACGACAACAATAGGTATGCATCCACATGTCCAAAATACACCACTGCAAATTCAATCCTTGAAACCAGGGACGATTGTTTCGGATATTATTTATAATCCATTTGAGACAAAGCTTCTGCAAGAGGCGAAGGCAAAAGGAGCAATCGTACAAAATGGAATTGATATGTTTGTTTATCAAGGGGCACTTGCATTTGAAATGTGGACAGGACGTATGCCAAATATCGAAAGAATGAAACAATTAGTAATGAGAAAGCTTGGAGGCTAACTATATGTTAACAGGAAAACAAAAAAGATTTTTACGTGCAAAAGCACATCATTTAACACCGATTTTTCAAGTGGGAAAAGGCGGCGTAAATGAAAATATGGTAAAACAAATTGCAGATGCATTAGAAGCTCGTGAGTTATTTAAAGTGAGCGTACTACAAAACTGTGAATTTGACCGTCGTGAAGTTGCAGAAGAACTATCTAAAGGTGCGAGAGCAGAAATCGTCCAAGTAATTGGAAGCACAATTGTTTTATATAAAGAATCAAGAGAAAATAAACAAATCAAACTTCCACAATAGTAATTAGAATGGTGTAGGTCGTTTCCATAGTTTATGCCCGCTATGTTCGGGATTTGTTCTTGTTAATAGGGTTTAGACCAATTGAACTTTTACGGGCAGTAATCTTTCCTCATGTTGTTTCGGAAAGATTACTGCTTGTAAACTAAAGGAGGCGTTTCCTTTGAAAAAGATCGGAATCATTGGCGGTACGTTTGATCCGCCTCATTATGGACATTTGTTAATTGCAAATGAGGTGTATGATACACTCGCTCTTGATGAAGTATGGTTTTTGCCGAATCAAATTCCACCTCATAAACAGGGTCGTAATATTACAAGTGTGGAAAATCGATTAAACATGTTAGAGTTAGCAATTGGGAAGGAGGAGTATTTCTCGGTTTGTTTAGAAGAGCTAAAAAGAGAGGGCCCATCCTATACATATGACACTATGCTACAATTAACAAAGAAGTATCCGGATGTAGAGTTTTATTTTATTATTGGCGGAGATATGGTTGAGTATTTGCCCAAATGGTATAACATTGAGAAATTACTGCAGCTTGTAACCTTTGTTGGAGTTGCAAGACCGGGATATACATTACATACACCTTATGAAATCGTTACAGTAGAGATTCCGGAATTTGCGGTTTCTTCCTCCTTATTACGAAAGAGGTATAAGGAGAAGAAAACGTGTAAATATTTGCTTCCAGAACAAGTACACGTATATATCGAGAGGAATGGGTTGTATGAATCGTGAGAAAGCACTTAAGATTGTAAAACAACAAATGCATGAAAAGCGCTATATACATACAATTGGTGTGATGGAAACGGCAATTAAACTTGCTAAGTTATATGGTGTGGATGAGAAAAAAGCGGAAATGGCTGCTATATTTCATGATTATGCAAAATGTAGACCGATTCAAGAAATGGAAGATATTATTAAGCAGGAAGAGTTGCCAAAAGATTTACTTCACTACAACAAAGAGTTATGGCATGCGCCAGTTGGGGCATACTTAGTAGAAAAAGAAGTCGGCATTACGGATCCAGAAATCCTGCAAGCTATTACATATCATACAAGTGGTCATGAAAAGATGACAATGCTTGATAAAGTTATTTATGTGGCGGATTATATTGAACCAGGCCGCAAATTTCCAGGTGTGGAAGAAGCGCGGAAGTTAGCAGGAGAAGATATAAATAAAGCCTTATTATTTGCATTAAAGCGCACAATTCAATTTTTAATGGAAAAAGATCAAACGATCTATCCGTTAACATTTCAAACATACAACGCAGTTATCAAGGAGGAAATTACGGAATGAAAGATAAAGAGTTATTAGTGTTAGCAGCAAAAGCAGCTGATGATAAAAGAGCAGAAGATATGGTTGTACTAAACATGCAAGGTATTTCACCAATTGCAGATTATTTTATTATTTGTCACGGAAATTCAGATAAGCAGGTACAAGCAATTGCACGTGAAATTAAAGCGAAGGCACATGAGTTTCAAATCGACGTACAACGCATGGAAGGTTTTGATGAAGCACGTTGGGTTTTAGTGGACCTTGGCGATGTAGTTGCACATGTATTCCATAAAGATGAGCGTGATCATTATAATTTAGAGCGCCTATGGGGCGATGTACCACGTGAAGATATTACAGAAGAGTTAGGTCAATGAGGTACGAGCAATTTGCTTTGTTGTATGATGAACTTATGAATGATGTTCCATATGATAAATGGGTAGAATTCACAGAAGAAAGCTTACAGCAGGCAGGTATGAAAGAGGCGAAGATTCTCGATGTAGCATGCGGGACTGGGAATGTAACACTTCCGCTTGTGCGAAAAGGTTATGACGTGATTGGTGTCGATCTTTCAGAAGAAATGTTAACAGTTGCACAACAAAAACTTGGAGGAGAAGGATTTTTTATTCCTTTTTATCAACAAGATATGAGAGAGCTGGATGTTCCAGGTGAATTTGATTGTATTACAATCTTTTGTGATTCATTGAATTATGTACTGGAAGAAGAAGGGATACAAGAGACTTTCAGACGCGTATATCATCACTTGCGCCAAGATGGTTTGTTCTTATTTGATATACACTCTTTATATAAAATTCATCATGTATTTCAAAATGAAACGTACACAGTTAATGGGGAAGAGATAGCTCTTATTTGGAACTGCTTCCTTGATGAAGAATCAGATAGTGTAGAACATGACTTGTCATTTTTTGTACAGGATCCAGAGGAAGGTGTATATCATCGCTTTGATGAATGCCATATGCAACGTGCTTATTCAGTTGAATTAGTAACAAAATGGCTTGAAGAAGCTGGATTTACAATCCTTCGTGTAACAGGTGATTTTGAACGAATAGAAGTAACTGAACAAACGGAACGTATCTTTTTTATGGTGAAAAAGAATAGATAAAACAAAAGCAACCGATTAGGTTGCTTTTGTCTTGTTTAGAATATGATATTTTATTTATAGAAAAGTAGAAAAGTAATACCTAGAAAATATAAAAATAAAAGTTTGATAAAAAATAGGATGAGAAAAGATCATCGTTTTTTAGAGGGTTTTGTATCATTGCGGCGTATTATTTACGTGTGCTTCTTAAATTGTTGTTCAACGCCTTCTAAATCTTCATCATATTTTTCGTGTGTTCGCTCGAATAATTTATGGAACATATTTCCGACATGAGCCTCTAAAACCCGAATACCCTCTCCTGTAACGCCGCCTTTTACACATACCTTTTCTTGCAGAGTTGGTAATGTGAAAACTTTTTTCTCTAGTAGTTTCCCCATCCCGATAATCATTTCACTTGCTAAAATAGTTGCTTCTTCATTGGTAATATTTGTTTTATCTACAGCAGCATCAATGAAACATTGTAGTAAGTAGCTGAAAAATGCAGGCCCGCAGCTTGCGATATCAGATGAAACCCGTGTAATACCTTCCTCAATCACAATAGGTGTGGAAATATTTTCAAATAGACGAAGTAACTTTTGTTTCCATTCCTTCGAACAGTTTTTGCCGAATGTAAATAGTGAGGCGCCAGAGAACGCTCGGTTTGTGATGCTCGGAATAATACGTGCGACGTTACAAGATACAACCTTTTCTACTTGATCTGCTGATATGGGGCTTGTAATAGAAATTAAACATTTTTCATCAGTAAAGTAGTCAGCATGTTTTTTTAAAATTGGATAAATGTCTAAAGGTTTAACACAAATAAAAATAAGTTGAGAGCGTTCAATTACCTCTTCCACAGTCTTTGCTATATGAACAGAAGGATACTTCTCTTTTGTATGATATGCTTTGGCAGGCGTACGATTAATAATAGTAAGGCACGAAGGTTTGACAGCATGGGTTTCTAAAAATGCATCGATTAGTATATTCCCCATGTTTCCTGTCCCTATAATTCCTATGTTCAATGTTTCATCCCTCCTTCGTAACATCTTTCTCCTAAACAATATGAACCATGTTGTGAATTTATGAATTGGAGGTATTAAAATCATGCGGAATTTTCAAAAGAAGTGGCTCGCTTTATTAGGAGTTGTTGGTGTTGTAGGTATCCTTTTTATGTGGCAGACGAAGCAGCAAGCTATGCAATCGGCTGTGAAAATTGACACAAATATAAAGAGTGAAGAGAAAAAAGGAAAATTGAAATTAGCAGATTCAAAAGAAAAGAAAAAAACAATGATGATTGATATAAAAGGAGCGGTGCACCGTGAAGGGGTATATGAGGTAGAGATGGATGCACGTGTAAAAGATGGGATTGAAAAAGCAGGTGGTTTTTTACCTGAAGCGGATCGTGCAAAAGTAAATTTAGCACAGCGTATGCAAGATCAAATGCTACTTTATGTCCCAAAAAAAGGAGAGCAGGTTCAGGGAGCTAATCTACCTTCAGGGCAGGAGGAGAAAGTTCAAATTAATGTTGCATCAAAAGAGCAACTCGAAAAAATAACGGGAATTGGACCTCGAAAAGCAGAAAATATTATGAAATATCGAGAAGAACATGGCCCGTTTCAAAAAATAGAAGATTTACTGGAGGTAGATGGTATCGGAGAGAAGTCTCTTGAAAAAATAAAAGATAAAATAATTATTCCGTAAGGATTGACGAACTTTTTCTTCTTTCGCTACACTACAAGTAGATGAAAAAGTAGGTGAACATATGGAACGAATTTCTTGGGATCAATATTTTATGACGCAAAGTCACTTGTTATCACTGCGTAGCACATGTACAAGGCTTGCGGTAGGAGCGACAATTGTCCGTGATAAGAGAATTATCGCGGGCGGATATAACGGTTCAATCAAGGGTGGTGTGCATTGTATAGATGATGGATGTTACGTCATTGATAATCACTGCGTTCGTACAATTCATGCTGAAATGAATGCACTGTTGCAATGTGCGAAATTTGGTGCGAAAACAGAAGATGCGGAGATTTATGTCACGCACTTTCCTTGTTTACAATGTTGTAAAGCCATTATTCAAAGTGGTATTACAGCTGTTTATTATGCACAAGATTATAAAAATCACCCTTACGCTATAGAATTGTTTGAGCAAGCAAATGTGAAAGTGAAACATGTTCCACTAGAATATGATATTACATCAATAGAGCAACAAAAGCGTAATGTACAATTAAAAGAACTGTTTTCATCTTTAGAAAAAGATGATTTAACAATGAATGAATTACAACAAGTATTCGCTAAAGCAAAAGATATCATATAGATGTGTGTTCAAAAAGGAGGATAAAGAGAGGCTGGTGGTTCGAGGCACGGAAGCTAAGAGAGTGCGGAGTGTAGGTGGGACTACATGAGTACCGGACTGGCGGTGCAGGTGAAGAAATGTAATAGTCATCTTTACCGGCCTTTTCGAACACCCACTATAAGGGGTGAGTATAAGTTGTGTGGACAATGGGGCTATGTTGCAATCTCGTTTGCTATGGGGATTGCAATTTCCTGTTCCTCGTTTCAGTTGTTGTCTGTTAGTGTGTTTGGTTGTTATATTTTATTCTGTATATATCGTACTTCGCACCAAGTCCTCATTTTTTGTATACTGGCAGGTTTATGTGGTTTCCTCTATACCTTATATATGGAACTGGAAAATCAGCCTTCAAAAGGGTTAGAATTTGAAATGACAGATGGTGTAATTCAAACGACACCTCTTATAAATGGTGATCGGCTTTCTTTTCAAATAGAGGTCAATGAGAGGGATACGTTGCAATTATTTTACAAAATTCAGTCAGCTAAACAAAAAGAACAGTTGGAGCAATTACATGCGGGTATGAGTTGTACATTTAAAGGAGAAATGAAAGTACCATCAGAAGCAAGGAATTTTCATGGATTTGACTATCGTGACTATTTGTATAAGCAAAAGATTCATTTTTTATTTGAAGCAAAAGAGATTTCGAATTGTACCCAAAAATCTTTGACGTTCACACAGTGGTTTTTTTTATTACGCCAAAACGCAGTGTCGATAGTTACAGAAATGTTTCCTGGGCAACCTGGAGCATTTATGAATGCGTTGTTGTTTGGTGATCGGCAACAGATGACATTTGAGGTAGAAGAACAATACCAACAGTTTGGCCTTATTCACTTATTGGCGATTTCGGGGTCGCATATTGTGCTGTTAACGGCAATTGGCTACTTTGTTTTGCTTAGGATTGGAATAACTAGGGAAATGACAACAATATGTCTCATTGTTTGTATTCCCCTTTATATGTTTTTAGCTGGGGCATCTCCATCTGTCGTGAGAGCTTCTGTAACGGGTGTTATGTTGTTGCTAGCACTCATGCATTCTATCCGTGTTACGAGTTTAGATGCACTTAGTATGACGGCTATATTGATGTTTTTATATGATCCTTATATGGCTTTTGATATTGGATTTCAATTTTCGTTTGTTGGTAGTTTTGCGCTATTGCTTTCAACGAATCGTTTATTAAAACAGGATAACGGTCTAATTCAAAATACAATCTATCTTTCATTGATTTCACAACTTGCTAGTATTCCTATTTTGTTATATCATTTTGGTTATTTTTCCCCATACAGTATTTTCCTCAATCTTATATATGTCCCGTTTTTATCTTGTATTGTGTTACCATGTAGCATCGTTATGTTTCATTGTATGTTATTTGTTCCTTTTATATCGATATGGATGGCACACGGATTATCAGTCTGTTTAACGCTTTCGAATGAGATTCTTCAATATTGTGAAACCCTCCCGCTTCTTCGTCTTACTTTTGGACAAACACCTCTATTTCTTATGGTTTTATATTGTTTTAGTATTATTGGTATATTTGTTGTCTGGGAAAAAGCGGCCAAAAAACGTTATTTGTTCCTAGTCGCCGGAATTTTCCTCTCTATGTGTATTTTTCATTATGTTTCGCCTTATTTCCGTGCTAGCGGAAGTGTGACTTTTATTGATGTTGGACAAGGGGATGCAATTTTGATTCGTCTTCCATATGACAAGGGAATTTATCTCGTTGATACAGGAGGGACGATTCCTGTAAAAAAAGAAGTGTGGCAGAAGAAAAAACATGAGTTTTCTGTTGGACATGATATTCTTCTCCCATTTTTACAAAAAGAAGGTATTCGAAAAATTGATAAGTTGATTGTGACGCATGGTGATACAGATCATATAGGAGCGGCAAAAGAAGTAGTATCATCTATTACTGTAGAAGAAATTGTGTTTGGAAGGAAACTAGAGGATACGGTGTTAGAAAAAGAATTGAAGCATATGGCAAAACAAAAGAATATACGAACGAACATCGTGGGAGAAGGGGATAGGTGGCAAATAGATGAAACGGAATTTGTTGTGTTATCTCCAGAGGGCAGAGAAAATGGGGATAACGATTCTTCAATTGTGTTATGGGCAAAGATAGGTGGACTTGCATGGCTGTTTACTGGAGATCTAGAAGAGAAAGGCGAGCGTCGAATTGTAGAACAGTACCCAGAATTGCGAGCTGATATTTTAAAGGTTGGGCATCACGGTAGTAAGACATCAACCTCATCATCTTTTTTGCAACTCATCCAGCCCCGTAAAGCAATTGTTTCCGCTGGAGAACATAATCGATATGGTCATCCGCATCAGCAAGTGTTAGAACGTTTGTTAGAAATGGATATTGAAATATGGCGAACGGACAAGCAAGGAGCTATTTCCTATGTTTTTGAAGGTGAAAAGGGAACGTTTCAAAGTAAAATGACATATGATGAATGATAGAAAAGATGTAGTGAAAAAAGAAGGCTGCGAGTAGCAGCCTTTAAGAACCAATAAATTTAATAATTGTTGCGATAATGAAAAGTGTTGCGAAAAAACCAAATGAGACGATAAAACCTACCCCTGAATCAATAGCGTCATTGCGTTTACTTTGAACGTTTTGCTCAAATTCATTCATTTAGAATCCCTCCCCAACATTCCATTTTAGTATAAAATATTGTCAGAAAAAAATCTACAATTTCCATATGAAGATAAAGAGAGGTTTTAATCAGTGATACTTTCGCCCTTACTCATTATCTCTCTTAACTAATTGAGCGTTTGATCCTGTATCTAACTTCTTTTCTTTCGTTAAATTTTGAGTGAGGGTTTTACTCGCAAATAGCGAAAGAAATAGAGAAGATATGAGTAGAGGTAAGTGTTGAATCTTATGTGAGTAAAAGGCGGGAATTTGATTTCCATGCATGTTAACAGTTAACAATTATACTTATCAGGCAGTTGCGAATAATAATAGTAAAGCGGTTACCGCACACCAATAAGAATCCCGGGACTTATTGCGTGGCGTTTTATATAGATAAAGGGACGGGCCTTAAGCCTGTTCCTTTGTACTTGTAAAACAAAAGATACCGCATTAGTATATAGATATATTGCCAAGTTAGGGAGTAGGAAAAAATATGAGTGATATACATAAGAAGATTAAAAAGAAACAGTTTGCGCCGCTGTATTTAATATATGGAACGGAAGCTTATTTTATAAATGAAACAATAAAGCTTATAACGAATGAATCGCTAGCTGAAGAAGATCGTGAATTTAATGTTGTAACGTATGACTTAGAAGAAGCGTATTTAGAAGATGTAGTAGAAGATGCACGGACGCTTCCTTTTTTTGGAGAACGTAAAATATTACTAATTAAATCCCCGTTGTTTTTAACTTCACAAAAAGAGAAATTAGAACAAAATATAAAGATTTTAGAGGAGTATATTGCAGAACCATCTCCATTTTCGCTTGTTGTATTTGTGGCCCCCTATGAAAAATTAGATGAGCGGAAAAAAATCACAAAATTATTAAAGAAAACTGCAGATGTGGTAGAAGCCAATGCGATGCAAGTGCAGGACGTTCGTAAATGGATTGTGGCTCGTGCGGATGAAGTGCATGTACATATTGAGGAAACAGCTGTTGGTTTGCTGTTAGAGCTTGTAGGAAGCAATGTAACGATGTTAGCAAAGGAAATGGACAAGTTGACCCTTTATGTTGGTATGGGAGGAGAAATTACAACAGGACTTGTGGCAGAACTTGTACCAAAATCGGTTGAACAAAATGTGTTTGCGTTAACAGAAAAGGTAGTGAAAAAAGATATTGCTGGGGCTATGCAAATTTTAGATGGATTATTTACGCAGCAAGAGGAACCGATTAAATTATTGGCATTATTAGTAAGCCAATTTCGTTTGCTATACCAAGTAAAAGAATTGCAGCAACGCGGATACGGACAAAATCAAATTGCTTCGCATATTGGTGTTCATCCATACCGAGTAAAGTTGGCGATGAATCAAACGAAACTTTTCTCGTTTGAAGAATTAAAAAAGGTTATTTTAGAATTAGCTGAAGCTGATTATAGTATGAAAACGGGGAAAATGGATAAGAAACTTGTCTTAGAGTTTTTCTTAATGCGTTTAAATCATATTGGATAAAAAATAAAAGCGGAGGCAGCTTGCCAAGAAGCGTAAGGCATTGGAGCACTCGACTGAGAAGCGCTTTTGGCTTCGACCGAGAGTGTGAAATGGCTGGAGTTTCTAGTTGCCGTAGCTGGATAAAATAAAAAAGTTCATGCCGTTTGCTGCGTGAACTTTTTTGTATATAAAAAAACGACCCGAATGGATCGTTTTTAAACGCCTTACGCGTTTACTTGTTTCGCTAAGCGAGACTTTTGACGAGCTGCAGCGTTTTGGTGGATAAGACCTTTACGAGCTGCTTTGTCAAGTTTTTTAGAAGCAGTTTTGAAAGCTTCTTTAGCATTTTCAAGATCGTTATTAGTAACTAAAGCTTCTACAGTTTTAACAGCTGTACGCATGTCAGATTTGATAGAAGCGTTATGTGCACGACGCTCTTCGCTAAGTTTAGCGCGTTTGATAGCAGATTTAATGTTTGCCATACTTTTCACCTCCCTGGTGCGATCGAGTGACTCGATACTTACATAGAACAAGTGATATTCTATCAAACGAAGAAGAGAATTGCAATAGCGAGATCAATGAAATTTCATGTAAAGGAAAGAATGACCTTATATAATTTTGGGGAATCTAACTATATTTACTATGAATTGCGGAGGAGATACGATGAAAGAACCATTAGATTTAAGTAAATACAGTGTTAGAACAGACCTTGCGGTAGAAGCTCATCAAATGTTGCAAGAACGTCAGCAAGAACAAACGGGAATTAAAGGTGTTGTTGTAAAAGAGCGTGAAGAAGAAGGGGTTACGATTACGAAAGTGATCATCGATGAGAGTGCTTCGGAAGCGATGGGTAAAAAGCCTGGAAATTATTTAACGCTTGAAGTGCAGGGGATTCGTCAACAAGATACAGAATTACAACAAAAAGTGGAACGTATTTTTGCAAAAGAATTCTCTTATTTTTTGGAAGAAATTGGAGTCTCTAAAGAGGCAAGCTGTTTAATCGTCGGATTAGGGAATTGGAATGTAACACCAGATGCGCTCGGTCCAATCGTTGTAGAAAATGTGCTTGTGACACGTCACCTTTTTAAATTACAGCCTGAAAGCGTGGAAGAAGGGTATCGTCCCGTTAGTGCAATTCGCCCAGGTGTAATGGGGATTACAGGGATTGAAACGAGTGATGTCATTTACGGCATCATTGAAAAAACAAAACCAGATTTTGTTATTGCGATTGATGCACTTGCTGCTAGGTCTATTGAACGAGTAAATAGTACGGTACAGATTTCAGATACGGGAATTCATCCTGGGTCTGGTGTAGGAAATAAACGAAAAGAACTGAGTAAAGAGACGCTCGGAATCCCGGTAATTGCCATTGGTGTTCCGACGGTTGTAGATGCTGTTTCCATTACGAGCGATACAATTGATTTTATTTTAAAACATTTTGGTCGTGAAATGAGAGAAGGCGATAAACCGTCTCGTTCTTTATTACCAGCCGGCTTTACATTTGGAGAAAAGAAAAAATTAACAGAGGAAGATATGCCGGATGAAAAAAGCCGTAATATGTTTTTAGGAGCAGTCGGTACATTGGAAGAAGAAGAAAAGCGAAAGTTAATTTATGAGGTATTATCACCTCTTGGACATAATTTAATGGTGACCCCAAAAGAAGTAGATGCGTTTATTGAAGATATGGCAAATGTAATCGCGAGTGGTTTAAATGCCGCACTTCATCATCAAATTGATCAAGATAACACAGGTGCATATACGCATTGATGAAAAGGGGCGGCCGAAATTGAGTCGATTTACGCTTCAGTGTATGAGCTGTGTGATTCTGTTTCTTTTTTTTATGATAATGGGAATTGGGATGGCTAATCATGGCTTAAAAAGCATGAAAGGTTATCGGCAACCAACGTATGAACAAGTTGCCCAAATGACGGGAACTGGGAGTGGGGATGTTAATCCCGAAATTTTAGGAGGCATATTTTCGGCACGTGAAAAACAAAAGCAGTTAGAAAATCTCAGAAGCTTTAATGTTGTAGAAGGGTTGGGAATGGGAATTGCGGAATGTATGCGAAGTATCACTAAGTTTAGTACAGATGTAGTAGTTGGAAAAATAAAAGATATTTTTAATTAATTGGGAGAATAAAAAATGGTTGTCTTATAATTTTGTAAGACAACCATTTTTTGTTACAAAAAGGTTTGTCTCTTATGTTTTGCTCGCATAAGATAAAGAGAGAAAGATTTGTCTGATAAGCAGCACTAGTTTTCATTGAATCTTTGCTGCTCTATTGATATAATCAGTGCTAGTGTATATTGGCGAGACTATTAGGAGTTGAGAACATAGATGAATAAAGAAGAAAGAGCAAAAAGGCAGTCTAACATTCGTAACTTCTCCATCATTGCTCATATTGACCACGGAAAGTCAACGTTAGCAGACCGTATTTTGGAGAAAACAAACGCTTTAACACAACGTGAAATGAAAGCTCAGTTACTTGACTCTATGGATTTAGAGCGTGAGCGTGGTATTACAATTAAATTAAATGCAGTTCAATTAACGTATAAAGCAAAAGATGGTGAAGAATATATTCTTCACTTAATCGATACACCAGGACACGTCGACTTTACGTATGAAGTATCTCGTAGTTTAGCGGCTTGTGAAGGTGCAATCCTTGTTGTTGATGCAGCGCAAGGTATTGAAGCACAAACATTAGCAAACGTATATTTAGCGCTTGATAATAATTTGGAAATTTTACCAGTTATTAATAAAATCGATTTACCGAGCGCTGATCCAGAACGTGTTCGTCAAGAAGTAGAAGATGTAATCGGTTTAGATGCATCGGAAGCTGTACTTGCTTCGGCGAAAGCTGGTATTGGTATTGAAGACATTTTAGAACAAATTGTTGAAAAAGTACCAGCTCCAGACGGCGACCCAGAAGAGCCGCTTCAATGTATGATTTTTGACTCTTTATATGATCCGTACCGCGGTGTAATTGCGTATATCCGTGTTGTAAATGGGACAGTAAAAGTTGGCGATAAAGTACGTATGATGGCAACTGGTAAAGAGTTCGAAGTAACAGAAGTAGGTGTATTCACACCGAAAACAACGCAGCGTGAAGAATTAACAGTAGGTGATGTAGGATTCTTAGCAGCATCTATTAAAAATGTGGGAGACACACGCGTTGGTGATACAATCACACATGCAAAACGCCCAGCAGCAGAGCCATTACCAGGTTACCGTAAATTAAACCCAATGGTATTCTGTGGTTTATACCCAATTGATTCTGCGCGTTATAATGATTTACGTGATGCATTAGAAAAATTGGAATTAAATGATTCTGCACTTGAGTTTGAACCAGAAACATCTCAAGCATTAGGTTTCGGTTTCCGCTGTGGATTCTTAGGTTTACTTCATATGGAAATTATTCAAGAACGTATTGAACGTGAATTCAAGATTGATTTAATTACAACAGCACCAAGTGTTATTTATAAAGTATATTTAACAAGCGGTGAAGATTTGATTGTCGATAACCCATCTAACATGCCAGATCCGCAGTCCATTGACCGTGTAGAAGAACCATTTGTAAAAGCTGCAATCATGGTTCCGAATGACTATGTTGGAGCTGTAATGGAAATTTGCCAAGGTAAACGTGGTACGTTTATTGATATGCAATATTTAGATGAAACACGTGTTACATTGACATATGAAATCCCACTTTCTGAAATCGTATATGATTTCTTCGATCAACTAAAATCAAATACGAAGGGATATGCGTCATTTGACTACGAGTTAATCGGCTATAAACCATCTAAACTTGTGAAGATGGATATTCTTTTAAATTCTGAACAAGTTGATGCATTATCATTTATCGTACATCGTGATTCAGCGTATGACCGTGGTAAAGTAATCGTAGAAAAATTAAAAGAATTAATTCCAAGACAACAGTTTGAAGTGCCAATTCAAGCGACAATTGGGAACAAAGTTGTAGCGCGTTCTACAATTAAAGCGATGCGTAAAAACGTACTTGCAAAATGTTACGGTGGTGACATTTCTCGTAAGCGTAAACTTCTTGATAAACAAAAAGAAGGTAAAAAACGTATGAAGTCTGTTGGTTCTGTAGAAGTACCACAAGAAGCATTCATGGCTGTGTTGAAAATGGATGATAACTAATAAGAAAGGAAGCCGTTTGTGCGGCTTCTTTTTCTGTATCTTTCGTACAAGGAAGAAAGTAAGGATTGCTATAGAGTTAGGAGACGAATGATGTCTGAAAATATTCGAAAAGATATTCAAGAAAAAATGCAAAATGGTGATTTTAATTGTGAAAAAGAATTAACCCTCTCTATTATTAGTGGGAAGTGGAAGGTTGTAATCTTGTGGCATTTAGGTATAGAAGGACCACATCGCTTTAGTGAGTTGCAACGCTTATTCCCGAACATTTCTCATAAGGTATTGTCTAATCAACTAAAAGAATTAATGGAAGATGGGATTATTGATCGGACGGTATATCCAGAAGTGCCTCCGCGCGTGGAATATTTTATGACGGATTTAGGCATGTCGCTTTTACCAATCGTCGAAATGATGTATGATTGGGGGAAAATGCGGATGAAGCAAATTCGTAATGGGTTAGAGAAGTAAAGGGGCCTCCGAAATGCGGAGGTTTTCTTTTTAGAAAGGTAGGAGTAAAATTTGATGCAAGCTGCATATATTCATATTCCGTTTTGTCAGCATATTTGTCACTATTGTGATTTTAATAAAGTTTTTATTGAACGTCAGCCAGTTGATCAATATTTGGAGTATTTAGAGAAAGAGATAATAAATACGGTTCAAAAGGTACCGTTTGAAAATATGAAAACGATTTTTGTTGGGGGCGGGACACCAACAGCATTAAATATGGAGCAGACTAAAAAGTTGCTTGCTATTATTAATCGTCGTTTACGTCCGTTCGCTCCAGAGTGTGAATTAACGTTTGAAGCGAATCCTGGAGATTTACCGAAAGAAAAATTAAACCTATTATTAGAAGGTGGCGTGAACCGAATCAGTTTTGGTGTGCAAACGTTTCGAGATGAATTGCTAGAGAAGATTGGACGTAAGCATACGAGGGAAGATGCATTTGTAGCGATTCGTGAGGCGCAGGAAGTTGGCTTTACGAATATTAATGTTGATTTAATTTACGCGCTGCCAGGACAAACGATAGAAGACGTGAAAGACACATTGGACATTGCTTTTACGCTTGGAGTTCAACATTTTTCTGCATATTCATTAATTGTCGAACCCAAAACAGTTTTTTATAATTTAATGAATAAGGGGAAATTAAGGCTTCCAGGGGAAGATCATGAGGCACGAATGTATGAAATAGTAATGGATGAGATGGAGAAGCACGGTTACCATCAGTATGAAATTAGTAATTTTTCAAAAGAAGGCTATGAAAGTAGGCATAATCTCACATACTGGAATAATGAAACGTATTATGGTTTTGGAGCTGGTGCTCATAGTTATGTAAATGGTGAGCGTATTCAAAATGTCGGGCCCCTTAAACAGTATTTTTCAAAAATCGATGAGACAGGATTTCCTTATTTAGATGTCCATGAGGTAACAAAAATAGAAAAAATGGAAGAGGAATTATTCTTAGGACTTCGAAAAACAAAAGGTGTTTCTAGAATAGGATTTCAACAGAAATTTGGAGTGGAGATGGATGAAATCTTTGCGAGACAGTTACTATATAACAAAGAGCATGGATTGCTAGAGGAAAAAGATGGTCATGTTTGTTTAACGAGACAAGGGAAGTTATTAGGTAATGAAGTGTTTCAATCGTTTTTAGTTGATTAACTTAGATGTTTCATGTATATGAAAAAGTTTTAATATTTCGTGACGTTTCCGTTGACAATTGAATGTCAATTTTGGTAAGTTATTAATAGATTTAGCACTCGAAGACAAAGAGTGCTAACAGAGGTGATGATGAGATGCTTACGGAACGTCAGCTCTTAATTTTACAAACAATTATTGATGACTTTATTGGATCAGCGCAGCCTGTTGGGTCAAGGACGTTGGCTAAAAAAGATGAAATTACATTTAGCTCCGCTACTATTCGAAATGAAATGGCTGATTTAGAGGAACTAGGTTTTATTGAAAAAACACACAGTTCTTCAGGAAGGGTTCCTTCAGAAAAGGGATACCGATTTTATGTAGATCATCTTTTAGCGCCACAGAATTTACCAAACGAGGAGATTGTACAGATTAAAGATTTATTTGCTGAAAGAATTTTTGAAGCAGAGAAGGTTGCACAGCAATCAGCTCAAATTTTATCAGAACTCACAAATTATACGGCGATAGTTCTTGGGCCGAAAGTGAGTACAAATAAGTTGAGAAATGTACAAATCGTTCCGCTTGATCATCAAACAGCAGTCGCAATTATTGTAACAGATACAGGGCATGTGCAAAGCAAAACGATTACCGTTCCGAAATCTGTTGATTTATCAGATTTAGAAAAAATGGTTAATATTTTAAATGAAAAACTATCGGGTGTACCGATGGCGGAATTGCATAATAAAATTTTCAAAGAGATTGTGACGGTTCTGCGTGGCTACGTCCATAATTATGATAGTGCAATAAAAATGTTGGATGGTACATTTCAAGTGCCTTTATCGGAAAAAATATACTTTGGCGGGAAAGCCAATATGCTTTCGCAACCGGAGTTTCATGACATCCAAAAGGTACGTTCCTTGCTAACTATGATTGATAATGAAGCCGCATTTTACGATATTTTGCGTAATAAACAAGTCGGTATTCAAGTGAAAATTGGTCGAGAAAATTCTTCGATTGCTATGGAGGATTGTAGTTTAATCTCTGCAACTTATTCCATTGGTGAAGAACAGATTGGGACCATTGCAATTTTAGGACCAACGAGAATGCAATACTCTCGTGTGATTAGTCTGTTACAATTGTTTACAAGACAATTTACAGACGGCTTAAACGGATTGTATAAATCAAAATAATAAATTCGCTCAAGCGGTGAACATAATCATTGCTGGTGTGTAACATAAAATATGCTTGGGTGCTCATGCTTAGCATGAGCCCAGGTGCCTTTTAAGGAGGTGAAAGTTGTGGAAGAGCGTAACGAACAAGTAGTTGAAGAAGCGCAAAATGAAGAAACTATTACAGCAAAGAGCAGTGAAGAAACTGTGGTAGAAGAAAAAAGTGAAGCGGCTCTTTTACAAGAAAAGGTAGATGAATTGCAAGTGAAACTGACGGAAACGGAAGGGCGCATGCTACGTCTACAAGCTGATTTTGAAAATTATAAGCGCCGTGTTCAAATGGATAAACAGGCTGCTGAAAAATATAGAGCACAAAGTCTTGTTTCAGATATCTTGCCAGCTCTTGATAACTTTGAAAGAGCAATGCAAGTGGAAGCAAATGACGAGCAAATGAAGTCCTTATTACAAGGTATGGAAATGGTGTATCGTCAATTGGTAGAAGCGATGACAAAAGAAGGTGTGGAAGCGATTGAAGCTGTTGGTAAACAGTTTGATCCTCATGAACACCAAGCTGTTATGCAAGTAGAAGACAGTGAATTTGAATCAAACGCGGTTGTGGAAGAATTCCAAAAAGGTTATAGACTAAAAGACCGTGTGATTCGCCCATCAATGGTAAAAGTAAATCAATAATTTACATAAAAGTAGGAGGATTCGCCATGAGTAAAATTATCGGTATTGACTTAGGTACAACAAACTCTTGTGTAGCTGTTATGGAAGGTGGAGAACCAAAGGTTATCCCAAATCCAGAAGGAAACCGTACAACGCCTTCTGTTGTAGCTTTCAAAAATGAAGAGCGTCAAGTTGGGGAAGTTGCGAAACGTCAAGCAATTACAAACCCAAACACAATCATGTCTGTTAAACGTCATATGGGTACAGACTACAAAGTAGAAGTTGAGGGTAAAGAATATACGCCTCAAGAAATTTCTGCGATCATTTTACAAAACTTAAAAGCTTCTGCTGAAGCATACTTAGGTGAAACAGTAACGAAAGCTGTTATTACAGTACCTGCATACTTCAACGATGCAGAGCGCCAAGCAACAAAAGATGCTGGTCGTATTGCTGGTTTAGAAGTTGAGCGTATTATTAACGAACCAACAGCAGCAGCGCTTGCTTACGGTTTGGAAAAACAAGATGAAGAACAAAAAATCTTAGTATATGACTTAGGTGGCGGTACATTTGACGTATCTATCCTTGAGTTAGCTGATGGAACATTTGAGGTTATTTCAACTGCTGGTGACAACCGTCTTGGTGGAGATGACTTTGACCAAGTTATCATCGATCACTTAGTAGCTGAATTCAAAAAAGAAAACAACATTGATTTAAGCCAAGATAAAATGGCGCTTCAACGTCTGAAAGATGCAGCTGAAAAAGCGAAAAAAGATCTTTCTGGTGTAACACAAACACAAATTTCATTACCATTCATTAGTGCTGGGGCTGCTGGTCCATTACACTTAGAATTAACATTAACAAGAGCGAAATTCGAAGAGCTTTCAGCAAGCCTTGTTGAAAGAACGTTAGAACCGACTCGTCGTGCATTAAAAGACGCTGGTCTATCTGCAAGCGAATTAGATCGTGTTATCCTTGTTGGTGGTTCTACTCGTATCCCAGCTGTACAAGAAGCTATTAAACGTGAAACTGGTAAAGAACCATACAAAGGTGTTAACCCTGATGAAGTTGTAGCATTAGGTGCTGCAGTTCAAGGTGGCGTGCTTACTGGTGATGTAGAAGGCGTTCTACTATTAGATGTAACTCCACTTTCTTTAGGTATCGAAACGATGGGTGGCGTATTTACAAAATTAATCGAACGTAATACAACAATTCCAACGAGTAAGTCACAAGTATTCTCAACTGCTGCTGATAACCAACCTGCAGTAGACATTCACGTACTACAAGGTGAGCGCCCGATGTCAGCTGACAACAAAACATTAGGTCGCTTCCAATTAACTGATATCCCACCAGCACCACGTGGTATTCCACAAATTGAAGTAACATTCGATATTGATGCGAACGGTATCGTTAATGTACGTGCAAAAGACTTAGGAACAAGCAAAGAACAAACAATTACAATTCAATCTTCTTCAGGTCTTTCTGATGAAGAAGTAGAGCGTATGGTAAAAGAAGCAGAATCAAATGCTGATGCGGACCAAAAACGTAAGGAAGAAGTTGAACTTCGTAATGAAGCTGACCAACTTGTATTCCAAACAGATAAAGTTGTAAAAGATTTAGAAGGTAAAGTAGATGCAGCTGAAGTGGCGAAAGCAACAGAGGCGAAAGATGCATTAAAAGCGGCAATCGAGAAAAATGATCTTGATGAAATCCGTACGAAAAAAGATGCTCTTCAAGAAATCGTACAACAACTAACTGTAAAATTGTATGAGCAAGCTCAAGCGGCTGCTGGTGCTCAGCAAGCAGAAGGTGCACAAGGTAACGCTGGTGCAAAAAATGACAATGTAGTTGATGCTGAGTTTGAAGAAGTAAAAGAAGACAAGTAATAAAACAAAATAAGTAAGATGACAAAAAGTCAAAGTCAAGCGTGCCTTGACTTTGGCTTTTTTCACGAATAAGAAAAGGGCTTAGTATGAACTAAGTATTTTAGTTAAGGGTCTTACGTTTTTGTTTTTGCATACTGTAAGTAAGGAAACTTTGTTGCAAAGCACTTTCTTTCGGTGTTAAAATTACGTTTATGTGAAAGATTCGGGGGTTACAAATTTATGAATAAAAGAGATTATTATGAGGTGCTTGGCCTTAGCAAGGGCGCATCAAAAGATGAAATCAAAAAAGCATACCGTCGTTTGGCGAAAAAATATCATCCAGACGTAAGTAAAGAAGAAAATGCAATTGAAAAATTTAAAGAAGTACAAGAAGCGTATGAAGTGTTAAGTGATGATCAAAAACGTGCTCAATACGATCAGTTTGGTCATGTGGATCCAAATCAAGGCTTTGGTGGCTTTGGCGGTGGAGATTTTGGTGGTGGGTTCGGATTTGAAGACATCTTTAGCTCATTCTTTGGCGGAGGTGGCGGCAGACGTCGTGATCCAAATGCACCACGCCAAGGCGCTGATTTGCAATATCAAGTTACTTTAAATTTTGAAGAAGCTATTTTTGGTAAAGAATTAAATATCGAAATTCCAGTGGAAGATCCTTGTGATACATGTCATGGTAGCGGTGCAAAACCAGGAACTTCAAAAGAGACATGTAAACACTGTTCAGGAACAGGGCAAGTGAGTGTAGAACAAAATACGCCGTTTGGTCGCATTGTAAATCGTCAAGCGTGTAAACATTGTTCAGGAACAGGACAAATGATTAAAGAGAAATGTACAACATGTCATGGATCTGGAAAAGTACGTAAACGTAAAAAAATTAACGTTAAAATTCCAGCAGGTATTGATAATGGCCAACAAATCCGTGTGTCTGGTAAAGGTGAAGCGGGTGTGAACGGAGGCCCAGCTGGGGACTTATATGTTGTTGTTCAGGTAAGAGATCACGAATTCTTCGAGCGTGATGGGGATCATATTATTTGTGAAATGCCATTAACATTCGCACAAGTAGCACTTGGTGCTGAAGTGGAAGTCCCAACGGTTCATGGGAAAATAAAACTAAAAATTCCAGCGGGTACACAAACTGGAACGGAATTCCGTCTAAAAGGAAAAGGGGCTCCAAATGTACGTGGGTATGGACAAGGAGATCAATACGTAGTAGTTCGTGTTGTTGTACCAACGAAATTAACAGCACATCAAAAAGAATTATTGCGTGAATTTGCAGGACAGGAAGATCAAGATGATAGCTTATTTGGAAAGCTTAAACGGGCTTTCAAAGGGGAATAATGGAAATAAAAAATGGAGTTGGTAAATTGTGAAATGGTCAGAAATTAGTATTCATACAACAGAGGAAGCAGTAGAAGCTGTCTCTCATATTTTACATGAAGCAGGTGCTAGTGGCGTAGCGATTGAAGATCCGGCAGAATTAACAAAAGAGCGTGAGCAACAGTATGGAGAAATTTATGCGTTGAATCCAGCTGAATATCCAGAGGATGGCGTGATAATAAAAGCATACTTCCCACAAACGGATTCTTTACATGAAACAGTTGCAAGTGTAAAATCATCTATTGATGTACTTCCATCTTACGACATCGAAATTGGTACAGGAAATATCACGATTAATGAAGTCGATGAGGAAGACTGGGCGACTGCTTGGAAAAAATATTATCATCCAGTTCAAATTTCTGATACATTCACAATTGTGCCGACATGGGAAGAATATACACCTTCTTCTCCAAATGAAAAAATTATTGAGTTAGATCCAGGTATGGCGTTTGGTACAGGGACGCATCCAACAACAACGATGTGTATTCGTGCGTTAGAAAAAACAGTTCAGCCAGGTAATACAGTAATTGATGTTGGAACAGGTTCAGGTGTATTAAGTATTGCAGCAGCAAAATTAGGTGCAGCGTCTGTTCAGGCATATGACTTAGATCCAGTTGCAGTTGAAAGTGCAGAGATGAATGTTCGTTTAAATAAAACGGACGATGTCGTATCTGTAGGACAAAATAGTTTATTAGAAGGTATTGAAGGCCCAGTAGATTTAATTGTAGCGAATTTACTTGCGGAAATTATTCTTTTATTCCCTGAAGATGCAGCGAGAGTTGTAAAGCAGGGCGGACTATTTATTACATCTGGTATTATTGCAGCAAAAGAAAAAATAATTTCTGAAGCTCTAGAAAAAGCTGGATTTACAATTGAAGAAGTTTTAAGAATGGAAGATTGGGTAGCAATCATTGCACGAAATGCGTAATATATAATTTATATTTATAATAAACGTAGAAGTCTCTCGCTGTATAAAGCGAGGGACTTGCCGTTTGTTATATGAAAATGATAACGTTTCGTTCTTTTCGTAAGTATGGACTTACGAAAGGAACGAAACTTTGCTAAGGTGATGAGATGCAACGTTATTTTGTAGAAGAAAAATATGTAAATAATGCAAGTATTCGCATTGTAGGCGATGATGTACATCATATCGCAAGAGTGATGCGCATGTCAGCAGGTGATCACATTTATTGCTGTGTAAACGGTAAAACGGCAATGTGTACAATTGCTGAAATTACCAGTGAATTTGTGGATAGTGCTATTGTAGAATGGGTAGAGGCGTCAAGCGAACTGCCAGTGTTCGTAACGATTGCAAGTGGACTGCCTAAAGGAGACAAGTTAGAGCTTATTTTCCAAAAAGGAACTGAGCTTGGAGCAGCTGCATTTTTACCATTTCAAGCATCTCGTTCTATCGTAAAATGGGATGCGAAAAAAGCAGATAAAAAAGTTGAGCGTTTGAAAAAAATTGTGAAAGAAGCGGCAGAACAATCGCATAGAAGTGAAATTCCAGATGTACAGGCCCCGGCATCATTTAAACAATTGCTTGCGATGAGTAGTGATTATGATGCTTGTCTTGTTGCGTATGAAGAGGAAGCAAAGCAAGGCGAAAAAGCTAATTTTGCGAAGGCTTTAGCAGCACTTGAACGCGGTCAAAGGCTGTTGATTGTATTTGGCCCAGAAGGTGGTCTATCTGAGGAAGAAATTTCTGCGCTTCGTGAACATAAATTTGTACCATGTAGTTTAGGACCGAGGATTTTACGAACGGAAACGGCGCCGCTTTACGCGTTAAGTGCTGCTTCTTATCATTTTGAATTGATGGAGTGATGATTAATGGCAACTGTTGCGTTTCACACGTTAGGTTGTAAAGTAAACCACTATGAAACAGAAGCAATTTGGCAATTATTTAAACAGGGTGGTTATGAAAGAACTGAGTATGAAAAGAAAGCTGATGTATATGTAATCAATACATGTACAGTAACAAATACTGGAGACAAAAAAAGCCGTCAAGTTATTCGACGTGCGGTACGTCAAAATCCGGACGCTGTTATTTGTGTAACAGGATGTTACGCACAAACATCTCCAGCGGAAATCATGGCGATTCCAGGTGTAGATATCGTAGTTGGTACACAAGATCGTGAAAAAATGCTAGGGTATATTGAAGAGTTCCGTAAAGAACGTCAGCCAATCAATGCCGTCCGCAACATTATGAAAACACGTGTATATGAAGAGCTTGATGTACCGTATTTCACTGATCGTACACGTGCATCTTTAAAAATACAAGAAGGTTGTAATAACTTTTGTACGTTCTGTATCATTCCTTGGGCACGTGGTTTAATGCGTTCTCGTGATGGAAAAGAAGTTATTCATCAGGCGCAGCAATTAGTTGATGCAGGGTATAAAGAAATCGTATTAACTGGTATTCATACAGGTGGATACGGTGAAGACATGAAGGATTATAACTTAGCTGGATTACTTCGCGATATGGAAGCAGAGGTAACTGGTTTAAAACGCCTTCGTATCTCTTCAATCGAAGCGAGTCAAATTTCAGATGAAGTAATTGAAGTGCTAGATAAATCTGAAGTAGTTGTGCGTCACTTGCACATTCCGCTGCAATCAGGTTCTAACACTGTACTAAAACGTATGCGCCGTAAGTATACAATGGAGTTTTTCCAAGAGCGTTTAGATCGTTTAAAAGAAGCGTTACCAGGCCTTGCGATTACATCTGATGTAATTGTTGGTTTCCCTGGTGAAACGGAAGAGGAGTTTATGGAAACATATAATTTCATTAAAGAAAACCGTTTCTCTGAATTACACGTGTTCCCTTATTCGAAACGTACAGGAACACCTGCGGCTCGTATGGATGACCAAATTCCTGAGGAAGTCAAAAATGATCGTGTGCACCGCCTAATTGAATTATCAAATCAATTGGCGAAAGAGTATGCTTCTCAATTTGAAGGGGAAGTTCTTGAAATTATTCCAGAAGAGCCTTTCAAAGATGGCGATCGCGAAGGATTATATGTAGGTTATACAGATAATTACTTAAAAGTTGTGTTTGAAGGATCTGAAGAATTAATCGGTAAACTAGTAAAAGTGAAGATTACAAAAGCTGGTTATCCATATAACGAAGCGCAATTTGTTCGTGTTCTTGAAGATGATGTGAAAAAAGAATCAGCAAGCGCGTAATAGGAAAGCATGCAAACGAAAAAGGGTTTGCATGCTTTTTTCTTTGCTGGAGAAGTTAAGATATGAAGATGTAATATTTCATGCTATAATGCTAACCGTTATGGTTGTCAGACGACCGTGTAGTGAAGAAAGGGGCATATGAAAAATGAACTATGCAAAATTAATTGACCACACATTATTAAAACCGGATACAAAAAAAGAAGCGATTGTTACGTTATGTGAAGAAGCAAAAAAGCATAACTTTGCGTCTGTATGTGTAAACCCTACTTGGGTTGAGACTGCAGCTGAATTATTAAAAGGTACAGATGTAAAAGTTTGTACAGTAATCGGCTTCCCGCTTGGGGCGAATACACCAGAAACAAAAGCGTTTGAAACAAAAGATGCAATTGCAAAAGGTGCAACGGAAGTTGATATGGTAATTAACATTGGTGCATTAAAAGATAAAAATGATGAATTAGTAGAGCGTGATGTTCGTGCGGTTGTAGGAGCTGCAAAAGGAAAAGCACTTGTGAAAATTATTATTGAAACGTGCCTATTAACAGAAGAAGAAAAAGTTCGTGCTTGTAAATTATCTGTAAAATCAGGTGTGGATTTTGTAAAAACATCAACAGGCTTCTCAACAGGTGGAGCAACAGTGGGAGACGTAGCACTAATGAGAAAAACAGTTGGACCAGAAATTGGTGTGAAAGCTTCTGGTGGTGTTCGTAACGGAGAAGATATGGATAGAATGGTAGAAGCAGGAGCGACGCGTATCGGTACAAGTGCAGGGGTAGCTTTAGTGAGTGGAAAAACAGCAACAACGGATTATTAATTTAAAAGTGGAAGTTGTTCGTTCAGAATTGGAGGGTATTGAAGCTGATACTCTTCTTTTATTCTGTCAAATAGTTGACCTGAAGTGACAAAATGTATTATAATCGTAAAAGACATGCTGAAGAAGTGTTTCTTTTTGCATGCTGAAGTTAGTATGTAAGTGTGATGTTTCGGAGGGAGGGAAAGAGAATGTCAAAAACAGTCGTTCGTAAAAACGAGTCTTTGGAGGATGCACTTCGCCGTTTTAAAAGATCGGTTTCTAAAACTGGTACACTTGCTGAAGCAAGAAAGCGCGAGTTTTATGAAAAACCAAGTGTAAAACGTAAGAAGAAATCTGAAGCGGCAAGAAAGCGTAAATTCTAAGAGAGGGTGTAAGTTATGAGTCTTCTCGGTCGTTTAAACGATGATATGAAACAAGCGATGAAGAATAAACAAAAAGAAAAATTAACCGTTATTCGTATGGTTAAGGCTGCTTTGCAAAATGAAGGAATTAAACTGCAACAAACTCTTACTGAAGAAGAGGAATTAACAGTTTTAACTCGTGAAGTAAAACAGCGTAAGGACTCCCTCCTTGAATTTAAAAAAGCGGGTCGTGATGACCTTGTTGATAAACTGCAAAGTGAAATTCAGATTTTAAATACGTATTTACCTGAACAACTAACAGAAGAAGAGCTAGCGAATGTAATTAAGCAAGTAATTTCTGAGGTTGGTGCTGCTTCTAAAGCAGATATGGGTAAAGTGATGAGTGCTGTTATGCCGAAAGTAAAAGGTAAAGCAGACGGATCACAAGTGAATAAGCTGGTTGCACAGCTATTAGCATAAAAAAGCGTCTCATGAGAAATGAGACGTTTTTTTATGCTTTTTTTCTATTTGGACGTGATATTACAAGCCCTTTTTTCATACATATGGGATGAGAGGGGGGTCTTGGAGATGAAGAAATTAGTGCAAATGAAAAATTGGCTAACGAAGCAAATAGACCTACCAGTGGATGTGTTAATGGATCTACCTCGTATTACTCTTGTTGGGCAAGTGCATATTTATATAGAAAATCATCGAGGATTATTAGTATTTACAGATAAAGAAGTACGGTTGTTATTAAAACATGGTCAATTATTAATAAAAGGGCAATCATTTGTGATTAAAACGATTCTTCCAGAAGAACTTTTGTTGGAGGGGAATATTGAACAAGTAATGTTTTTAGAAAGTGAGAAGAAAGATACACCATAATAAAACTTCCATTAGTGAAGTTTTTCTTCTTATCTCGCTTCGTACGAGCTATTTGAATGTTAAAAGTTGAAAAAAGCACTATGAAAATAGTCGCATAACACCTGTGCTTTTGAGAAAGGTAGTGGGGGCTGACGATGAAAAATCAATGGTTTACACGATGGGTTGGATATGTGAAGGTTCGAATTGAAGGTAGAGGAGCGGAGCGTTTTATTAATGAATGTGTGCGTAGAAATTTAGTTGTATGGGATGTAAAAAAGATTGCAGAAGATACATTAGTATTTTTTATGTTACTTCGTGATGTGAAACGGCTGAGACCGATTTATCGAAAAAATGAATGCGAGCTATACTTTATTGGACGTTTCGGTTTTCCGTTTTGGAATAAGCGATTGCTTAAGAATAGTGGTTTTCTAATTGGGTTTCTTATCTTTTTTTTCGGTATGATTGCTTTATCAAACATGGTCTGGAAAATTGAGATTACAGGGGCGAAACCGGAAACAGAATATATTCTTATGAAAGAATTGGACAAAATGGGCATTAAAAAAGGAAGATTGCAATTTCAAATGCCGAGTGTAGAGGATGTTCAACGTCATTTAACAGATAATATTAATGCAATTACGTGGGCTGGTTTAGAGATAAAGGGAACAACATATCATTTTAAAATCGTTGAAAAAAATGAGCCGGAGAAGGAGAAAGAGCAAAAGCCACAACATTTAGTTGCAAAAAAAGAGGCGATAGTTACAAAAACATTTGTGGAAACTGGAAAACCAGTTGTAATGAAAAATGATTATGTGCAAAAGGGACAACTTCTTGTGTCAGGAATGTTTGGAAAAGAGGATAATCCAACGATTGTTTCTGCTAAAGGAATTGTATATGGCGAAACATGGTATGAATCTGAAGTGACAGTTCCTTTAAAAACAACGTTTCAAGTGTATACAGGAAATTCATATAATGAGCATTATCTTCGTTTTGGAAGTGTTAAAATAAAAATATGGGGATTTCAGCATGATAAGTATAAGCGGCCTCGTACTGAGAATATCAAACATGATGTGAAACTATTCGGTTTTTCATTGCCTATTTCTTATGAGAAGGAAATTGTGCGTGAAGAGGAAGAAGCGAACCGTGAATATACAGAAAAACAAGCGATGCAAGTAGCAAAGGAAATGGCTGCAAAAGAACTAAAGAAAAAATTGGATGAACATGCTATGATTGTAAGTGATAAGATTTTGCGTAAAGAGGTTGAGGTAGATCATCTAAGAGTGACATTACATTATACAGTGATTGAAAATATTGCAGAGCCACAACCGATATCTGAATCCGACATTCAAGGAGACTGAGTAATGGCAGAACAATTAGTAGAAATGAATCAACAAGTGGAAAATCATAATGAAGCAATTGCTCTATTTGGAGTGAATGATGCACATTTGAAAGTAATTGAGCGAGAACTTGCTGTATCTATCGTAACGCGAGGTGAATCTGTCCGTGTATCTGGAACAGATGAAGCGGTGGTGCTTGTTGAAAAAATCTTACAGCAATTACTTGCTGTTATTCGTAAAGGTGTATCAATCTCTGAACGAGATGTTGCATATGCAATTCAGCTTGGTCGGCAAGGAAAAATAACTCATTTTGAAGAGCTATATGAAGAGGAAATTTTTAAAACAGCAAAAGGTAAATCCATCCGTATGAAAACAATGGGGCAAAGACAGTACATTCATGCGATGAAGAAGAATGATATTGTATTTGGAATAGGGCCTGCTGGTACAGGGAAGACGTATTTAGCTGTGGTAATGGCTGTACGAGCATTAAAGCAAGGGTATGTAAAAAAGATTATTTTAACGAGACCAGCTGTAGAAGCAGGGGAAAGCTTAGGTTTTTTACCAGGTGATTTAAAAGAAAAGGTAGACCCTTATTTACGTCCTTTATACGATGCACTTCATGATATTCTTGGGCAAGAATATACGCAGCGTATGCTAGACAGAGGAACGATTGAAATTGCACCTCTTGCGTATATGAGGGGGCGTACGTTGGATGATTCATTCGTTATTTTGGATGAAGCTCAAAATACAACTGGTGCTCAAATTAAAATGTTTTTAACTCGCCTAGGCTTTAGCTCAAAAATGGTTGTTACTGGCGATCCATCACAGGTTGACTTACCAAAGGGAGTAAAGTCAGGTCTTTCAATTGCTGCAAACATTTTATCAGGAGTATCAGGTCTTTCATTTGTTATATTAGAACAATCAGATGTTGTAAGACATCCCCTTGTGCAGCGGATTATCGAGGCATATGATAAAATGGAATGATCCTATTTGTAAGGATCATTTCTTTTTGTATGATAGAGATAGAGGAAAGGGTTGGCGAATAGCTTATTTTTTACTATCATTAAAGGATGGACAAGTAGATTTATGTATTTGTGAGTGTACAATACAATTTAAAAGCCTGCTTGTAAAAAGCTTGATTGGTGAGGATTAATCATTAGTGGAGATGAAGAAAGTTCTCGATTAATTAAAGTTTCACTTTATGTCTGGAGAGGAGAAGGTATTGAAATCATGTCAAGATCTCAAGAAATTTCTAGGTGGTTTCGTAACATACAACATTCGAAAAAATTAAGCTGGATTTCTTATATTTTATTAGGAGCGGTACTGTTTTTTGCACTTATGAACAATGTGAAACCAGAACAACTAGATGTTAAAATGCTATCTATTTCTAAACAAACAATCCACTCTCCTATCAAAATTGAAGATAAAGTAACGACAGATAGAAAAAAGAGGGAAGCCGCTCAAAAGATTGAAGATCAATATACATATCGAAGCGAATATAAGCAAAATAAAGTGGATATTGTAAATTCTGTCTTTGATGCGATAAAAGAAGTGGAAGCTGAAACGAAGCCTGCCGGTCCTGATGAACAGAAAAAGATTTCTGCTGCGGAACGATTAGAAAAGCTTAAAAAGAAATTGCCGGCTGATTTGACAAAAAGTTTATCTGATTCTGTACTGTTGCAGTTTGTAAATGCTGAGCCAGATCAATTGTCATTGGCGAGGGATGCTGTGGTAACAGCAATTAATAATATTATGAGTACGCACATTAAAATGAATGAAGAAAATGATGCGAGAGAACGATTTGTTAATGAAATACGCAATGTTAATGTAAATAGTGATTTGAAAGAAGCACTTAATGTACTTGGAAAATATGCAATTGAAGCGAATTATTTCTATGATTCAGTTGCTACAAAAGAACGAAAGCAAATGGCGATGGATGCGGTAGCACCAGTGTATATTTTACAAGGACAAATTCTGGTTAAGGAAGGCGACACAATTACAAGAGAAGTATACGATCAGTTAAAATTGGTTGGACTTCTCGAACAAGGGAATACATTCCAACCATTTGTAGGATTAGCAATCATTATTGGTGTACTCGTATTCTTTATGCATAAACAATTTGAATCGTTTTTAAAATTGAAAAGAGAAGAAAAACCGTATATTTTAGCGTATACAACAATTGTAGCAATTACAGTTGTTTTGATGAAAATTATTAGTTTGTTTCAAAAGTTGGAATATGCAGGAATCGCGTATGTTGTTCCGGTCGCGATGGGAACAATATTGGTAAAATTAATGATTGGTGATCGTTTTGTTTTTATAACAAGTATGATCTTCTCTGTATGTGGGAGTATCCTGTTTAATGAAGGTGTAACGAGTACACTGAATTATAGTGTAGGTATTTACGTTTTACTGAGTTCTTTATCTGTTAGCATCTTTTTGAGAGAGAAAAACAGACGTACAATGATCTTGCAAGCTGGTATCCTTGTTTCCGTTTTGAATGTAGTTGTATTAGCTGCGCTATTACTTTTACGAAATGGAAATTTCTCACCGCTTGAAATTAGTTCGCAATTATTAATGGCTGCAGCTTCTGGTATCATTTCATCTATTTTAGCTATGGGTATTTTACCGTATTTAGAGAGTGGTCTTGGTATTGTATCAAGTATGAAGCTTATGGAGCTTTCAAGCCCGAATCATCCACTCCTTCGTAAGATTTTATTAGAAGCACCGGGAACGTATCATCATAGCGTTATGGTTGCTAATCTTTCTGAGGCAGCTTGTGAGGCGGTTGGAGCAAATGGAGTTTTAGCACGTGTTGGTGCGTATTATCACGATATCGGAAAAACGCTGCAACCTCATTTCTTTATAGAAAACCAAATGGGGATTGAAAACCCGCATGATAAATTAGATCCTGAAACGAGCAGAGATATTATCATTGCTCATGTGACAAATGGAGTAAAAATGTTAGAAGAACATCATATTCCACAAGAAATTATTGATATTGCAGGACAGCATCATGGAACAACATTACTTAAATATTTTTACTATAAAGCAATTAAAGAAGATAAAGAGAAATATACAGAAGAAATGTTCCGTTATCCAGGATCAAAAGCGACGTCAAAAGAATCTGCGATTGTTGGGATTGCTGACAGCGTTGAAGCGGCAGTGCGTTCCATGAACCATCCAACACCAGAACAAATTAATAATTTAGTACAAAGTATTATAAAAGATCGCTTGCAGGATGGCCAATTTAGTGAATGTAATTTGACATTTAAAGAATTACAAATTGTTGGAAAAACTTTGTGTGAAACGTTAAACGGTATTTTCCATTCTCGTATTAAATATCCGGAGCCGCCGGAAGAAAAGGTGAAAGAATGAGTTTGTTAATAGATTTTTTTGATGAAACAGAAGAAGTGAAAGAAGAATATGTGAATATGATTCGCGATTTGTTAGAGCAAGCCGCACGAATGGAGAACGTAGAAGATGGAACAGAGCTTTCTGTTACATTTGTTGATAATAAACGTATTCAAGAAATTAATCGTGATTATCGTGATAAAGATCAACCGACAGACGTTATTTCTTTTGCGATGGAGGATATGGGAGAGGGAGAGATGGAGATCGTTGGCGCGGAAATGCCACGTATGTTAGGGGATCTTATTATTTCTATCCCAAGAACGAAAGAACAGGCTGAAGAATATGGACATTCCTTTGATCGGGAGCTAGGTTTTTTAGCGTTACATGGATTCCTACATTTACTTGGTTATGATCATATGACAGATGAAGACGAAAAAGAAATGTTTGGAAAGCAAAAGGAAATTTTAGAGGTATTTGGATTAGGGCGATGAAAAAAGGAAAGCTTATAAATAGTTTCGGATATGCTATAGCTGGCATATACTTTTGTCTTCGTCACGAAAGAAATATGAAAATTCATTTTGGGGCCGCAGTTATTGTTATATGCTGCGGCTTTTATTTCCATGTAACGATAACGGAATGGCTCATATTACTCATTACAATTGGAATTGTAATGAGTTTGGAAATGGTTAATACGGCAATTGAAAAAACGGTTGATTTAGCTACTGAAGATTTTAAACTACTTGCTAAAATTGCAAAAGATGTTGCTGCTGGATCAGTACTGTTATTTACTGTTATCGCTGTTATAATTGGTGCTATTATCTTTTTACCTTATATGGTATAGTTGCATTCCAAAGTTTTTGTTATGCTTTGGTAGCGTTCAAAACACCATTAATAAAAGTTTCATTTTATCTTTTCACAATTGAAAGCGGAAAGGATGCGAGAGCATGAACAGCAAAGAATTAATTCAAGAAGCAATCGAAGCGCGTAAACAGGCGTACGTACCATATTCTAAGTTTCAAGTAGGTGCGGCATTATTAACGGAGGACGGAAAGGTATACCGAGGATGTAATGTTGAAAACGCATCATATGGATTATGTAATTGTGCAGAAAGAACAGCTTTATTTAAGGCGATTTCTGAAGGAGATAAAGCATTTGTAGCGATAGCGGTCGTAGCAGATACGAACCGTCCGGTACCTCCATGTGGAGCATGCCGTCAAGTTATGATAGAATTATGTAAACAGGATACGAAAGTATACTTATCAAATTTACATGGTGACATTCAGGAGACGACGGTCGGGGAATTGTTACCAGGAGCATTTTTAGCGGAGGATTTACATGAATAGAAAAGGTTATAAATCAGGTTTTGTCTCTATAATCGGAAGACCGAATGTTGGAAAGTCTACATTTTTAAATCGTATTATCGGTCAAAAAATTGCGATTATGAGTGACAAACCACAAACAACTCGTAATAAAATTCAAGGTGTATACACAGAAAATGATTCACAAGTCATCTTTATTGATACGCCAGGAATACATAAGCCGAAGCATAAACTAGGCGACTTTATGGTGAAAATGGCACAAACGACATTAAAAGAGGTTGACATTGTGCTGTTTATGGTCAACGCAGCTGAAGGTTTTGGGCGTGGTGAAGAATTTATTATCGAAAAACTACAAGAAACAAAACAACCAGTATTTCTAGTAATCAATAAAATTGACCAAGTTCATCCAGAGAAATTGCTGGAATTAATTGATCAATATCGTAAGTTACATGATTTTGCAGAAATTGTACCAATTTCTGCGTTAGAAGGTAATAATGTTGAATCGTTAATTGGAGCGATTAAGAAGTATTTACCAGAAGGACCGCAATACTATCCGGACAACCAAGTAACAGATCATCCGGAGAGGTTTATTATTGCAGAACTGATTCGCGAAAAGGTGCTCCATTTAACACGTGAGGAAGTGCCGCATTCGGTAGCGGTTGTTATCGATGCGATTCAAAAGCGTGAAGGCGGAGCGGTCTATGTGAACGCGACAATTATTGTAGAGCGCCCTTCACAAAAAGGGATTATTATTGGAAAACAAGGGAAGATGCTGAAAGAAGTTGGGAAGCGGGCTCGTTTTGATATTGAAGCGCTTCTCGGTTCAAAAGTATTCTTAGAAGTATGGGTAAAAGTGCAAAAAGATTGGCGCAATAAAATGTCCCAGCTTCGTGATCTTGGTTTCCGTGAAGATGAGTATTAATAAAAATTAGGAAAAATTTTTCTCACATGAAAATGGACAAAATGGGTCATTTTAATAACAACAAAAGAAATTGGTTTATATGCTACTCTTACTGAGAAAGGTGGATTCTTATGCTAGATTTTACCTGGAAGTTTTTCTCCAAGACAGGAAGCATTGAAACGTATTTGCTTTTGAAGGAAATGGAAAAAGACGTAAACGATGAGATGGATCAACATGAAGAGGAGCTAGCGCATCTAGATTCTCCAATTTCTTGACCCGTTTTGTTCAAACCTTGGATGGTGACGAACATGTTTCAAAAAGTTGAGGGAATTGTCATCCGGACAACAGATTACGGAGAAACGAATAAAATTGTTACGATATTCTCCCGTGAACTTGGAAAGGTAAGTGCAATGGCAAGAGGGGCGAAAAAACCGAAAAGTAGGTTAGCATCTATTTCGCAACTTATGACACATGGTCACTTTCTGATTCAAATGGGGTCTGGACTTGGGACTTTGCAGCAAGGTGAAATAATTTCATCGATGAAAGAAATTCGTGAGGATATATTTTTAACTGCATATGCATCATTTATCGTTGAATTGACTGATAAAGCAACTGAAGATAAGAAACATAATCCGTACTTATTTGAAATGCTATATCAAACGTTGCACTATATGTGTGAGGGTGTTGATTCCGAAGTATTGTCGTTAATTTATCAAACGAAAATGCTCCCTGTACTCGGGATGCATCCATATTTTGATACATGTGCCATTTGTCACCAAGAAACAGATTTTGTCGCCTTCTCTGTCCGAGAAGGCGGTTTTCTGTGCTCGCGTCATGCTGAGCAAGATCCGTACCGTATTCCAGTGGGAGAGGCCGTTCATAAATTGTTACGTCTCTTTTATCATTTTGATTTAGCTCGCCTTGGCAATGTATCTGTCAAAGATGGAACGAAGCGACAAATGCGTACAGTATTAAATACATATTATGATGAATATTGTGGAATCTATTTGAAATCAAGACGTTTTCTGGAGCAACTTGATAAATTTCGGATATAACGAGGACCATATGTAGGTCCTTTTTACATACTTTCTTTTTCGAAAAGCATATTTAGTATATAATATTTAAGAGATAGTATAACTTTTTTCGTTTTGCATTGAAGGTGGTGATTATCATAGAACTGAATAAACGGCAAGAACATATCATTCAGATTGTAAAAGATCACGGTCCTATTACAGGGGAATCAATTGCGGCACAGTTAAATTTAACACGTGCAACGTTAAGACCTGATTTAGCGATTTTAACGATGGCAGGTTATTTAGAAGCACGTCCGCGTGTGGGGTATTTTTATACAGGGAAAACTGGGGGACAGTTATTATCAGAAGCAGTTAAGAAAGTTAAGGTGCAAGATTATCAATCTAGGCCGGTAGTTGTTGATAAAAATATTTCCGTATACGACGCGATTTGCACTATGTTTTTAGAAGACGTAGGTACTTTGTTTATTGTAGAGCAAGCAACGCTTCTAGTTGGGGTAGTTTCTCGTAAAGATTTATTACGTGCAAGCTTAGGAAAGCAGGATTTAACATCACTTCCGGTTAATATTATCATGACTAGGATGCCAAATATCGCAATGTGTCGTAGGGAGGACTCTCTATATGATGTTGCGATGGAATTAATAGAAAGACAGATTGATGCGATGCCAGTTGTAAAAGACACAAAACAAGGATTAGAAGTTGTTGGTAGAATTACAAAAACAAATATTACGCGAGCGTTTGTAAATTTAGTAAACAATGATTAAATGTAATTTGTTTAAAGTGAGGTAATGTAATGGATAATAAAATCGTATATGTCGTATCTGATTCTGTTGGAGAGACGGCTGATTTAGTTGTTCGAGCTGCAATGGGACAGTTTCCATTCGCTCCTGATATTAGACGTGTACCCTATGTGGAAGATGTGGGGACATTAAAAGAAGTAATTTCAATTGCAAAGAGTAACCAAGCGCTGATTTGTTTTACGTTAGTAAAACCTGACATGCGTCAATATTTGTTAACAGAAGCGGCAAAAGAGGGAGTAGAGGCCTATGATATTATTGGCCCTCTTATTGATCAAATTGAAGAAATTACAGGACAAGTTCCAAGGTATGAACCAGGTGTTGTCCGCAGATTAGATGAAGAATATTTTAAAAAGATTGAAGCAATCGAGTTTGCTGTTAAATATGATGATGGTAGAGATGCACGCGGGATTTTAAAGGCTGATATCGTTTTAATTGGAGTGTCCCGTACATCAAAAACACCACTTTCACAGTATTTAGCTCATAATAAACGATTGAAGGTTGCGAATGTACCTCTTGTACCAGAAGTAGATCCGCCTGAAGAATTATATCAAGTTGCAAAAGAAAAATGTTTTGGTTTGAAAATTACGCCGGATAAGTTAAATCATATTCGAAAAGAGCGATTAAAATCACTTGGGTTAAGTGATGGAGCAACATACGCGAATATCAATCGTATTAAAGAAGAAATTGATCACTTTGAGAAAGTAGTAAGTAGAATAAACTGTCAAGTAATTGATGTATCTAATAAGGCGATTGAGGAAACGGCGAATATTATTGTGAATGCAGTGCAAAACCAAAGAATGTTTTAGCACATTTACCAAAGGTGAATGTGCTTTTTTCGCTCAAAATAAAGGGCATGCATTCTTAGTATTTTTTATTTCACGCTAGAATGATTGAACCTATATTCTTTTCTTCTGTATTCATGTTAGATAGGAAAATTTATTGCCTATCAATAGAATAATAAAATTTTAAAGGATATGTAGCGAAGTTAGAGAAAATATATTATAATAAAAAATTGTGATAAAAACGTACATTTTACGTTTAGACTTTAATTTTTCAGAATAAACTAGGGATAGGATTTACGGAAAAGGTATATATTTACGTAAAATCGACAAAAATCTGAACAAGAAAACGCACATTATGGAAGGATTCACAGAAGGGATGTAGAATACAGAAATATGCAAAACATCAGTAAGATATTAGTTGATGCAGATGCATGTCCCGTGAAGGATGAAATTGTGCGAGTGGGAACAAAATTTCATGTCGAAATTTTGTTTGTCGCATCCTACGCCCATCGTTCGAGAAAACAGCAAGGGAATTGGATTTATGTAGATTCTGAGCAAGATGAGGTGGATTTTTATATTTATAAACATGCCAAAGCTTCGGATCTCGTGATCACACAGGATATGGGACTTGCTGGTCTTCTTGTCAAAAAAGGAGTATATGTATTATCTCCACGGGGTACATTTGTGACAGATGAGCAAATGGATACAATTTTATATAGTAGGTATGTATCTGCGAAGCTACGCAGACAAGGGACTTATACAAAAGGTCCAAAATCATTTACAAAGCGTGATCGACAGTACTTTCTAACAAATTTAGAAAAAATATTGTCGAATTATAAAGGAATCTTTTAATTTGTATCGAATACAAAATACGACACGGAGATGGAGTTATGGGGAACAGAATTCCCGAAGAAGTTGTTGAACAGATTCGGACATCATCCGATATCGTAGAAGTGATTGGTGAGTATGTTCAGCTGAGAAAGCAGGGGCGCAATTATTTTGGACTTTGTCCATTTCATGGTGAGAATTCTCCCTCGTTTTCAGTTTCATCCGACAAGCAAATTTTCCATTGTTTCGGATGTGGAGAGGGTGGAAATGTTTTTTCTTTTCTTATGAAAATGGAAGGACTTTCTTTTATAGAAGCTGTGCAAAAGCTTGGAGAAAGAAATGGCGTTGCGGTTGCAGAGTATACATCAGGGCAAGGGCAACAAGAAAATATATCTGATGACAATGCCATCATGTTACAAGCACATGAACTTCTGAAAAAGTATTATCATCATTTATTGGTAAATACAGAAGAGGGGAATGAAGCTCTTTCGTATTTATTAAAACGTGGTATTACAAAAGAGATGATTGAGAAGTTTGAAATTGGTTATGCATCACCAGCTTGGGATGATGCAGCGAAAATATTGCAAAAAAGAGGTTTTTCGCTGTCTCTTATGGAACAAGCAGGTCTTCTTGTAAGAAGTGAGAGGGATGGCAGTCATCATGATCGTTTTCGTGGAAGGGTCATGTTTCCAATTCACACACTGCAAGGGAAAGTTGCAGCGTTTAGTGGAAGGGCGTTAGGAGATGATACTCCGAAATATTTAAACAGCCCAGAAACACCTATTTTTTACAAAAGTAAGTTGCTGTATAACTTCCATCAAGCAAGGCCGTTTATCAGAAAAAGAGGGCAAGTTGTTCTATTTGAAGGATATGCTGACGTATTAGCTGCTGTAAAGAGCGGGGTTGAAGAATCAGTTGCAACGATGGGAACAGCTTTAACAGAAGAACAAGCGAAACTTCTGCGGCGTAATGTTGAAACTGTTGTTCTTTGCTATGATGGTGATAAAGCAGGAAGAGAAGCGACAATGAAAGCAGGCCAATTGTTATTACAAGTTGGTTGTCAAATAAAGGTTACTTCATTGCCAGATAAGCTTGATCCTGATGAATATGTGCAACAATATGGAACAGCGGCGTTTGAAAATCTTGTAAAGGCTAGTATAAGTTTTGTTGGATTCAAAATAAATTACTTGCGTTTAGGGAAAAATTTGCAAGATGAGTCTGGTAAAGAAGAATATGTGAAAAGTGTTTTAAAAGAGTTAGCATTATTGCAAGATGCAATGCAAGCGGAGTCATATTTAAAATCATTATCACAAGAATTTGCTTACTCAATGGAAACACTTTTAGGCCAATTGCACCAATATCGCAAAGAACAAAAGATACAGCAAAAACAAACGAAGCAAATTTCTAAGCTGACTCAAATTGTTCAGGCGAAACCGAAATTTTCAGGTTTTGAAAGGGCAGAAAGAGAGCTCATTTACCATATGCTACAAAGTGCAGAAGTTGCTTTCCGCATTGAACCTCATATAGAAGATTTTCATACAGAAGAACATAAAGGGATTTTATATGAACTATACGCATATTATGAAAAGGGAAATGAACCTTCAATCGGAAATTTCTTAAGCTGGCTCTCTGATGAAAAGTTGAAAAATATTATCACTAACATTTCAACGGATGAATTTATTAATCCAGAATACACAGAAGAAGTGTTACAAGGTCATTTAGAGGCGTTAAAACGTCATAAGGAAAAGCTTGAAAAGATGAAAATTATCTTTGAATTAAAGCAAATGGAAAAAACAGATCCTGTAGAGGCTGCTAAATATTATGCAGCATATTTACAAAATCAAAAAGCAAGAAAATAGCTTTTTCGATAAAATTTTAGTATAATGAATGTTTGTATCTCGCGTAAGGAGGGGAACAGATGGCTGACAAACCAGCTCGTTCTAAACAAATTGAAACTGAAATGACCCTTGAGCAAGTGAAAGAACAACTCACTGAGCTCGGAAAAAAACGTGGCGTTCTTACATATGAAGAGATTGCAGAACGCATGAGTGGATTTGAAATTGAATCCGATCAAATGGATGAATATTATGAATATCTAGGTGAACAAGGGATTGACCTAGTTGGTGACAACGACAACGATGAAGGTCCTAATACTCATCAAATCTCAAAGACAGAAGAAGAATTTGACTTAAATGATTTAAGCGTACCACCTGGTGTGAAAATCAATGACCCTGTTCGCATGTATTTAAAAGAAATCGGCCGCGTTGACTTACTATCTGCTGAAGAAGAAATTCGACTTGCAACGCGTATTGAAGAAGGCGATGAAGAAGCGAAGCGCCGTCTTGCGGAAGCGAATTTACGTCTGGTAGTAAGTATTGCAAAGCGATATGTTGGCCGAGGTATGCTTTTCTTAGACTTAATTCAAGAAGGGAATATGGGTCTAATTAAAGCGGTTGAAAAGTTCGATTATCGTAAAGGATTTAAATTTAGTACGTATGCAACTTGGTGGATTCGCCAAGCGATTACACGTGCCATTGCAGACCAAGCGAGAACAATTCGTATTCCAGTTCATATGGTTGAAACAATTAATAAATTAATCCGTGTACAGCGTCAATTGTTACAAGATTTAGGACGTGAACCATCTCCAGAAGAAATTGGTGAAGAAATGGATCTTGCTCCAGAAAAAGTACGCGAAATTTTAAAGATTGCACAGGAGCCGGTTTCTCTTGAAACACCAATTGGTGAAGAGGATGACTCCCATTTAGGTGACTTCATTGAAGACCAAGAAGCAACATCACCTGCAGATCATGCAGCGTATGAACTGCTAAAAGAACAATTAGAAGATGTGTTAGATACATTAACAGATCGTGAAGAAAATGTTCTACGTCTTCGTTTCGGTTTAGATGATGGACGAACTCGTACGCTTGAAGAAGTTGGAAAAGTATTCGGCGTAACGAGAGAGCGTATTCGTCAAATTGAAGCAAAAGCGCTTCGTAAATTAAGACATCCAAGCCGTAGCAAACGTCTAAAAGATTTCTTAGAATAGGGTTCTTTCTAAGTTTACTTCACATTTGTGAAGTAAACTTTTTTATTTTGTTAATTTTTGTTAAAATTTAGTTATCAGTAACGATTACAATTCTTGTAATTTATTTTACAGAATTGTCTTTTGATTTGCAAATGCTCATTTTTCGATTTTTCGATTAATTTCGTTTATTCTATACAAAAATATATGTAGAAAAACAAAAAATATGATGAAAAGCGTTGATATTTATCAAAATAATATGTGATAAAAGGAAGAAAGTAAATAAACTGAATTTATGGAATATTTGTAACAACTGATAGTTTTGTCTTTTCTGATAGAGCGTTTTCAAGTACAATGGAAATAACTGAATCATCTAATTATTAGGGGGCATAGAGGGGGGAGAAGAAATATGAAACGTAATCCGTTGATTCCGTTTGCACTCATTGCTGTACTAGGAATTGTTATTATGTTTGTATTTTCGTTTGAGGGATTGTATAAATCAAAAGAACTAGCTGAAGCGAAAAAAAATGGAGGGAAAACTACACAAGCGGCATCAAAACCAGAGGACATTGTGAAGCAAAATTGTACGAGTTGTCATGGTGATCAGTTGCAAGGTGCTGTGGGGCCGAATTTACAAAAAATTGGCGGAAAACTCTCTAAAGATGAAATTAAAGAAGTGATTTCAAAAGGAAAAGGAAACATGCCACCGAATTTAATTCCGGCAGATCAAGCTTCTAAAGTAGCAGACTGGTTAGCGAAGAAAAAATAAAGTTTAAAAAACAAGTCTTTTGCTTATAGCAAAAGGCTTGTTTTTCTTGTCTTTTCTTTCTAGAATACGATTAGATAAAGGAATTGTTTTATTTCTTTACTTGCAACAACTACTGTAAATTCATTATCATGGAGACAGACTGACAAGAGAAGGAGTAATGGAAATAAATGAATGAAGTGAAGCTTTCCAAAAGATTAGAAGAAGTAGTACGGGAGATTCCAGTAGGATCTACAGTTGCGGATATTGGTTCTGATCATGCGTATTTACCGTGCTATACAATTATAAATAATATTGCTACAAAGGCAGTAGCAGGAGAAGTGGTAGATGGACCGTTCCGTTCTGCGCAAGCTACGGTAGCTGAGAGCGGCTTGCAAGAAAAAGTAGATGTTCGTAAAGGGAATGGTCTAGCTGTTATTACACCAGGAGAAGTCGATGTTATTACAATTGCTGGCATGGGTGGAGCGTTAATTCGTGATATTTTAGAGAGTGGAAAAGAGAAGCTAAGTGGTGTAACTCGCTTGATTTTACAACCTAATATTGCAGCGCATCATATTCGTGAATGGTTTATTGAAAATGGCTGGGAGCTTATCCATGAGAAAATTATAAAAGAAGATGGAAAGATTTATGAGATTTTAGTGGGAGAAAAAGGTGATCCACTCACTCCTTATCATGAAGACAAACAAGCTGAGCTATTTATCGGACCATTTTTGATGAAGGAAAAAAGTGATGCGTTTGTAGAAAAATGGGAAAATGAACTAAAAAACTTTCAAAATATCTTGAAGCAGCTGGAACGTGCGACAGAATCGGAAGATACAAAAGCGAAACGGATTGAAGTAGTCGAGAAAATGAAAATGATAGAGGAGGTTTTATCATGAGTAAAATTCCAAATGGTCATGAAGTGATTTCTTTATTTGAAAGCATGTATCCAAAACATCTAGCAATGGAAGGTGACAAGATAGGCTTACAAATTGGGGCGTTAAATAAGCAGGTCGGGCATGTATTGATTGCACTGGATGTTACAGAAGCGGTTGTAGAAGAAGCGATTCAAATAGGAGCAAATGTAATTATTGCTCATCACCCGCTTATTTTTAATCCATTAAAAGCAATCCATACAGATAAGGCGTATGGGCGGATTATTGAAACTTGCATCAAAAATGATATCGCTGTTTATGCGGCGCATACAAATGTCGATGTCGCAAAAGGTGGGGTGAATGATTTACTTGCAGATGCACTAGGCTTGCAAAATACAGAAGTACTTGTTCCGACATACTCGGAAGAAATGAAAAAAATTGTTGTGTTTGTGCCTGTAACACATGCTGAAGATGTTCGCAAAGCTCTCGGAAATGCTGGAGCTGGATATATCGGTAACTATAGCCACTGTACGTTTAATAGCGAAGGAATAGGTACATTTATACCTCAGGACGGAACAAATCCTTATATAGGCGAAACTGGACAGTTAGAGCGTGTGGAAGAGATAAGGATCGAAACAATTATTCCAGCTTCACTGGAGCGAAAAGTAGTAAAAGCAATGTTAACAACACATCCATATGAAGAAGTTGCCTACGATGTATACCCGCTTGATAATAAGGGGGAGACATTGGGGCTTGGAAAGATTGGATACTTGCAAGAAGAAATGACATTAGGGAAGTTTGCTGAACATGTGAAATCGGCATTAGATGTAAACGGAGCGCGAGTTGTTGGGAAATTAGACGATAAAGTACGGAAAGTAGCAGTGCTTGGCGGTGATGGGAATAAATATATTACGCAAGCAAAATATAAAGGAGCAGATGTGTATGTGACAGGCGATATGTATTATCATGTTGCACACGATGCGATGATGCTTGGATTAAATATTGTTGACCCAGGACATAATGTGGAAAAAGTGATGAAACAAGGTGTACAAAAACAATTACAACAAAAGGTAGATGAGAAAAAATTTGCTGTGCAAATTCATGCTTCTCAGTTACATACAGATCCGTTTACTTTTGTATAAGTAAAATAAAAAAATCCGTTGCTAGCCCATTAGCAACGGATTTTTTTTATTGTTTTTTTGCTTTTACACGCGGCAAGATTTTTTGAAGCGGTACATTCCGTTTGCGTTCCCAAGTTGCTGGGTTCATCGGATCGTACTGTTCTAAAAAGGCGATTACTTCTTTTGTAATTGGCGTTGGTGTAGATGCACCTGCGGTAATAGCGACGTTTTCAATACCTTGCAGCCACTCTAATTGAATTTCGCTTACGTCTGCAACGCGGTATGCCCTTGTACCGGCAATTTCCTCGGATACTTGAGCTAAACGGTTTGAGTTGTTGCTTTTTGGATCACCAACAACAATCGTTAAATCAGCAACATCAGCTTGCTTAGCAACAGCTTCTTGACGTACTTGTGTTGCTAAGCAAATTTCTTTGTGAAATTCAGCTGTTGGGAATTTTTTCTGAATGTCCTCCATAAGGTGCTGAACGTCCCATTGGCTCATTGTTGTTTGATTTGTAACTAAAATTTTCTCTGTTGGGATTTCCAGTGTCTCTAAATCCGCTGCTTTTTCAATAAGATGAACGATATCAGGTGCGATACCAACCGCGCCTTCTGGTTCTGGATGTCCTTTTTTGCCAATGTAAATCACATGGTATCCTTCCGCTTTTTTTGCTTCAATGAGGTCATGTGTTTTCGTAACATCTGGACATGTTGCATCGATTGTCGTTAATCCTTTTTCTTTTGCACGTTGTTTAACTTCTGGAGAAACACCATGCGCTGTGAAAATAACAGTACCAGAATCGATTTTGTCTAAAATCTCCAATCGACTTGGACCATCTAATGTAATAATGCCATCTTCTTCGAAAGCATCCGTTACATGCTTGTTGTGAACAATCATACCTAAAATATAAATTGGTCTCGGTAATGTTTTATCTAGTGCGGCATTGCGTGCAATGACCATTGCATCAACAACACCGTAGCAATAACCACGAGGGGAAATTTTTACAATCTTCATGTGAGTAATCCTCTCCTTCTAAACAAGAGATCCTTTTTTGTACATAGTCTTTTCCATTATAAAGGAGGAGCGGACAGAAAACAAAGGATTGTTAGACATATAGTTTGGGTTTTGGTGCCGTACGCGGGATATTCTCTTTCATGGGCTCTTTTTCAATAACTGGCTCCAAAACTATTCTCTTCTTTTTTTTCCCTTGTGAAGGTGGTGGAGGTGTAGCGATTACTTCCACTTCTTCCGCCGATTCTTCAGCAGTACCTTTTCCAGAAGTGAGAATTTTTACGATGCTCGGTATACTGCGGACAATGGGACCGTATTGTTGCACGACAGGTCCAACAGATTGAGCGACTTGAGCAACCTTTTCAATATTATTTAACATGCCTGTAGGATTGGAGATTAAATTGGAAAAAAAGCTACCTATACCGCCGCTAGGTGCTACCGGTGCTGAGCCGCGCATTTCATTCGGATCGTTCATTTGAGGCGGCATCATTTGTTGAGGTTGCTGCATATAGGGTTGCTGATGTTGATGCATCATCGGTTGCCCTTCCATTTGTCGATAGGGGGGAGCCATTTGCATAAAAGGCTGAGTTGGATCGTGTTTTTTGAATAGTCTAGCGAGAAATCCTTTCTTTTTTTGCATCATAGGCGGTAAATTAGGTATGGGATATGGGCTGTATGGTTGCTGTTGTCCTGCATACATTTGCCCCATAGGGGGTTTCGGATACATAAGAGAAATCCTCCTTTCTTTAGTTAGGTATATACACATACAATATGCAATGAAAAGAAAGAAGGTTAGTTTTTGAAGTAAAAACCTAAACTAAAGATGGATTTTACTATTAGATTTCGATATAATGTAGACTTGACTGATTTGTGCGCGCAGTAGAAATTTTAGAAAGAAGGTGTAACTTATGACACTACAAACATTTACACAATATAATTTTCAACCATTTTTAATAGATGCAGTTCGTGAACTACGCTTTTCGGAGCCGACAGAAATTCAAAAGAAAATTTTTCCTGTTGTGAAAAAAGGTGTGAGTGTAATTGGACAGTCTCAAACGGGTTCTGGAAAAACACACGCATACTTACTTCCAACTTTAAACAGAATTGATGCAAAACGAGAAGAGGTACAATTAGTTATTACAGCGCCTACTCGTGAATTAGCACAACAAATTTATCAAGAGATTGTAAAGTTAACAAAGTTTTGTGCAGAAGGTCAAATGATTACAGCGCGTTGTTTAATTGGTGGAACAGACAAACAACGATCCATTGAAAAGCTTAAGAAGCAACCTCATGTTGTTGTTGGAACACCAGGGCGTATTAAAGATTTAGTAGAAGAACAAGCACTATTTGTGCACACGGCTTCTACTATCATTGTCGATGAGGCAGATTTGATGCTTGATATGGGATTCATTCAAGATGTTGATAAAATTGCAGCACGTATGCCTAAAAACTTGCAAATGCTCGTTTTTTCTGCAACGATTCCTCAAAAATTAAAACCGTTTATGAAAAAATACATGGAGAATCCAGAGCACATTCATATTAATCCGAAACAAGTTGCGGCGGGAAATATTGAGCATTATTTAGTTCCTTCTAGACATCGTAATAAGATTGAATTAGTGAACAAAATGTTACTTCAATTTAAGCCGTATTTAGCAATTGTCTTTACAAATACGAAAAAGATGGCAGAAGAAGTTGCGAATGGATTAACGGAGCGTGGATTAAAAGTTGGACGTATTCATGGTGATTTATCTCCGCGTGATCGTAAAAAAATGATGAAACAAATTCGTGATTTAGAATTCCAATATATTGTTGCGACGGATTTAGCAGCACGTGGTATTGATATCGAGGGAATCAGTCATGTAATTAACTACGAACTTCCTTCTGATTTAGATTTCTTCGTTCACCGCGTTGGAAGAACAGCTCGTGCAGGCTATTCAGGTATTGCAGTGACGATTTATGACCCAGCAAATGAAGAAGCATTAGATAGCTTAGAGAAACAACGGAATATCACATTTAACCATGTAGATTTACGTGGAGATGAATGGGTGGACTTAGGCGATCGCCGTCGTCGTCAAAGTCGCAAAAAGCCGAATAATGAATTAGATATTATGGCGACTAAAGTTGTTAAAAAACCGAAAAAGGTTAAGCCGGGATATAAGAAAAAGCTTGCCACTGAACGTGAAAAAGTGAAGAAAAAATATAGCAATAAAAAAAGATAAGGATCCCTTATCTTTTTTTATTGCTATTCGCTCGTAGTAGAAGTGATCTAGGAAAGTTTATTTTATATTGGTTTCTTGTGCTAGCAAACAATTCACTACATATTTCTACAAATTATGCTATTATTATAGCTATTGTATATTGAAGAGGTGATTAGATGTTAAAGATTGGATCTCATGTTTCTATGAGTGGTAAGAAAATGTTATTAGCAGCAAGTGAAGAGGCTGTTTCATACGGTGCGACAACGTTTATGATTTATACCGGTGCACCGCAAAATACAAGAAGAAAACCAATTGAAGATTTGAATATAGAAGCAGGACGAAGACATATGGAACTGAGTGGCATCGAAGAAATTATTGTCCATGCACCTTATATTATTAATGTCGGTAATACGATAAAACCTGAAACATTCCAATTAGGTGTGGATTTCCTTCGTTTGGAAATTGAAAGAACGGAAGCGCTAGGGGTAGCGAAACAAATTGTACTTCATCCGGGAGCTCATGTTGGTGCGGGTGCTGATGCTGGTATTGCTCAGATTATTAAAGGGTTGAATGAAGTGTTAACACCAGAACAAACAGTGAATATTGCATTAGAAACAATGGCTGGGAAAGGTACAGAATGTGGGCGTAGTTTTGAAGAAATTGCAAAAATTATCGAAGGCGTTAAATATAACGAAAAACTATCTGTATGCTTCGATACATGTCATACACATGATGCAGGTTATGACATTGTTAACGATTTTGACGGCGTACTAAATGAATTTGATAAGATTGTTGGAATTGACCGCTTGCAAGTGTTGCATATTAACGATAGTAAAAATGTACGCGGAGCTGGAAAAGACCGTCATGAAAACATTGGTTTCGGTCATATTGGATATAAAGCGTTGCACTACATTGTGCACCACCCGCAACTAAAGCATGTACCGAAAATTCTTGAAACGCCGTATGTAGGTGAAGATAAGAAAGATAAAAAACCACCATATAAGTTTGAGATTGAAATGTTAAAGAATGGTTCATTTGATGAAAATCTTCTAGAGAAGGTTAAAGAACAGTAAGGAGGGGAATTTTCCCTCCTTATTTTAATAGTTTCTGGAATAACGTATTGATTTGTTGAGCAGTAGATGGAGAAGTTACTTTAGCAATCTTTTTCAAAAGTTCTAGTCTTTCTCCCGTATCATAAATATTGATGTTTTTTCCTTTTATTAAAGGGACAATTTGTTCAGCTTGTTCAGTTGTAATGGAAACTCCATATTCTGTACTATATTTTAATAATTCTTTTGTGGTCATGTGATTTAATTTTTTGTTTACAATGTGCTTGATAAGGTTCATGATGTCGTCCTCCTTCAGTGGTTCTTATACCGAAATATATGTGTAGGATGCTTGTGTATATTCACACTCTAATTGCTTTTTAAAAAGAAAAAGGGGAGTGTGTTATAATAGAAGAATGAAACTGCATATAGAATGTATAAGGAGGGCGTATGGAGAAAAAACAACATCGAAAAGAAAGTGTTATTCATTTATTGTATCGTTTAGTTATGATTGTTTTTGGAGCGGCATGTGCTGCGGTAGCCATTGAATTATTTTTAATACCGAATAAAATTATTGATGGCGGTATTATCGGTATTTCCCTCATACTAGATTACCTTACACCAAACATTTGGTGGTTAAGTTTCTCTACTTTAGTTGTCATCCTCAATTTACCGTTCATGTATTCCGGATATAAACAAATTGGGAAAACCTTCATGTTATCTTCTGCTTTTGCGATTGTGGCTTTAGCTTTTATAGAGTCAACATTACATTCTATTAAACCATTTACGACTGAACCCATTTTAGCGACTGTTTTTGGAGGGCTTATTTTAGGGCTTGGTGTAGGGCTTGTTATTAGACACGGTGGCTCATTAGACGGAACAGAAATTATGGGGATTTTATTAACGAAAAAATTACCGTTTTCTGTCGGTGAATTTGTTATGTTTGTGAATTTATTTGTTTTTGCTTGGGCGGCATTTGTATTTGGTGTTGAACAGGCGATGTATTCCGTTATGACATACTATATTGCATTTAAAACAATTGATACGGTTATTCAAGGGTTGGATGAGACGAAAGCAGTACTGATTGTATCAGATCAGTATGAAGAAGTATCAAATGCCATTTTACACCGCCTTGGTCGTGGGACAACTAAACTTGTTGCTAAGGGTGGTTATACGGATAAAGAAAAAGAAGTAATTTATGCTGTTGTTACACGTCTTGAGGTAACGAAATTAAAATCAATTGTTCATGAAATTGATGAAAATGCCTTTATTACAATTATGAGTACGCAAGAGACGAATGGTGGTAAATTTAAATCTGCTATTCATTAAAAGCGGATGTTCAAAAACGAAAAGGAAAGAGAGCTAATCGGTTTTGAAATATGAAAAAATGTGATAGTTATCTTTGTTGTGGTTTTTAAATAGTCTTAAAAAGCAGAGAGATTTTCTCTGCTTTTTGTTATAATAATAAGGTCGCCCTAAAACATATTCTTTATTTTAGGGCAGATTGGTTTACAACTATAATAAGCTATACTATAATTCAAGTAGGAATAAATCGGAATCATTCTGAATTAAAATAGGTGAGATGCTATGAATAATATATTGGAAATCGAAGGATTGACATTTCGATATGAAGAGCGAAATGTACTAGAAGATATTAATTTGCAAGTTCCGCAGGGAGCTTTTTTAGGTTTGGTTGGGCCGAATGGATCTGGTAAATCGACCTTGCTAAAATGTATATTAGGTGTTTTGAAACCGAAAAAGGGAAGTGTTCGGTTATTCGATATTGATAGCAAAAAATTTAAAGATTGGAACAAGGTTGGCTATGTATCTCAAAAGGCAAACAGCTTTAATTCTGGTTTTCCAGCGACTGTATTTGAAGTTGTTTCAATGGGACTGGTTTCTAAAAGAGGATTGTTTCGCTTCTTAACAAAAGACGATAAAGCGAAAGTAGCTAAGGCAATCGCAGACGTAGGGATGCGTGAATTTCAAAATCGTAACATCGGAGAGCTTTCCGGTGGACAACAGCAACGTGTATTTATTGCGCGTGCGCTTGTAAGTAACCCAGAATTACTGATTTTGGACGAGCCTACAGTGGGTATCGATGTAAAGAGTGTGGAGAGTTTTTATGAGATACTAGAAGATTTAAATAAAAAACTAGGGATCACACTGATACTCGTTACACATGATATGGGGGCTGTAACAGAGAAAGTGACGCATGTTGCATGTTTAAATCAACATTTACATTTCCATGGAAACGTTGAGAAATTCCGAGAGTTAGAAGATGCAGAAATGTCGATTTTATATGGACATCATGTTCATCGTTTAGAGCATGATCATGAGCATCACGGGAGGATATAATGATACAGGATTTTTTACAATATGATTTTTTACGTAATTCTTTATACGCTGGTATTTTAATAGGGCTGGTTGCCCCATTAATCGGTGTATTTGTTGTAATTCGCCGTATGTCACTGATTGCAGATGCGTTAAGCCATGTGACATTATCGGGAATTGCTGCAAGTTTATTGCTTGAAAAAACCATTTTTACAGGTGGATTTTTAAATCCGTTATATATGGGGATGATTTTTTCGATAGGTGGAGCGCTATTAATCGAAAAGTTACGTACTGTATATAAACATTACCAAGAATTAGCGATTCCGATTATTCTTTCAGCTGGGATGGGAATTGGAGTTATTTTCATTTCGCTTGCTAATGGATTTAATACGGATTTATTTAGTTACTTATTTGGTAGCGTTAGCGCTGTAACAAGCACAGATTTAATTCTTATTGGTATTGTAGCAATCGTAGTTATTGCAACGATTATTCTACTATATAAAGAGTTATTTTTATTATCATTTGATGAGGAATATGCTGTATCAACAGGGCTTGGTGCGAAGTGGATCCACTTTGTTTTTATTATTTTAGTTGCGCTTGTTATAGCGATATCGATGCGAGTTGTTGGGGTTCTTCTTGTATCATCTTTAATGACGTTACCAGTTGCCGCAAGTATCCGCATCGCAAAAGGATTTAAACAAGCGATTTTCTTTTCCATTTTATTTGGTGAAATTTCTGTGATAGGTGGACTGTTTACTTCTTATCAGCTTGATTTAGCTCCAGGTGGTACAATTGTTATGCTAGCAGTTCTTATTTTAATCGGTGCAATCTTATGGAAGAAGAAAAAAACTGCATAAAGTAGGGATAGTTATGAATCTGACAGAAGCTTTACGCCTTATGAAAGAAAAAGGCTATAAACATACTGGAAAAAGGGAAGAAATGTTGCGGTTATTTGCGGCTCATAATCGTTATTTAACCGCAAAGGACGTTTTAGAGCATATGAAGGATGATTATCCAGGACTAAGTTTTGATACAATCTATCGTAATTTAACAGTATTTGCTGAAATTGGTGTTTTAGAACAAACAGAACTAAATGGGGAGAAACATTTCCGATTTACATGTTCAATTATGGAACATCATCATCATTTTATTTGTTTGGATTGTGGTGGGACAAAAGAAATTACTTCTTGTCCAATGGATTTTATGAATAAAGATTTTAAAGGGTACGAGGTAACGGGGCATAAGTTTGAAATATATGGTCGTTGCCCGAAGTGTACAAAATAAAGGCTCGTCAGTTTTGAAACTGACGAGCTTTTATTTTTAGTTTCACTACTAAGGTATAATAAAAAGGCTGCTGGTAATATCCAGACAGCCTTTTTTATTATTGCTCTTGTTTTTCTTTTTCTTGATTCGCAGCCATTTCAGCAGCAATTACATCAATTTCTTTTTTGAGTTCTTCTACCATTGTTTCTTCTGGTACTTTACGTACGACTTTTCCTTTACGGAATAATAAACCTTCTCCACGTGCGCCAGCGATACCGATATCAGCTTCGCGAGCTTCACCAGGTCCGTTTACTGCGCATCCAAGTACAGCGACTTTAATCGGTACTTTCAGTGTAGAGATATATTCTTCTACTTCATTTGCGATGCTGATAAGGTCAATCTCAATGCGACCGCATGTTGGGCAAGAAATAAGTGTTGCAGCGTTCGATGCAAGACCGAATGATTTTAACAATTCACGAGCAACTTTAACTTCTTCAACAGGATCAGCACTTAATGAAATACGAAGTGTATTTCCGATACCCTTACTTAAGATCGCACCCAGACCAGCGGCGCTTTTTACTGTCCCAGCAAATAGTGTTCCAGATTCTGTAATGCCTAGATGTAATGGATAATCAAAAGCACGAGCTGCTTTTTCGTATGCTTCAATAGCTAAGTTAACATCAGAGGCTTTCATCGATACGATAATATCGTGGAAATCTAAGTCCTCTAAAATTTTAATGTGATGCAAGGCACTTTCAACCATACCATCAGCAGTAGGATAGCCATATTTTTCTAAAATGTGGCGTTCTAATGAGCCAGCATTTACACCAATACGAATTGGAATACCGCGTTCTTTCGCTGCATTTACAACAGCTTCTACTTTATGGCGACGACCGATGTTTCCTGGATTGATACGTACCTTATCAATGCCACCTTCAATTGCTTTTAAAGCAAGACGATAATCAAAATGAATATCAGCAACAAGTGGGATGTTAATTTGTTTTTTAATATCAGCAATCGCATTTGCTGCGCGTTCGTCTGGGACAGCAACGCGGACAATTTGACAACCCGCTTCTTCTAACCGTTTGATTTCAGCAACGGTTGCTTCTACATCATGCGTTTTCGTTGTTGTCATACTTTGTATAATTAATTCATTATTACCGCCAATTGTTAAATTACCGACTTTAACAGGACGTGTTTTTGTACGATGAGTCATTTCATTCACGAATAGATCGCTCTCCTTATAAAAGAAGTTTCTTATTTTTCCTTCCATATCAAAAATAGTATATGTGATATGGAACGATAGAAACCTATATACTCGGTTTCACTTTTACTATTGTATCAGCGCCTTTATGTAATTGACAAGGATTAAGTGATGATTCACTGATATAACGGGAATTTGTAAGATTTCCCGATTTGAATTTTTGTAGAAGATGTATTTGTATTTAATTGTTTAAAATCATCGATTACATTTTCAATAGAAGGAATCTTTCTCTTGTTAATTGCTTCTGTAATGGATAAAACAGTATCTCCTGTTTTTACTTCAATTGCTTTATATTGTATATTTGTTTCTTTTTTGGATTTTGTATCTACGTTTTCTTTTTTTACAGTTTGAGTAGCTGTTGTTTTTTTGTATGAACTTAACATTGGTAAAGTACCAATTTTAATATCATAATAAAACACGTAACCGAGAACAAGCACAAGTAAGAGTGCGCTAAGTCTCTTCATATTCCTCACTCCTTTGTTAGGAAATATATGCTTGTCCAAAAAAAAAATGCCAAAATGGCATTTTTTTATAGTTCGTGTTTTTCTTTAGGTTTTGGTATTTCTTTAATTGTTAAGTACAGAACAATTAAAATGATAGCAGTGTATAGAAGGAATGACCATGGTACATTTACCTTTAGTAAATCCATAATCATAAAGAAAATTGTCGGGATTGTATAGCTGTAAGCTGTTAATGTCCAAACTTGTTTGTAAGATAATTTTCGTTGACCAACCATGGCTGAACCAATGAAGGCTAAAATTGTTGTGCCTAGGAACGAAATAAATAATTGGATCAAGTAAATGGCTATTCCAACGCCGAACATGAGAAACGGATAAATATTATCAATGGCTGATACAATATTCTGTATATCTTTTTTCTCAAATGTACCATTACCGAAATCGCTATAAGACTGAATTTGTGTTTGGTTGTTATTAGTAGATACAACTTTATCTTTTAAAACGAATACACCTTGTTTATTTGCATATGCATTTGTATCTGTCGCATTAGGGTCAAATACGAAAACAAAATTCCCATCTTCTTTTATAATGGGTTCTTTGATGTCGGCATGAAGTTCACCGTTTTCAATTTTAAAATCCGGAAGGTCCTTTTCAATTGATTGGTGTACAGTAGAAACGACATCTTGTACGAAATTTCCAAATGTAAAAGTTTTTGGAATCGTTGCAATTAAACATAATAACATGATAAACAGAATTGTTTTCCCGATTTTTTGAAAACGAAAAAGTGCCATGTCTTTTGGCGAATATAAACTTTTTACTAGCTGCGTAAATATGGACATGTATCCACTTCCTTTGCTATATGTATGAAAGATTGATGCATAAAATCATTGTAACGTACGAATCTGGAGAATCACAAGCTATATCACACGAAATAAGGTTAATACTTCAGTAATTTGGCTATATAGAGAGGAATTACTACTAATAAAATTTTTCTTTATATGGGAGAAATCATCCGGCTATGCATAGAGGTGATCGCATTCTTTTCTTGCCTTGTACGAAGGGAGAAAACGAGTGTAGGTTACTTTTTGTATCTCGTAGCAGGGGGGATGTCGAAAAATCAAAATGGATTCATATAATTATTCGCTTGCAGTAAGATAGCTCTTTAAGATTCGAAAAGGTAAAAATACAATTGACACTTTTCTTTTTTATATGGTAAATTTATCTTACATTTCTTAATCGATATATCTTACGATTTTTAGCTTTTATGAATGTTCAGTGGAGATTTGGTGGTACAATCTCAAATTTAGCCACCGCTGTATACATAATTCTGGACCCTTAGCTCAGCTGGTTAGAGCAGACGGCTCATAACCGTCCGGTCGTAGGTTCGAGTCCTACAGGGTCCATATCCATTTCACATGTTTATCATGTAGACAAGAAGCTTCCTTAATAGAAGGAAGCTTTTTTGACGAAATATATGAGCATTTTGTTTGAAAAGAAATGGGAATTTTGCTACGTTATTGATAGCAAGACAATGTGATTTAATTTGTTTTCACCCTATTGTAAATAGGGTAAAATGAAGTTGTATGCCAAGTGATTTTAGGCAATACATAAAATGGGAGGAATGTAACAATGGCGAAACATGAATTACCAAATTTACCTTATGCGTATGATGCTTTAGAACCTCACTTTGATAAAGAAACAATGAACATCCATCATACAAAACATCACAATACTTACGTAACAAACTTAAACGCTGCATTAGAGGGTCATGCAGAACTAGCTGACAAAAGTGTTGAAGAATTAGTTGCAAACTTGAACGAAGTACCAGAAGCAATTCGTACTGCAGTACGTAACAATGGTGGCGGACATGCGAACCACACTTTCTTCTGGACAATTCTATCTCCAAACGGTGGTGGACAGCCTGTAGGTGAACTTGCAGCAGCAATTGAAGCGAAATTCGGTAGCTTCGATGCATTCAAAGAAGAATTCGCAAAAGCTGGTGCAACTCGCTTCGGTTCTGGTTGGGCTTGGTTAGTAGTAAATAATGGTGAGCTAGAAGTAACAAGCACTCCAAACCAAGATTCTCCTTTAACAGAAGGTAAAACTCCAGTTATTGGTTTAGACGTTTGGGAACATGCTTATTACTTACATTACCAAAACCGTCGTCCTGACTACATCGGTGCATTCTGGAACGTTGTAGACTGGAACGCAGCTGAAAAACGTTACCAAGAAGCTAAATAATATCGCGTATTCCGTTTCATATAAGTCGATATTGAAGAAGCTAGGGGAATATTCTCCTAGCTTTTTTGTATGCTTTCTTTTACATAATTGCGTCGGTCTTTGGAAGACTAGAACATGAAGTAAAGGAGAGTTATATATGAAGTGGAAACATGTAATTGGCGATGTCGAGGTGAACCGTGATTTAATATTGTTACTTGTAATGGGGGGATTATACACGCTCGCGATATCTTTATCCAACACGTTTGTTAACATTTATTTATGGAAGCAGACACAAAACTATGTGAACCTTGGTTTGTATAATTTAGCAAGCGTTGTTTTGCAGCCATTAACATTCCTTTTTGCAGGGAAATTGGCAAAGCGGATAGATCGTGCTATTTTACTGCGAGTAGGAGTTGGAACATTAGCGACTTTTTTTATTGTTGTTTTGCTTGCAGGAACGCATGCCTCACATTACATTTTATTACTTGGTGGTCTTCTTGGAATTGGATATGGTTTTTATTGGCTTGCATTCAATTTGTTGACGTTTGAGATTACGGAACCGGAAACGCGTGATTTTTTTAACGGTTTTCTTGGTCTTCTAACATCTTTCGCAGGAATGATTGGACCAATAACAGCAGGATATACAATTTCACGTATGGAAAAGTGGAGCGGCTATACAGTCATCTTTTTTCTTTCATTAACTTTATTTGCGATTGCTGTTGTTATAAGCTTCTTTTTATCGAAAAGAGAATGCGAAGGGCGTTATGAAATTGTTCAAGTTTTGAAAGAGCGGAAGATTGATAAAAACTGGGGAAGGATTACACGCGCACATTTCTTTCAAGGATTAAGGGAAGGAACGTTTATTTTTGTTATTTCTGTATATGTCTATTTAGCATCAGGAAGTGAATTTGCATTAGGGAAGTATAGTTTAGTCAATTCCGCTGTTTCATTTGTATGTTATTACTTAGTTGCACGTATGCTAAAAAAGGAATGGAGAAAAAAATCGATTTTACTTGGTGGAATTATTTTGTATGCCGTTGTATTTTTGGTTGTTTTTCATGTTACATATGTAAAATTACTCATTTATGCAGCATGTATCGCTATTGCGTATCCAATTTTGCTCGTTCCATACGGTTCTATGACATATGATGTAATTGGAAGAGCAAAGCAGGCGAGAGAGTGGCGTGTTGAGTATATTGTTGTACGAGAACTATGGCTGAACGGCGGGAGAATATGTTCCATTTTAAGCTTCTTATGTGCAGTATCATTTTTTGCGCCAGAAAAAAGCTTACCTGTTTTATTATGTATTCTCGGCGCTGGACATTTACTTATTTATTTTGCTGTTAAAAATGTCAAATATGGGGAAGGAAATCTAAATAAGACAAGGGTTCCAGCATCTGAAACAACACAAAATCATACCGAACGAGAAGGTTAACTTCTTCTGAGTTTTATGCTAGAATAAAAAGACATGTAAAACAGCAGTGAGGACACCTGTAACAAGGTGTCCCTTTCCTATTACATAGCTGTTGGTAGAGGGGGTTCGTATGAGTAAAAAGAAGAAAAAAAAGAAGACCCACGTTCCGTTCCGGCTTAACGTGTTGTTTTTTTGTGTGTTTTTAATGTTTTCAGCGATTATTGTAAAGCTTGGAATGGTACAAATTGTACATGGTGAAGATTATAAAAATGAGGTTGAAAAAAAAGAAAATTCAACAGTAAGTAATCCGGTTCCACGCGGGAAAATCTTTGACAGATATGGTCGACCGGTTGTGGACAATAATCCAGTTCGTACAATTACGTTTACAAGAATGAAAGGATCCACTTCGGAAGAACGTTTAGAGACAGCGAAAAAACTTGCTAAGCTAATAGAAGTATCGCCGGATAAATTAACAGAACGTGATAAAAAAGATTATTGGCTTTCTTTACACGAAAAAGAAGCAAAAGAAAAGATTACAAAGAAAGACCAAGCGGAATTTAAAGCAAAGAAAATTGATGATAAAGAAATGGCAGAGCGTCAGCGTAATCGCGTGACAGAGGAAGAAATAAATCAGTTAACAGCGGAAGATTTAGAAATACTTGCGATTAAGAGTAAAATGGACGGCGGATATGCAATGACGCCGCAAATTATAAAAAAAGATGTAACACCACAAGAATATGCAATTATCAGTGAAAATTTAGCGTTGTTACCAGGTATAGATACGACAGTTGATTGGGACCGTAAATACACTTATGATGACATGTTCCGCAGTGTACTTGGTGGTGTAACAAGCTCAGATGAAGGATTGCCAAGGGAAAGACTAGATTATTTCCTTGTTAGGGACTATAACCGTAATGACCGCGTCGGTAAAAGTTATATTGAACAGCAATATGAGGATACGCTTCACGGTACAAAAGCAGAAGTGCGAAATATTACAGATAAAGACGGAAATATTTTAGAAACGATAAATGTATCTAAAGGGCAACGAGGAAATGACCTAAATTTAACAATTGATATGGAATTGCAAAAACGTGTAGAAGAAATTCTTGAAAAGAACTTAATGAAATATCAAGGTGCAGAACCTCTCTTAGATCGTGCATTTGTTGTGATGATGAACCCGAAAAATGGCGAAGTGTTATCTATGGCTGGAAAACAGCTCGTAGAAGAAGATGGAAAAAAAGAAGTGAAAGACTATGCATTAGGAACAATGACAAGTTCCTATCCGATGGGTTCAACTGTAAAAGGTGCAACAGTGCTTACCGGATATCAAACAGGAGCAATTCAACCTGGAACAGTATTACTAGATGAACCAATTAAATTAAAAGGTACACCAATAAAATCTTCTTGGAAAACGATGGGCTCTATTGATGACCTTACCGCTTTGAAAATGTCATCTAACGTATACATGTTTAAAACAGCCATGAATATTGCTGGAGTACCATATGTTAGAGGTGGTACATTAGATATTAAGAAAAAAGCATTTGAGGATATGCGTTATTATTTCAGTCAGTTTGGTCTTGGAGTAAAAACAGGTATTGACTTACCGAATGAAACAGCAGGACTTAAAGGTCCAGAATATACGCCTGGTTTCTTATTAGACTTAGCAATTGGACAGTATGATAACTATACACCACTTCAGCTTGCACAATATGTATCTACAATTGCAAACGGTGGTTATCGTATGCAACCACAAGTTGTAAAAGAAATTCGTCAACCAACCTCGAAACCAGATGAAGTTGGAAAAGTAATTGAATCGATGGAACCGAAAGTATTAAATCGTGTTGATATGCCTGAAGAACAAATTAAGCGTGTGCAAGAAGGATTTAGACAAGTGTTCAATGAACAGGGGGGCACTGGGACAAGATACTTTACTGGTGCACCATATAAAGCTGCTGGAAAAACTGGAACAGCTCAGATACCTTACGGCGGTGATAAAGCAATTGGAAGAGATGCAAATGGTCAGCGCAAAATCATTTATAACTTAACGTTAGTAGGTTATGCACCGCTGGATAATCCAGAAGTGGCGTTCTCTGTTGTTGTTCCATGGGTACATGATGATAAAACTGGTATTAATGGATACATTGGTCGTGAAATTATGGATGCTTACTTTGAATTGAAAAAACAAGAAGTTACAGGGGAAGCACCGAAGAATAAAGAAGAAGAATAAAAATATGTGAATTTGGCACACTATCTCAAAAGATAGTGTGCTTTTTTTTGTATTTTGTGCATAGAGTTTAGTAATTGTGGACGAGCATATCATATATACAAAATTCGGTGCTGAAAAATGAACTTTCTCATAGTATGACCGGTCATATATTTACTTTTGAGAAAAGAAGTAAATAAGAGAAAGGAGCATCGTATCCTTCACATTAAGTTGAACTTTACAAAACTTTTACAAATTATTAAAACCGAATTAATAGTTAGGCAGTATTCTTATATCTGTAATCCTGTTACTTCGGGATACTTCTAGGAGGACTACACGTGAAGTGGACAAGAAAATGTATCAAGATTTTATCAATATCGACATGTTTTATGTTTTCTGATGTGTCTACTTCATCCGCTGCTAATGATGTGAGGGAAGTGAGAGTTGATGGATCCTCAACCGTCTTTCCTATTATGGAAGCGATAGCGGAAGAATACACAAAAAAAGAACCACGTGTAAAAATTTCTATTAGTATATCTGGGACAGGAGGAGGATTCCATCGTTTTGGAAAAGGTGAAGTGGATATAAATAATGCTTCACGTAAGATGAAACAAGTAGAAGAAGATTTTATGAGAAAAAACTCCATCCAGTTTACACCATTTGAAATTGCTTATGATGGCCTCACAATCATTGTGAATCGTCAAAATACATGGGTAGATAATATGACAATAGAAGAATTACGTCTATTATGGAGTGAAAATGGGAAAACGAAACGATGGTCACATATTCATCCGAAATGGCCGCATGAAGAGGTACAATTTTATGCACCGGGTGTTGATTCGGGTACTTATGATTATTTTCAAAGTGTTGTCCTGCAAGACAACCGCCTTGCAAAAACAACTTCTTTATCTGAAGACGATCAAGTCATTATGCAAGGGGTAATGAATGATAAAAATGCAATTGCATTTGTGGGATACGCGTATTATATGGCAAATCGAGATAAGGTAAAAGCTATAAAGGTAAACGGTGTACTACCAACGAAAGAAACCATTCAATCTGGTGTTTATAAACCATTGTCTAGGTCACTGTTTGCTTATGTAAATCATGCTTCGATTCGAAATAAAAGTAGTGTGGCAGAGTATATGACATTTATGATGCAACATGCGGGTAGTCTTGCTGAAGAAGTCGGATATGTTAAGTTACCGCAAAAGAAATATAGTGAACAGCTGCGAATGTTAACAGAAATAAAAAGATAATGTCAGGGTGGAAAGGGGTTTTCATCTTTGGCTCGAAATGACAAAAGTCAAATTACATTTTCTGTGCAACATTTGATTGAAAGAAATACAATCAAAAGAAAGAAAACGCAGCGAATCAATCAAATAGTTCCATTACTATTAAAGGCAATTGCTAGTGTATCTATTATAACAACGATCGGCATTATCGTTACACTAGCGAATGAAACGATTATGTTTTTTCGTGAAATACCAATGTATTCTTTTTTCACTGAAAAAGAATGGTTACCATTTTTTGAAGAACCTAAGTTTGGGATACTTCCCCTTATATGTGGGACCGTACTTGTAACAACAATTGCGATGATAGTAGCTATTCCAATTGGATTAGGATGTGCCGTATTTTTAAATGAATATGCTTCACCCTTTGTTAGAAAAATACTAAAGCCTATTTTAGAGCTATTAGCAGGTGTTCCTACAATAGTATATGGATTTTTTGCTTTAACAATCGTCACACCGGCCTTACAGCGTGTCATTCCAGATTTACAGTTCTTTAATGCAATTAGTCCAGGCATAGTTATAGGGATTATGATGGTCCCGACAATCGCTTCGCTTTCTGAAGATGCGATGAGGGCTGTATCTACAGGAATAAAAGAGGCTTCGCTTGGGCTAGGGGCAACGCGTTTTGAAACTGTGCGAAAGGTTGTGTTTCCAGCGGCGTTTACCGGTATTATGGCTGCAATCCTATTAGCGGCTTCACGTGCGATTGGTGAAACGATGATTGTTGTCGTTGCTGGAGGTTCAACTCCAAATGTATCGATAGATCCGACGCATTCGATTCAAACGTTAACGGCTTATATTGTGCAAGTAAGCTTAGGTGATGCTCCCCATGGAACGACCACGTACTACAGCATGTACGCTGTAGGAGCGACGTTACTCATGTTTACATTCATGATGAATATAATTTCGCAGCAGGTTATGCGCCGTTTTAGAAAGGCGATATAAGATGCGAATGCTGAATCATGAGAAAATAAAAGAAAATATGGTAATACGTTTTTGGAAGGATCAAATATATAAGTCAATTTCTTATATGACAATGCTATTCTCTATTTGCATACTAATTTTATTACTGTATCAAATCTTTGAAAAAGGTGTAAGTTACCTTTCGATAGATTTTCTTATGAACTTTGCTTCACGTAATCCAAAGCAAGCTGGTATTGCCGCTGCATTGTCAGGAACAATTTTATTTATGAGTATAGTAGTGCCGGTTTCCTTTGTATTTGGAGTAGGTACAGCTCTTTATTTAGAACATTATGCAAGGCAATCTGTATTCACAAGAATTGTAGAATTAAATATTCAAACATTAGCAGGTGTGCCATCGGTTGTGTTTGGATTGCTTGGTTTAACAATTTTTGTATACGGTCTTCAGTTAGGGGAGAGTATAATAACCGCAGCGTTTACGATGAGTCTTCTTGTATTACCAACTGTCGTTGTATCGAGTCAAGAAGCGATTCGTATGGTGCCGCGTTCTCTGTTAGAAGCTTCGTATGGCATTGGTGCTACAAAATGGCAAACAATGTATAAGATTGTATTGCCAACTGCCTTGCCAGGAATTTTAACGGGATGTGTTTTGGCCTTATCGAGAGCAATTGGAGAAGCAGCACCACTATTAGTCATTGGAGCGCTTGCTTTCGCTAATTATATCCCACTTAACATGTTTGATAGATTTACAGTTTTACCGATTCAAATTTTTAATTGGATGAGTAGACCGCAAGAGGAATTTCAGCATGTAGCAGCAGCCGGTATGATTGTTTTATTAGGATTGTTGCTTATTATGAATGCGGTTGTCTTATGGTTACGAAATCGTAAGTAGTGGATGAAAGGGGAATTCAAAATGGTAGCAACAGTAGTAAACGTACAGGTGAAAAATGAAACGAAAGTTGAATCAGCGGCGAAGAAGATTGTATTCGATACAAAAAACTTAAACTTATGGTATGGAGAGGATCATGCGTTAAAAGATGTTAATTTAAGTATTCATGAGAATGAAGTAACGGCAATTATTGGGCCGAGTGGTTGTGGAAAATCAACATATTTAAAAACATTAAATCGCATGGTAGAACTCGTACCTATCGTTCGCACGACGGGAGTCATTGAATATCGAGATCGAAATATTTTTGATAAGTCATATCCCGTTGAAGAACTACGTACGCATGTTGGAATGGTATTCCAAAAGCCGAACCCATTTCCGAAATCTATCTATGAAAATATTGCTTATGGTCCAAAGATTCATGGTATTCGTGATAAGAAAACACTTGATGAAATTGTTGAAAAAAGTTTACGTGGTGCCGCGATTTGGGATGAATTAAAAGATCGATTACATGATAACGCATACGGTTTATCTGGTGGACAACAACAGCGTTTATGTATCGCACGTTGTTTAGCAATTGAACCGGATGTAATTTTAATGGATGAACCGACATCAGCATTGGATCCGATTTCTACACTAAAAGTTGAAGAATTAATTCAAGAGTTAAAGAAAGATTTTAGTATTGTCATTGTAACGCATAATATGCAACAAGCAGCACGTATCTCTGATAAGACAGCTTTCTTCTTAAGTGGTGAGGTTGTTGAATATACAGATACAAACAAATTATTTACGACACCTACAGATAAACGAACAGAAGATTATATTACAGGACGATTTGGTTAATATGATCAGAGCAGCTTATATAAGAGTAAATGCCCCTCTTAAAAGGGGCATTTATCATTTTTTATGTATGTAATAAATAAAGGGGGAAGAAACATGGTAAGGGAGCAATTTCATTATGATCTACAAACATTGCAGCAAAAGGTAATTGAACTTGGAGAATTGGCAGGAGAAGCTCTTTCTCGTTCTATGGAAGGGCTTCAGAAGAGAGATGTAGAAACGGCGTTGGAAGTCATTGATGGTGATTATCGCATGGATAATTTAGAAGAAGAAATTAATGACCTAGCACTTATGTTAATTACAAAGCAGCAACCTGTTGCAAGCGATTTGCGAAGAATTTTTGTTTCGATTAAAACAGCGACGGATTTAGAGCGTATTGCAGATCATGCCGTAAATATTGCTAAATCAACAATTCGGCTCGGAGAAAAAGATGTATCTGTCAGTTTGCACAATCTAGAACAGATGTTTACGATTGCTACGGATATGTTAAATTTATCGTTAGAAGCATATCAAGAAGAAAATTTAACCTTTGCAAAACAAATTGCGGAATTGGACGATTCTGTTGATGAAATATACGGGAGAGCGATTCGAGAATTTATTTCCTCTATCCCTGAACATCCTGAGGCGATTACGCAAATTACACAATTATCTTTTATTGCACGTTACATTGAGCGTGTAGCAGATCACATTACAAATATTGCCGAGAATGTTTTTTATTTGGTGAAAGGGAAACATTATTTGTTAAATGAATAGGAAGAAAATATCAGCAAGTGATGAGATATCGCTTGCTTTTTTAGTCAAAACATGACAAAAAAGGCTCGTTGTCTTGTTTTATTTATGATGATAAGATGTATCATAATGCGATATGGAAAAATAAAACAATATAGGTGGTATTTGTTTATTTGGCTGTTATAGGAGAGTAAAATTCTTACTACTTAGTAAAGCCCGATTTGTGAAGATGAATAATTAGTGAAGGAGGAGAATTGATTGAAGTTTCGCTTTATGATTTTCTCTTATTAAATTAATAAGTAAGCGCTTACTATTAATTATAATGAAGTGAAAAGGTTAATTTCTACATAAGTGACATACATATGGTATACAAGATCGTTCAACATTATAAAAGTGGAGGATGAATGTATATGAAGGGGGTTATTTTAGCTGGAGGGAAAGGAAAGCGTCTTAGGCCGTTAACATGCAATCTTCCAAAGCCGATGTTACCATTACTTGAAAAACCAGTTATGGAATATAATATTGAGTTACTAAGGCGGCATGGTATTCATGAGATTGCAATTACAGTTCAATATATGGGTGCAGCTATTAAGAGATATTTTGGTGATGGGAGTAAATGGGGAGTAAAGTTACACTACTTCGAAGATTCACCACCACTTGGTACAGCAGGGAGTATTAAGCAAGCAGAATCGTTTTTAGATGAGCCATTTGTTGTAATTAGTGGAGATGCATTGACAGATTTTAACTTGTCGAAAGGAATTGAATTTCATAAGTGTAGGGGTAGACTAGTTACGATGTTCGTGAAGGAAGTGGAAAACCCACTGTCATTTGGTTCAGTTGTTATGAATAGAGAGCATGAAATTATGCGTTACATGGAAAAGCCAAGTTGGAATGAAGTGATTTCCAATATTGTAAATACAGGAATTTATATTATGGACCCCGGAATTTTTTCTTATATTTCATCAGCACAATTTTTTGACTTTAGTCAGCATGTATTTCCACAGTTAGAAAATAAAAAAGTGCTTTTTGGATATGAAGCGGAAGGTTATTGGTTAGATATTGGTACGTTAGATCAATATCGGCAGGCTCAGTTTGACTTACTTACAAAGAAAGTACGGGTACCGATTTCTTATACGGAAGTACTACCGATGGTTTGGATGGGAGAAGGAGTAACGATTGAAAAGGGAACAAAAATACAAGGACCGTCTTTTATCGGAGAAGGGGCAACTATTGGGGCAGGGGTGATCATTGATCCTTATTCAATTATCGGTAAGCAATGCACTATATCGGACCGCGCGAATCTTCAAAAAAGTATTATTCTTGCTCATACACATGTAGGAAAACGTTGTGAGCTATTAGAGGCTACCGTTGGAGAAAACACAATGATCAAAGATGATGTTACTTTATTTGAGAAAAGTGTGGTAGCAGATCATTGTCAGATTGGAAAAAATACAGTGATACAACAAAATGGAAAACTATGGCCGGGTAAAGTTATTGATAGTCACTCGATTATTGCTTCGTCAGGAATCACTGAAAATGAAAAAACATCAGGTTGGTTACAAAAAAGTAGGGTGGTCGGCAGAGGGAATATAGAAATGACACCTCAATTTGTTGTAAAAGTAGCAATGGCATATGGTTCTCTTTTTTCGAAAGGGGAGCGCATATTAGTTGGAGGATATAGGGATGTAGAAATTGATATTTTTAAAAAGTTATTTCTACATGCAATTCATGGGGTTGGCTTGTATACGATGGAATGTCAAGAGATGAACGATTCGGCTTTTCGATATGCAATTCATGAGTTCGGGTGTACCGGGGGCGTTTTTATTCACTTTGAACAAGAAGAAGGAATTGTCATTCAACTCTATGGTAAAGAAGGTATACGGCTATCGTATAAACAACAAAAAGAATTGGAACACTTGTATACGTCAGAAGCATTTCATTACGTGTATGATAAAGAAATAGGACGAAATGAAACGGTACATATTTGTTTAGAAAAATATGTTGAATCTGTTTTAGCGTCTTTAGATATCGAAACGATACAGAAGCAAACATTTCACCTTCTTATTAATAAAAGAGATGAAATGTTTCAGTCCCTACTTATATCCTTCTTGCAAAAGCTAGGTTGTACAATTACATGGGTTCATGCTAGTGAAAAAAAAGAACATGTTAAATTGTTAATGAAATCAAGTAGGGCTCATATGGCTCTTATGTTTTATGAACAAGGGAATAATTTTGAATTATACGACAATCATGGTGGGATTTACCAAAGTGTGAATTGTGAAGAAATCGACGTACCTGATTTATTACTTGAGACAACAGAAAGTGTTTATCCATTATCATTAAAATTAGGAGAGTGCTATCTTCTTTTTTATATGTATGGTGAACAAAGTGAATCTCAGATGAGATGGCAGCAAGATAGTTTATATCGAATTGGAAAATTATTTGAACTAATTGCTCGTCAAGGAAATACATTGTTGACGATGTTAGAGCAATCGCCACCCCTTTACTTATTATGTGATGAAGTTGTTTGTTCGTGGAAAGAAAAAGGGAAAGTAATGGGAATGTTATTGCAAGATATGGAAAAAAGGGAGGTCGAAGTATTAGAGGGAATTCAATTTAAATATACGGAAAAAGAGTGGTCTTATATTGTTTCTGATGCAAAACATCCCAAATTTCTTGTATATTCACATGCGAGAAATCCAGTAATAGCAAAGGAAAATATGAAAACTCTTATAGAAAAGATTAGACAATATCAAAAGGTGTAGAATTTTTGTTTTAAAAGTGGTATTATAGTATAGTCTGATTTAAGTTATTAGTGACTGGAGGGAAATAAGAATGCGTGTGAATATTACTCTAGCATGTACAGAATGCGGAGATCGTAACTATATCTCAAAGAAAAATAAACGTAACAACACGGAGCGCCTTGAGCTTAAAAAGTATTGCAAGCGTGACAAGAAGTCTACGTTACACCGTGAAACAAAGTAAGCAGTAGGAATATTTCCTACTGTTTCTTTTTTTTTGCAGCTCTTATAGAAAAGTGATGATACACGAAAAAAATGATAAACTGTTCACAAGAACGTAATTCATTTTGCGATAATTTAAAAACGAGTAAGGATTACTTTATAGGGGGAAGAGCGCGTGAAAGAGGAGAAGGTACGTTTACGTAAGAAAATAGTAGAAAAAATGAATTCTTTATCGAAAGAACAGCACAAAACTTTATCAGAACAAATCGTATTTTCTTTATATAAACAAAAAGAGTGGAGAGAAGCGAGAACAATCGGAATTACTCTTTCGATGGAACATGAGGTTAATACATATGTAATTATCGAACAAGCATGGCGAGAAGGAAAAAAAGTCGTTGTTCCAAAGTGTAATCGAGAGACAAGAACAATGATCTTTCGTCAAATAACAAATTTTGATCAATTAGAAACAGTGTATATGAACTTGCGTGAACCCATTCCTGCGCTAACAGTAGAATCAGAAGCAAATGAAATTGATCTTCTTTTTGTACCTGGAGTTGCATATACAAGACGAGGAGAACGTATTGGATACGGCGGTGGTTATTATGATCGCTATTTGTTGCAGTATGAAGGGAAAACGCTATCATTAGCTTTTGATTTTCAACTTGTAAGTTATATTCCAACAGAGCCATTTGATCAAAATGTACAAAAAATTATTACAGAAAAAGAAACAATTGTTCAAAATGAACTTGTATAGACAAATAAAAATTGACGAGGCTTTTTCTTGTTGATTATAATAAAATATGTGAACGTTTTCTTATTATATTTCCATAATAAGTGGGCATAGAGGGTGATAAAATGATATCAATTTATGATATTCAGCAATTGCTAAAAAAATTTGGAACAATCATTTACACAGGTGATCGAATCGCTGATTTACAATTAATGCAAGATGAGTTGCGGGAATTAAATCAATCACAGCTGATTGAGCCAAAAGACTATCAAACAGCTTTATTTTTATTGAAGCAAGAGATTCAAAAAGAAATGAGCAAGAATTAGATAAAGGTAGGTTAGCAAATATGGAAGAAAAGTGGTTAGTTGGTGTTGACCTTGGTGGGACAACAATTAAATTAGCATTTATTAATGTGTACGGTGAAATTTTACATAAGTGGGAAATCCCAACGAATACAAGTGAGCAAGGCAAACATATTACATTAGATGTAGCGAAAGCAATTGATAAAAAGTTAGAAGAATTAGAAGAATTAAAGAGCAAGTTAATTGGTATTGGTATGGGTGCGCCTGGGCCAGTGCATGTCGCTTCTGGTATGATTTATGAAGCAGTTAATTTAGGTTGGAAAAACTATCCATTAAAAGATTTATTAGAAGTAGAAACAGGCTTACCTGTTGTAGTTGATAATGATGCAAATTTAGCAGCGCTTGGTGAAATGTGGAAAGGTGCCGGTGAGGGAGCGAAAGATCTTGTTTGTATGACACTTGGAACTGGCGTTGGCGGCGGTGTAATTGCAAACGGTGAAATTGTGCACGGTGTAAGTGGTGCTGCTGGTGAGATCGGACATATTACAGTCGTAACAGAAAATGCATTTCCTTGTAACTGTGGAAAATCTGGATGTTTAGAAACAGTGGCTTCAGCAACAGGTATCGTACGTGTTGCTATGCAAAAATTACAAAATACAGATGAACCAAGTGTACTTCGTTCAATGTTAGAAGAAGAGGGACGTATTACATCTAAAGATGTATTTGAAGCACTTGGAAAAGGTGATGCTTTAGCGGAACAAGTTGTAGAAAAAGTAGCTTCTTATTTAGGATTAGCTGTAGCGAATCTTTCTAGTACGTTAAATCCAGAAAAGATTGTAATTGGCGGCGGTGTATCTAAAGCTGGTGATGCATTGTTACAACCAATTCAGCGCTATTTTAAACAGTATGCATTTTCACGTGCTGCTAAGAGCACGAAGTTAGCGATCGCAAGGCTTGGTAATGATGCTGGTGTAATCGGCGGAGCTTGGCTTGTGAAGAAGTATAAATATGAAGTTATGAAATAAAGAATAGAATCAGTGAGGCTGAATGAAAATTAAGATGAGGCTACTGATGTTTATATGATAATGAGAAGAGGAAGGGGGAGTCCCTTCCTCTTTTTATGCAAAATCTTGATGGAGAATAGAACTGTAAGTGAATTAATGAGCTGGTGGATATCCGCTATTAAGGACAGTCATAAACGTAAACCATCCGAAAACAAGTACAGTTGCAACAGCGAAGCCGCCTGCAAGTAGATTTTTTTCACGTAACGTTCTAAGGGTGGCGAATACAGCTAACAGAGTGACTAGCGCAAAAATAATAACAAGACCCATATATGATCCCCCTCTGCTCTCTCATTCTTTCGTTTGAGTTTTTGAAATATTTGTTCTTTTTTATTGTACATGTTTTAGAAATGATTGTCGAGATAGCACCGTTTCTTTTCCTGAGGGGAAGAAATGTTGTATCATAAAAGTAAGTTTAACAACTGGAGGAGATTTAAAAATGAAATGGATACAAATGCCGTTAGGACCATTACAAACAAATGCCTATATTTTAATCAATGATCAAAAAGAGTGTATTATTTTTGATCCAGGTAGTGAAGGAGAGAAGCTTGTAACGTATTTACAAGAAGAACAATTAAAGCCGCTTGCAGTTTTATTAACGCATGCTCATTTTGATCATATTGGTGCAGTCGATGAAGTGAGGGAGGCTTTTCATATCCCGGTATATGTACATAAAGAGGAAGCAGATTGGTTAGGAGATGCGACTGTCAATGGTTCACAAATTTTTATGATGAATCGAAGCATTACAGCAAAACCTGCTGATCAAATCATTAAAGGAGAAGGAACTTTAACAATTGGATCTTTTACATTTGAAATGTTTGAGACGCCAGGGCATTCTCCGGGTAGTATTTCATATTATTGTAAAGAGGCAAATGCTATATTTTCAGGAGATGTACTATTCCAAATGAGTATTGGTCGAACAGATTTACCAGGTGGAAGTTTTGCAGAATTAATTGGGAGCATTGAAGAAAAATTATTTGTACTGCCAGATGATACAGCGGTATTATGTGGACATGGACCAGAAACAAATATCGGTTTCGAAAAAGAAAATAATCCATTTTTACAATAAGGAGCTATACGGGGATGGAGTTCGTTTTAAGAAAATGGATGGAAAAAGAAAAGGATTATTCGATTTCATATAGTACATATATGAACCTTGCACTATATGATGAAGATTGCGGATATTATATGAAAGAACGTGAGAAAATCGGAAGGAATGGTGACTTTTTTACAAGTAGTAATATTTCTTCTGTATTTGCAAAGACATTTGCACGTTTTTTTATCCGTCTTGTTGAAAATGGAGAAATCCCTCCAAATATTTGTGAAATTGGTGGAGGAACAGGAAGATTTGCTTATGCTGTTTTACAAGAATGGAAACACCTCTCTCCAGAGACTTTTATAGAGTTACGGTATTCTATCGTTGAAGTAAGTTCTTTCCATAGAAAAGTACAAAAACATCAACTTGATTCATTTTCAAATGTTTCGCAGTACAAATCCTATGAGGAGTTAGGTGAGTCTTTTACAGGAGTTGTTTTTTCAAATGAATTGTTTGATGCATTTCCTGTTGAAGTAGTTGAGAAGCGAGATAGTATTTTGTATGAAGTACGAATAACGTATACAGATGAAGGAAAACTTACAGAAGTATTAAGGCCGATAGAAGAAAGAGTAAGTAGTTACCTTCGAAGGCGTCATATTCAACTTTCTGATAGGCAGCGATTTGAGGTACCAATAGCAATGGAAACTTATTTGCAAGAAGTTGCAAAATGGTTCAAGGAAGGCTTATTTATCACAGTTGATTATGGATATACGAAGGCGGAGTGGATGCATCCTGCTCATCATGAAGGGAGTATAAGGGGGTATTATAACCATAGGCTCATTCGAAATCCTTTGAAGTATCCAGGAGAAATGGATATAACAGCACATATTCATTGGGATGAATTGAAAGAAATAGGAGAAGAGAGTGCTCTGCATACAGTGTGGCATACGAAACAAAGGGAGTTTTTACTTGCGGCAGGTATATTAGAACAACTTGCTATTCATCAAGATTCCGACCCTTTTTCTGAGAAACAGAAGCAAAATCGGGCGATTCGTTCTATGATTTTACATGGAGGGATGAGTGATGCTTTTGATGTTGTTATACAAAAAAAAGGAATGTCACATTTTGATTTAAAGCAGTACTTACATATATAGAAAAAACAAGACACAGAATAATTCTGCGTCTTGTTTTTTGATACGACTTTAGGATATGTAGTATTGTATATTTTCTCTCATGATATATATTTATATTAAAGATATGAGATAGAAAATATAGAATACGCCCTTTTTGTTTGGTTACCTCTAACCTAGTAATACACGAACAAGTTGAATGATTGTTTCATTCTCTACTTTGTAGTAAATTTCCAATCCTTTTCTTTCACTAGAAACAATTTTAGCGCTTTTTAATTTTGCTAAATGCTGTGAAATTGTGGATTGTGGCATATTTAAGCCTGTGTACATTGTCGAAACATTGCTCGGACCGCGTTCGATTAATCCTTTTACAATACATAAACGAACAGGATGAGCAAGAACTTTCAATAATTCTGCATTATTTTCGTATAGTTCCAATTCCTTTTGAAAGGTTTCTAACATGTTTTTTCCACCTCCATGCGAGCTGTTATACCCATACTATACATACCAAAAATCTAAAGAAAAGAAAATAGTTGTTGCAAAAAAAATGTTCTACAGTAAAGAAATTGTAAGAAAAGAGACCAGGGTGTAAATAACTTTGCTAAATTTGTACGTTTTGTAACACGATGTTTTTTGTTGAAAATCACAATATGTTTGAAGATACAGATACATTTATAACACGATTTTATCATGAATTTTTTGTTCTTTCAAATGAATATACAAAATTTTTAAAATAATAAGAAAAAGGATTTTGTATGTTTTTATAGAATGTAATTCTGGATGAAATGAAGGTATAGAATAACATAGTTTTAAAAAAAATTTTCATTTCCCTAGAGGTTTACTTAAAACGATAAGTGGTGATGATATATGAATGGTGTATTATCTTAATTTGTAAATCATTGGTATCATAATAATAAATATAAAAGGATAGACCAAGTGGCTGTGATATGCTTGATCTATCCTTTTCTTTATTTCAATGTTGAATGAAAACTGTTTGAATAAAAATTTCTTATGCATTCACAGGTTCTTCTACATAAGAAAGAGCGTTGTCAAAATCGGCAATTAAATCATCTATATTTTCAAGGCCAACTGATAAACGGAGCAATGAATTAGAAATACCTCTTTCATCACGTGCTTTTTGTGATAATGCGGCATGTGACATTTTTGCGGGATAGGAGAGGATGGATTCTACAGCTCCTAAACTTACTGCAAATACAGGCAGTTTGACTTGGGATAAGAATTGTCGCAAAGCATCTTCAGATTGCAGCGTGAAAGATAAAACAGCACCGGCAGATTGTGCTTGTGACTGTTGTATGTCATAGCCTAGGTGTGATTCTAATCCAGGATAATACACATTCTGAATTTTTGAGTGCTTTTGTAAGTAATGAGCAATTTTATTGGCATTTGTTGCTGAGTGTTCAAGACGTACGTGTAATGTTTTCAAACCACGAAGAACGAGAGAGCAATCTTGTGGTCCTAATATAGCACCAAATGCATTTTGCAAGAAGCCCAGTTTTTTAGCGAGTTCTTCATCTTTAACAACCGCTAACCCAGCTGTAACATCACTATGCCCAGCAATAAACTTTGTCGCGCTGTGGAGTACAATATCCGCTCCGAGTTCAAGTGGTTTTTGAAATAGTGGTGTTAAAAATGTGTTATCAACAAAAGTAAGAGCCCCAGCAGATTTCGCTAATTCACAAACCGCACGAATGTTAGTTACTTTTAATAAAGGATTGGATGGTGTTTCAATGTAAAATACTTTTGTATTCGGTTTAATATTTTGTTTGACTGCCTCTAAATTTGTCATGTCAACGAATGTATGTGAAACACCGTAACGAGAGAGGACCTCTGTTACAATACGATACGTTCCTCCATATACATCTTCTGAAATGAGAACATGATCGCCTTGTGAGAGAAGTAGAAAAGCAGTAGAAATCGCTGCAATTCCAGATGCGAAGGCAAATCCTTTTGTTCCCCCTTCTAATAAAGCAATGATGTCTTCAAGTGCATCACGAGTTGGATTCCCAGAGCGACTGTAGTCGTATTTTCCAAAGGTATCTACATCAAATTGATGAAATGTTGATGTATTATAAATAGGAACGTTAACAGCTCCTGTTTGTGAATCATGTTTATATTGGTTATGAAGTAAGAGTGTATCTAATGAATAACTCATATTCTCACACCTTCTTTTACATGTTTAATAGCTTGTTTCAAGTCTTGAATTAAATCATCTCCGTTTTCAATGCCGACGGAGAAACGGAGGAGACGATTACATACACCACGTGCTGTACGTACTTCCTCTGGGATATCTGCATGTGTTTGTGTTGCTGGATATGTCATTAAACTTTCAACCCCGCCAAGACTTTCTGCAAATGTAATTAATGATAAAGATTGTAAGAAAGAATTTATCCATTTCTCATCAAGAAGACGAAACGAAATCATGCCGCCTCTTCCTGGATAAAAAACATCGGTTACACCCTCTTCGTCGTTTAAATAAGAAACGATTTTCTTTGCGTTTTCTTCATGTTGTTTCATACGAAGAGCCAACGTTTTCATACCACGAATTAATAACCACGAATCAAATGGGCTTAATACAGCACCAGAGGCGTTATGATAGTGGGCAAGTTCTTCGCAAAGTGCCTGACCTTTTGCAACAACAAGGCCACTTAGTACATCATTATGACCACCTAAATACTTTGTCGCACTGTGAAGTACGATGTCTGCGCCTTTCGTCAATGGTTGTTGTATGTAGGGTGTATAAAAAGTATTATCAACAATCAAAAGGACCCCATGTTGTTTTGCAACGGCTGCGACAGCTGCAATGTCGGTTACTTGCATTAATGGATTGGTTGGTGTTTCTATGAAAATAGCTTTTGTTTGAGAAGAGATAGCTTTTTCTATCTGTTTTATAGATTGTGTATCTACGTATCTACATCGAATATTCCATTTTTCTTCATGTTCCGAAAATAAACGATAGGTTCCTCCATATAAATCTTCTGATATGATAAGTTCATCTCCAGAGCGGAATAAGGAAAGAATAAGAAGAACAGCTGCCATTCCAGAGCTACAGGCATAGCCTTGTTGACCTTCTTCTAAATCAGCAATTGCGCGTTCTAAAAGACCGCGCGTTGGATTTCCTGTTCGTGAATAATCAAAACCTGTTGATTTTCCAATTCCTTCATGGCGATAAGCGGTGGAAAAGTAAACGGGTGGGTTAACTGTTCCTGTTGTAGTTTCGCTTCGATTTCCAATTTGGGCTAGTTTTGTTTCGATTGTTGACATGTGAAATGCCTCCTTTATAAAGTGAAAAATTAATCAGCGGGATAAAAATAAAAAAGCCTTCTAAGAAGAAGGCTTTCATGCGAATATAGTCTTCTTCTTATCTTTCAAATTTGTTTACAATTTGCTGGAATTAGCACCTTATTAACGAACGTGTTAATGGTTGCTGAGGTGTCGTCGGGCCAGTCCCTCTACCTCTCTAGATAAGAATAGTTTGTATGAAATTTTATTATGCTTTTTACTTTACAACAAAAGATAATTGAATTGCAACTTAATTTTAAATATTTTTTATTTTTGAATTAATTACATTGACTTTCAGTTTATCCCATGCTAATTTTATTAGAAAATTAACAAAGATTGTTAAAAGGTACACGTATTTCCTTTAAAAATAGATTAATAATAAAGAAAAACTCTTATTGAGAGCGGTGGAGGGACTGGCCCTGTGAAACCCGGCAACCTTCAAACGAAATGTTTGAAACGGTGCTAATACCTGCAAAACAATTTGTTTTGCATGATAAGAGGAGGATTCATGATGTCCCCCTCTTCAAGGTGAAGAGGGGTTTTTATATTGATAGAAAAGAGGGAGATAGGTGAAAATTCTAGATTTATTATCGAAAGGAATTGTTATTGGTGATGGTGCAATTGGAACATTATTACATTCTCATGGTTTGCAAAGTAGTTTTGAGGAACTAAACTTATCTGATCCAGATCTTATTATATCTATTCATAAACAATATGTAGCTGCTGGAGCAGATCTTATTCAAACAAATACATATGGTGCAAATGAGGCGAAATTGCGTATGTATGGTTTAGAAAACCGGGTCGCCCAAATTAATAAAGCCGCAGTCAAACTTGCAAAAGCGGCTGTGACAGACAAGAATGCAATTTTAGGGACGATTGGTGGTATGAAGCATATCGGAGCCGTTACAACGACTGATATGGAACGAGAGTTTATGCTACTTGAACAGGCCGGGGCATTATTAGAAGAAAAGGTTGATGGATTATTATTAGAAACCTTTTATGATGAATTTGAATTGTTACATGCCGTAAAAGTACTACGAAAACAAACAGATATTCCAATTATTGCACAGCTGGCGCTTCATGAAGCGGGCACAACACAAAATGGAAATGATGTAAATGAAGTATTAAAACAGCTTTTAGATTACGGTGCGAATGTAGTCGGATTAAATTGTCAGTTAGGCCCGCTTCATATGACGGAAGCTTTTAAAATGATATCGATTCCGAAAAATGGTTATTTATCAGCTTATCCAAATGCGGGCCTTCCAAACTATGTAGAAGGACGGTACGTATATGAAGGAAGCCCTGCTTATTTTGAAGAGATGACACCGAAATTTATTGAACAAGGTATTCGTTTGCTCGGAGGGTGTTGTGGCACAACACCAGCACATATCGAAAGGATGAAGCGTGCGATTGCGAATGTAACGCCTGTTACAGAAAAACAAATTGTTCAAAAACAACAAGTGGTTCATATGCAAACAAAACGTGCTAGCACTCATGTTACTCTTGCAGAAAAAGCGAAGAAGCAAACAACAGTGGTTGTTGAATTGGACCCTCCAAAAACATTGGATACACAGCGTTTTTTTGAGGGAGCAAGGGCATTGAAAAGAGCAGGAGCAGATCTAATTACGTTAGCAGATAATTCGTTAGCATCTCCGCGTATTTCAAATATGGCAATGGGAGCATTATTAACGAAGCATGACATTCCGGTGCTAATGCATTTAGCGTGTCGTGATCATAATGTCATTGGTTTACAATCACATTTACTTGGTTTATCAGCTTTAGGAATGGAAGAAGTGCTAGCCTTAACGGGTGATCCGGCGCGAGTTGGGGATTTTCCAGGAGCGACTTCTGTATATGATTTGTCTTCTATTGAATTAATAAAAATGATTAAAGAAATGAATGATGGCCGATCCATATTAGGGAAATCTATTGGTCCTGCGACAAGATTTTCTGTTGGAGGAGCTTTTAATCCACATGTAAGGCATTTAAAAGCAGCGGTGAAGCGGATGGAGAGAAAAATCGCAGCGGGTGCAGAATATTTTTTAACACAGCCTATTTACGATGTAGCTTTAATTGAAGAGGTATATGAGGCAACAAAACATTTAGAACAACCGATTTTTATTGGAATTATGCCTTTAGTGAGCAAACGAAATGCTGATTTTCTTCATTTTGAAGTACCGGGTATTACTCTACCTGAGGAAGTAAGGCAGCGAATGGATGGGCATGAGACACAAGGAGCTGCAGTTGAAGAAGGAATTCGCATTTCACAAGAATTAATTGATGCTGCGATGAAATACTTTAACGGCATTTATCTCATTACACCATTTTTGAAATATGAAATTACAGAAAATCTTGTGAAGTATGTGAAAGAAAAGCAAGAAATGAAAGAGGGAATCTATTGATGAGACCGATAGAAGAGAGATTACAACATGATATTTTAATATTAGATGGTGCGATGGGAACGATGATTCAGCAGGCGGATTTAACTGCTGAAGATTTTGGCGGAGAAGAATATGAAGGGTGTAATGAATACTTAGTAAAAACAAGGCCAGATGTGATTTTAGGTATCCATAAAGCTTATATTGAAGCTGGTGCGGATATTATTGAAACAAATACGTTTGGTGCTACAAATATTGTATTACATGATTACGAGTTATCTCATTTAGATGAAGAGTTGAATGAAAGAGCAGCCCAGCTAGCAAAGCAAGCTGTAAGTGAGAGTGGTAAAGAAGTATATGTAGCCGGTGCGATGGGACCAACGACAAAAGCAATTAGTGTAACGGGTGGTGTAACATTTAATGAATTAATTGAAGCATATACGAGACAAGCACGAGGATTATTGCGGGGCGGCGTTGATGTGTTGCTTGTTGAGACGAGTCAAGATATGCGTAATGTAAAAGCGGCGTATTTAGGGATCCAGCAAGCATTTACAGAAGTGAATTATACTGTTCCTCTTATGATTTCAGGAACCATTGAACCGATGGGAACAACATTAGCGGGACAAACGATAGAGGCATTCTATTTATCAGTTGAGCATATGAAACCATTGTCTGTCGGATTAAACTGTGCTACAGGCCCGGAATTTATGCGAGAACATATTCGTTCTTTGTCGGATCTTTCGGAGTGTTATATTTCTTGCTATCCAAATGCTGGTCTTCCAGACGAGGATGGACATTATCATGAGTCACCGACTTCACTTGCAGAAAAGGTGAAACAGTTTGTTGAAGAAGGGTGGATTAATATTATTGGCGGTTGTTGCGGGACAACACCTAATCATATAAGAGCAATTAAATCTTCACTCGAGTCTCTTAAACCACGCGAGAACCATGAGCGGGAGGGGCATGGGATTAGTGGTTTAGAAGCATTGCAATATGATGATTCTATGAGGCCGTTATTTGTTGGAGAGAGAACAAATGTTATTGGATCAAGAAAGTTTAAACGATTAGTAGCTGAAGGGAGTTTTGAAGAGGCTGCTGAAATTGCGAGGGCGCAAGTGAAGAAAAATGCTCATATTATTGATATCTGCATGGCAGATCCAGATCGTGATGAAGTGGAAGATATGGAGAATTTTTTGACAGAAGCAACGAAAGTATTAAAAGTTCCGATTATGGTAGATTCAACGGATGAGAATGTTATGGAAAAAGCTCTTACGTATATACAAGGCAAGGGTGTTATTAACTCTATTAATTTAGAAAACGGAGAGGAGCGTTTTGAGAAAGTGACGCCGCTTCTCCGGAAATATGGTGCAGCAATTGTAGTTGGGACGATTGATGAAGAGGGCATGGCAGTTAGTGCAGAAAGAAAGTTAGAAATCGCAAAAAGAAGTTATGAATTATTAACGAAGAAATACGGTATACGTCCCTCGGATATTATTTTCGATGCACTCGTTTTTCCAGTTGGAACTGGTGATGAAGAATATATTGGATCGGCAGCAGCGACGATAGAAGGAATTCGTCTTATTAAAGAAGCGCTGCCAGAATGTTTAACGATTTTAGGAGTAAGTAATATATCGTTTGGTTTACCGCCAGCGGGTCGTGAGGTGTTAAACTCGGTCTTTTTATATCATGCAACAAAGGCTGGGCTTGATTATGCTATCGTGAATACTGAAAAGCTAGAGCGCTATGCATCAATTCCAGATGAGGAAAAGGAAATAGCAGATGCACTATTATTCGAAACAACGAAAGAAACTCTAGAAGAATTTACGAATTTTTACCGAGTTGCCAAGAAAAAAGAAGTGATTATACAAGAAACATTAACGCTTGATGAAAGGTTAGCAAATTACATTGTAGAAGGAACGAAGCAGGGCTTACATGAAGATTTAAGTCTTGCGCTAACAGAAGGAAGAAAACCACTTGATCTTATTAACGGTCCACTTATGACCGGGATGGATGAAGTAGGTCGTTTATTTAATAACAATGAGCTTATCGTTGCTGAAGTATTACAAAGTGCTGAAAGTATGAAAGCCGCTGTTGCATATTTAGAGACTTATATGGAATCTAGTGATAGTGCGAAAAAAGGAAAAGTATTGTTAGCAACTGTAAAAGGAGACGTACATGATATTGGCAAAAACCTTGTAGAAATTATTTTATCGAATAACGGCTATGAAATTGTTAATTTAGGAATCAATGTACGCTCCGATCGCATTGTTCAAGAAGTGAAAGAAAAGAAGCCAGATATTATCGGACTTTCGGGATTATTAGTAAAATCGGCACAACAAATGGTAGCAACTGCCGAAGATTTACAAGCGGCAAATATTGATATTCCAATTGTTGTAGGTGGTGCAGCATTGACGAGAAAGTTTACAGATAATCGTATTTCACCTTCTTATAATGGACTTGTGTTATATGCAAGCGATGCAATGATAGGGCTTGACCTTATCAATCGATTACAAAAAGAAGAAGAACGAGAAAAAATGAAGCAGGATAAAAAAAATCGCCGTATTCATGTTGTGAAACAAGAGGAGAAAAAAGTGGAGATACCAGTTGGTATTGAACCGTTGCCACGAGCGAAAGTCATGGTGCCAGACTCAACAAAGCGGGTCGTACTTCGTGATATTCCAGTTTCACACCTTGCACCATTTTTAAATAGACAAATGTTAATTGGTCATCATCTTGGTTTAAAAGGAAATGTGAAAAAGTTATTAAAAGAAGGTGATAAGAGGGCACATGAATTAAACGATTTAATTGATGAGTTATTGCAAGAAGGACAGTCCTGGCTAAAGCCAAAAGTTGTGTATCAATTCTTCCCTGCTCAAAGTGACAGACAAACTATTATTATTTATGATCCAGAAGACCATACACGTGTACTAGAGCGTTTTTCATTCCCAAGACAAGGAAAAGCACCGTACCGTACATTAGGAGATTATTTACGTCCTATTGGTGATGAAATGGATTATGTCGCCTTTTTATCTGTTACAGTTGGACAAGGTGTTCGAGAAATCGCGGAGGAGTGGAAAGAGAAGGGGGATTATTTACGCAGTCACGCTATTCAATCATTAGCGCTGGAACTAGCAGAGGGACTTGCTGAAAAAACACATATGTTGATTCGTGACCGCTTTGGAATTCCGGATTCACCGGAGATGACGATGGAAGAACGATTTCGTACGAAATATCAAGGGATTCGCGTTTCTTTTGGTTATCCAGCTTGTCCAGAACTTGCGGATCAAGAAAAACTATTTCGTTTAATTCAGCCAGAGGAAATCGGAATCTCACTAACAGAAGGATTTATGATGGAACCTGAAGCATCTGTAACGGCAATGGTATTTGCTCACCCCGAAGCACGATATTTTAGTGTACTATAGTGTAGAAGGGGGAGAGATATGAAAAGAATAGTCTTTACAGGCGGTGGTTCAGCTGGACATGTGACGCCCAATTTAGCAATTATTCCACATTTGCAAGAAAAGAATTGGGATATTTCTTATATTGGTTCTCATCAAGGAATTGAAAAAGCGATTATAGAGAACGAAGGAATCCCATACTATGGGATAGCAAGCGGAAAGTTGCGCCGTTATTTTGATTTGAAAAATATAAAAGATCCTTTTCTTGTTATGAAGGGTGTCATGGATTCTTATATACGAATACGAAAATTAAAACCGGATGTTATTTTTTCAAAGGGTGGTTTTGTATCTGTACCAGTAGTGATTGGTGGGTGGTTAAATCGTGTACCAGTTTTGCTACACGAGTCTGATATGACACCAGGGTTAGCGAATAAAATTGTACTCCGCTTTGCTTCGAAAATATTTGTTACATTTGAGGAAGCTGCGAAGCATTTGCCGAAAGAAAAGGTTGTTTATACAGGTTCACCCGTGAGAGAAGAAGTGCTACGTGGAAATCGTGAAAAAGGATTGAACTTTCTTGGATTCCATACTAGAAAACCGGTCATCACGGTTATGGGAGGAAGTCTAGGGGCAAAGAAAATCAATGAGGCAGTACGAGAAGCATTGCCACAGCTCCTTAAAATTTATCAAGTTGTTCACCTATGTGGAAAAGGAAATTTAGATGGGAAGTTACAAGGTATAGAAGGGTATAGGCAATTTGAATATGTGCAGGATGAATTACCAGATGTATTAGGGGCAACGGATTTTGTCATCTCACGTGCTGGATCAAATGCGATTTTTGAATTTTTAACATTGCAAAAGCCAATGATTTTAATTCCACTACCGAAAACTGCAAGTCGCGGTGATCAAATTTTGAATGCACAATCGTTTGAAAGACAAGGGTATGCATCCGTTTTATATGAAGAAAATGTAACAGTGACATCTCTTATAAAACAGATAGAAAGTTTAAATCATAATTATGAGAAGTATAAAAAAGAATTAAAAAAATATAGTGGAAAAGAAGCAGTGCAGACTATTGTGAAATATATTGAGGAGGCATGATTTTAAAAAAATCATGCCTTTTTAAATAGAATGAAAGGTTCGAAGAATTATTGTATTTATGGTACAATAACAGAGATTTAATAGGGGAATTTCAGTTCTTTGAGCGTGAAAATACGAATGGATTAGGAGTGACTGTGTTGGAGCTGAGTCTCTATGAAAATGCTGCTCTGATTATATGTTTTGTTTTGTATGTTGGTAGTGTTATTGTTTACATTTCAAGAAAATTTTCACAAGAACGAAACTTAGAGAAATCAGAAATAACAGCTGAGTTAGAAATGTTAGCTGATGAAAGTGATAAAAAACAAAAAATAAGAGAAAATCATGAGGTGCCCCACCACTTAAACGTAAAATAAGTTTTAAAGGTGGGGATTTCTTTTGGCGAAATCCTTCTATATTTATTATCATGAACGCTAAAAAAGAGTTTCCCTTTAGGTTTATAAAGGTAAGGGGTTAATTAAGGTGAATTTCTATATAGCATCGAGTTTTCAAAATAAACATCTTGTTCAATTTGTAGCGAGTAAACTGAAAGAAATAGGATGGCACCATACATATGATTGGACTCAAAATGAAAGAGCAACGAATAGGAAACAATTACAGAAGATTGGTCAAGCAGAAAGACAGGCAATTCAAGCTGCGGATGTTTTTCTGCTTTTACTAGATGGAGGAAATGGTAGCCATATAGAACTTGGTATGGCAATTGCTTTAGAAAAGAAAGTCTATCTGTATCATAAAAATAATCTGCTACAAACAACGTTTTACCATTTACCAGAAGTAAAGATTTTTGAGGGGGATGTGGCGGGATTTGTATCCTACGTTATGAATCAAGGTGATGTATAACGTAGATTTCGAATCCGATATACGATAATTTTAAAATATTTCAAAACTGGGAACAATGAAAGCTGTTGGAATAGCCATTAATGTGTAAGGCTTCTCTTCTATCCAAGAATTTGAGAAGATGTAATTAAACAGCGAAAGAGAAAAGTAATTAAAGGATATATTTAAAAATAAAGGAGTTATGAATATGAAACTAGAACGAGGATGGGAAACAAACTTCTTAGAAGTTGTACAAACAAGTGCATTCAAAAAAGGTGCGCTGCGTAGCCAGTTACTTTGTGTGGATGGGGAAGAAGTAGAAGAACTTGCAGACGATTACGGGTATGACGAAATTGTAAATCGTGAACATGATGAAGAGCTTGCAGAGATTTTAGGAGAAGAACTCTTTAGTGAAATGGAACGTCACGTATTCTTATCTTCGCAACCTGAGGAAAAGCTCATTTCATTTGTAAATGGATTAGGATTTCATATTCTAGATTGGATCGTTCTCCTTGAAACAGAATTTGGTATAGATAGTGCAATATTTACATCTGATGCAGTAAAAATGATCGAAAAGCGTTTTAGACAGTTCCCATATATAGAAGATAAGACAATTTTTGATATGACAATTGGAGAAGCAATGAATGCATTAGAGTCTGTGACGAGTTTACAATTGAAAGAGAAGATGAATATACAATAATGAAAATAAAAAAGAACGTGAGATGATCACGTTCTTTTTTACATAATAATTACTTTTTCAGTTAATTTTTTTTGTCCTGTAAGAAGTGCATTCAAATACTCGACTTTTCGTATACAAGATTGAATGTGTTTTTCAACTTCTTGTAACTCTGCTTGGTGGTGCGTTTCAATCGGATGAATTTGCACGTTAAACTTTTCAAATTGACTACTATATGTGATTTCTGCATAGCCGCTCATGATATCTGTTTGATTATGAAATAGAAATTGTTTTGCTTCTTCACAGTATGTTACATCTTGAAATCCATATGATTTTAATGCTTCGATTACTTTTGTAATAATTGTTATATCCATTTTTCTCCCTCTTTGCGAAGTTCTGCTTTTCTATTATAACATGAAAATGGCAAAAGAAAGCGTTTCCAATTGCTTGTTTGCATATTTTTTACATATAATTTATCAAAATGAAACAAAGAAAAAATAATTGTAATAAAGGAAGGACTCTTTTACTTTTTTATCATATATATACAGAAATAGTGCAATGAAAGGGAAATTTCTGAAAAGAAGGTAGTATTCCGAAGTTGAGCGTAGTAAAAGAGGTGAAAATTTTGAATTTTGATATTATAGGGCAAAAAGCATATATAAAAGACGGACCGTACCGGAATCGAATTGGAATTGTAAAGCAAAAAGGAAAGCAGGAGGGATCGAATTTTTTCCTTGTTATTGACGAACAAATCGTTGATGTGGAACTAAAAGATATTGTTTTAGTGGGGGTAGATGTGCGGCAATTTCATGAGTGGTGCGAGCAAAATGGCTATTTGTAAAAAGGACGGGTTGTGAAGTGAAACGTTAATTTTTATTTTGTAAGAGAAAAGGTTCGCTTTGAATAATAGAAAGAAGTTTTGACATCCATCAATAGGCAATATTGAGAAGGATTATGTTCAAAAAAGAGCGTATATCCTCTTTTTTTACGTTTATTTAGTAAAGAAGAAATGAAATATTGTAGCAATATTGAAACGAAATATTTTAATGGGAAATCCAGAAAACAATGTGAAGGAATTGGATCTTTTGGGGCAAAAGAAGCAGATTAGTTATGTAAAATAGTGATTATAGGGAATAAAAAAGGAATGCAAATGAATTAGCATTCCTTTTCATGAAAGTTCTCTCTTTCTTATGAAGCGACTTCCTTACTTTTTACATCCTCTTGATTATATGTCTCATGATCTAATTCACCAAGCCATTTACTAGAAATAAGACCTGCTGTCATTGATCCGCTTACATTAAGAGCTGTACGGCCCATATCGATTAATGGTTCAACAGAAATAAGAAGAGCAACAATTCCGATTGGTAAGTTCATTGTTGAAAGTACGATTAATGCTGCGAATGTTGCGCCGCCACCTACACCGGCAACTCCGAAAGAGCTAATAGCGACAACAGCGATTAAAGTTAAAATGAATTGTGGTTGTAATGGATCGATACCTACTGTTGGAGCGACCATCATTGCGAGCATAGCTGGATAAATACCTGCACAACCATTTTGACCGATAGATACACCGAAGGAAGCGGCAAAGTTTGCAATTCCTTCGGATACACCAAGTTTTTCTTTTTGTGCTTCAATATTTAATGGCATTGTACCTGCGCTAGAACGAGAAGTAAAGGCAAATGTTAATACTGGAAATACCTTTTTTAAATATTGAACTGGGTTTAAACCGGATAGAGCGATTAATAATAAGTGAATAATAAACATAACGATAAGTGCTACGTAAGATGCTAAAACAAAATTACCGAGTTTTAAAATGGCATTCACATCACTACCAGCGACTGTTTTTGTCATAAGAGCTAATACACCGTATGGAGTCAGGCGTAAAATTAACGTTACCATACGCATTACAATAGCATATACAGCATCGAGCATCTTTTTAAATAGTTCAGCTTGTTCTGGATATTTTCTTTTTACACCAATAAAGGCGATTCCAATAAACGCTGCAAAGATTACGACAGAAATTGTTGATGTTGGACGTGCACCTGTTAAATCAAGAAATGGATTTGTAGGTAATAATTCTAATAATTTTTGTGGAATTGGTGTTTGTTCAATTGAACTAAATTTTTCTTCCACTAATTTCAAACGAGCTGTTTCTGCATCACCTTGTTGTAAACCAGTAGCTTGAACGTCAAAACCTGCGCTTGCGGCGATACCAACAGCGGCAGCGATTCCAGTTGTAAGGATTAAAATGCCAATAATAAGTCCGCTAATTTTACCAAGGTTACTTGTTAATTTTAATTTTGTAAATGCTGAGATAATAGAAACTAAAACAAGTGGCATAACAATCATTTGTAGTAATTTCACATAACCACTACCAATTAAGCTAAACCAGTTATTTGAATCCACGATAACTTTAGAAGTAGGTTCATAAATGAATTGTAAAATAAGACCAAATGCAATTCCGACCCCTAAAGCAGTAAATACGCGTTTATTAAAAGATACATGCTTACGTTGCATATAATATAAAATGCCAACTAATATAAGCATGACCACTATGTTAATTCCGACTAGCAGTGTATTCATAATAATTCCCCCTAATTCCATCTGTTATATAAAATATATTTCAACAAAACCTATAAGTCAACTAGGTAATTGAGGAAAATAAAAAAAGGATGGCAAATTGCCATCCTTTTAATGCCCAGCGCCAGGGACAAGTAGAAATGTTGTGTAGTATGTAAATCCAATGAAGAAAACCGTTAAATAGGCCCCGAATACGTATATATACATACGCTCTGTTAATTTCAAATAACTTAAAAGTACGAAAAATCCTGTTTGTCCTAAAAATAATAGTGCAGTTGTATGCATATCCCCTAAGTAAAACATAACCGAGAAAATTCCAGTCCAAAAGCCGAGAACGCGAAACATGCGCTCCATGCAATCTCCCTCCTTTTCTAAAAAAGTAAACCTCTCCTCATTATAATTTATTTTTCTCATTATTGTAAATATTTGCGAAAAAAAGAAAAGAAGCCAAATCAAATTGACTTCTTTTTGACATAATTTCATATAAAAACAATTATAGTTGGACTTTGTAGTTACAAGACTTGCATCCATCTAATAAGTTCTCATGTCGTGTTAATTCCATGTCCGGAAATAAAGTTCCAAAAATCCCCTTCATCATATCGCTATGCATATGGCAAACTTCTTCAGGGTGATGAACGGCAATTTCCTTAAATGGACAATTGTACACGTCATAGAAAATTTGTGTGCCATCTGTGCTTAATTCAAAGGAAGGGGATAAGCCAGCAGTTGATAACGCTTCTTTTGCAATTTGAACTTTGTGTTCTAATGTTAATGAATCTTTATTAACATTTAAACGCTGCATGTGTTGTTCCATCAATTCTTTACCAAATTGTTTGCCCGTTTCATATAGTGCCTTTTCACCGGCTGCACCGAGGCTTAGTAATGAATTAAAAGTGATTTTCGCTAATAATTGATAATCGCGAAATGGGAATTGCAATTGAATTAAGTCTTCAGACAATACATATAATCTGCTTGGTCTTCCGCCTTTTCCTGTTTTCTTCGTTTCAGATTTCAACATATTAACATCTTCTAATTTTGATAAATGTAGACGTGCTACGTTTGGATGGATATTAAATTCATCTGCAATTTCTTGTACGGTTACGTAACTATGCTTTTGAGAAATGTATTTATAAATATAATAACGAGTTGGATCAGATAGTACACCTGTAATTTTTAAAGCTTGTTCCATGAGGATCTCCACCTTTATCACTTTATCCAAGATATTAACATTATAATACAGATAAAGTTGCATATAGGTGATTTTAGTCAATAATTCAGAAATTGTTCATAATTTCACAAACATATTTTACCTTTTTCTAGTAGAGAAAAAGGTAAAGTTACGATTTTTCTTATATTTTCCTTTGTGATATATACATTGTGAGGAGGGATAACGATGAATGGTGTTGAACATTTTGCCAATACAATTATGAAGGAAGCATGTACATTACAGGCATCTGATTTACATATTGTGCCGCGGCAAGAAGATGCAGTCATACAATTGCGTATTGGAAAAGATTTGGTAACGAAGCATTGTATTAGAAAAGAATTTGGGGAAAGACTTGTTTCACATTTTAAATTTTTAGCGTCTATGGATATAGGGGAAAGACGTAAGCCACAAAATGGATCATTGTATTTACAAATTGATGGACAAGAAGTTCACCTGCGTCTCTCTACACTGCCAACTATGAATTTAGAAAGTCTCGTTATTCGTTTGCATTTGCAAGCATCGATTCAACCACTTTCCCATCTCTCTTTATTTCCAAGTTCGGCAAAAACACTTCTCTCTTTTTTACATCATTCTCATGGATTACTCGTGTTTACTGGTCCGACAGGATCTGGGAAAACAACGACAATGTATGCTTTGCTAGAGGTAGCGAAAAAGGGACAAACGCGGCGTATTGTTACACTTGAGGATCCAATCGAAAAGCGAAAGGATGGTTTATTACAAATTCAAATTAATGAAAAGGCCGGTATCACATATACAACAGGTTTAAAAGCGATTCTGCGCCATGATCCTGATATTATTTTAGTCGGTGAAATTCGTGATGAAGAAACAGCAAAAGTAGCTGTGCGTGCGAGTTTAACAGGTCATTTAGTAATGACAACGTTGCATACAAACGATGCAAAAGGGGCTGTGCTACGTTTGATGGATTATGGGATTACGCGGCAAGAAATTGAACAATCATTGCTTGCAGTGGCAGCGCAGCGTCTTGTGGAATTGAAGTGTCCATTTTGCAAAGGAAAATGTTCGCCATTATGTAAAGCGATGAGGCAGGTACGGCAAGCTAGTATTTACGAGTTGTTATATGGCCATGAATTGAAACAGGCTATTCGTGAAGCAAATGGAGAGCGTGTAACTTATCATTATGAAACATTGCAATCATGTATAAGAAAAGGATATGCCCTAGGTTTTTTAGAAGAGGATGTTTATGTTTGAGCGAAAAGGATGGCGATTACATGAACAAGTCTTGTTATTAAGAAGACTTGGAGAATTGTTAGAAAAAGGCTATCCTCTCTTACAAGCGCTAGAATTTTTACAGTTTCAATTGTCCTCTACAAAACGGCTACAACTGCAGCATATTATCGAAGAATTAAAAAATGGACAAAGTTTACACGATGCTTTTCATCAAATGATGTTTCATCCAGACATATTAAGTTATTTATTTTATGCGCAGCAACACGGTGATGTTTCTTTTGCTTTAAAGCAAGGAAGTGTACTCCTTCATAGAAAGGAGAAGCATCAAAAGGATATGATGAAAGTTCTCCGTTATCCGATTTTTTTATCTCTTTTTTTACTAGGAATTCTTGCTGTATTTAACCTTGTTTTGCTTCCTCAATTTGAGACATTGTACAGTTCTTTACGTGCAACCTCTGCTTCTTTTACTGATCAGATTATTAATTTCATCCAAATACTTCCATGTATAATGAGCGGATTTTTTCTTGTTATTGCACTTGGAGTATGTGTATACGTGTTTTATCTACGAAAGCTTCCTCCGATTCAAAGGGTAAATATTATGGTGCGTATTCCCCTTATAAATACATTTCTTATTTTAACAAATTCTCATTATTTCTCTGTTCAATTAAGCGGCTTACTACAAGGAGGATTATCGGTACTTGAAGCTCTAACATTAATGATGGAACAAAAACATCATTCGTTTTTTCAATGTGAAGCCACTCGGATTGAAGAGTTGTTAATTGCGGGAGAACAGTTGGATTCTATTATTATGAAGAGCAGTTATTATGAGCGTGAACTGTCTTACGTTATTGCGCATGGACAAGCAAACGGAAACTTAGCGACAGAATTAGGTGATTATAGTGAATTAACGATTGAAAAAATGGAAGAAAAGATTCAACGTATTTTAGTTATTATTCAGCCGCTTTTGTTTACATGTATTGGCATAATTGTTGTTCTTATGTATTTAGCGATGATTATGCCGATGTTTCAAATGATGAATTCTATTTAGGAGGTAGTTTACATGAAGAATGAAAAAGGATTTACTCTTTTAGAAATGTTATTAGTGATGGTTGTTATCTCGGTATTGCTGTTATTAATTATTCCAAATGTCATTAAACAACGTTCTTCTGTACAAGGAAAAGGTTGTGACGCTTATGTGAAGTCTGTTGAAGCGCAAGTACAAGCGTACCAGTTAGAAAAGAATAAGATACCAACAATAGATGATTTAATAAACGAAAAATACATTACTTCTACAACGTGTCCAAAAGGGGAGCCAATTAGTATTTCCAGTGAGGACGGTACAGTATCGGTTGGTAAATCGTGAAACAAAAGGGCTTTACATTTTTAGAGATGCTTCTCGTCTTATCTATCATTTCTATATTAAGCATTGTTACTTATTTTAACGTTGCTCCGTTATATGAGAGGCAAAAGGTCGAACGTTTTTTTAGACAATTCTCACAAGATATTTTGTATATGCAGCAGTTAGCTATAAACCACCGGAATCTGTATATGTTGCGGTGGGTCCCTGAGAAACATATGTACAGTATTTGGGAATCAGGAGATGCACGTGCCCTTATGCTCCGGGAATATGAACGTGATATAAAGGTTGATTTAAATACTTTTCCGAACCCAATGACTTATAATGCAAACGGAAATATAAACCAAGGTGGTACAATTCTACTTTTTTATCGTGCACGCACTTATGAAATTGTATTTCAACTTGGAAGAGGGAGATTTACCTATCGTGAAGTGCCAAAAAGGGTCAGTTATGATCGAAATGATCGTATCGTTAAGTTTATTGATGTTGGCTGTGTCGTTAGTGCTTCCCCAAACACTTCTCATCATGCAAGAAAGAAAAAATATTCAACTTCGATATAAAGCATATGTATTGCTGAAAAGGGAAGCGGCATTATATATGCATCAAAATCAGTTGAAGCAGCAAAAAGAGGAGATGATAGATGGCGTTATGTATGTGACCTATTTGCGAGGAGAAGAGGCTTGTACAATTTGGAGAGATACGAAACAAAGGAGAATAGAACAATGTCGCCATGTTAAAAAATAAAAAGATAGAAGCGGGGTTTACTTTATTAGAAATGATGTTATGTTTATTGTTTTTATCTATTTTCTTTCTTCTTGTGCCGCGCCTTCATAGTTTATTTATTGAGAAACCATATTCGAAGCAGATAAACAGTTGGGAATGGGATGTGTTCATGGAGCAAGTACAATTAGAGTTTCGAGAATTTCAACTGAGGAGTAATGTTCAGTTAGGGGACGAAGGAAATATAATACTTTTTCAAATGAGTAATGGTGATAATATCACATATGAAATGTTAGGAAATAATATTGTGAGAAAAGTAAATACACTAGGAAGGGAAATTATATTACAAAAGGTAAGTTCAGTTTCTTATAACTTAACACCATATATGCTATCCATACATGTGCAAGATATAAGTGGAAAAAAGTATCATGGGGTAGTAACGCGATACACACTCCCTGAGATGAAGTCATGAGAAATCAAGATGGTTTTGCTTTGCCCAGTACATTAATTCTCCTTTTCTTACTGTTTTCATTCTTTATATATGAGATAAATATGTTGCAATCTGACCAAAGATTTTATAAAGAGGCGCAGCAGAAATTTTTGTTAGAAGAGATTACAGATCAAGCGATCATCTCGATAAAGGCAGATTTGCAGGAGAAAGAACAAAATGATGTGTTTGCCTTTCAATATGAAAATGGTGAAGTGAGTGGGAGATATGTATTTGAGAATGACATTATCTTTGTTACCTTGCAGTGTATGACGAAAGAGCGCCGTTCTTATAAGGTGAACTTTCAGTACGATAAAACAAATAAAAAGGTTATGAATTGGGCGGAAGAGCGAGGAAATGGAAGTTGAATTACAAGTACGTTTTGTTCTTGATACAAGATTGAGGACAAAACGTTTTTTTAGTAATTTGTGCAAGTAGTATATAAAATAAACCACATCAGCTCATCTTTCGTTATAATACAAATAATTAAACAAGGACCAACTTGGTAGAAAAGAGGTAACAAAATGAGGGCCATATATATAACAGGCTATATGGGGGCCGGAAAAACAACAATTGGGAGAATGCTAAGTGAGAAACTGCATATTCCAGTTGTAGATACAGATCAAAAAATTGAAGAGAAGCAAGGGAAGGTGATTCGCGATATATTTGCGGAAGAAGGGGAGGGCTCTTTCCGCAAATATGAAAGCGAAACGCTGCGCTCTTTACCGACGAGTGACTTAATTATTACAAGTGGTGGAGGGATCGTTGAGCGAGCTGAGAATCGTCAGTGGATGAAAGAGAATGGAACGATTGTGTATTTATATTGTGATCCGTATGTTATTGCAGAACGTCTTCGCGGGGATACAACGCGTCCATTATTTCAAAAAGAGAATATAGAGGCGTTTGTAGAGAAGTTTGAAAAACGCCGAGTATATTATGAAGAAGCAGATATACATATTGATACAACAAATAAAAGTGTGAAAGAGATTATGGAAGAACTAGAGAAAAAGATTAATGAATAAAAAAATGGACATACTAATCAAGTAGAGGTGATAATATGTCTACTAATGATTATGTGCGTTTTGTAACGCAACAATTTGTATCATATATGGATGCTCCAAAAGAGGATCGAAAGCAGAAAAAACAACAACGCCGCTCTGAAAAAGCGCCATTTTTAAACAGATGGTTTGGTATGATACCACTTAGTGCTGCTTTGTTTTATCAAAACGTAAAGAAGAAAAGAAAGCAATCAAGTTAATAAATGAGTGGAATGATTTACCACTAGTAAATATACTAGGGCGGTATAGGGCAATTTTGGCGATGGGTGTATACTTGTCATTGATTCAACAGAGAGACCTAATAAAAATTCCCCAGTGCAATATTGCACTGGGGAATTTTTATTATTTCTTTTGATAGTTTCCAACTTATTGTGTAGATTCTGTTTGTTCAGTTACTGCGTATATTTTATTATTAACCCATACAAATCCTATTCCAATACATATGGAGATCCCCCAGCCAACAGCGGTCATGATTGCTCGCATTTCACCATATCCTTCTACACCAAAAACAGAAATGAAATAGATTTTTAAAAAGCTTTTTAAAATGAATTGGAGACCGAAAAATAGTGTTAAATATTTCAAGGCCGGATATATACGTTTGTCACGGTAAAGAGCGCGACTTTTATCTCGGTCATGTCCTTGCAAGACTGCGATATCAGCAGCGAAATATAACATGAGCGGTTTTTTAATAAAGATTGTACAGATGACAATGCAGCCGAGTACGATATGATAATATGCGTCGTTCCAAAGCATTCGCGCAGCAGAGCCAGATAGTATGTCTACTGTCGTGTTAGCAATGAGGGTAATCAAAATAAAGAACCCTGTAACGTTGAACTGTTTTTCTTTCTTAAAGCAGTACAGTGTATAAAGAATTCCCGGTACCGAGGAAATAAGCATTGCATAATAAGGATCAATATGTGCTTTTGCAAATTTCCAAATGACAAAAGGGAAGACGAGGTAAAAGACAATATCGAATATGGCTTTCTTATTTTGATTCATTATAGACCTCCTTAAGTAATAGATATATTTTACAATATAATTTCTGAATATTGTACAGGATTAGTTGATAATTAAAGTTAATAAACGATATCCTACTTCTTTTTAGTTGAAAGAGAGGATTTAGCGATGCATAGAAGTAATTAGAGTTTATTCCTACCTCATGCCAAGTAAAAACAGAAAAAGAAGCAAACACGTGAAATCATCTTCCCTTCTTCGCGGTGGTGATTTTAATTTGAGAACTTGTATACAAGTGGTAGGTTAATGTTTCGGAAACGTTTTGAGCGTGTACGAAATGAAGCAAAAGTCATAATTTAGTAGAAATAAAAAAGATTGCCCCTAGCGTGGTAATCTTTTTTAGTATATAATAATTAAAACGCTTTCATTTTTAAGGGTTTGTTCACAAAATTGACGAAAACTTAAGTTATTCCTATCGTCATGTTGTTTTATAATGAAACTAATCATCTATACATGCATACAATATTGTGAAATAAATAACATAAATAATCTATATAAATGTAAACGTTATCAAAGAGAGAGGTGGAGACAATGAGTAAATTTTTCTTCAATCATAATCCAGCAACAATAGAAGATGGAAGGCTTGTAGAATATGCTGAAATTATTTATGGTGAAGGTGGCCGTTCTGTATTAGAAAATTTAATGGTGAAAGCATCTATCAGGTTGCGTGATCGTTATCCGCATAAATCTGACGAACAGATCTCTTATCTTGTAAATCAAGGCTTACACGATATGTTTCAAAAATATGTGAAGGAATAAGAGGAGCGAAAAGCTTCTCTTATTTTTGTATAAGGATTGCACCACTAGCTGACAATAAGAATGAATTTGAAAAACATAAGGGGTGAAAAAAATGAGTAATGGCGTAGGACGTTCAAAAAAGAATCTTCCAACAGATGCAAACCATGTGAGTGCAAAAGATAGGGAATATCAAAAGCGAATGACAGAAAAACAGCAACAAGAACATAATGATGGCCGGAAGTATAATGGGAAAATATAAGAAAAGCTCCTTCTCATATGAAGGGGCTTTTCTCATGAAAAAAATGTTTAGCGGTTACATAGAAGAGTCCGCCATTTATAATTTGCATTGTAATCCGCGGTTCGTATTGTTCTTGTAAGGCTTGCTTTTCTATTTCATAGCTTTCGGGAAGCTCTTCACTTTCCTCATAAAAGCGATTAAGAAGCGATAAATCATGGTTCCAACGTACCCGTGCTTCTTCAGCCCATGTATGATCATCTGCTGCGATGAAGTTTTTTAATGCATCTTCTATTCGCTGTAGTCCACTTTGCGGTTTAATAATTGGAGTGAGTGTAAAACTGAAATCCGGTATTTTTGGTGTGAGCCGAATTTTCGCTAATGTTTCATGAAAGTTTGTAATCATCGTTCCAGAAATAAGATGAATCCCGATGGAATGAAGCATGTCTTTCTTTCGATCGCATTGATAACATACTTTTACATTGACGCCAAGCCATGGGTGAAGTGGTGTATGAGTTGTACTACCTAAATTCACTTCTTCGAATAAGCGTATGTATGAACCGAGTTCTTTTGTTGTTTGAAAAATTTGATGTAGACGAGGGGAGCCATAGTGAATAAGCTCACCTTCCTCACCGTCACTCTCTGGGTTTGTAATGAGAGTAAGTTTCATTGGATTTGGGATACCACCTGTTTTCTCGAGGTAATGCCAATAAAAAGGTCGATTCATCAATAGTTTATCCATCTCAATTGTTAATTGTACATCTAGTAGATGAGGGGAACGCTGGGAAATCTCACAGTCGTTTGCTTCGAAAAAATCCCATAAGTAATTATGAATTTCATGTTGCTGCATAACCTTGCACCTCAGCTTCGTTTCTCTTCGCGAAGTCGATGATGGATGTTAAATTTTCCATCTTGATTCGAATTTCTCCTTCGCTCTTTGACCCTGCAAAAATTTCTTGAATATGTGCATCGATATTTTTCATATTGATCCTTGTTAAAATCTCATCAAGTTCACCGATGACTCGCTCAAATAAATTAATTTTTTCATATAGAAGTTTTAAAATATGTTCTTCAACTGTATGTTTCGTTGCTAAGTTATAAATATGAACATCATTTTTTTGACCAAGCCTATGAATACGTCCAATGCGCTGTTCAAGCCGCATCGGATTCCAAGGCAAGTCATAGTTAATCATATGGCTACAAAATTGTAGGTTAATCCCTTCACCGCCTGCTTCAGTTGCGATTAACACTTGCGCATGATTTTGGAAGAGTTCTTTCATCCAATCTTTTTTTCCTCGTTTGAATCCACCTCGAAAGGGAACCGATGAAATACCATGCTGTTTTAAAAACCATTGTAAATACATTTGCGTTGCTCTGTATTCTGTAAAGATGACGACTTTATCATTAATTTCTTTTATAAGCTCTAGTGCTTGATTTGCTTTTGAATTAAAAGGAATATGGTTGATTTTGTCCATTAAAACATCGATATATGGGTCTGATATATAATTCACATTTTCTTTTTGCCTTTTTTCCACGTGTTTTTTGAGTGAATAATAAACTGCTTCACGGCTACTACATACTTCTCGTTTCAAAGTTAATGATGAAAAGGCAGAGGTAAAAGCGTCTTGTCCTTTCCAATTTTCAATTGCATTATATAACGCTTGCTCTTCCTCATTAAAATCAATAAATATTGTGCGAACATGCCTTTTCGGCCATTCGATACCTGTACCATTTCGCCGATTTCTTACCATCACTTTATTAATGAGCGCTTTTAAATCTTCATCTGACTCTGCTGAGCGATTTTTCGATGCATAATATTCCTCGAAGTTAGATTGATTGCCTAAATGTCCTGGTTTTAATAAGGAAACGAGATTGAAAATTTCATCAATTTTGTTTTGAACAGGTGTTGCAGTTAGTAATAAGCAAAACTTCTTTTTCAGTCGTTGTGCAAATTCATAGTTTTTTGTTTTGTTATTTTTAAGTTTGTGTGCTTCATCAATAATAATAAGGTCATATTCTAAGTTTAAAACGATGTCACGATGAGGTGAACGTTTTGCTGTATCAATTGATGAAACAATAACATCAGCTTGCTCCCATGAATAACTTTTCCTCTGAGCAACAGCGGGGATAAAAAATTTTGTATTCAACTCATATGCCCACTGTGAAACAAGGGAAGCAGGAACGAGTATTAATACTTTTTTTACAAGACCTCGCACCATATATTCTTTTAAAATCAGACCCGCTTCAATTGTTTTTCCAAGTCCAACCTCATCTGCTAGTATTGCCTTTCCATTCATTTGTTCAATCACAGTTTGTGCGACTTCCAACTGATGAGGAAGCGGTGTGAAGTGGGATAAATGTTTTGGTGCTTGCAAGCCATCAAATGTAGGGACAAGCAACGATCTTTCTGTTTCATAAGCTAAATTATACAGTTCCCAATTTGTCCAAGGGCCGTCCTCATCAATTCGTTTTAAAAAATTATTTTTCCAAGTCCGATCTACGGAAATATTGACATTCATTAAAACTCTCCCACCTTCTGTAAACTAAAACGGTTATTGTTATACCCTTCACCAGAACGTTAATTTCTAGCGTTTTTAGGTGAAGTCATTTTCGTAAGTGTAAGATTAAAAAATTCCAAATTATTTTTTATGCTAGAATATTGATGAAATAGATCGAAAAATGTTAGGATAATGTTGTGAAATGTGTGGAATCTTTCGTATTTTATCCAAGAAAGTACTTTTTTATTTACGCTTTCATAAAAAAATACATTGAGATTCCGTATATCCCATCTTTTCTGAATAAAAAATGTTTAGATACGGGAAGCCAACTTTTAATGATTTGTCATAGACAGCATAAGGGGGAAAGAACATGATTACATTACAACGTACACCGCTATTTGATGTTTACGCGAAGTATGGTGGGAAAACAATCGACTTTGGTGGTTGGGAATTACCAGTTCAATTTTCAAGCATTAAAGAAGAGCACGAGGCTGTTCGTACAGCAGCGGGTCTGTTTGATGTGTCTCACATGGGAGAAGTTGAAGTCACAGGTACAGATAGTTTAGCATTTTTACAACGTGTTGTTACAAATGATGTTTCTACCTTAAAGGTAGGAGGAGCACAATATACAGCAATGTGTTACGAAAATGGTGGCACTGTAGATGATTTATTAATCTACAAGCGTGGTGAAGAAGACTATTTATTAGTAATCAACGCATCGAATATCGAGAAAGATTACGAATGGTTAGCAAGTCATGTAATTGGCGATACGAAGGTAGTCAATGTTTCTAGTGAAATTGCACAGCTTGCAATTCAAGGACCAAAAGCAGAAGGCATTTTACAAAAAGTTGTGTCAGAAGATTTAAAAGAGATTAAGTTCTTTAAATTTAAAAACGAAGTTCTTGTAGACGGTACCCCTGCACTTGTATCTCGCACTGGTTATACAGGTGAAGATGGATTTGAAATTTACTGCAAGAGTGAAGACGCTGCAAAACTTTGGGAGAAACTTCTTGAAGTTGGAGAAGAAGACGGCTTAAAACCATGTGGTTTAGGAGCTCGTGATACACTTCGTTTTGAAGCAACGCTTCCACTTTATGGTCAAGAACTATCAAAAGATATTACACCAATTGAAGCTGGAATTGGCTTTGCAGTAAAAACAAATAAGGAAGTAGATTTCTTTGGAAAAGAAACATTAAAAGAATACAAAGAAAACGGTGCACCTCGTAAATTAGTCGGCATCGAAGTAATTGAACGCGGTATTCCTCGTACACATTATCCTGTATATGTAGGCGAAGAAAAAATCGGGGAAGTTACAAGTGGTACACAATCTCCAACGTTAAAGAAAAGTATTGGTTTAGCATTAGTTGATGTAAAATACGCAGCAGTTGATACAGAAGTAGAAATTGAGATTCGTAATAAACGTGTTAAAGCAGTAGTTGTTCCAACACCATTTTACAAACGTTCAAAGTAACGGGGAGAGGGGTAGATTTCATGTTGCATCGTTATCTTCCAATGACAGAAGAAGACAAAAAAGAAATGTTACAAACGATCGGTGTTCAAACGATCGATGAATTATTTTCTGATATTCCAGAAAGTGTTCGTTTCAAAGGGGATTTAAACATTAAACAAGCAAAGTCAGAACCAGAACTTTTAAAAGAACTGTCTGATATGGCTCGTAAAAATGCCAACTTAAAAGAATATGCATCTTTCTTAGGAGCAGGTGTATACGATCATTATGCTCCAGTAATTGTTGATCATGTTCTTTCTCGTTCAGAATTTTATACAGCGTATACGCCATACCAACCTGAAATTTCACAAGGAGAATTACAAGCAATTTTTGAATTTCAAACAATGATTTGTGAATTAACAGGAATGGATGTAGCAAACTCCTCTATGTATGACGGAGGTACGGCATTAGCAGAAGCAGCGATGCTAGCTGCAGGTCATACTCGTAAAAAGAGAATTCTTGTTTCTAAAGCAGTTCATCCAGAATCAAGAGCGGTACTTGAAACATATGCAAAAGGTCAACATCTTGAAGTTGTTGAAATTGATTATAAAAACGGTGTAACAGATTTAGACGTATTACACAGTGAAGTGGACGATACAGTAGCTTGTGTAATTGTTCAATATCCAAACTTCTTCGGACAAGTGGAAAAATTAGCTGATATTGAAAAAATCGTTCATCAGCAAAAATCATTATTTATCGTTTCTTCAAACCCATTATCATTAGGTGCTTTAACACCACCAGGGAAATTGGGTGCTGATATTGTCATCGGTGATGCACAACCATTTGGTATCCCAACACAGTTTGGTGGACCACACTGCGGTTATTTTGCAACAACGAAAACATTTATGCGTAAAATTCCAGGACGTCTTGTAGGACAAACTGTGGATTCAGATGGCAAACGTGGCTTCGTATTAACATTACAAGCTCGTGAGCAACATATTCGTCGTGATAAAGCGACATCTAACATTTGTTCAAACCAAGCACTAAATGCATTAGCGGCATCTGTAGCAATGACAGCGCTTGGAAGACAAGGTGTGAAAGAAATGGCACGCCAAAACATTTCGAAGGCACAATACGCAAAACGCCAATTTGAAGAAAAAGGATTTACTGTAATATTTGCCGGACCATTCTTCAATGAGTTTGTTGTAGATTGCAAACGTCCAGTACAAGAAGTAAATGATGCATTAGTACAAAAGAATATTATCGGTGGTTACGACCTAGGCCGTGATTATAAAGAATTAGAGAATCATATGCTACTAGCTGTAACAGAACTTCGTACAAAAGAAGAAATTGACACACTTGTAAACGAAATGGGGGCTATCCAATGAAGAACCAAGACCAAGCACTTATTTTTGAAATGAGTAGAAAAGGACGCGTAGGATATAGCTTACCCCAATTAGATGTAGAAGAAGTGAAATTAGAAGATGTGTTTGAGAACGATTATATTCGTTCAGAAGATGCAGAGCTTCCAGAAGTATCTGAACTAGACATTATGCGTCATTACACAGCGCTTTCAAACCGTAATCACGGTGTTGATTCTGGATTCTATCCATTAGGATCTTGTACGATGAAGTACAATCCAAAAATTAACGAAAACGTGGCACGTTTCCCAGGGTTTGCACACATTCATCCGCTTCAAGATGAAAAAACAGTGCAAGGTGCAATGGAATTAATGTATGACTTACAAGAACATTTAATTGAAATCACAGGAATGGATACTGTTACACTTCAACCAGCAGCTGGTGCACATGGGGAATGGACAGGATTAATGCTAATCCGTGCATATCATGAAGCAAATGGTGATTATAACCGTACAAAAGTTATTGTTCCTGACTCTGCGCACGGAACAAATCCAGCATCTGCAACAGTAGCAGGTTTTGAAACAATTACAGTTAAATCAAATGAAAATGGCCTTGTTGACTTAGAAGATTTAAAACGTGTTGTGAATGAAGAGACAGCAGCACTTATGTTAACAAATCCAAATACACTTGGTTTATTTGAAGAAAATATTTTAGAAATGGCAGAAATTGTTCATAATGCGGGTGGGAAATTGTATTATGATGGTGCGAACTTAAATGCAGTATTAAGCCAAGCACGTCCTGGCGATATGGGATTTGACGTTGTACATTTAAACCTTCATAAAACATTTACAGGTCCACATGGTGGCGGTGGCCCGGGCTCTGGCCCAGTAGGTGTAAAAGAAGATTTAATTCCGTTCTTACCAAAACCAATTTTAGAGAAAACAGAAAATGGCTATCACTTTAACTACGATCGTCCACAAGCGATTGGACGCGTGAAACCATTCTATGGAAACTTTGGTATCAACGTTCGTGCTTATACGTATATTCGTTCTATGGGTCCAGATGGTCTACGTGCAGTAACAGAATATGCTGTATTAAATGCAAACTATATGATGAGAAGATTAGCACCATTCTACGATCTTCCATTTGATAGACATTGTAAGCATGAATTTGTATTATCAGGACGTCGTCAAAAGAAACTTGGCGTACGTACGTTAGATATCGCAAAACGTCTGCTTGATTTTGGCTACCATCCACCAACAATTTACTTCCCGTTAAACGTGGAAGAATGTATTATGATTGAGCCAACAGAAACAGAATCAAAAGAAACATTAGATGGATTCATTGATAAGATGATTCAAATCGCAAAAGAAGCAGAAGAAAATCCAGAAGTTGTACAAGAAGCACCACATACAACAGTAATTAAACGTCTTGATGAAACAATGGCTGCTCGTAAACCAGTGTTACGTTATCAAAAGCCAGCTCCTGTACAAGTTTGAGTACATGTGAAATGAAAAGAACTCGCTATACGCGGGTTCTTTTTTTTGTGGAGAATTTGTGCAGAAATTATGAAAATAATGTAAATAATTTTTATGTTTTATGTAACAGTGTAGAGGAAAGTTGTTTTTTAGGCTTTTTTGTTGAAAAAGTCGGTTTGATAAAATTGTGTATTTTTGTTAGAATTTTATTGAAATTAAGAGGGCGTAATGAGAGAGACATAACTCATTTTTATGTATATGTGAAAAAACGAACAATTTGGGGTGAGGAAATGGGCTATAAGTGTTACAGGATGGTGTATCATTTAGAAAACGGTAAAACGATTAAAGATATAAAGGAATTTTGTTATCGAGATCATGGGAAAATGTTAGAACGTGTAGCACATCGTGTAATGGATAACGAAGAAGTGACGGCGATTGATAAACAAGGAACAATTATTTCAATAGCTTGTGATGACATTGTAAAGGTAGAACTTGATTATATAAAAGAAAGTTAACCTTGAGTCATATCGAATTATTCGATAAAATATACTGTTGAATGGTGAAGTGAGAAGAGAGGAGCTTATTATGGGTAGTACAAGACACTTTTATATGTTTATTTTAGCGTTTGTACTTGTTGTGGCATTAACGGTATATTTAATTGTTGATAGCAGCTGGTACAATGCGGTGCATCCGGCATTTCTTATTTTTATGTACATAGGAATTGCGGTTGTTAGTTTTGGGATGAGAGACGAAATGTTAGATCGCTTTGAGAAGTGATACATATATGGAAGACCAACAGGGAATTGTTGGTCTTTTTTTCTTGTCCAAAATAAGGAGTTTGTTACTATAGCTGATGTAATTATATGTATATGCGTTGTTTTTGGATGGGATTTTATAAAAAGGTATCTCATTATAAGACACCTTTTTTCAATAAGAGAAATAACACAGAAGTAACTTATAAACAGAAACGGTGCTCGGCATATCTTTTGGCGCATGTAATATGAGGCTGAAACATATAACAAAGAAAAGAAATAAGAAAAATAACAATAGGATATGTTTATGTATGGAATTTTGCATGTAATCAGCTCCTTTTTGTGTAGTATGCCCTAAAGGAGTGAAGATATAGTTAGATTTGAAAAAATGGGGAAGAGACATGTAATGAGGAAACAGAGGTTAAAAGGGAGAATATTAATGAAATCTGCATTGTTCTTTCCTTAAATCTTAGTATGCTTGATTTTTACTCGGATATTGATATGTTTAAAAAGGTGAATAATATTATCGGTACTAGTGTTTTTATTCTTGGAATACTATGCCTTATTGTATCGAATTTCTTTAAAAATCCAAAATATAGGAATCATTAAGGGTGAAAAAAGACAGTCACTTCACTTTTCGGAAGAACTGTCTTTTTTACTTAATTTGCCCCAAATCTTGGCGATACTCCAAATGATAAGAATTGTAATAGAGGCAATTATCGACCAAACGATGGATGCAATTTCAAGCGCCATGTTCGGAAGGAATGTAAGAACAGAAATTGCTTTATGAAATAGCCATTCTATAATATGAAAGCTTATTTGCAGTAGAATAACGATTCCGAGTATAATCCCAGTTAGGATTTGTTTTCCTTTTGCTTTCCACATGACGATCACCCCACGTTAGCTCATTAATTTTAAGCCAACTGCCCCGCATAAAATGCAGCTTAAAAAGGCAAGACGACGCCAATCAGCTGATTCGCGGAATAAAAGAATGCCTAGCAGCGCACTTCCGGCAGTCCCAATTCCAGTCCAAATCGCGTAAGCTGTTCCCATCGGTAACGAGTTCATTGCTAGTGATAAGAAGAAGAAGCTTACGCCGAAGTTAGCAATTAAAATAAGTTTTGGTGCCCAGCCTTTCTTTTCAGTGGCTACTTTCATAAACAGTACACCAACAATCTCACAAATACCAGCAATAATTAAAAATACCCATGCCATTTTATGCAGCCTCCTTCTCTTCTTGTTCACCTGTTACTCGTTTTAAACCAATTACTCCAAAGAAAATTAAACCAATTAATAAAACTTTTATAATTGAAAAAGGTTCTCCGAGAATAAAAATCTCTGTAAGAACGATTCCGCCAGCCCCGATTCCTGTAAACACAGCATATACAGTTCCTACAGGTAAATCTTTATAAGCTTTAAACAATAGGACGAAACTTATTGCGATTAAAAGAGCAACACCGATCCATTCAATTGGTGTTGTTGCGTGCTTTAGTCCAATCACCCAAAAAATTTCAATAATGCCAGCTAAAATTACATAAATCCATGCCATATATTATTTCTCCTTCCTACCAGTCGTTAGGTAAAGGGCTGAAAAACGACGCATTGCTAAGTAAGCAATCCGTCATTTTGAAAGACCATTCCAAAATACTTTCCAAGAGGCGTTTAAGCGGGTCTTAAAGCGATTTAAACCTGCGAATAGTAGTTCAACCATAAGACCGTCAATTAAGCATAAATAAGCCTCTAAAGCGTCTTTTATTTCAATGTTATGCAGTTCACCTTGTTCGTTTGCTCGTTTGAATACAGGAAATAAAAGTTCTCTGATGTTTTCAATGTGAGCATTTGCTTTTTCAATAATTTGTTCGCGAAATGCATCCGGCGGAAAATAAGAAGTGCGTAACCAAAACATTGATTCTTCACTTTCACCAAATCGCTTTGCGTAACCTTTCAATAAGTTTACAAGTAATGCTTCAGTAGATGATTCTGAAAAATTTTCCATATCATCTGTAAAGCATTGTAAATCTTTTTGCAAGGCTGCTTCTAAGCAGGTGAAATATAATTCTTCTTTTCCTTTAAAGTGTGCGTAAATTGATGGTTTTTTAATCCCGACCTCTTGAGCAATATTTGCTAATGAAGTCCCTTCATAGCCATAGCGTGCGAAATGAGAAAGTGCTACAGCTTTAATGCGGTTTGCTGTCATCTTCATCCCCTACCTACCGTTCGTTAGTTTGAGTATAAAAGAAAGAAAAAATAAAGTCAATAAGGAAAACTCTAAAAAGAGCACCTAATTTGGTACTCTTTACACGGTTTGACGCTCAATTAATCGGAAAGAGAGCTCTTTTGAATCAATGGTCATTTGTTCATTTTGTATTTGTTTATAAAACATTGAAAATGCATGAAATCCCATACTTAATCCCGGATGTTCAATAGTTGTAATTTCTAGTGCTTCAGAAACTTCGTGGTTATCAAATCCTAGTATTGCGATATCATCTGGAACGCGTAGACCTTGTTTTTTTGCTTCCGTTAATAAACCAGCTGCAACTTGATCGTTTGCAGCAAAGATAGCAGTTGGGCGTTCCTTCATTTTTAATATGTTTTGCATAACTTTGGAACCGTCTTTCATCGTGTAGCATTGATAGAACATCCAGTTTTTATGTACCATTTTTCCAGATGAATGGAGTGCATCAAAAAATGCTTGTTTTCTTTGCATTGTGTTGGCACTATTTTCACGAGCTAGACAAACACCGATGTGACTATGTCCTTTGTGTAATAAGTATTCTGTACCAATACGAAATCCTTCATAATGATTAACATAAACAGATGAAATAAGTGGATGCATTATCTTTTCACAAGAAATAATAGGAGCAAATTTTGCATAAGGTTCAATTGTCTCCCATGAGCTTGTACGTGAGCAAATAATCATGCCATCAAATTGCTTCATTTTCATCATTTCTAGAACACGAAGTTCCTCCTTACTATCATAGTTGGTTTGACAAAGATTAATATGATAGCCCGCAGCCAATGCTTCATTTCCAATCCCTTCAATAATGGTACTGAAATAGGGTAAGTTGATAAAAGGAAGCATTACCCCCACTGTAAATGTTTTTCCTCTTAATAAATGAACTGCATTTATATTTTTTGCATAATTTAATTCTTCAACCGCATCTAAAACGCGTTTTCGCTTTTCATCGCTGACGTAGGGATGGTCATTTAGCACGCGCGAAACCGTCGTGATAGATACCCCAGCGATTTTCGCAATTTGTTTTATATTTGCCATATGTATCACCTCTTCGTTCATTATATAGGCAAATAGATAGGAATGGAAAAAAAATAATGGGAAAAGCTTGACCTGAAAAGCTTTTCACAATCTATGTTATAAAAGACCTACTGTTATTCGCGTCACCTTTTTATTTTGGGCGTAAGAGTAGCAGGAAGTCTTTTTTTGTCTAAATAAAAATGCTGTGTCAAAATCTGTGAGATAAACGGGGAAAGTTTTCAAAGGGAGAGTTGACAGGTGGAGCGAATATGAACAACATATTAACGCTTTGTTCGCAAAAGGAGCGGGATGAAAGGGCGGAAACAAATTGAAAAAAAGAATCATTTGTTTCGTGTTTTCTAGTATGTTACTGAGTTCATGTTCATTCCAACAAACAGCGAAAGAGGAAAAACAATTTGTGGGAAATGCGGATGGAGCTGTAGATCTTGTATCTGGTCCCATTTCGTTAAAGGATACAAAAAAATATTTTTCGGAAGCATTTAAAGTTCCGACATATTTGCCGTACGATGTTATGAGTGGTGTAAAAGGAGAAGTAAGAACAATTGGAAAGAAGAACGCGGTCTTAACGATTAAATATAAACAACAGGAAAAAAGAAGAAAAGATTATATAGAATTAACAGTTGCTAACTTTTCCTATAGTTTTCCGTATATTGTAGAACAAAATCGATTTCAGGAACAGATGAAGTTGAATAATGGGGCAACTGCTTATTTTAAAAATAGGGATGAATTTGAACAAGGGGAAGAATTTGCAACGCTCATATGGAAAGAGAAAGGATTAGAATATCAATTGTTATATCGCAATGTAGAATTAAGAAATGAAGAAGTAGTAAAACAAAACTTAGCATATATTGCGAACAACATGGAAGAAAAGAACTAGCTGATGAGTCATGCTAGTTCTTCAAAATATTATTTCTTTTTAATTCTGCCTGTCCAAGATTTAAATCCACCTTGTAATTGGTAGAAATCTTTGTAACCCTGTTTTTTTAGATATTGAGCCGCACGTCCTGTACGGAATCCACTTTGACAGTATAAATAAACAGGTTGGTCTTTACGTAGCTCTTTGTAACGCATACGGATTTGTGATAGCGGAATATTACGAGCACCTAAAATATGACCAGCGTTAAATTCATCTGCTTCACGAATATCGATAAGCTGTGCTTTACGGTAGCCAGCGCGAAATTCTTCTTCTGAAAGTGTTTTAATCAATTTCTTCTGATAGAAAAACATCCATACAGAGTAGCCGATGAATGCTAGAACTACGGCTAGTATAATAATTAAGTTTGTTGACACGATTCTATCGCTCCCTTTTTTCTTATCCTACTTTCAATATTATAATGCCCGTATGTATTTATGCAACAGGTTCGTTCGGTGAGAAGAAGAAATTTCGTATTCTTTCACAAATTTTGTCGAATTTGTTAGACTAGATATTGTGAAAAATAATTGGTTACATGAGGTGCAGGATGGGAAAAGAAAAATGGTGCTATATTAACTCTGGTCAATGTTCACCGGCATTCAATATGGCGTTAGATGAATGTTTATTAAATTGGCAAAGTGAAAAGAAAATGCCACCAACAATTCGTTTTTATGAATGGGAAGTGCCAACATTAACAGTGGGGTATTTTCAACGTGTAGAAAAAGATATCAATATGGATGTAGTAAAAGAGAAGGAATATGGATTTGTTCGCCGTCAAACAGGTGGTAGGGGAGTATTGCACGATAAGGAATTAACGTACAGTGTTATTGTCTCTGAAGATCATCCGAATATGCCTAGAACAGTTACAGAAGCGTATCGCGTAATTTCTCAAGGGCTACTTGAAGGTTTTAAGGCGCTAGGATTAGAAGCGTACTATGCGGTTCCAAAAACAGAAGCGGATCGTGAAAATTTAAAAAATCCACGTTCAGGTGTATGTTTTGACGCTCCGTCTTGGTATGAAATTGTTGTAGAAGGCCGGAAAATTGCTGGAAGTGCACAAACGCGCCAAAAAGGAGTTATCCTACAGCATGGATCTATTCCGTTAGAAATTGATTTAGATGAGCTGTATGATTTATTTTTATTCCCAAATGAGCGAGTGAAAGAGCGTATGAAGAGCATGTTTTCTTCTAAAGCGGTCGCAATCAATGAATTAACAGACCGTACATTTACGATTGAACAGTTGATTGAAGCGTTCCAAGTTGGATTTGAAAAAGGCTTAGATGTGGAGCTAGTCCCGTATGAACTAACGGAAGAACAGCTTCAAGAAGTGCAAACATTAGCAAAAGAAAAATATGAGAGCGATGAGTGGAATTATAAAAAATAAGGAGGTGGCATTTGCCACCTCCTTATTTTTTATAGTAAATTCAGTACTTTTTCTACTTTAATCCCTTTTTCTTGTAAAGAACGAAGGCGATTTACGACATCCATAATTTCTTTATCAAAAGTAACGCTAATACCTTGGCTTTGTAATTCTTCTTTTAAATTTTCAATAGAATCATCTATATCGATGCCAAGCTCGTAATCTTGACATACTTCAATTGTCTTTTTCACAAGCTTTACATAATTTTCTTGTAGTTTTGAGTTTGTTTCAGCCGCAGTTGTTTGTTTCGGCTTTGTAGGCATAACCGTAACTGTTTCTTTCTTTGCGACTGGAGTAGGTACTTCATTTTTTATAGGTGCTGGTTTAGGTGCCGCTACAACTGTTTCTGAACGCACTGGTTTAGGTGCTGGTGCCGGAATAGGTTTAGGCGTTGCAACAGGTTCCTCAACACGTGTAATAGGTTTAGGTGCCGCTGTAACTACCTTTGGTGCCTCTACGACTACTTCCTTCTTTGGCGCAGCTTCTACTGGTGTTATTTCTTGTTCTACAGCTTCTTTATTTTCTTTGCTCCACATAACGCGTTCAATTTCTAGAGAAACATTATTTTTGTTCATTGCTGTTAATGTAACTTTACCAACTTCAGCGTTTCCAGTGAAATCAACAATTTTATAAATGACACTCTTGTTCCAATCCACGTTTCCGCTCAAAAATAATTCTTCGTTACATTTCGGCGTTAAGCCCTCGATTTTAATTTCTGCGTTTACACCGTTTTCACTATATACCATAATTAGCGAAGCATTTACATCTTCGTCTGCTAACATTAGTTCACGAACCATTTTGCCGGTGCGTACTTGCGTTTTCTTCTTAAGTGACATCAAATTTCTCCTCTCAAAAATTCAGTAATAATAAAAAAATCGTATAACGAAAAATAATTGCTCACGAAGATTTATGATACCGATAATAAAAGCATCACGTCAACAATTTACGTTAATTATTTTGTATTTTTCTTTTTTTCTTTATGAAATTTTTCAGTTTGTAAAATTAGACAGAAGAAAAACAGCGTTATTAGTGTACTTTTGCTCATACTAAAAGCAGGGGGAAAGTTATATAAAGCTATTTATGCCAAAGGTTGTTTATTTTGAAATACAGGCACTTGAGTAATTATATGATAAGTTTACATGGATGGGTCTAGAAATTTGAGAGACAACATCCCATAATCAGATTCGTGATTTATCTGAAGAGAATGATTTGCAGAAATATCGTAATGCGAAAACGATTGAGTGTATTGGATAGAGTGAATAAGATCGTCTTCGTTACATTACGAAATATTCGCATGTAGATCATTTGTTGGATGCAAAGCATAATGGAAAACACGTTTTCGCTTTGTAGTGAGGTTAGAGGAGACAATAAGGGGATGTATTCACAAAAATTTTCCAAATACTGAAATTCAATATTCCGTATAGGGGAATTTATACATATACAGATTCTTTTTTTTGTTTCAGGGCATTTGATCGGTTCGACTCTTGTCATGATACCCTTTCTGGTGTATCATTTTATTGATTGCTTCGTGCGGAAAATATAAAATGAAATTGGATGGAGGAAACCGATGCCTACCCCTAGTATGGAAGATTATATTGAACAAATTTATTTGTTGATTGATGAAAAGGGATATGCCCGCGTGTCTGATATTGCTGAAGCGCTTAGTGTACATCCATCCTCTGTAACGAAAATGGTACAAAAATTAGATAAAGATGAGTATCTAATTTATGAAAAATATAGAGGGCTTGTATTAACAACAAAAGGGAAAAAAATCGGGGAGCGTCTTGTATATCGTCATGAGTTATTAGAACAATTTATGCGTATTATCGGTGTGGATGAAAGTAAGATTTATAATGATGTAGAAGGAATTGAACATCATTTAAGTTGGGAAGCTATTGACCGCATTGGTGATTTAGTACAATATTTTGAGCAAGATGAGCTTCGAATTGAAACACTTCGCGGCGTTCAAAAAGCAAATGAAGAGCAGGGAAAGTAAAGGGAACGAAGTGCGTTTCCTTTTTTGTTTAGAAAAGGAAATTCCTTTATTTAAATTGAATATATAGAGATGTGAAAAATCGTTTTGTAAAAGGTGGGATAGGAATGAAAGCAATTATTTTTGACTTTGATGGATTAATTGTAGATACAGAGACAATTTGGTTCCAATCTTTTCAGGAAGTGATTCACGAATATGGTGGTGAGTTACCTCTAGAAGAGTTTGCGAAATGTATTGGAACAACAGATGAAGTACTTTATACATATATTGAACAACAATTGAAAGAGCAATTTAATAAAAAATTGCTAAAAGAAAAAGTTTCGGCGTTACATCAAGAGAAAATGAAAATACCAGTCGTTCGTGATGGTGTGAAAGAATATTTAGAAGAAGCAAAAAGTCTTGGAGTAAAAATTGGTTTAGCTTCTAGTTCTTCAAGAAAGTGGGTTATCGGATTTTTAGAAGATTTAGGGATTCGAGAGTATTTTGAAGTTATTAAAACAAAAGAAGATGTTGAGAAAGTAAAACCGGATCCAGCACTGTATAAGGCAGCTATTGAAGAATTGAAAGTTGATGCATCAGAAGCTGTTGTGTTTGAGGATTCAGTAAATGGATTGAAAGCAGCGATTGCAGCGGAATTAAAATGTGTCGTTGTTCCTAATGAAGTTACAAAGACTTTGCAGTTTGAAAATCACCATCTTCGCTTAGGGAGTATGAAAGAAAAGAGTTTAACAGAAGTGCTTCAATATGTGAGAGAGCATAAATGAAAAAAGACCGCATTTCCTAAAAGGAAGCGCGGTCTTTCTTTTTATTTTTTTTACCCTCAATCACGGTTAAATGGGATTGTTTTCGCTTCCGCTTTAACAATGATGAATTGCTTTTCTTAACTTTGTCATCAGAAGCATTTCGTTTTAATAAAGAATTGCTTAGGGGTGCTACATTTTGTTTTCCGTATTTTCGGTTCGATTGTTTCGCAGCACGCTTATAAGAGTTTTGCGAATTGGCGGAACCGCTGGAATTTGTAAACATTTTATATAATACATAAAAGACACCAACAACAAGTAACATGATGACAATGTTTTTAACCATTCCATATGGATCAGTAATTGCAGATGATACGAGACCAAATATTGCTAGCCCAATAATAAGTACGAATAAAGCGAACGTAAACGAACGACCGTTCATAGGGAACACCTCCTAAATAACATATATTAAAATTAGTATATTAGCGACAAGGAAAGGAGTTGAGTACCATTTTAAAAAATTATTATTGTTTTTTCTCCAAACGTAATAATTCTTCAAAGGATGCAATCGCAACTTCAACTTGATCATCTTCTGGTTCTTTTGTTGTTAATAGTTGCAGCCATAATCCTGGGTATCCTAATACACGTAAGATTGGAATATCTCGTAATCGATTTGTAAACTGTAAGACTTCAAAAGAAATACCTAGAACAACTGGAATTAATAGAATTCGGTTTACGACTCTGACCCAAAGCGGATCAGTTGGAACAAGAAAGTAGACAAACATTCCGATAATGACTGTAAATATAATGAAACTACTACCACAACGATAATGAAGGCGAGTTTGTTTTTGGACATTTGCTACTGTCAGCGGAAGATTGTTTTCATAAGCGTTGATAACCTTGTGTTCCGCACCGTGATATTGAAACACACGCTTAATGATCGGAGTTAGGGACACAATATATATATAGCTCAGTAAAAGGATGAGCTTAATGATGCTTTCGACAATAATTTGCCCAGTGTGAGATGGGAAAAATGGTCTTGTCAATTCTGCTAAAAGTGCGGGAACTGCTGTGAAAATAACTTTACCGAATATGAACGATAAGACACCGACTGCGGCTACTCCTAATATCATCGTTAATTTGGATTGTTCTTCTTGTTTGTTTACAAGCTGTTCATCGTCTTCAGGATGAACGTCAAATCGTTCTGAAGCAAAGTTTAAGTGCTTTGCTCCATTAGCACTTGCATCAATGATAGCGGCGATACCACGTAGAAATGGAATCTTCTTTAGCGTAGATAATACTTTATTCTGCACGCGTCGTAGTCGATAAAATTCGATTGATTTATCTTTACGACGAACCGCTGTAACAGTATATTCTCTACCACCAAACATAACTCCTTCTATGACCGCTTGCCCACCGTATATTTGTTTTGTCTCCTCTGCCATGTTAACACCAACCTGTATTTGTTTCTCTCTTATGTAGAAAAGAGGCAATTGTCACACTTGGTTCTGTCATTGTGAGATTTGACAATCACCGAGTTTCCTTTATTTTATCGACAAACACAAGCTGCTGACAAGAAAAATTGTTGCAGGAGCCAGACATTTCTTATTCTTTTTATAGACAAAATTCGCATGATTTAAACATGCTTCAAAATAGTTTCGGACATACTAGTAAGCGGAGGTGTTGATGTGAAGCAAGAACAATCAGGAATAAATAAATTTGTACAGATTGGTTTGTTTGGCGGTTTTTTTTGGGGAAGTATATGGTATTTTCTTCATGTTTTTTCATTTACAGAAGCTGGACCAAACTATTTGCTTTTACCATTTGCGTTTGGATCATGGAAAGAAGGCGTTTGGGGAAATGTATTAGGTATTGTCTGTATTGGGATTCTCTCTATTTTGGTGGCCTTTCTCTATAAGGTTCTTTTTAAAAGATTTGAAGGGATACTACCTGGGATCATTTATGGTTTCTTTTGGTGGAGTATTTTATTTTTGGGGCTAGGTTCTATTGCACCTGTTATAAAAAATGCACTTCATTTACCAAAAGAAACAATTGTCACAACGATATGTATTTTTATTTTATATGGTGTATTTATCACATATTCTGTTTCGTTTGAAGCGAACAACATGAATCAAGGGGAAGGGGCAGAGTAGACAAACTATTCAAATAAGTGACTCCTGTGTTAAAATGTTGTATAGACATTTTTATATTAAGGAGTTTACAAATATGAAAAGATTACTCCTCGTTAACGGTCCTAATCTAAATCGCCTTGGTGTCCGAGAGGTGAATGTATATGGGAAAGGAACGTTAGCGACACTTGAAACAGAGATGAAGCAAGAAGCAGAGAAATTGGGAGTGGAGTTAGAATGTTTTCAATCGAATCATGAAGGTGTTCTTATTGACATCATTCATGAGGCCGATGACATATATGAAGGAATCATTCTAAATCCAGGAGCATTTACGCATTATAGCTATGCGATTCGGGATGCGATTGCGAGCATTTCGATTCCGGTTATTGAAGTACATATTTCCAACATACACCAGCGCGAATCGTTTCGCCATGAATCTGTGACGGCAGCTGCCACTACAGGACAAATTGTTGGATTTGGTTTTTATGGCTATAAGTTAGCGTTATTTGCATTAATGGAGAAACTTAGGGAGGCATAAAACTGATGGAAAAGATCACGAAGTTAAGAAGTGCATTTGATGAAGCTGGTATTGATGGTATTTTATTAACGAATGAATATAGTCGTAGATATATGACGAACTTTACAGGGACAGCTGGTGTTGTACTTATTTCTAACGATCGTGCTTTATTTATTACAGATTTCCGCTATGTAGAGCAAGCTAGTAAACAAGCTGTTAGTTATGAGATTGTACAACATACAGGACTAATTCTGGATGAAGTTGCGAAACAAGTGAAAAACTTGGGGATTCAAAAGCTTGGCTTTGAGCAAGATGATCTTACATATAGCTCTTATACAGCACATAAAGAAGCCGTTGAAGCGGAATTTGTTCCAACTTCTGGGCTTGTAGAAAAGTTACGCTTGATTAAGACGGATTCAGAGATTAAGATATTAAAGGAAGCTGCACAGATTGCAGATGCTGCCTTTGAACATATTCTATCATTCATTCGCCCAGGCGTATCTGAAATTGAAGTGTCAAATGAACTTGAATTTTTCATGAGAAAACAAGGAGCAACATCTTCTTCGTTTGATATTATCGTTGCTTCAGGACTTCGTTCAGCACTGCCGCATGGTGTGGCATCTGAAAAAGTGATAGAAAAAGGAGATTTCGTAACATTAGACTTCGGTGCTTATTATAAAGGATATTGCTCTGATATTACACGTACGATTGCAGTCGGCGAACCATCTGATAAATTAAAAGAAATTTATAATGTCGTTTTAGAAGCGCAAATCCGTGGTGTAAACGGCATTAAAGCTGGTTTAACTGGTCGTGAAGCAGATGCATTAACACGTGACTACATAACGGAAAAAGGATACGGTGAATATTTTGGGCATTCTACTGGTCATGGAGTGGGTCTTGAGATTCATGAAGCACCAGGTTTAGCGTTCCGCTCTGAAACGGTACTTGAGCCTGGTATGGCTGTAACAGTAGAGCCAGGTATTTATATTCCAGGTGTTGGTGGTGTGCGTATCGAGGACGATATCATCATAACAAGCGAAGGTAATGAAGTAATCACGAAGTCTCCGAAAGAACTTATTATTTTGTAATACACAGGAGGATTTTTTGCATGATTTCAGTAAATGATTTTCGTACAGGTTTAACAATTTCAGTGGACAATGGCCTTTGGCAAGTTCTAGATTTCCAACACGTAAAGCCAGGTAAAGGTGCTGCGTTCGTTCGTTCTAAATTACGTAACCTTCGCACAGGTTCTGTTCAAGAAAAAACTTTCCGTGCAGGTGAAAAGGTAGAAAAAGCACATATCGAAAACCGTCGTATGCAATACTTATACGCGAGCGGTGAGTCTCACGTATTCATGGATAACGGAACTTATGAGCAAATCGAACTTGGTGAAACTCAAATCGAGCGCGAGCTAAAATTCTTAAAAGAAAATATGGAAGTAGCTATTATGACATACCAAGGCGAAGTACTTGGGGTTGAACTTCCAAATACTGTAGAGTTAAAAGTTGTTGAAACAGAGCCAGGTATTAAAGGTGACACAGCTTCTAACGTAACAAAACCAGCTACATTAGAAACTGGTCTTGTTGTACAAGTACCAATCTTCATTAACGAAGGCGAAATGCTGATCATCAACACAGGTGAAGGTAAATACGTTTCTCGTGCATAGTTAGAAAAAGCACTCGTGATCATCACGAGTGCTTTTTCTATATGAAATAAGGTAAGTAATAAATAACACTTATAATAAGGCTAATCACTACAAGAATGGATGTTCCGAATGTGAAAGGATTCCAATTGATCTGAAATGGCCTTATTTCTCCTGTCTCTACGCCAGTCATTCCCTTATATACTGCGTGATCCATATTCGCATTACGGTTCATATTTAAAGTAGTGAGCCAAGAAACTCCAAATATACTCAGACTACTTAGGAAGAATACCTCTATAAATGACCAATCTACTATTTTAGAAAATAAAAAAATACCGATTACTTCCAATATAATTATGTAAAGAGCACGCATAAGGTTCATTCTAATCACCTCTCTATTTTTTAAAAGTAACTTCCTTATCAGCATCAATCATTTTGTTGTAACCACCTTAAAAAATTTTTTCGAGATACGGCATGTAGTACACAAGGAACTTTTGTTTCTTATTCTAATAAAGCGTGTTCCTTTAGGAATTGCTCCTCCATATGTAATGAAATATAAGGTAACTTTTCCTGCGCTTTTAAAGAACGAACATTCGCCGTTTTTGCACCGGAAAATACATATATAAGATCTAATTCTTCAAATGCAATTTTAAATATTTCTTTTTTAGCAGCCTCATTGTAACCTTGCCCCCAATAAGGATAACCGAGCCAACTACCAATATGAGATGTCTTTTTTTGGTGATCAATATGTTTGAGAGAAGTAATGCCAATTATTTCTTTTTTTCATTGACAATTATTCTGGATAGAGATTTCCCTTTTCGTTCTTCTTTCATTGCAAAACGAATAAATGCTTTTGTATCCTCGGGGGTATCTACTTTTATTCCTAGGGGCGTCCTTCACATGTGCATCACCTGATAAAGTAAAAAGGATTTCTGCATATTGTAAATCCAGTGGTACTAATGTTACGTGTTACATTCCCCCGCCCTCCTTCTTGCATTTAGTATAACATAAGTAGATGTGAATATTCGGAATTTTATGGAATTTAATACAGAAAATATGTTTTTACTTCTGAAATAGACAACCTCTGCATATGGTTGTACAAATATGATCTTTCAGCCTAAAGATTTTGTCAGCTATTTGTAAAGGAATTGTTAGGAGAGAGGGTGGGAGAATGAAACAGTGGCTGGCGGCAATGGAAACATCCGTGCTTGTCATGGGTTTGCTTCGGTTGTTTTCAGGTAGCGCGGAAATATTCGCCGCTTTGCTTATGCTCTATGTGAATGATGCAAAAAAAGCATTGTTTATAAATGGTATGTTGTCATTTGTTGGACCGACTGTATTAATTTTAACGATGTCAATTGGAATTGCGAGCGTTGCGAGTGAGATTTCTTTTTTAAAGCTTTTTTTTCTCGCTCTTGGAATAGGCTGCATTTTTATTGCGGTGTTGAAATAGTAAGTCAAGTATGGTGGGGAGAATCCTATGAAAGAAGTATTAGAGGTTTTACCAAAAACGATGAGACAGTTCATTGAGGGCTGTGAACAATATAGCAAGTTAGAAGAAATCCGAGTTCGAATCGGAAGGCCACTTGAGTGTATTGCACATGGAGAAGTGTTCTTTTCTGACTATATTGTTACAGCAGAGGATGCTATCTACTTGTTGAATAAGCTGAGTCAATATTCCATTTATACGATGGAAGAGGAGTTGAAGCGCGGATATGTTACCTTGCGCGGTGGACACAGAATTGGCTTAGCTGGAAAAGTAATTACTGAGAAAAGTGCAGTGAAAATGATTCGGGATGTGTCGTCATTTAATATTCGGATTGCACGTCAAAAAATTGGAATTGCTGAGCCGCTTCTGCCCTATTTGTATGATACACGTTGGCTAAATACGATGGTAATTGGGCCGCCACAAACAGGGAAAACGACACTTCTAAGGGATGTTGCACGTTGTATGAGCCAAGGGGTTCGTTCTCATGAAATTCCATCTTGTAAAGTTGGGATTGTTGATGAGCGTTCGGAAATTGCCGGATGTGTAAAAGGGATTCCGCAATATGAATTTGGTCCGCGTGTTGATGTATTGGATGCATGCCCGAAAGCAGAAGGAATGATGATGATGATTCGTTCCATGAGCCCGGATATATTAATAGTGGATGAAATTGGGCGTATAGAAGATAGTGAAGCAATTATGGAGGCGGTCCATGCAGGTGTTCAGCTTTTTATAAGTGCTCACGGATTTTCTTTTGATGATGTAATGAAAAGGCCATCTTTAAAGGGTGTGATGGAACTTGGTGTGTTTGATCGCTTTATTGAACTATCGAAAGCAAAGGGGCCTGGAACAGTTGCTCAAGTAAAGGATAAAGATGGAAAACCGGTTCGAAAACGAGGGAAGGTTCAAAGTGTATGGTAAAAATCTTTGGTGCGGTGTTAATTGTAGCGGTTACCACTTTTTTTGGTTTATCGTACGCTAAGAGGTATAGTGAACGCCCACGTCAACTTAGGCTTTTAAAGGCAGCACTGCAATCGCTAGAAGCTGAAATCATGTATGGACATACGCCTTTATCAGAAGCGGCAGAGCGTTTAGTTAAACAAATGCCCAAGCCTTTAAATTGGATATTTCAAAGTTTTTCAAAGCGATTAGATAGCGGTGAGCAAACAGTTAGAGATGCTTGGCTTGATAGTTTGCAAGAAAATTGGAAACTCACTGCATTTAAACAAACTGAATATGAGATTTTACAACAATTTGGTGAAACATTAGGACAGCATGACCGTGAATCGCAGCAAAAACATATTCGCTTATGTATTACACATTTAGAAAGAGAAGAGGGTGAAGCGAAAGCGCTACAACTTCAATATGAAAAGATGATAAAGAGTTTGGGTGTATTAGCAGGGCTACTTATCGTAATTTTACTGCTATAGGGGGGAAGGGCGATGTCCATCGATGTTGGATTAATATTTCAAATCGCCGGAATCGGCATTGTTTTAGCTTTCATTCATACAGTACTAAAAGAGTTAAAGCGGGAGGATATTGCAAACTGGGTGATTCTTGTCGGTTTTGTCGTTATTTTATTTCATGTTGCATTTTTAATTAATACTTTGTTTGACAAGATTAAAAGTGTCTTTCTTTTCCAGTAAAGGGGGCGGTTCGAATCGAAATCTTGCAAATTGTCGGATTGGGCCTCGTTGCGACATTTTTAGCAGCTGTGCTAAATCAACATAAATCTAGTATTACTTCTTTATTTATTGTGTTCATTGCGAGTGTAATGTTTCTGCTACTAATTGATCAAATTCATTCCATTCTAAAAATGATTGAGAGAGTTGCAAGTGAGGCGAAAGTGAGCAATGTCTATGTAGAGACGCTGCTGAAGATTATTGGAATTGCCTACATTGCCGAGTTTGGAGCACAAATTACAAAAGATGCTGGTCAAGGTGCAATCGCATCAAAAATTGAACTAGCGGGAAAAATTTTAATTCTTGTTATGGCGATTCCGATTTTAACGGTTGTCATTGAAACCATTCTCGGTTTCTTACCTACTGGATAAGGAGGAGTGAATGTTGCGAAGGCTTGGAAAAAAGCTGCTGTTTGCTTGCTTCCTTTTCTTTTCTTTACCAATTGTTGTACAAGCTTCTCCTATAGAAAAAAACGTCGTAGATCAGCAATTGGATAAGCTTGGGATAGAAGATGTGAAGCAGTATTGGGACGGGCTTGTCACGAAATATGGAGGCTATTTACCAGAAAGCCAAAAGGGAAGCTTTATGGAATTTGTAAAGGGCGAAAAGGAATTTTCGATAAAAGAATGGATGACAGGGCTATTAAAATATTTATTTCATGAGCTTATTGCAAATGGAAAGCTGCTTGGAACGCTTATTATGCTCACAATTTTTAGTGCATTATTACAGTCGTTACAATCTGCTTTTTCAAAGAGTAGTGTGAGTAAAATTGCAGATGCAGTTGTATACATGGTACTAATTATTTTTGCTTTAAATAGTTTTTATGTAGTAATGACATATGCGCGAGAAACGATTCAAACGATGGTAGATTTCATATTGGCGCTACTTCCTATTCTTTTAGCGCTCATAGCGACAGGAGGCGGGGTTGTATCGGTATCATTCTTCCATCCGATTATCATTTTTTTAATGAATACAAGTGGGCTACTTATGAACTATATTGTACTTCCACTTTTATTACTCGCGACCATTTTAAGCATTGTAAGTACAATGAGTGATCAATATAAAGTTACGAAATTGTCCAAGCTCTTGCAAAATGTAAGTGTGGGGATCATTGGTATCTTTCTAACAATTTTTCTAGGCGTATTATCTGTGCAAGGGACAGCAACAGCAGTTGCTGATGGCATTGCTGTTAAAACTGCGAAGTTTGTAACAGGGAACTTTATTCCAGTGGTAGGGCGGATGTTCACAGAAGCGGCAGATACGGTTATTAGTGCTTCTGGATTGTTAAAGAATACGGTAGGGATTATTGGGCTTATTATTTTATGTTTAATTGCAGCTTTTCCAGCCATTCAAATCTTTTGTATTGCATTTATTTATAAATTTGCTGCAGCGGTACTACAGCCGGTTGGTGGAGGGGCTATTATTAAATGTTTAGACATTATTGGGAAAAGTATTATTTATGTATTTGCCTGTTTATCTATCGTATCTTTTATGTTTTTTTTAAGCATTACCATCATTATTGCTGCGGGGAACATTACTCTCATGATGCGATAGGAGGTGACAGATATGCAATTTATTACAGAGTGGATTCGAAATATTATCGTATTTTTACTCTTAGCGACAATGCTTCATCTTATCCTTCCTAACTCGAATTTGCAAAAGTATGTCAAGTTTGTTGTAGGTCTATTGTTAGTTGTATTGATTTTAACGCCGCTATTTAAATTATTGCAAACAGATGTAAATGAAGTGATTGCAAATTTTAATCAAGAAAAATACGTAGCAGATGGATCAATAAAAAATTCAATTGACACAAAGAAAAAAGAAATACAAGCCCTCACACGTGCATATAGTTTAGAAGAGATGGCTGTCAAAATGAAAAAAGAAGTTGGGAAAGAATTTGAGAAAAAGTATGGCGTGACAGTGTCTGAAATAAAAGTAATCGCAGCAGAAACGAAAGAAGAAGTAAAAACAGCAAAGGATATTCAATCTGTTATTGTGACATTAAAAGAAATGGAGCCGAAAAAAAGCGATGCAATTGAAACAGTAAAACCAGTTGAAATTAATACGAAAGAACCACGAGAAACTTCGGAAGAAACAAACATAGAAATGAAAGAGTTTTTTTCAAGCAGGTGGCAACTAGAGGGTAAACAAATCCAAGTTCAAATGGAAGGGAGGACAGGTAGAGTAAATGGACAATAAAGATAAAAATTCGAAATTCTCATTTTTTCGCAACTTATTAAAAGGGGACGAAAAAGACGATAAGGAGAAGGGGAAAAAGGTAACACCGAAGTTTTTACTTGTCCTACTTATACTTGGAATGTTGCTTATGTTTTCTAGTAATTTTTTTCAACCTAAAAAAGAAGAAGTACCTGTGTTTAAAGAAAAGACAAGTCAAGAGACCGAAAAAGAAGTACCAACCTTTGGGCAAAAAAAGAGCGATAATATGTCAGCTGTAGAAAAATATGAAAAAGCGTATGAACAAGAATTGAAAACGGCATTAGAAGATATAACAGGGGTTAAAGATGTGTCTATTGAAGTGAATTTGGATTCATCTGAAGAAAAAATACTAGAAAAAAATATTGTAAAACGATCACAAACAACAGGTGAAACAGATAAAACTGGAGGTAAAAGGCAAGTTGAAGATGAATCTACTGATGAAAAAACAGTGATTATACGTGAAGGTGATAAAGAAACTCCAATTGTACTACGAACAGAGAAACCGAAAGTGCGAGGCGTTCTTGTTGTAGCAAAAGGAGTGGATAATATACAAATTAAAGCGATGGTGAAGGAAGCGGTGACACGTATGCTTGATGTGCCATCACACCGCGTTGCGGTACTACCAAAAAAGAGTTAGGGAGGAAATAAAGTGTTAAAAAAACAAACAGTTTGGTTATTAACAATGCTAAGTTTAGTTGTTGTGTTATCTGTTTATTATGTAACAACACCTGACAAGATGAACACTGCAACACCAACAGCGGGTGAAAAGGTTGGACAAGAAAAGCAAGGTGTTGAAAAAGAAGTGACGAAAGAAGCAACAAAAGAAACATCCAATAAAGAAACAGATAAAAAAGAGGATGGTAAAAAAGAGACAAGTAAAAAAGAAACAAATAAAAAAGAAAGCAATGTATCAGTACAATCAAGTGATGAGAATTTTACAGCCTTACGTATGCAATTGGAGGATCAACGTAGTGCACAAAAAGAAAAATTGCAAGATGTTATGAAATCAGAAAAATCTTCTGCTGAAGAAATAAGTAAAGCAAAAGATGAATTAAACGCAATCGATAAGATGCAGACAAAAGAAGGTTTGCTTGAAACAGTTATTAAATCACAAGGCGGTTATAATGATGCGCTAGTAAGAGCAGATGGAAATGATATTAAAGTAACAGTAAAAGCTGCAAAGCATTCTCAGAAAGAAGCGAATAAGATTATCCAACTTGTTCGAGCTGAGGCGGGATTAAAAGATGTAGGTGTCAAGTTTGACCCAGTTAAATAAAATGTATGATATATCAATAGCAAGAATAATAGAAAAAGCTATCGCTTTCGATAGCTTTTTTCTATGTCACTTTTTTGTGCTGTTTCAATCTTTTCTATAGGAAAAGGAGAAATGCGCTGCGAGTAAAAAATTAAAGGTTCGTGGTAATGATGATTACTATTTCCATATTTTACATGAGTGAAGACGACGATGAGCCATATCAATACAGCTGGAACGAACAAGATGAGCCATATCATATTTCTGCACCTCACTACAAGATATTTTACTTTGAATATACTATTCGTATATGAAGGAAGGATGAACGGCTTGTAAATAAAAAAATAATATTTGGTAAAAATATGTATTGATAAATCAACAAATGCAGGGGTACATAAAAATGAAAAAGAAACCTTTTTTGAGGGAGAGAATTCGTCTGTGCATAGAAGCGATCAGGTCCTTCTTTGTTCCTCGTAGTAGCGATTTATATGTTGGAGAATCAAAATGTATTAGTAGAAATAGGCTTTGTATTTCGTAGTTTTAATAAAGAAAAAACATGTTTTTTCTGAAGTGGTCTTGCCAATTTTGAGTGAAACTTGGTATTATTACTAGGTAATAAATCATTTAGTGAAATAATATTCTTACAGGAGTTTCGATTTATTGTAAAGAAATATAAAGTTGGAATGTTGAAAATATTTATCGTAAAATGAGAATAACAAATATTTTTATCTAGTAAGTGTCATAGGAATAAGCTTTCTAGTAGAATCATCGTATTTTTACAACCGAAACAGTTTTATATATGTTGGTAGTTGTAAAAACGAGACAAACAAGTGTATGGGAGTGGATTTTACATGTTTAAAATTCAAGAAGTTCGTGAACTAATTAAATTAATTGATAGCTCTAACATTGATGAATTTGAATACAAAAAAGATGGCACGACAATTAAAATGAAAAAGCGCGGTAATGAAGTGGTTTCTGTGCAAACTGCTCCAGTTATGAAGCAAGCGCTACAAACACAGGCTGTAGAAATCGAAACTGCGGTAGCGGCGGCGCAAGTAGAAGCACCGAAGCAGGAAGAGAAGAAAGCTGTTCAAGATGAGAATTTACATAAAATCGTATCACCGATGGTAGGTACATTCTATGCTTCTTCTTCTCCTGATACACCTCCATATGTAAGTGTTGGAGATCGTGTTTCAGAAGGAACAGTCGTTTGCATTGTTGAAGCGATGAAACTTTTTAATGAAATTGAAGCAGAGGTAAATGGAGAAATTGTTGAAATTCTTGTCAACAATGGACAACTTGTTGAATATGGACAACCGCTATTTCTTGTAAAAGCGTAATAAGGGAGTCTTTGTGATGATAAAAAAAGTATTGATAGCTAATCGTGGGGAAATTGCTGTACGAATTATTCGTGCTTGTAAAGAGATGAATATTGAAACAGTTGCTATTTATTCAGAGGCGGACAAAGAATCACTTCATGTGAAAATTGCAGATGAAGCGTATTGTGTTGGGCCAACGGTATCAAAAGAAAGCTATTTAAATTTAACGAATATTATAAGCGTTGCAAAATTAACAGGTTGTGATGCAATTCACCCTGGTTATGGATTTTTAGCTGAAAATGCTGATTTTGCAGAACTATGCCGTGAATGTAATTTGATTTTTATCGGACCTAGCCCCGAAGCAATTTCAAAAATGGGTACAAAAGACGTTGCTCGTGATACAATGAAAGAAGCAGGAGTTCCAATTGTACCGGGTTCACAAGGAATTATAAAAAACATAGAAGAAGCGATCGAGCTTGCAAAGCAAATTGGATATCCCGTTATTATTAAAGCAACTGCAGGTGGCGGTGGAAAAGGTATTCGCGTTGCGCGTCATGAAGAGGAGCTTGTAAAGGGGATTCAAATTACACAGCAAGAAGCTAGTACCGCTTTTGGGAACCCTGGTGTATACTTAGAAAAGTACGTTGAAGATTTCCGCCATGTTGAGATTCAAATAATGGCAGATGCACATGGCAATGCGATTCATTTAGGAGAGCGTGATTGTACAATTCAGCGCCGTTTGCAAAAATTATTAGAAGAAAGCCCTTCTCCTGCTCTTGATGCGAATATTCGCGAGAAAATGGGTGAAGCAGCGGTAAAAGCAGCGGTAGCGGTTGATTATACAGGTGCTGGTACGGTTGAGTTTATTTATGAATATAAAACGAAAAGCTTTTACTTTATGGAAATGAACACACGAATTCAAGTAGAACATCCGGTTACAGAGATGGTAACAGGGATGGACTTAATTAAAGAACAAATTCGTGTTGCTTCAGGAGAAAAGCTATCGCTACAGCAAGAAGAAGTACAATTTAGTGGATGGGCAATTGAATGTCGAATTAATGCGGAAAATCCTGCCAAAAACTTTATGCCATCTCCAGGGAAAGTAGAAATGTACTTACCACCAGGAGGATTTGGTATTCGCGTCGATTCAGCTGTTTATCCTGGTTATTCAATTCCACCTTTTTATGATTCGATGATTGCGAAATTAATTGTTCACGGAAAAACACGTGAAGAAGCAATTGCAAAAATGAAACGAGCGCTTAGTGAATTTGTCATTGAAGGCGTACATACGACAATCCCATTCCATTTACAATTGCTAGATCATCCTGATTTTATAAAAGGGGAATTTAATACGAAATTTTTGGAAGAGCATGAACTTGTGACGCAGTGATACATTTAAAGGAGGTTTTTTTCATGGCTGAACATATGTTAGATATGGGTCAAGATACAACCCTTGGAAAAGTAGAAATTGCACCAGAAGTAATTGAGGTAATTGCAGGTATTGCAGCTGCTGAAGTAGATGGAGTAGCTGCAATGCGCGGTAACTTTGCTACAGATGTTGTTGAAAAGTTAGGAAAGAAAAATCATGGTAAAGGCGTAAAGGTTGAATTAGTAAACGAAGATATTATTGTTGACGTTTATGTTGTTATGTATTTTGGTGTAGCAATTCCAGTTGTTGCACAAAAAATTCAAGATAATATTCGTCAAGCGCTCTTTACAATGACGGGTCTTGAGCCAAAAGAAGTGAATGTTCACATTGTTGGTGTAACATTCGAAACGCAAAAAACAGAAATCGAGCCAGTGTAAAAATGAAAAGGTGCCTCGTCAAAAAGGCACCTTTTTTTCTTGTTTCATTTCTTCACACACAAAACCCTCTAATTATTATACTATTTCAAAAATAGAAAAAATAAGCAAGAAATGATGCGTTTTAAAAAAAAACGTACATTGTGATATGATATGGAACTTGAAGTTAATCTTTTTATTATTTTTCAGCCTTATAACTCGTGTATGAAACGATAAATTGTGGTATTATCATTGTATTATAAAGTTGAAAAATCAATGAAAACTGTAAGGGTAAGTAAATTGACGGCTTATAAATTATAATAATATAACAAAACATAAGGAAAGACTTGAAGTATAAAGGAGAGTTACAATGAAACGTAGGACGGCTAGAGAAAGAGCCATGCAAGCATTATATCAAATGGATATTACTGGTGAATTAGAGCCGAAAGTAGCGGTGGAAAATACGCTAGAAGAAGGCGAAGAAACAAACGAGTTTTTAGAATCACTTGTTGTTGGTTTTGTAGAACATAAAGAAGCGATTGATGAAGCAATTCGTCAAAATTTAAAGAAGTGGAAATTAGAACGTATTAGTATTGTGGATCGCAGTATTTTACGTCTAGCTGTGTATGAAATGAAGTACATGGAAGAAATTCCGCATAATGTAACAATTAACGAGGCAATTGAGATTGCCAAAACATTTGGGGATGAGGAATCTCGTCGTTTTATAAACGGCGTTTTATCTAATATAAAAGACACACTGTAATTTCTTTAAGGGGGAATCTTAAAATGGTAGCAGTAATCATCAAAGGCAATGAAGTTGCGGAGAAAAAACGAGCACAATTAAAAGAAGAAGTTGTGAAGTTGAAAGAACAAGGGATTGTACCAGGATTAGCTGTTATTTTAGTTGGAGAAGATCCAGCGTCTCGTTCCTATGTAAAAGGAAAAGAAAAGGGCTGTGAACAAGTTGGAATTTATTCAGAGCTAATTGAGTTTCCAGATACAATTACAGAAGAGCGTTTGTTAGCTGAAATCGATCGCTTAAATGAAGATGACCGTATTAATGGAATATTAGTGCAACTACCTTTACCGAAACATATTGAAGAAAAAGCTATCATTGAAAGAATCTCACCTGAAAAGGATGTAGATGGATTCCATCCAATCTGCGTTGGTCGTATGATGACAGGCCAAGATACATTCCTTCCATGTACACCGCATGGTATTGTTGAATTAGTAAAAGAAACAAATCTTGATATTACAGGAAAACATGTTGTTGTAATTGGAAGAAGTAATATTGTTGGAAAACCAGTGGGACAGTTATTTTTAAATGAAAATGCGACTGTAACATATTGTCACTCCAAAACGAAAAATATAAAAGAATTATCAAAGTTAGCGGATATTTTAATTGTAGCTGTTGGAAGACCAAAAATGGTAACTGCTGACTATATAAAAGAAGGCGCAGTTGTAATTGATGTTGGTGTTAATCGTCTAGACACAGGAAAACTATGCGGTGATGTTGACTTTGATAATGTACTGGATATCGCAGGCTATATTACACCAGTACCAAAAGGAGTCGGTCCAATGACAATTACAATGCTTCTTCATAATACAGTTGAATCTGCAAAACGTGCAGGGGTTGTTTGTAAATAATTTGAATCGGCTATGAGGAGAGAGAGATGGAAAAGCAATATTTAACCGTTACAGCATTAACACGCTATATAAAAACAAAAATAGAGTATGACCCGCATTTACAGTCTGTTTGGTTAAAAGGAGAAATTTCAAACTTTAAATATCATAGCCGTGGCCATATGTATTTCACATTAAAGGATGAAAATGCAAGGATAGCAGCGGTTATGTTTGCGGGGCATAATCGTAATATAAAGTTTAGACCAGAAGATGGAATGAAGGTACTTGTAAAAGGGAAAATCTCTGTCTATGAAGCAAGTGGTTCATATCAAATTTATGTTAATGACATGCAGCCTGATGGAGTTGGTAATCTTCATTTAGCTTATGAACAATTAAAGGTAAGACTAGAGGAAGAAGGGTTGTTTTCACAAGTATATAAACAGCCAATTCCTGCATATGCAAAAACAATTGGTGTCATCACATCACCAACGGGAGCAGCGATTCGTGATATTATAACAACGATTAAACGTCGTTATCCAATTGGCAATGTGATTGTATTTCCTGTACTTGTACAAGGGGAGTTTGCGGCTCCCTCAATTGTACAAGCGATTCAAACAGCGAACGATATGAGGGAGATAGATGTATTAATTGTCGGGCGTGGAGGTGGCTCTATTGAAGAGCTATGGGCCTTTAATGAAGAAATGGTTGCACGGGCGATTTTTACAAGTGAAATTCCAATCATCTCAGCAGTTGGACATGAAACAGACTTTACAATTGCAGATTTTGTAGCAGATTTACGTGCACCAACTCCAACAGCAGCAGCAGAACTTGCAGTACCTAATATACTTGAATTACAAGAGAAAGTGTTGCAACGAACCCTTCGTCTGCAAAGAGCAATGCGAGAAACGTTACATAAAAAGCAAGAACAGTTGCAAACACTTCAAAAATCGTATGCGTTTCGTTATCCAAAGCAAGTGTATGAACAAAAAGAAGAACAGTTAGATCGCACTCTTGAGCAGCTTATTTTAGCCAAAGAACGTTATATAGAGAAAAAGATAAATCAGTTAAAACAACTTTCATTTTATTTGGAGAAGCATCATCCCTCTCAAAAGATTTTACAAACAAAGACAAGAATACAAACATTGCAGAAGCAATTACAACGCGAAATGCAAACATTACTGCAAACGAAAGAATTTGCATTTATGGGGGCGGCTCAAAAACTAGAAGCATTAAGTCCGCTGAAAGTAATGATGAGAGGTTATGGACTTGTGTATAGCGAGAAAAAGCAAGTGTTAAAAAGTGTGAAAGATGTCGGTCTTGGTGACGTTGTTTCAGTACAATTACAAGATGGTGTTTTAGATTGTAACGTATCGGGCGTAGAGGAGCGTGAATTAAACAATGGAAAATAAATTAAGCTTTGAAGAAGCAATTTCTCAGCTTGAACATCTCGTTTCTAAGCTCGAACAAGGTGATGTTCCTTTAGAAGAGGCAATCTCATATTTTAAAGAAGGTATGGTGTTGTCTAAGCTATGTGATGAGAAGTTGAAAGATGTACAAGAACAAATGGCGGTTATCCTGGGAGAAGATGGAGAACTTAGTCCATTTACGGCTGTAGGAGATGAAGCATAGTGGCATATGTAGCTTTTGATGCTTTTGTGAAAGAAAGTAAAACTTTCGTCGAGGGGCAGCTTGTACGCTATGCAAATCAATTACAATGTCCAAATGTACTTCGTGAAGCGATGACATACTCATTGGAAGCGGGTGGAAAACGTCTTCGTCCGTTACTTTTATTTGCAACGTTGCAAGCTTTTGGAAAAGAAAGAGAACTGGGCATAGGAGCAGCTTGTGCTCTTGAAATGATTCATACGTATTCGTTAATTCATGATGATTTACCATGTATGGATGACGATGATTTAAGACGAGGAAAACCAACAAATCATAAAGTGTTTGGTGAAGCGATGGCTGTTTTAGCAGGAGATGGCTTATTAACATATGCTTTCCAAGTAGTGTCAGCGTATGATCATCAAGATGTTTCTGCAGAAACAAAACTAAGGCTTGCGCTTGAACTTGCCAAAGCAGCTGGACCAGAAGGAATGGTTGCCGGACAGGTAGCGGATATGGAGGCGGAAGGAAAGCAACTGTTGCTTAGAGAATTAGAATATATTCATAGGCATAAAACAGGGCGTTTATTAGAGTATGCTGTGCTTGCGGGAGCTATACTTGCAGGAGCAACTAGAGAGCAAGAAGAAAAACTACTTGCATTTGCAAAATATATCGGTCTGGCTTTTCAAATTCGCGATGATATTTTAGATGTAGAAGGAACAGAAGAAGAGATTGGAAAACCAATAGGTAGTGATGTTTCCAATGAAAAAAGTACATATACTACGTTGTTTACGATAGATGAAGCAAAATGTATCTTAGGAGAAACAATTGCTAAAGCGAAAGATGCGATAGCATCTTTACGATTACAAGATGAATATTTATTATCCATTTGTGATTTAATAGCAAAGCGTAATAACTAATATAGAAGCGTTTTCATTTGTTGAGTCATTCTTCATTTTGTGGTATAAATGTAGAAAAAGGTTTTTCTTTTTTTGTTATTGGCAAAAATATATTTAGATTACGTTGCCGTTATCACTTTGTGTTAGCGGCTCTTTTTTCATCGTATAGAGAAGCTGCAATCAATAATCCTTTGAATCGAATCACTTCTTAATAGAAAGGGATAATTCACTTTCTTAGAAGGTAGAGAAGGATGGAAAATTGTTTGCTAAAGTAGGGTAGAATAGAGTGTAATAGGAAAACCAGTAAAGAATTTCTTGTGTTGTACAAATATTTTTTATAATATTTGACATGTTGACAGATTATGAAACGAAAGTGAGTGATCCATGTGGATCTAACGCAAATTCAAAACCCTAGTTTTTTGAAAGATATGTCTATCAGCGAACTAGAGGCACTGAGTGAGGATATTCGGAAGTTTTTAATTGAAGAGCTTTCTCAAACAGGTGGACATATTGCTCCTAACTTAGGTGTAGTAGAACTCACAATTGCTCTGCATAAATTATTTGATAGTCCAAACGATAAATTTTTATGGGATGTAGGACATCAATCCTATGTGCATAAAATTTTAACAGGGCGTGCAAAAGAGTTTGGTACATTAAGACAATATAAAGGTCTATGTGGTTTCCCAAAACGTTGCGAGAGTGAGCATGATGTATGGGAAACAGGCCATAGTTCAACTTCATTATCTGCTGCGATGGGAATGGCTCTGGCGCGCGATTTAAAGAAAACGAAAGAATGTGTTATACCAATCATAGGGGATGGCGCTTTAACGGGTGGAATGGCTTTAGAAGCGTTAAACCATATCGGACATGAAAAAACAGATATGATTGTTATTCTTAATGATAATGAAATGTCGATTGCGCCGAATGTTGGTGCACTTCATAATGTACTTGGTCGCTTACGTACCGCTGGGAAATACCAGTGGGTGAAAGATGAACTAGAGTATTTACTTAAGAAGATTCCAGCAGTTGGCGGGAAGGTTGCAGCAACGGCAGAAAAAGTAAAAGATAGCTTAAAATATTTACTTGTATCAGGTGTCTTTTTTGAAGAGTTAGGGTTTACATATTTAGGTCCTGTTGACGGGCATAGTTATGAAAACTTGTTTGAAACGCTTCAATATGCAAAGAAAACAAAAGGGCCAGTGCTTGTTCATGTCATTACGAAAAAAGGAAAAGGTTATAAACCTGCCGAGAGTGATGTCATTGGGACTTGGCATGGAACAGGGCCATATAAAATTGAATCGGGAGACTTTGTGAAACCGAAGGAAGTTGCACCAGCATGGAGTTCTGTTGTAAGTGATACGGTTCATAAGCTTGCAAGAACAGATGAGCGCATCGTTGCGATTACACCAGCGATGCCAGTTGGTTCTAAGCTAGAAAAGTTTCATAAAGAGTTTCCAAATCGTATGATTGATGTTGGAATTGCTGAGCAACATGCAACAACGATGGCCGCTGGGATGGCAACGCAAGGAATGAAGCCGTTCTTAGCAATATATTCAACTTTCTTGCAGCGTGCATATGACCAAGTTGTTCATGATATATGTCGTCAAAATTTAAATGTCTTCATTGGAATTGACCGTGCAGGACTAGTTGGGGCAGATGGTGAAACGCATCAAGGTGTATTTGATATCGCATTTTTACGTCATTTACCGAACTTGGTACTCATGATGCCGAAAGATGAAAATGAAGGTCAGCATTTAGTATATACAGCGATGCAGTATGAAGATGGTCCAATTGCTCTGCGTTATCCTCGTGGAAATGGACTTGGAGTTCAAATGGATGAAGAATTCAAAGCGATTCCAATTGGTACATGGGAAACATTAAAAGAAGGCACGCAAGCAGCAATTTTAACATTTGGTACAACGATTCCAATGGCAATGGAAGCAGCGGAGCGTCTTGAAAAAGCTGGAGTTTCAGTGAAAGTTGTGAATGCTCGTTTTATTAAGCCAATGGATGAAACGTATTTACATGAACTCTTAGGAAAAAATATGCCGATTTTAACAATTGAAGAAGCTTGTTTAATCGGTGGATTTGGTACAGGTGTAGCAGAATTTGCTACTGAGCATGGATATCATAGTGCTTTAATTGAACGAATGGGTATTCCAGATTATTTCATTGAACACGGTAGTGTTACAAAGCTGTTAGAAGAAATTGGTTTAACGACAGATGCTGTTGTGGACCGTATTCATACAATGATTCCATCAAAACAAAAAAGGGCGTAACAAATGAGTGTAAAAAAAGAAAGAGTAGATGTACTATTAGTAGAACGAGGGCTTATAGAAACACGCGAAAAGGCAAAACGCGCTGTTATGGCAGGACTAGTGTATGCAAATGAAATGAGACTCGATAAGCCAGGGGAAAAAATACCACAAGATACACCGATTACGGTAAAAGGACAAGTCATGCCATATGTGAGCCGTGGCGGTTATAAGTTAGAGAAGGCATTAGAGACTTTTCACCTTGATTTACAAGATAAAATTATGTTAGATATTGGTTCATCAACTGGTGGCTTTACAGATTGTGCGCTGCAAAACGGTGCGAAGTTATCTTACGCTTTAGATGTAGGGTACAATCAACTCGCTTGGAAGCTTCGTCAAGATGAGCGAGTTGTTGTCATGGAACGAACGAATTTTCGTTATGTAACACCGACCGATTTAGAGCGTGGATTACCGCAATTTGCTAGCATTGATGTTTCATTTATATCATTAAAATTAATTTTGCCAGTCTTAAAAACAATATTGACTCCAAATGGTGATGTTGCGGCTTTAATTAAACCACAATTTGAAGCCGGAAGAGAGCAGGTTGGGAAGAAAGGTATTGTTCGCGATCGTAAAGTTCATGAAGCTGTCGTAGAAATGATCATTGATTTCGCAATAAAAGAAGGATATGATGTTGAAAATTTAACATACTCTCCAATTACGGGTGGAGACGGAAATATTGAGTTTTTAATTCATTTAACGTGGCATGGTGAGCGTGAGAGTGGTGAAAATCATTCCCTAGTTTCTGTAGAGCAAGTTGTAACAGCAGCTCATGAGGTCTTAAAACAAAAAGGGAAAGAGGAATAACGATTGTTGTTCCTCTTTTTGTTGGAATTGTATAATGATTGTAAAAACAATTATGTACAAGTAAACGATTATAAGTTAACATAAATAAGTGAAGTATACCAATGTTTAAACTATGGTAAGAGATAGTGTGAGGTGCAAATGTATGAATAAAGGTCAGCGCCATATTAAAATTAGAGAAATTATCGCGAATAAAGAAATCGAAACGCAAGATGAACTAGTTGATATTTTACGTAATGAAGGCTTTAATGTTACGCAAGCAACTGTGTCACGTGACATTAAAGAGTTGCACTTAGTGAAAGTGCCATTACATGATGGTCGCTATAAATATAGCTTGCCAGCAGATCAACGATTCAATCCGTTGCAAAAATTAAAACGTAATCTCGTCGATTCGTTTGTAAAGTTAGACACAGCAGGACATATGCTTGTGTTAAAAACATTACCTGGTAACGCGCACGCGCTCGGAGCACTTATTGATCATTTAGAATGGGATGAGATTATCGGAACCATTTGTGGTGACGATACTTGCTTAATCATTTGTCGTACGCCTGAAGATACAGGTTTTGTATCAGATCGTTTCTTAAATATGCTGTAAAGAAAGAATCTTGTTTATTTTTTGCTTTAAGCAAAAAGTAAACAAGATATTTTTTTGTTATGGGAAAAATAGATAAATGTAAAGTGGAATATAGTGTTTGTTAGAATGAAGTTAGGAAATCGATGGATTGACCCGTAAAACAAATGTTTGGTACAATGGAGCGGGCTAGAAGAGTAAATGATACATGTAATAACTACTTGAGCGAAAAGTGCTCAGCGGAAGCCCTTAGTAGAGGATTAGTTTATAACGAGGTGAATGGAGCATTGTTATCGGAATTATCGATTAGAAACTTTGCTATTATTGAGTCATTAAATATTTCTTTTCAAAAAGGTTTAACAGTTTTGAGTGGTGAAACAGGTGCCGGTAAATCAATTATTATTGATGCAATTAGCTTACTTGTTGGTGGCCGTGGTTCAGCAGAGTTTGTTAGGTACGGAACAGAGAAAGCTGAAATCGAAGGTTTATTTTATATAGAGGATGACAAGCATCCATGTATTGCGAAAGCTGAAGAGCTAGATATTGAAATTGAAGATGGAATGATCATTTTAAAACGGGATATTGCTGCGAACGGGAAAAGTGTATGTCGTGTAAATGGTAAGCTTGTTACATTGAGTATATTAAAAGAGATTGGGAAAACACTTGTCGATATTCATGGACAACATGAAACACAAGATTTGATGAATGAGGAACGTCATTTGTTTATGCTCGATCATTTTGATGGGGATCGTATCGTGAACCAATTAGAAATATATCAAGGTGTACACGCTGAGTATGAGCAGTTGAAGAGGCATCTTAAATCTCTAACAGAGAATGAACAACAGATGGCACATCGATTAGATTTAATTCAATTCCAGCATGAAGAAATTCGTAAAGCAGATTTGAAGGTTGATGAAGAACATGAATTGACGGAAGAGAGATTAAAAATCTCCAATTTCGAAAAAATTTATAAAGCGCTTGGTGATGCATACCGTTCATTAAGTGAAGATGGCGGTGGGCTCGATCATGTACGAAATGCAATGGGACAAATGGAAAGTATTACACACCTAGATGAGGCATATCAAGAAAATCATGATTCGATTGCTAATAGTTATTACTTGTTAGAAGAGGTTGCCTATCAGCTTCGGGAAAAGTTAGATATGATGGAATATGATCCGAATCGCTTAGACGAAATTGAAACACGTTTAAATGAAATTCGTATGTTAAAGAGAAAGTATGGAAATACTGTAGAAGAGATTTTGGCGTATGCTGATAAAATAGAACAAGAAATTTTTACAATTGAAAATAAAGATATACATATTGAAACGACGAAAAAGAAATTAAAAGAAGTAGAAAATGTAGTTTTAAAGGAAGCAACGATGTTGAGTGATATGCGTCATCAGCTGGCAGATCACCTTACGAACGCAATCCACCAAGAATTAAAAGAACTCTATATGGAAAAAACGAAATTTGAAGTGAGGATTGCGAAAAGGGAAGGAAGTATTGATGATCCGCTTGTAGACGGGATGCCAGTGAAATGTACGATGGATGGATATGATCATGTGGAATTTTATATTTCAACAAATCCAGGTGAACCATTAAAACAACTTTCAAAAGTAGCTTCTGGTGGAGAATTATCCCGTATTATTTTAGCTTTGAAAAGTATTTTTTCTAAGCATCAAGGTGTTGCATCTGTCATTTTTGATGAAGTAGATACGGGAGTGAGTGGCCGGGTAGCACAAGCGATCGCGGAAAAAATTTATCGTGTATCTGTAAACTCACAAGTACTTTGTATTACGCACTTACCTCAAGTAGCATCGATGGCGGATTCACATTTATTTATCCGTAAACAAGTTGCAAATGATCGGACGATTACATCAGTTGCTGTATTAAGTACAGAGGATAAGGTAACGGAGATCGCTCGAATGATTTCTGGCGTGGAAATTACCGATTTAACGACGGAACATGCTAAAGAGTTACTTATGCAAGCACATCGTTTTAAACAGACAGCAGAGGCTATCCAATAATGGATAGCCTTTTTGCTCAAATGCTGATTTCTTAATTCTTCCGGTTATAAACAGAGCGTTGCAAGGAGAAATTAAAAGATGAAGTCGTTAGGCTGAATGTGGGTAGGAGCGAGGAGAGTGAACAAATTGAAATTAGAGCAATTTCGAAAAATAATAGGTCTTTGTCTCCTTGTTTCATTAGTTTTTATCGGATGTTTTAAACCGCTTCGTACGTTTATTTCATCCCCAAAGCAACTTGTTATTTTTGAGGGACAACAATCAGAAATAACATCATTTCCAGTTTTCCAGGCTTCATCGACAAATCATAGTGTTTTTACAGTGAGTTCAAATAAAGAACAGAAATCCGGACTTGTAGTAAATTCGCATCAAACTGGTGAAGCGGATATGGTTTTTCAACTTGCTGGTTTTCCAGTAAAAAAAGTAAATGTTAAAGTATTGAAAGATTTTAAAGTGATTCCAGGCGGCCAATCAATTGGAGTAAAATTGAATACAAAAGGTGTACTTGTTGTTGGGCATCATTTAATTCAAACAGAGAGAGGTAAAGTATCACCTGGAGAAGTGGCTGGTGTACAAGTTGGGGATATGATTACTGAAATTAATGGAAAAACAATTGAAAAAATGAGTGATGTGGCACCTTTTATCCATGACAGCGGACAAACAGGTGAACCGATTAATCTTGTTTTATTACGAGATGGTAAGTATATTCGTACAAAACTAACACCAGAAAAAGGTAATGGTGAGTCGTCTTACCGAATTGGTTTATATATTCGTGATTCAGCTGCTGGTATTGGAACAATGACGTTTGTTCATCCGGATTCCATGAAATATGGAGCACTTGGGCATGTTATTTCTGATAATGATACGAAAAAACCAATTCAAGTAGAAGACGGACAGATTGTTCGTTCGACAGTTACTTCTATCGAACGCGGTAGTCATGGAAATCCAGGAGAAAAATTAGCAAGGTTTTCACCGGATCGTGAAGTAATTGGTAATATTACAACAAATAGTCCGTTTGGTATTTTTGGTAAATTAAATACAGGCATAAAAAATGGCATAATGGATGAGGCGATGCCGATTGCTTTATCTCATCAGGTGAAAGAAGGACCGGCAAAAATATTAACAGTTATCGATCAAGACAAAGTAGAGGCATTTGATATCGAAATCGTAAGCACGGTACCACAAAAGTTCCCAGCGACAAAAGGAATGGTTGTAAAAGTTACAGATAAACGTTTGTTGGCCAAAACAGGTGGTATTGTTCAAGGGATGAGTGGTAGCCCAATTGTTCAAAATGGAAAAATGATTGGTGCTGTTACACATGTATTTGTGAATGATCCGACTTCGGGGTATGGTGTTCATATTGAATGGATGTTACATGAAGCAGGAATTAATATTTATGAGCAAGAGAAAAAAGCAAGCTGACTAACATCAGCTTGCTTTTTTTTTTTTGAGAAATTCGTTGAAATTTTGTAAAAGCTCCGCAAGAGCTGCTTTTTGTTGTAAAATAAAACAAAAGAGTGAACGTTTCGTTGTAAACCTATGATGGAATGTGTAAAGAAAGAAAATAAATGAACGATAAACATATTTTTTTGTGATTTTATCGGAAATTAAGAAACTTTAAAAGGGAAATTTCACACAATTGTCGAACAATTCATGTAGCCTAGAAGCTTACACATGTCGGGAGAATCGATTCGGTAAGGGAGGAAAAGCTGTGGAGAAAATTAAAGTGTGTCTTGTGGATGATAATAAGGAACTAGTATCAATGTTAGAAAGTTATGTTGCTGCCCAAGATGATATGGAAGTAATTGGGATTGCTTATAATGGTCAAGAGTGTTTAAATTTACTGAAAGAGAAACAACCAGATGTACTCGTTTTGGATATTATTATGCCGCATTTAGATGGTTTAGCGGTATTAGAGAAAATGCGGCATATTGAACGACTAAGGCAGCCGAATGTTATTATGTTAACAGCATTTGGACAAGAGGATGTAACGAAAAAAGCAGTTGATTTAGGTGCTTCTTATTTTATCTTAAAGCCATTTGATATGGAAAATTTAACGAGCCATATTCGTCAAGTAAGCGGTAAAACGAATACTACAATTAAACGTCCACTACCATCTTTCCGATCTGCAACAACAGTAGATGGAAAACCGAAGAATCTAGATGCGAGTATTACCAGCATCATTCATGAAATTGGTGTACCAGCTCATATTAAAGGATACATGTATTTGCGAGAGGCGATCTCTATGGTATATAACGATATCGAGCTTCTTGGCTCTATTACGAAAGTTTTATACCCGGATATTGCAAAAAAATATAATACGACAGCAAGCCGTGTAGAACGCGCAATCCGCCATGCAATTGAAGTGGCGTGGAGCCGTGGGAATATTGATTCAATCTCGTCCTTATTTGGTTATACTGTATCGATGTCAAAAGCAAAACCTACGAATTCAGAATTTATCGCGATGGTAGCAGATAAGTTAAGGCTTGAACATAAGGCTTCGTAAGTGTTGTTGTATCAAGATGTTAAGCGTATTTCATAACAAAATTTAATAGCCAACAAATTACGTATGTAGGCAATAAAGTACATAAGTAATTGGCGGTTAATTTAAAAACCTTTTATTTATTGGATTAGAAGTTTATTCCGATAGATAGGAGGTTTTTATTATGTTACGCTGGAAATAAGAGGTATCTTTTTAGAAAATAGAAAAAGGAGTATAAGGACTGATATGAAATTTGTGGTGATTAATGAAAATACAGAAGAGGGATTTCAAGATTTAACGTTTAATATTACACATTATTGGAGAGAGAAAGGGTATCATGTTGTTAAAGCTTTTGGTCAATTTGAAGGGGAAATTGTTGGATTCATGATTGCTTTTAAAAATAATATGATAAGGGGTATAAGTACTGAAGGGGAAATAAATGATAACGCTTTTCATCAAAACGGTATTGTATTTTATTCTTTGGGGAGTGATTCCGATTATTTAGTACACGTTATATCACATTTATACTTATCGAAAGATAGTAATTCTAAAATGAATAATGTAGTACCTTTTACGTGTTTTACATTAGCGGGTGATCCATCAAATTTTGAAAATGAAATTCTAAAATTTAAATTGTTTTTTGATGAAGATGAAGAATTAAATCGTTATTGCGAACTATATGTGAATATTGATTTGAGGCGTAAGGTTCTAGAATTGAAGGAAAAGGACGAGGAGTATAGAGAAAATATCGTAATGGCTTTAACATTGCCAATCTAAATGGGTTCACTATCGAGGTTATAAAGTAAGAGGTGTTTTTCTTTCGCATTAAAAAATGTTTGTTAATGATGGGCAACTGTGCACTCACATTATTTTCGTTTAAACTATAAGGTTTTATGTGAAATTGCTCAGTGATAAGATGAATTAAAAAGGGAATAAATTGAGGGTAATAAAAAGCCCTGCAAAACAGGACTATATTATTCTTTATCTTTATTTTGTTTTTCTAATTCAACTAACTTTTGAATTAAAATATGCTGTGGCATATGCATAATTTGTTCAAGTGGAACACCTAGAGCTTTTGATAGGCGAATTGCAGTGTCTGGAGAAATTTGTAATGGTCTCATAGAAGTACCTCCTTTTTCGTATAGTATAGCATAAGATTGGGGGAGAGAGGATGACTCTTGTATTTGCTCACAGAGGTGCAGCTGGGACGTATCCAGAAAATACAATGATTTCGTTTGAAGCTGCGGAATCATTTCGAGCAGATGGTATTGAATTGGATGTACAGTTTACAAAAGACAAAAAAATCGTTGTTATTCATGATGAAACGGTCAATCGTACAACGAACGGTAAGGGTGCTGTTCGAAATTATTTATATGAAGATTTACGGAAGTTAGATGCCAGTTACAAGTTTTCTGAAAAAGTAGGGTTCTGCAAAATTCCTTTACTGGAGGAAGTGCTAGAATGGCTACAATCTAATTCATTGTTGCTTAACATTGAATTAAAAAATAATAAAATTCCATATCATGGTTTAGAAGAAGAGGTTATAACACTTGTAAGAAAATTTGCCTTAGAAGATCGAATCATTTTCTCCTCTTTTAATCATTACAGTATGAAGATGTGTCATATGATGGCCCCGGATATTCAAACGGCTATTTTATATCGAGAAGGTTTACATAGTCCGTGGGCGTATGCGCAAAAAATGGGTGCTACTGCTATTCATCCGAATTATCGTTACCTTCCTGATGCGATTGCTGAATTAACAATGGAATGTGGAGTTGATGTTCGTCCGTATACGATAAATGATGAGACGGTCATGCGTAAATATTTTGATATGAATATATCAGCAATTATTACTGATTATCCAGAAACTGCTAGAGTACTATTGCAAGTGGAAAAATGAGACCCTTAATGAAAGAAGGTCTCATTTTTTATGTTTACTTATCTTCGAAAACGGGCTTGAACTTTATTTCGCTTACGATCGCGGTATAATACGAAGCCGCCAAAGATATAAAAACCGATTGCAAAGCAGAATACACCTATTAAAAATTGCAACCACAATACAGGAATGGGAGATAAAAGGATGCCGAATACAGTATCTCTCATTAGTTTTATCCCTAGCACTGCTAATGAAATGGGAATAAGTGCTAAGAGAAGAGCAAAGTAACGCTGCATAGGTAATGCTCCTTTTCAGATAATTTTGTATATATTAAATGATGTTATATAAAAAGGGGGTTTGTCAAGAGGGGGCTGAACGAGTAAGATAAGGGTGTGCAAAATTTTGCAGAGATACTTCGAGGGGAAGTGTAATGTGTGAAACAAAAAGTGTTAATTATTGGAGCGGGCGAAGGTGGAAGTACGATTCTGAGCTTGCTACAGAGTTCAAATATATTTGAGATTATAGGGATGATTGATATAAACCCAAAGGCGAAAGGATTGCAACTTGCAAAAGAACGACATATTGCAATTGGAACGAATATAGAGCCCTTTTTGGCAACTGATATTGATGTGATGTTTGATATGACAGGGGATTATCAATTACATAAAGTTCTTTTAGAAAGCAAACGAGAAAACACCCTTTTGATACCAGGAGATATTGCGAAGATTGTTACGAGGTTAGCACATGAGAAGGAAGAGCTAATTGAAAAATTAAAAGAACAAACGCAGCAAGGGAATTTAATTTTAAATTCCACTCATGATGGAATGATCGTGATTGATTCAGAAGGGTATGTAAAATTATTTAATAAAAGTGCAGAACGTATAACAGGTTATAAGTCCGGAGAAGCGGTAGGGAAATACATTTTCGAAGTAATCCCGACTAGTAAATTACTTCGCATTATACGAACGAAACAAATAGAAGTGAATCATGAACTGACATTAGGGAATGGAAAGAAGATTATTACAACGCGCATTCCTATTTTGAAAGAAGACGGAGAGGTTCAAGGGGCATTTGCAATTTTTAAAGATATTACAGAAGTTGTAGACTTGGCGGAAGAGGTTACAGATTTAAAAGAAATTCAAACATTATTAGAAGCGATCATTCATTCGTCTGAGGAAGCGATTTCTGTTGTAGATGAGAAGGGGAGAGGTCTTGTAATTAATCCTGCTTATACAAAATTAACCGGTCTAAACGAGGATGACATTATTGGGAAACCGGCGACGACTGATATTGTAGAAGGCGAGAGTATGCATATGAAAGTACTTCGGACGCGTAGAGCTGTTCGGGGGATACATATGAAGATTGGACAGAAAAAACGAGATGTAGTTGTAAATGTGGCACCGGTTATTGTTGATGGTATATTGAAGGGCAGCGTTGGTGTTATTCGTGATGTGTCAGAAATTCAAAAGTTAACGCATGAATTAAATCGGGCAAGACAAATTATTCGAACGCTCGAAGCAAAATATTCTTTTGAGGATATTGTGGGGACGTCTGATGAAACAATGGCCGCAATTGAACAAGCAAAACTTGGAGCGAATACACCGGCAACTGTATTGCTCCGAGGAGAGTCAGGAACTGGAAAAGAGTTATTTGCGCATGCTATTCATAATGGGAGTAATCGGAAGTACAATAAATTTGTGCGTGTGAACTGTGCTGCTATTTCAGAAACGCTATTAGAAAGTGAACTGTTTGGTTATGAAGAAGGAGCATTTTCTGGTGCGAGAAGAGGCGGTAAACGTGGCTTCTTTGAAGAAGCGAACAATGGGAGTATTTTTTTAGATGAGATTGGAGAAGTTTCTGCAAGTACACAAGCGAAATTACTGCGTGTTTTACAGGAGAAAGAGATTGTGAAGGTGGGAGGGACAAAGCCGATTCCTATTAATGTTCGGGTTATTGCAGCCACACATGTAAATTTAGAAAAAGCAATTTTGGAAGGTGAGTTTCGAGAAGACTTATATTATCGCTTAAATAAAATTCCGATCCAAATTCCTTCTCTTCGTCAGCGGAAGGAAGATATTCCTGTTATATCAGAACGATTGATTCAAAAAATTAACCAAGATTATGGCCGTAATGTAGAAGGGTTAACAGAAGCGGCTATTGAATATTTGCAATCGTATGATTGGCCTGGGAATGTGAGAGAGCTAGAAAATATTTTGGGACGGGCCATTATTTTTATGAACTATAATGAAATGTATATTGAGGTGCATCATTTACCTTCTTTGCATAAGGGAGATCAAGTGGAGGTAAAGGGGACTAGTTTGCTACCTAAATTAGAAGAAAGGTCTCTTGAACACCTGGTAACAGAATTTGAAGGGAATATTATACATGAATATTTAGAGGAATTTGAAGGGAATAAAACAAAGACGGCAAAAGCGCTAGGAATTTCAGTTCGAAATTTATATTATAAGTTAGAAAAGTATGACCATGCAAAAAATAGCATGCAATAAATTGCGTACCATGCAATTTATTGCATGGTATATAAAAAACGACATTTTAAGACAGCATATTATGTGATTTTTCAAAGTGCTGATTTTACTGCATTTTGTATACGTTTTCATAATTGGTATGACCACTTTAAAAAGTTGGCACGGTATTTGCTTATTAAATAGACGAGGGACGATGGAAAGGGTTGATTACAAAATATGAAGTTGCAAAACCTAATTGATCAAGCAGCCGGAAAGCCAAGAAAAACTGTGGCTGTGGCAGTAGCTGAAGATCATGAAGTAATTGAGGCAGTAGTTAAAGCGATACAATTACAGTTAGCTCAATTTCGTCTATATGGAAATCAAGAAATAATTATGGGTATGTTACAAGAGCATGGATTACAAGCTTCAGACCATGTTCAAGTGATTGCAGCATCATCAAATATCGAGGCTGCGGAACTTTCTGTTAAGGCAGTAAGAAATGGTGAAGCCGATGTGCTTATGAAGGGGAACATCCCAACAGCAAGTATTTTAAAAGCAGTATTAAATAAAGAGTGGGGACTTCGCAAAGGTAGCGTATTATCGCATGTAGCGGCATTTGAAGTTCCAAATTATGATCGCTTTATTTTCGTCACAGATGCAGCGATGAATATTGCACCTGATGTACAGCAAAAAGCTGCTATTATACAAAATACTGTTGAAGTTGCCCGGGCAATAGGAATTGAATTACCGAAAGTGGCTCCAGTTGCAGCGGTGGAAGTTATTAATCCAGCAATGCAGGCAACAATTGATGCAGCAATGTTGACACAAATGAATCGTCGTGGACAAATTAAAAATTGTGTCGTTGATGGACCACTTGCTTTAGATAATGCTGTATCACAAATTGCAGCAGAACACAAAGGCATTGTAAGTGATGTAGCAGGTAAGGCAGACATTTTACTCGTCCCAACGATTGAAGCCGGAAACGTGCTATATAAATCGCTTGTTTATTTTGCAAATGCAAATGTAGGAGCGATGATTGCTGGCGCGAAAGCACCAATTGTTTTAACATCTCGTGCCGATTCGGCAGAAACAAAAGTATATTCATTAGCTTTAGCAGTTGCGACTGCTTCTAAATAAACCAAAAGGGTAAAAACAATTAGGGGGAAATGACAATGACATTAGAAATCTTCGAATACTTAGAAAAATATGATTATGAGCAAGTAGTATTTTGTCAAGATAAAGAATCTGGATTAAAAGCAATCATTGCAATTCATGATACAACACTTGGACCGGCACTTGGTGGAACAAGAATGTGGACATATGATTCTGAAGAAGCGGCGATTGAAGATGCATTGCGTCTTGCAAAAGGGATGACATATAAAAACGCAGCAGCTGGTTTAAACTTAGGTGGTGCAAAAACAGTTATCATCGGTGACCCACGTAAAGATAAAAGTGAAGCAATGTTCCGTGCGCTAGGACGTTATATCCAAGGCTTAAACGGTCGTTATATTACTGCAGAAGATGTTGGTACAACGGTTGATGATATGGATATTATTCATGAAGAGACTGACTTTGTAACAGGTATTTCACCTTCATTCGGTTCTTCTGGTAACCCATCTCCAGTAACTGCTTATGGTGTTTACCGTGGTATGAAAGCAGCAGCAAAAGAAGCATTTGGTACAGATAGCTTAGAAGGAAAAGTAATTGCTGTTCAAGGTGTTGGAAACGTAGCATATCACTTATGCAAACATTTACATGCTGAGGGAGCACAATTAATCGTTACAGACATTAATAAAGAAGCAGTACAACGTGCAGTAGAAGAATTTGGTGCAACAGCAGTTGAGCCAAACGAAATTTACGGTGTAAAATGTGATATTTACGCACCATGTGCACTAGGGGCAACAGTGAATGATGAAACAATTCCACAACTGAAAGCAAAAGTAATTGCGGGTTCTGCAAATAACCAATTAAAAGAAGATCGTCATGGCGATACGATTCATGAAATGGGAATTGTATATGCACCGGATTATGTAATTAATGCGGGCGGCGTAATTAACGTAGCGGATGAGTTATATGGATACAATAGAGAACGTGCATTAAAACGCGTAGAATCTATTTATGACACAATTGCAAAAGTAATTGAAATTTCAAAACGTGATGGTGTACCAACTTATCTTGCAGCAGATCGTCTAGCTGAAGAGCGTATTGCAAGTTTAAAAAATACACGTAGTACATTCTTACGCAACGGCCATGACATTATTAGCCGTCGCTAATCTATCATATATAAATTTTACAAAAGCTGTGGTTACCTCTTATGAGGTTTCCACTGCCTTTTGAATTTAAAGGTGGAGGTAGCAACATTGTCTTTAAATCGAATCCTTGTTATTAATCCGGGTAGTACATCAACAAAAATAGGTGTTTTTGATAATGAAAGACCTGTTCTAGAAGAAACGATTCGTCATGATGTAGATAAAATTGGGAAATATAAACGAATTATTGATCAATATGAATTCCGAAAAGAAACCATTTTAGAAGTTCTTCATTCTCATGGTATTAATATTTCGAAATTAAACGCTGTTTGTGGCCGCGGGGGATTACTTCGTCCGATTGAAGGTGGTACGTATACAGTAAATGAATCGATGTTAGAAGATTTGAAAAGTGGATATAGCGGTCATCATGCATCAAATCTTGGAGGGATTTTAGCATATGAAATCGCTTCTGGATTAAATATTCCGGCATTCATCGTTGATCCAGTTGTTGTTGATGAAATGGCACCGATTGCACGCATTAGTGGAATAGCTGGCATGGAGCGGAAAAGTATTTTTCATGCGTTAAATCAAAAAGCGGTAGCTCGTAAGGTTGCAGTAGAGCTTGATCGTAAATATGAAGACTTAAACCTATTAATTGCTCATATGGGCGGTGGGATTACAGTTGGTGCTCATAAAAATGGAAAAGTTATCGATGTAAATAATGGCTTAAACGGAGAAGGGCCATTTAGTCCAGAACGTGCTGGAACAGTACCAGTTGGACAGTTAGTTGAAATGTGTTTCTCTGGTGAGTATTACCGCGATGAAATGATGAAAAAGATTGTTGGACAAGGCGGGTTAGTGAGTCTCATTGGCACAAATGATGCAATTAAGGTTGAAAACATGGTTGAGAAAGGTGATCCTGAGGCAACACTTATTTATAAAGCAATGGCGTACCAAGTTGCAAAAGAAATTGGTGGGGCAAGTGCCGTTCTTCATGGGAAAGTCGATGCAATTGTTTTAACAGGTGGACTTGCATATAGTAAAATCCTTGTTGATGAAATTAAAGAGCGTGTTCATTGGATTGCCGATGTCATTGTACATCCTGGAGAAGATGAATTACAAGCATTAGCAGAAGGAGCGCTTCGTGTGTTACGTGAGGAAGAAGCTCCAAAAGAGTATGTTGTACGAGAAAAAGAAACGGTAGCTAGGGGTTGAGATAATGGCAAAAGAATATGATTTAGTCATCGTTGGCGGCGGTACTGGTGGATATGTTGCTGCCATTCGTGCATCACAATTAGGGCTAAAAACAGCGCTTGTTGAAAAAGATAATCTTGGCGGAACTTGCTTACACAAAGGGTGTATCCCTAGTAAAGCATTGCTACGCAGTGCTGAAGTATATGCAACTACGAAAAAGAGTGAAGAGTTTGGCGTTGTAACGAGCAATGTAGAATTAAACTTTGCAAAAGTGCAAGAGCGTAAAGAAAAAATTGTAACGCAGCTTCATAAAGGCGTTCAACATTTAATGAAGCAAGGTAAAATTGATGTGTTTGAAGGTATCGGCCGAATCCTTGGACCTTCTATCTTCTCTCCAATGCCAGGAACCATTTCGGTTGAACTTGCAAGTGGTGAAGAGAATGAAATGCTTATTCCAAAAAATGTTCTGATTGCAACAGGATCTCGTCCAAATTCATTACCAGGTTTAGAATTAGATGGAGAATATGTAATGTCATCAGATCATGCTTTAAAAATGGAAACACTTCCGAAGTCCATTATTATTGTGGGCGGCGGTGTAATCGGGATTGAATGGGCATCTATGCTTGCTGACTTCGGTGTAGAAGTTACTGTTTTAGAATATGCAAAACATGTCCTGCCGCTTGAGGATCAAGATGTTTCTAAAGAAATGCAACGTCTATTCAAGAAAAAAGGTATTAAAGTAGTGACGGGTGCAAAAGTATTACCAGAAACATTGGTAAAAGATAATGGAGTAGCAATTCAAGCAGAACACAATGGTGAAAATAAAGAATTCAAGGCAGAAAAAATGCTTGTATCTGTAGGAAGACAAGCGAATACACAAAATATCGGTTTAGAGAATACAGAAATTGTCGTAGAAAAAGGATACATTCAAACAAATGAATTTTATCAAACGAAAGAATCACATATTTATGCAATTGGTGATGTAATCGGCGGCTTACAGCTTGCACACGTTGCTTCTCATGAAGGTATTGTTGCTGTAGAACATATAGCTGGTAAAGAAGTTATGCCAATCGATTACTCTATGGTATCGAAATGTGTATACAGTAGTCCAGAAGTAGCTTCTGTTGGTTTAACGGAACAAGAAGCAAAAGAAAAAGGTTATAAATTAAAAGTAGGTAAATTCTCATTCCGTGCAATAGGAAAAGCGCTTGTATACGGCGAATCAGATGGCTTTGTCAAACTTGTAGTTGATGAAGAAACAAATGATATTCTTGGTGTTCATATGATTGGTCCACATGTAACGGATATGATTTCTGAAGCAGGTCTTGCAAGAGTGCTTGATGCAACACCTTGGGAAGTGGCACATACAATTCATCCGCATCCATCATTATCAGAAGCGATTGGTGAAGCTGCGTTAGCAGTAGATGGAAAAGCGTTACACGCATAAAAATGTGGATTTAGGAGGTTATAAAAATGGCAGAAGTAAAAGAAAAGCGCCATGAAGAACTTGGCTTAAGTGATGAGCAAGTATTAGAAATGTATCGTACGATGTTACTTGCACGTAAAATTGACGAACGTATGTGGTTATTAAACCGTGCAGGGAAAATTCCATTCGTAATTTCTTGTCAAGGACAGGAAGCTGCGCAAGTAGGTGCAGCATTTGCACTTGATCGCGAAAAAGATTATGCATTGCCATATTATCGTGATATGGGTGTAGTACTAGCATTTGGTATGACAGCAAAAGAGCTTATGTTATCTGGCTTTGCAAAAGCAGGAGACCCAAACTCTGGTGGCCGTCAAATGCCTGGTCACTTCGGTCAAAAGAAAAACCGTATTGTGACAGGATCGTCTCCAGTTACAACGCAAGTACCGCATGCAGTTGGTATTGCTTTAGCTGGTAAGATGGAGAAGAAAGATTTAGTAACGTTTGTAACATTTGGTGAAGGTTCTTCTAACCAGGGTGACTTCCACGAAGGTGCAAACTTTGCTGGTGTACACAAATTGCCTGTTATTTTCATGTGTGAGAATAACAAATATGCAATTTCTATTCCTGTTGAAAAGCAATTAGCATGTAAGAATGTATCAGATCGTGCGATTGGTTATGGTATGCCAGGATATACAGTAGACGGAAATGATCCACTTGCAGTATATAAAGCTGTAAAAGAAGCAGCTGATCGTGGCCGCAGAGGTGAAGGTCCAACTTTAATTGAAACGGTATCATATCGTTTGACAGCACACTCTAGTGATGACGATGATCGTGTATATCGTGATAAAGAAGAAGTAGAAGAGGCAAAGAAAAAAGATTCAATCTTTACATTTGCTGCTTATTTAAAGGAAGTTGGCGTGTTAACAGAGGAATCTGAAAAACAACTGTTAGATGAAATTATGCATATCGTAAACGAAGCTACAGAATATGCAGAAAATGCTCCGTATGCAGCACCTGAAGACGCATTGAAGCACGTATACGCAGAATAGGGGGGAACGTTTCATGGCTGTAATGTCTTATATTGACGCGATTACATTAGCGATGCGCGAGGAAATGGAACGCGATGAGAAAGTATTTGTATTAGGAGAAGACGTTGGTAAAAAAGGTGGTGTATTTAAAGCGACAACTGGATTGTATGATCAATTTGGTGAAGATCGTGCCCTTGATACACCGCTTGCAGAATCTGCAATTGCTGGGGTAGCAATTGGTGCGGCAATGTACGGAATGCGTCCAATTGCTGAAATGCAATTTGCTGATTTCATTATGCCGGCAGTAAACCAAATTGTTTCTGAGGCAGCGAAAATTCGTTACCGTTCTAATAACGACTGGACTTGTCCAGTTACTATACGTGCACCATTTGGTGGCGGTGTTCATGGTGCGTTATATCATTCGCAGTCTGTAGAAGCAATGTTCGCAAATCAACCAGGTTTAAAAATTGTCATTCCTTCTACACCATATGATGCAAAAGGATTATTAAAAGCAGCAATTCGTGATGAAGATCCAGTACTATTCTTTGAACATAAACGTGCATATCGTTTAATTAAAGGCGAAGTACCAGAGGACGATTATGTATTACCAATCGGAAAGGCAGATGTAAAACGTGAAGGTGATGATATTACGGTCATCACATATGGATTATGTGTTCACTTTGCTCTTCAAGCTGCTGAAAAATTAGCGAAAGATGGCATTTCTGCTCACATTCTTGATTTACGTACTGTGTATCCATTAGATAAAGAAGCGATTATTGAAGCAGCTTCAAAAACTGGTAAAGTTCTTCTTGTAACGGAAGATAATAAAGAAGGAAGCATCATAAGTGAAGTAGCAGCAATTATTGCAGAAAATTGCTTATTCGATTTAGATGCACCACTTGCACGTCTTGCAGGTCCAGACGTTCCAGCAATGCCATATGCACCAACAATGGAAAAATTCTTTATGGTAAATCCAGATAAAGTTGAAAAAGCAATGCGTGAACTTGCGGAATTTTAATCGGGGGGACTATACATGGCTGTAGAAAATATTACAATGCCTCAGCTTGGGGAAAGTGTAACAGAAGGTACAATTAGTAAATGGCTCGTAAATGTTGGCGATCATGTAAATAAATATGATCCGCTTGCAGAAGTAATGACAGATAAAGTAAATGCAGAAGTGCCATCTTCTTTCACTGGAATTGTGAAAGAGTTAATCGCTGGTGAAGGTGATACACTGGCTGTAGGTGAAGTTGTTTGTGTAATTCAAGTAGAAGGAGCAGATGAAGTAGCTGCCACGACTGTAGAAGAGAAAACAAAAGAGGAACCAAAAGTAGAAGTAGCTTCATCTGGAAAAGCACCAAAAATGAAGCAACCAACTGATGGCAAACCACGTTTCTCACCAGCTGTATTAAAACTTGCAGGTGAACATAATCTTGATTTAGATGCAGTGGAAGGTACGGGGGCAAATGGCCGTATCACACGTAAAGATATTTTAAAGCTAGTTGAATCTGGTAACATCCCGGTAGTTGGGGCAAACAAAGAAGAGGCACCTGTCTCTGTACCAAAACTACAGGAGGCACCAAAATCAGCTACGCCAGCACCAAAAGCAGAAGCGGCAAAACCAGTATCTGTACCGACAGTACCTGGAGATATCGAAATTCCGGTAACAGGTGTGCGTAAAGCAATTGCTGCGAATATGCTGCGTAGCAAACATGAAGCACCGCACGCATGGATGATGATTGAAGTAGATGTAACAAATCTTGTATCATACCGTAATTCAATCAAAGGCGAATTCAAAAAGCGCGAAGGTTTCAATTTAACATTCTTTGCATTCTTTGTAAAAGCAGTTGCACAAGCATTGAAAGAGTACCCGCAAATTAATTCAATGTGGGCTGGCGATAAAATCGTTCAGAAGAAGGATATTAACCTTTCTATCGCAGTTGCAACAGAAGATGAGTTATTTGTACCTGTTATTAAACAAGCAGATGAGAAAACAATTAAAGGCATTGCTCGTGAAATTACAGAACTTGCAGGAAAAGTCCGTACAAAATCATTGAAAGCAGACGAAATGCAAGGCGGTACATTTACAATTAATAACACAGGATCATTTGGATCTGTTCAGTCCATGGGAATTATTAATTATCCACAAGCTGCGATTTTACAAGTAGAATCTATTGTAAAACGTCCAGTAATTATGGATAATGGCATGTTTGGTGCACGTGACATGGTTAACTTATGTCTATCACTTGATCACCGCGTACTTGATGGTTTGATTTGTGGTAAATTCTTAGGACGTGTAAAAGAAATTCTTGAAAATGTATCAGCGGATAATACATCTGTATATTAATAAAAAGCTCGCGTCTGCGAGCTTTTTGCTTTAGAAAAGATATACTTCTTCACTTTGTATTCCACAATAAAATATGCCTTCCATTAATCTGACAATGAATAACAATGTATTATAAATTTATGAAAATACATTGCTGATATTCAGTATATAGATATACAATAAAAAAAGAATCCTTTTTTGGCAAATCTTACTGACGAAACTGTAGTATAATATATTGTATTGTTTGAAAAAGAAAGTTATTCTATATAAGTATTTTATAGATTAATGTGCAATCAGCCGTCAAAACATGAAGCGTATTGACTCCTGATTTTTTATTTTGCCTTAACAATGTTTCAGGAGGGTGTCATGAAGAGAAGTACCGAGTTTCTAAAAAGTTTAGATGTAAAATTAATTTTAATTTTGTGTGTCTTATGCATTACAAGTATAGCTGCCATATATAGCAGTCAACAAACAGGGCAATATGGAGATGCGAACTTTGCAATGAAACAAGGGATTAACTATATAATAGGTATTGTGTTATTACTACTTGTTGCAAGTATTGATTTAGATCAGTTGCAAAAATTAGCGTGGCCATTGTATATTGTTGGATTTGCTTCTATTATCATACTTAAGATTTCACCATTTAAAGGTTTAACACCTGAAATATTAGGTGCAAAAAGATGGTTTCGTGTCCCTGTCCTTGGGGCAATTCAGCCATCAGAGTTTTTCAAAATTGCGTTGCTTATTTTAGTTGCCAGTTTAGCGGTGAAGCATAATGCGAAATATATGGTACGAACTTTTCAAACGGATTTAATATTAGTAGGTAAGATTATTTTAGTATCGATTCCACCTGCTTTAATTGTATATAGTCAGCCTGATACAGGGATGGTTTTCCTATATGCTGCAGGGATCGCATGTATTTTGTTTATGTCAGGTATTCAAAAGAAGTTAATTGCAATATGTACAGTTATTCCACTGACCATATTGTCCACATTAGTATTTATATTTTTGAAATACCCAGATATTTTTTTCAACAAATTGGTTGCTTTACTAAAGCCACATCAACAGTCACGAATTTTGGGATGGCTAGATCCATTTGAGCACGCAGATCAAGGTTATCAAACACAACAATCAATTTTAGCGGTGGGTAGTGGAGGAATGGATGGAAAAGGATTTGGATATGGAAGTGTCTACATTCCCGAAAAGCATACCGATTTCATTTTTGCTACAATTGCTGAAGAAGGTGGATTTTTAATTGCAGCTTTTATTGTATTTATGTTCCTTCTTCTTTTATATCGAACAATTATAATTGGGTATTCAGCAGATAATTTGTTCGGTACATTATTATGTGCAGGAATAATTGGTGTTTTAACACTACAAATCTTCCAAAATGTTGGTATGATCGTTGGATTAATGCCGGTAAAAGGAATTGCGCTTCCGTTTTTATCATATGGAGGAAGTTCCTTATTCTCGAATATGATGATGATGGGGCTCGTTTTATCGGTGCGGAAAACTTATAAAAAGTATATGTTTTCAGTTAGTTAATTTTTATGTAAAAAGGCTGATTCGTTTTCATGCGAATCGGTCTTTTTTGTATAGATGCTCTTAATCATCACAAACTAAAGGGAGTGTGAAAGTTTGTGATGATTAAGGAGTGCAAATTCATGCATATGCATATTTTGAATGGGGCACATCATCTTTCTTATATAGAATGGATGATTCGAGCTATCATAGCGTATATTTTTTTAATTTTTGTTGCTAAAGCAATGGGACAACGCTCCATTGCACAGCTTCGTTTTTTGGATGTCGTATTAGTGCTATTGTTGGAAGGGAATCTCTCTAACGCACTATCCGATGAAAGAGTCGGTTTACTCGGATCGATGATTACAACATGTATGCTCATTGTTCTTTATATTGTCAGTTCGATTTTAGCGTTGAAATGGGATCGATGGAGACGCTTTTTAGAACCATCGCCCATTATACTTATACATAATGGGTCAATTGATTTTAATAATTTGAAAAAAGCAAGAATTACAGTAGAGTATTTATTCTCTGAATTACGCTTACAAAGTGCTAGTGATATTAAAACGATAAGATTAGCATTATGGGAAGCAAGTGGTGTTGTTTCGGTATTTCAGTATCCAGAATATGAAACGGTATCTCGGCAGGATATGAAAGTAGCTGGTAAAAAATCACCTATTTCATTTATTCTTGTAAAAGACGGGAAAATTCAAAAGGATGTGCTCACTTTATTGGGGAAAACGGAAAGATGGGCAAAGGAGGAATTATCAAAAAAAGTATCAATTGAATTGATTCAATTAGCAACTATAGATGAAAATGCACAAATCAATATTTTGTCTAGCGTTCAAGATTAAAATGCAAGGAAAGAAAAAAAGTTAGGTGGGGGAATGTGCTGCTCGTAAAAGCCTAATTGATGAAAATGAATTATCACTGGGGAGGGAGAAAAACTCCACTGATTAAAGTTTTACTTTATAAAAAAGTAAAAAATATGGCATTTTACCATTTCTTGCATATGATACAATAGTGTGGACAACGAAATAGAAAAAGAAGGGTTTGTTTCGATGGGATATGTAGAAGAATTACGGAAAGTAGTTGGTCATCGCCCTTTAATTTTAGTTGGTGCTGTTGTTCTCGTATTGAATGAAGATGGACATGTTTTGCTACAACAACGAACAGAACCGTACGGAAAATGGGGATTACTTGGCGGTTTGATGGAACTTGGAGAATCACCAGAAGAAACAGCTTGCCGTGAAGTATATGAAGAAGCAGGGATTCATGTAAAAAATTTAAAGCTCATTAATGTGTTCTCTGGAGCGAATTACTTTATAAAATTAGCGAATGGTGATGAATTTCAATCCGTAACGACGGCTTATTATACAAATGAATATGAAGGGTTGCTATCTGTCAATAAAGAGGAAGCAGTTCAACTTAAATTCTTTCCAATTACAGGATTACCAGATTATATTGTAGGTTCGCATAAAAAAATGATTGAAGTATATGAAAATATAGGAAAAAGAGTTAAATGAAGTAAAAATGATGTATAATGGATATAGAAATGCAAAAACACAGTTCTGGTTGGTAGTCCAGGCGCATACTAGTATGTCAGTAACCTTCCCCTCCGGGATGTCCAGTATTTCTAATTTTTTCTAAGGAGGGGCTGTCGAATGGATTTGACAGTATATCACGATGGTCAGTTTTTTGTAGGAATGATTGAGAACACACATAAAGGAACTTTGTATGCAGCGAGGTATATTTTTGGTGCTGAGCCATCAGATGAAGAGATACTTTTGTTTGTAAATGGTATGATGCTAAAGTATTTTAATCACTTTGCCAGATGTGGTGTTAAAGTGAAAGAGAAACAGCGTCCAAAAAATATAAAGCGTATCATAAGAGAAGCTGCGAAAGAAATGCATACAAAGCGCTTTACGAAAGCACAAGAAGCAATTAGTTTATCTTATGAATTGCATAAGCAGGAAAAAAGAGTGCAATCTAAGGAACAGCGTGAAGCAGAAAAGCAGAAAAAACGTCTTATCAAAGTGCAAAAAGCAAAACAAAAGCATCGTGGACATTAAGAGAAACGTCTTAGGACACTTGTTCTAAGACGTTTTATTTATACACAAAAGTAAGTTTACTTGTACTTCTGAAACAGTAACTGGTAAGATACAAATAGATAGATCTAGAGGAGGGAAAACATTGATTAACTTTAACTTTTTTATGAATGATGTTGTCCGTCAAGCGCGTGAGGAAATTGTTTCCGCTGGATATACAGAATTAACAACAACAGAAGCGGTCGATGAAGCGTTCAAAAAAGAGGGCACAACGCTTGTAATGATAAACTCAGTATGTGGTTGTGCAGGTGGTATTGCTCGCCCTGCTGCTGCACATTCCGTACACTATGATAAACGTCCAAATCAACTTGTAACAGTATTTGCAGGTCAGGACAAAGAGGCAACAGCACGTGCACGTGAATATTTTGAAGGATATCCACCATCTTCTCCGTCTTTCGCATTATTAAAAGATGGAAAGATTGTAACGATGGTTGAACGCCATGAAATTGAAGGTCACGATCCAATGCAAGTTATTGCAAAATTACAATCGTATTTTGAAGAGAATTGTGAAGAGATTTAATAGAATGAAAAAACGGTACAGACACTTATGTGTTTGTACCGTTTTTTTTGTATCTTGCTAATTAGAGTGAAACGAGGAAGATGGGGAGTAGAAAAATTTCCTTTTTGCTAGAAGTTTCACATATTGAAAGGATATGTAGAAAAATCTCACTTTAATGATTAATAGAATTTGAATTTCTTTATTCTTAGTTGCATATCATGAAAGAGAATATACATAAAAAACATGTATTATGCAAAAAAATATACATAAAAAACATATTGGATATTGATTATAATTAAAAACATTATTTATTTTTATTTTAATTATTGCATAAAAATAAAAACGCTGATACAATACAAGCATCTAATAAAAATTCTATAAAACTTTTAAATATACATTATTAGGGGGAAGAAACATGAAGAAGTTATTATCAATTTCATTTGCACTTATTTTAATCGTAAGTATGTTTAGTGCTTGTAGTAAGGGAGAAACAAAAGAAGCGAATGAAAATAAGAAAGTACTTATTATGGGAACTTCAGCAGACTATAAACCTTATGAATATGTAGAAGCTTCCAAGAGTGATGAAATTATCGGTTTTGATGTAGATATTGCAAAATATATTGGAAAAGAACTTGGTTATGAAGTGAAAATAAAGGATATGGATTTTGGAGGATTGCTAGCATCTCTTAGCTCAGGAAAAGTTGATTTTGTTATGGCAGGTATGACACCAAATCCAGATCGTAAGAAGAATGCCGATTTTACAGATATATATTTTGTTGCTAAAAACATGATCGTTTCGAAAAAGGATTCTGGTATTAAATCATTACAAGATTTAAAAGATAAAAAAGTAGGAGTACAAACAGGTTCTATTCAAGAAGAAAAAGCAAACGACTTCAAAAAACAAGTGAACTTCCAGGCGGAAGGTCGTGACCGTATACCAGAAATTGTACAAGAAATTCAGGCTGGACGCTTTGACGCTGCCATTATAGAAGATACAGTTGCTAAAAATTATTTAGACAAAATAAAAGATTTACAAGGAATTGAAATCAAGGAAGCTCCAGAAGAAGTAGGAGCAGCAATTGCCCTTCCGAAGAATAGTGATAAAACAGCAGAATTTAATAAAGTAATTAAGAAAATGCAAGAGAATGGTGAAATGGATAAATTAGTGAAGAAATGGTTTGGCAGCGGAAAGTAAGCTGCCTTTCTATTTTCTGTGAGAGGAATGACAAAAGATGAACTTAGATTTTTCGGCAATTACTCCGTCGATACCATATATATTAAAGGGTCTAGAAGTTACACTGAAAATTGTAGCAGTATCTGCTATAGCTGGTTTTATGCTCGGAACGCTATTAGCACTTTGCAAAATTGCTAGAATAAGAGTATTAAATATCGCCGCTGATTTATATACATCGATATTTCGTGGTACACCGCTCGTCTTGCAATTAATGATTATTTATTTCGGTGTCCCGCAAATGATTGGATATGATATACCTGCATTTTTAGCAGCAGTACTTGCATTTAGTTTAAATTCAGGTGCATATATGTCAGAGATAATTCGTGCAGGTATTCAAGCAGTTGATAAAGGACAGACAGAAGCTGCGATGGCATTAGGTGTTCCGTATGGAAAAATGATGAGAAATATTATTTTGCCACAAGCATTAAAAAATATATTACCAGCGCTTGTGAATGAGTTTGCAACACTTACAAAAGAGTCAGCAGTAGTAACGGTAATTGGTGCTACAGATTTAATGCGCCGTGCTTATATTGTAGGTGGTGAAACGTTTAAATATCTTGAACCGCTATTATTTGTCGGACTTGTTTACTATATTTTAGTAATTATTCTTACGTTTGTTGGGAAAGCAATTGAAGGGAGAATGAAGAAAAGTGATTAAAGTTGAAAACCTTCATAAATCATTTGGACAAAATGAAGTATTAAAAGGCATTACAACAACAATTGAAAAAGGCGAAGTTGTTGCGATTGTTGGACCGTCTGGATCGGGGAAATCAACATTTTTACGTTGTATGAACATACTAGAAACACCTACAAGTGGTAACATTTGGATTGGTAATGCCGAAGTGACTAACCCAAAAACGAATATTATGCATGTTCGCGAAAATGTTGGTATGGTGTTTCAACATTTTCACTTATTCCCTCATATGACTGTATTAGAAAATATTACGTATGCACCAGTAAATGTAAAAGGAGTGACAAAACAGGAAGCGGAGAAAAAGGCAAAGGAGCTTCTTGAAAAAGTAGGGCTGCTCGATAAAAAGGACGCGTATCCAAATCGTCTTTCAGGCGGACAAAAGCAGCGTGTTGCAATTGCCAGAGCTTTGGCAATGGAGCCAGAAGTTATGCTATTTGATGAACCAACATCTGCACTTGATCCTGAAATGGTAAAGGAAGTATTAGAAGTAATGAAATCTTTAGTGACTACTGGAATGACGATGGCAATTGTGACACATGAGATGGGTTTTGCGAAAGAAGTAGCTGATCGTGTGCTCTTTTTAGATGGTGGTAAACTTGTTGAAGATACACACCCAGAACAGTTTTTTACAGAGCCAAAGAGCAAGCGGGCGCAAGAATTTTTACAAAAAATATTGTAACATGTAAAAGTTACGTGAATAATAAGGAGAAAAGGATGACAGTTTGTCATCCTTTTTTTATACTTACTGTAACTACCTGTATACATATATATAAATACAGATTGAAAAAACAATATAAAACCTTTTCTTTTAGGGAGAAGAGAGCGTCAGCCCTTGCATAGAATCGGTCATTGCTTTTTTATCCCCATGCCACGTGAAAACAAAGGGAGAAAATGAGTGGAGAGACCTTTTTATTTTCATAGCCGTGACTTATATGCTGGGAAATTAGAATGAATGTATAGGAGCAATGATATGTTTAGAATTGGATATCGTACAGTGAAAACAGCAGTTGGAACAGGTGTAGCAGTTTTTATTGCCCAGCTATTCGGGCTGGAATTTTATAGTTCTGCGGGGATTTTGGTTATTTTGTGTGTACAAAATACGAAGTGGAAATCACTTCAAGTCTCTTTACATCGATTTTTGGCCTGTTTGTTATCAATGGCATTCTCATTTTGTATTTTTGAAACAATCGGTTATACGCCGCTTGCAATTAGTTTGTTACTTCTTACTTTTATTCCGACAGCTGTTATGTTTAAGATTCAAGAAGGAATTGTTACAAGTTCAGTTATTGTTATGCATTTATATTCATTAAAACATATCACATGGGCAGCGATTGGGAATGAAGTAGCTGTTTTAACAATTGGGATTAGTGTGGCTTTGTTAGTAAATATGTATATGCCAAGTGCAGAAAAAAAATTAAAAGGCTATCAAGAAAAAGTAGAATGGAATTTTAAAACGATTTTATTTGAGATGGCTGTATATTTACGAAATCGGGATAGCGCATGGTCTGGAAAAGAATTAATTGAAACAGAGAACATTTTGAAGCAAGCAAAAGAGCTGTCTTTCAAAAAGCTTGAAAATCAATTTATGCGAGAAGATGATTATTATTATCGATATTTTGATATGCGTATGCAGCAATTTGAAATTTTGGAGCGGATTATGCCACTTGCAGCCTCATTATCGTGGTCATATGAACAATCAGATATGATTGCGGAAATGATTGAAAACGTTGGGAACTCAATTCGTCCTGAAAGTACGGGGCTTATTTCACTTAGACAATTACAAGAAATGCGAGAGATTTTTAGGGAAATGCCACTTCCTGAGACCCGTGAAGAATTTGAAATGCGTGCGAAGCTTGTTCAACTTGTTTATGAAATGGAGCAATATTTACTCATTAAAAGTAGGTTTAAAGGGAAGGATAATGTGAAAGAACTTATATAGAGGGAAGGAATGAATCATGCCGTATTTTCTATCCTTGCTACTATGTTTTTCTCTTTCACCAATTTGGCCTCTTGGAGATAATCCGCGTGCTGGAGATCCATTTATTATTGTAAATAAGCAGACGAATAAGCTTGCTTATATTGATGATGGTAAAATTCAAAAAGTTTTTCCTGTAGCGACTGGAAAAACAAACGAGTTAACACCAGAGGGGACTTTTGATATTGTAATGAAGGCAAAAAATCCTTATTATATTGCGAAGGATATCCCTGGTGGTTCACCCCAAAATCCACTTGGGTCTAGGTGGATGGGGTTTAATGCACGAGGTACTGATGGGAGTAAATATGGTATTCACGGTACAAATCAGCCAAGTTCAATCGGGAAATATATTTCACAAGGATGTATAAGGATGAAGAAACAAGATGTGGAATATTTATTTGATCGTATTCCGATTGGAACAAAGGTGTGGATTGTAAAAACGAATAAGCCGTTTCAGAAGCTCGCAAAAGAAAAAGGGGCTATTGCTTATGAAAAGGTCAACCATACAAGTTGGCTTTTTCTTTCTGACTAGGTTGTCTTGACATGTGTACATAACCATGAGTTAATGAGAATATACAAAGATAATAGGAAAAGGAGTTGCTTGTATGTATTTGAATCCAAAGCTTTCCTATATGCAATTTTTTATTGGCTTTCTATTCGTTGTTACTTTCATATTGGCAACTTTTAATGTATGTTCTTTTCTTGTATCTATTGTTTTTATGGTGTTCCTTAATTTGACATTTGTAATTGGAGCGTTTCAGCAGAAACATTATACGAGTTTTGTTATGGCACTTGTGATGGCCTTTTCATTCAGTATTGTCGCGATTGTGCTAATCATGAAATAAATATTATTCATTAAAATCATTGTGATTGAACAGGCTGCTTATTTTCTATCTAGAAGAATAAGCAGCCTGTTTGTGTAAAAAAAGGACGAAATACATCGCCCTCTTTACCAAAACATACTAGCTCCAGTGAGTAATGTTGTTACAAGCATTGAAATTAGCATAACGTATATCATAATTTTTTGTGCTTTTTTATTCATACTGGTCCTCCTTGCAATCATTACAATTTTATTGTATCGAGAAATGAAAACATGGACAAGAGTATAAAGAAGACAAAATTCGAGAAGTGTATCTAAAATATAACAGGAAAATATAGAATACATAGAGAATATAGAAGGATGGGACACAAGGTTTTTCGGTGCCTTTAAAAAGTTTTACTAGATGAAGAATGGAGATACGATGATGAAAATATATGAAACAGAACGTTTACAATTAAGAGAAATCGATGAGTCGTATGCAGAGCAAGTTCTTCAATATTACGACAAAAATCGTGAGTTTTTAAAGGCGTGGGAAGAATATCGACCAGATGATTTTTTTACACTAGACTATCAAAAAAAACGATTGCAAAAAGATAAAAAAGAGTTTAATGAAGGAAAAACGATTCGATTATGGATTTTTAAGAATGGAGATAATACGAATATTATAGGATGTATTTCTTTCAATTTAATTGTGAGAGGGATTTATCAATCTTGCGTTCTAGGCTATAAGTTAGATAAAGATGAATTGAATAAAGGATATACAACAGAAGCGCTTAGAAAAGCAATTGATGTTGCTTTTCAAGAATTTCACTTACACCGTATTGAAGCCCCGATTATGCCGCGTAATTTAGCATCTATTCAAGTTGTAACGAAGATTGGTTTTCAATATGAAGGAGTGTCGCGGAAAATGTTAATGGTGAATGGGGTGTGGGAAGATCATATGCGCTGGGTATTGTTAAATGAGTAGAATAGATGGTTATCTAGATGTGTGAACCATCTATTTTTTTCGTGTCTTTCGAAACTTTTGCGAAATTCTGTTATAATTAACCTTGTTACATACATAATGCAATGCAGGAGGCGCATTCTCATGATTAATCAAGAACGTTTAGTAAATGAATTTATGGAACTTGTTCAAGTAGATTCTGAAACAAAATATGAAGCAGAAATTTGTAAAGTGTTAACAAAAAAATTTACTGCTTTAGGTGTTGAAGTATTTGAAGATGACACAATGGGTGTGACTGGACATGGAGCTGGAAATTTAATTTGTACTTTACCAGCGACGAAAGAAGGAGTAGATACAATTTACTTCACTTCTCATATGGATACAGTAGTTCCTGGTAAAGGAATTAAGCCTTCTATTAAAGATGGTTATATCGTATCAGATGGTACTACAATTTTAGGATCAGATGATAAGGCGGGATTAGCTTCTATGTTCGAGGCAATTCGTGTTTTAAAAGAAAAAAATATTTCCCATGGGAAAATTGAATTTATTATTACAGTTGGTGAAGAATCTGGTCTTGTTGGTGCGAAAGCATTGGACCGTGACCGTATTACAGCAAAATATGGTTATGCATTAGATAGCGATGGAAAAGTTGGCGAAATCGTAGTTGCAGCACCAACACAAGCAAAAGTAAATGCGATTATTCGTGGGAAAACAGCTCACGCTGGCGTAGCACCAGAAAAAGGTGTATCTGCAATTACGATTGCAGCAAAAGCAATTGCAAAAATGCCACTAGGTCGTATTGATTCGGAAACAACTGCAAATATCGGTCGCTTTGAAGGTGGCACACAAACAAATATTGTTTGTGATCATGTACAAATCTTTGCAGAGGCTCGCTCTTTAGTAGATGAAAAAATGCAAGAACAAGTTGCAAAAATGAAAGAAGCATTTGAAACAACTGCAAAAGAAATGGGCGGTCAAGCGGATGTTGAAGTAAAAGTTATGTACCCTGGATTTAAATTTGCCGATGGCGATCATGTTGTAGAAGTTGCAAAACGTGCTGCTGAAAAAATTGGTCGTACGCCTTCTCTTCACCAAAGCGGTGGCGGAAGTGATGCAAACGTAATTGCTGGACATGGTATTCCAACAGTAAACTTAGCAGTTGGTTATGAAGAAATTCATACAACAAACGAGAAAATTCCTGTTGAAGAATTAGCAAAAACAGCTGAATTAGTTGTGGCAATTATTGAAGAAGTAGCGAAATAATTGTAAGCATAAGAAAAAAGGGCGTGTAAACCACAATAGGTTTACACGCCCTTTTCATTTAGATTTAATCGCTTTTACAAGGCGAATGAGCCAATAGAAAAAATCCATGGGAGTATATACTTTGTTACTACACCTACTGCGCGAGGGAAAAGTGCAAAGGTAATATAAAAATTGAAAATTTGCAGTAGTAAATAGTTAATAGCAATAATTAATATAATAACAAGGAATGTGTAATTGAGTTTGTAATGTACGCCACTTCTTGTGAAAAAATATTCATATTTAATATAAGTATATCAAAAATATGAATGGGAACGAACGTGCTTTTGTAGTTGGAGAAGCTCCACTGTTTTCATGGAATTTGATATAATAAAATTAGGAACGAATGTTCTTTAGGGGGTGGAAAACATGAGAGAAATGTATCCCAAAAACGGTCGTGTCATCTTACACGTTGATATGAATTGTTTTTTTGCATCAGTTGAAATTGCGCATGACCCATCGTTAGAAGGTAAGCCACTAGCAATTGCCGGAAATGAAAAAGAGCGAAAAGGAATTATTATAACATGTAGTTATGAAGCGAGAGAATACGGAATACGAACAACAATGCCTCTTTGGGAAGCAAAACGATTATGTCCAGATTTAATTGTAAAGCATCCAAATTTTAAATTATATCGTGAGGCATCATTTGAAATGTTTCAAATTCTGTCACGTTTTACTGAGAAGATACAGCCTGTTTCTATAGATGAAGGATACTTAGATATAACAGATTGTTATGGATTAGGTTCCCCCATTGATATCGCTCGAATGATTCAACAGGCGTTATTAACGGAGTTGCATTTGCCATGTAGCATTGGGATTGCCCCAAACCTTTTTCTTGCAAAGACTGCGTCGGACATGGAAAAGCCGCTCGGTATTACTGTGTTTCGTAAACGAGATATTCAGGAGTTACTGTGGCCGCTTCCTGTTGAAGCGATGCATGGAATTGGTGAGAAAACAGCAGAGAAATTGAAAGAGATCCATATATATACAATTGAACAGTTAGCACATGAGGAAGAACATGTCATTCGCGCCAAAATAGGAAAGCATGGTGTGGATTTACAAAAAAGGGCAAAAGGTATGGATGATAGAGAAGTTGATCCAAATCAAATGGGACAACATAAAAGTGTTGGGAATTCAAAGACATTTTCAAAGGATATGGATGAAGAGAAGGAATTGCTTGATATGTTAGAGTGCTTAGCGAAATCAGTTAGTAAAAGGCTACAAAAACGTACGCTTGTCAGTTATAACATCCAAATTACGATTAAATATTATGATCGGCGTACAGTAACACGGAGTAAACAATTAAAAAATGCAATTTGGGAAGAAAGCGATATCTTTCAAGCTTCTTCACGTTTGTGGAAACAACATTGGGATGGAGATCCGATTAGGTTGCTTGGTGTTACAGCTACTGAACTAGAGTGGAAGACAGAATCAATCAAGCAACTGGATTTATTTTCATTTGAAGAAGATGCGAAAGAAGAGCCAATATTAGCTGTGATTGACCAGATCAATGATAAATATGGAGCTCCTATTTTGCAAAGAGGAAGTCAGTTATTTCGAAAGCAGGAAAAATCTTTTCAGCAGAAATTAGAAAATAAATTTATGTAAAAGGTGTCATGACAATTTCATATCATGACACCTTTTATGTTTAAATAGCTTCTTAATTGAATGAAGTAGCGGCCAGTCTAGATTTCAAAAGTATTCGGCTTACTACTTCTTCAATTAAGGCTACTTGATTTATTATCGAGGATTAGGGAATACTCTTCGAACGGTTTCAGTAAATTCTTCAAATAGTCCTGATACTGGTTTACCCTGGTTGATTTTGTCCGCATAGTCTCTCATGCGATCTGCAAAATCAGGATTTGATGATACAAATACATTGCGGATATCTGGATCTGTAGCTCTTACTTGGTCAGCAATTTTGTTCTCTAATTGCTTTGTGACATCACCTTTTACGTTGTCACGTAAAACGACTGCAACATAGGCATTTTTGTTTGTGACGACTACAGTTGCGTTGTCCACTTCTGCTAATTCAACAATCCGGTCAGCTGCTTTATTGGCTACGCGTAGTCGTGTTTCATTGTTCGTGATACCGTTCGTATCATTTCGTACCCTTTGAAGGTCAGTGTTGGTTCCTTCGTATCTAACATTGCGTACGTCATTGTTTTCGCGAGTATCCAATGCTTTCTCCTTTTGCTTTCCTGCACATCCAAATAGCGAAATAGCTGCTAAAAAACAGATTGTAAGCATCTTTACATTTTTCAATGATAACCCTCCTTCATTATACTACGTTCTTAAAATGACCAGTTGTACATTTATTATGCATAGTGAAATAGGATGATATAATTTTTATCAAATAAGTTTGGGGGGAAGGGCATGGAGCAAAGTAATCTGAGCTATAGGGTACAAGAACTTTGTAATGTGGCTATTGAATATGCAAAAGCCTTTGACAAAACTTTTAATTATTCCGAGGAGGATATCAAAGAATTGGAAGAGATTTTAGATTATTATGCGAACGATTTACGGGATAAGAAAGCAATTGGGGATGAAGAAGATATACCGACAGAAAATCAAATGTATTCGATGGCTTTAATTTGGGGGAGTTATTTAGGCGAAGTTCTAAAAAGGCATTTAGGACAAGAGGCAGAGTGGCTTCAAGAACCAGTCTTTGATAATGAAGAGGTTTTACATTTACAAGTAGGAGAGTGGAAAGTGTTTCCCATTGATAAAGTATATAAACGATTGGTAAATGGATCAGAAGAGAATGTTATATCCTTCTATGATATAACTAAAGAGTATATGTTAAAGTAATGAGATTTGTATATTTTTGAAATAAAAAAGGCATCGAGAATCGATGCTTTTTATTTTTGTGTTGCTATTTGCGGACAGTAAAACGCCACTCATTAAAGTTTCATTTTATAGATTATGAGATGGTAGAATTTTCATAAATTACGATCTCTGAATAGTTTGTTGTTGAAATACGTTGTGCATAATATGTGATAGAAGAAGAAATATATTTCGGTAACGTTTGATTTGTGTGCAATGTTGTGTACTCATGGATTAATTCTTTTAAAGTCGTCCACTGTAATTGTGCCGGGTGATCAGAAACGAAAGAACTTACCCAGCGATCAAATGAAGATGAAAAATCAGTTTGTAAACGAAATACTTCTTTCATAGTTAAAGGCTCCCCTTTTATTTGATATAATCATTTTACTACAAAATACGAACGTTTGTTATTTTTTTTATTTATAACGTTCGCGTTATATAGTTGTCTAGATGAGTTGTTTATGAAATTTGATTTGCCATTTGAAATTACATTCCGTAAGATGAGAGATAGAGTATATAAAGAGCTGGAGGAAACAAAGTGGAATTTGTATTTTTAGGAACTGGTGCAGGCGTTCCTTCAAAAGGAAGAAATGTCTCATCAATAGCTTTACAATTACTAGAGGAACGTGGTGAAACGTGGTTATTTGACTGTGGTGAAGCAACGCAACATCAAATTTTACATACATCTGTGCGTCCGCGTCGCATTGAAAAAATTTTTATTACTCATTTACATGGTGATCATATTTTTGGGTTACCTGGTTTATTAGGAAGTCGCTCTTTTCAAGGTGGAACAACGCCATTAACGGTTTATGGCCCAAAAGGAATTAGGCAATTCATTGAAGTGGCATTATCAGTGAGTACGACGCATGTTAAATATCCACTTGAAATTGTTGAAATTACGGAGGAAGGTATTGTTTTTGAAGACACTCAATTTTCTGTAGAAACGAAGAGATTATCACATGGGATTGAATGCTTTGGATATCGCATTGTAGAGAAAGATATACAAGGGCACCTTCTTGTTGATAAATTGTTAGAAGCAGGAGTAAAACCAGGACCAATCTTTAAGCGTTTAAAAGATGGTGAAACAGTAGAATTAAATGATGGAAGAGTCTTACACGGGAAAGACTTTATCGGTCCACCGCAAAAAGGGAGAATTATCACGATATTAGGAGATACGCGTTATTGTGAAGCGAGTAGCCAACTTGCACAAGACGCAGATGTGCTTGTTCATGAAGCGACGTTTGCAGCAGCAGATGAAATCCAGGCGCATGATTATTTTCACTCGACAACGAAACAGGCAGCAAGTATTGCGTTACAAGCGAATGTGAAACGATTGATATTGACTCACATTAGTTCGCGGTATCAAGGAGATGCATATAAGGAATTGTTACAAGAAGCTCAGTCGCTGTTTGCAAATACGGAAATAGCGATGGATTTGAAATGTTTTCCAGTAGAAAGGTGACATTTCACAAACAATGGCAATATAGATTTGCCATTGTTTTGTTTTTTATAAAAAAGTTTTCTCTATAAAATAGATAGAACTGTTATAATTTGATAAATTTATGAACTGATACAGGAATTTTAAGATTTTTGAAAGGGTATGAAAGAAGTACGAAAAATCATTTGTCTTGAAAAACTGTTATATAGATAATTTGTTTTATTATTAATACAAGGGGAATAAATGAGATTGAATTCGGAAATTTTAAAATTCAATAAAAGTAAGCGTTTTATCAAAAACAAGCTATAATGAGGGCGAATTACAATTCATCGTAAGTTGCATCGTGCATTTTAGCCATTTTTCGTAACGAAACGAAATTGACTAAAAGAGAGAGGGCATCAAGGAGATAATTAAAGGAACTGTATTATTATTATTATTTGTATTAAGTCTTTTTTAGCTTTTTAGTTTCAAAGCACCAAATGGTATGAAAGCAATGGGTGCTTTAACGAGTGCCGCTGTTGCAAGTTTCTTAGTTGAAGCATTTCAGCTATATGTTGATGGAGATGTAATTGACATACCGTTTTTGAAAGAAGTTGGAGAATCAGCAGGTAGTCTAAGCGGAGTAGCTGGTGCAACTCTTGTTGCGTTAGTAATGGGGGTCTCACTTGTTTAGGCTATGCTTGTAGGGGCTTCTGTGTTAGAATTTGGATTGCTACCAGGATTTATTGTTAGACTTATGACAATGTATGGCTTTAATGATCCGATGAAAGTGACGCTATGTTTCTTATGTATTATGGTGTCTGGTATTTTACAGGATATATCGGCTCACTTCTATTCAAAAACTATCCAATTCGTACAGCACAGCAAATTCGTGGTACGGAAGGGAAGGCAACAGAATCGGCAGCTTAATAGAATAGTAGTAAGCAATTTTTGATAAAAGGTTTAGGGGGAATCATGATGAAATATCGCTCAGTATTTGATATTATCGGTCCAGTTATGATTGGGCCGTCCAGTTCACATACCGCAGGGGCAGCAAGAATGGGACAGGTTGCTCGTCAACTTTTCCGGCATGAACCAGAAAAAATTACGATTTCGTTATATGGCTCGTTTGCCAAAACATATCGTGGTCATGGTACGGATGTCGCATTGATTGGTGGAATACTAGGATTTGAAACAGATGATATACGTATCCCAAGTGCGCTAGAAATTGCAAAAGAGCGTGGGATTGAAGTGAATTTTATTGAAGAAGAAGCGAATGCACCACATCCGAATACAGCGAGAATTCGCTTGTATAAAGGAGAAGAGGAGATTGAAGTGGTTGCTTGTTCAATCGGTGGTGGAAAGATTGAAGTGGTGGAATTAAACGGATTTGATTTACAATTATCAGGAACAAGTCCAGCACTTCTTATTGTCAATAACGATCGCTTTGGAGCGATTGCATCTGTAGCTTCTATACTTGCCAAGCATGAAATTAATATTAGTACAATGAGTGTTTCACGTAAGGAAAAGGGAAGAAAAGCACTTATGGTCATTGAAACAGATGAATTATTAGCAGATGAAGTGATTGAGGAAATTAAGGGACAATCAAATATTTGTCAAGTAACTATTATGGACTAATTGCAGGGGGGACACACCATGTTTCGGAACGCAGCGGAACTAGTGACACAAGCTAAAGAACAGAATGTAAAAATTGCAGAAATTATGATTCAATGTGAAATGCAAACGAGAAGTATTTCTCGTGAAGAAGTACTTGCAGGTATGGAAAAAAACTTAGTCGTGATGGAACAAGCAGTAGAACGTGGTATTCGTGGTGTAAAATCACCAACCGGTTTAACTGGCGGAGATGCGGTGAAAGTACAAGAGTATATGAAGAGTGGAAAAGGCTTATCTGGACATACGATGTTGGATGCGGTAAGTAAAGCTGTTGCGACAAATGAAGTGAATGCAGCGATGGGAATCATTTGTGCAACACCAACAGCTGGATCAGCGGGCACTGTACCAGGAGTATTGTTTGCACTTAAAGAAAAGTTACAGCCAACACGCGAAGAAATGATTGAATTTCTATTTACAGCTGGAGCATTTGGTATGGTTGTTGCCAATAATGCTTGTATTTCTGGTGCAGCTGGAGGATGTCAAGCTGAAGTTGGTTCAGCAAGTGGAATGGCAGCGGCAGCAGCTGTTGAAATGGCAGGAGGAACACCGGAGCAAGCGGCTACGGCGATGGCAATTGCTCTAAAGAATATGTTAGGATTAGTATGTGATCCTGTTGCTGGACTTGTAGAAGTCCCTTGTGTAAAACGTAACGCAGCAGGTGCTTCAAATGCGATGATTGCAGCTGATTTATCATTAGCTGGTGTAACAAGTACGATTCCATGTGATGAAGTTATTGAAGCGATGTTTAGAATTGGGCAAACAATGCCAGTTGCACTTCGTGAGACGGCTGAAGGTGGACTAGCAGCAACACCGACAGGACGTCGCCTTCAAGAAGAGATTTTTGGGAAGAGTAGCAAATAAGAGAATACGATCGTAATAAAAAACGGAGCTCAGATTTATTTTCTGAGCTCTGTTTTTTATTTTTCTTTTGCTAATTGTTCTAATGTTTTTCCTAGCTCATGAGATCGTTTTGTAGCTTGTGTAATACACGCGATGAGTGCTTGTTGAAAATTAAAACTTTGTAGAACCTCGATTCCAGCTTCTGTCGTTCCACCAGGAGAGGTAATTTCTTTTCGTAAGATAGAAGGGTGTTTTGTATTCGCTTTAAGCATTTCAGCTGCACCAATCATTGTTTGTAAAATAAGAGATTTAGCTACATGCTCTTCTAAGCCGATTTGTTTTGCAGCTTCTTCCATTGCTTCAACTACGTAGTACACATATGCAGGACCGCTTCCAGATAGGGCAGTAACAGCATGCATATGCTCTTCTGCTACTACTGAAACAAGACCGATTGTTTCAAATAAAGATTTAGCAATATGAACATGTTGCTCTGTTGCATGCAAGGATGGAGAGATAGCTGTAGCTGATTTTAAAATAGCTGCCGATGTATTTGGCATTGCACGGATAATCGGAACATTTTTTTGAAGCAGACTTGTAATAGAACTTGTAGAAACACCTGCTAATAATGAAATGATAAGTTGGCTACTTGTTATATATTCTTTAAGAGGTGTTAAGGCTTCCACTACATCCTTTGGCTTCATTGCGAGAAAGATAATATCTGCATGAGCCAGTAGATCTTGTTTGTTATGGGTTCCTTTAACACCATATTTTGTATGTAATTCCTGTAATCTTGTTTCATTGGAGCGATTACTTACTGTAATTTGTTCACTCTTTACAACATTTGCATCTAATAAACCGGCGATGATTGCTTCAGCTATTGATCCAGCACCTAGAAAGGAAATATTTTGAATAGACATGATGAAGCCTCCTTCATTTTGGTAAGAAAAACTTATAAATTTACATACATTCGTTTTATTATAGAAAAAACCTTCTTTTTGTCTGAAAATAATGACAAATTTTTATGGAAGTTGTAAACTGAAGAGAGATTCATTTTGAACCGGAGAGAGATGGGGGGCATAAACATGGTAGCAATTCATCGAATGGAGATTCCTGTTCCATTTGCAGTTGAGACAGTTAATGTGTTTTTAGTAGAGGGAGAATCATTAACATTAATTGATACAGGGACAAATACAAAAGAGGCAAAGTCAGCATTAGAAAAACAATTAAGGACTTTAGGATACAAGATAGAAGACATTGAAACAGTAGTGATTACACATCATCATGCTGATCATTGTGGGCTTCTAAATACATTTTCCGAGAAGACGAATATTGTTGGCCATCCTTGGAATGAGCCATGGATTACACAAGATTCTCAATTTTTGAAACGTTATCAGCAATTTTTTAAAGAAGCCGCATTACAGTTTGGCGTCCCAGAAGCATTTTTGAAAGATGAAGTATTACTTACAACGAAAACACTTAAATATTCTTGTAATAGGTCGTTAACACATACTGTACTAGAGGGAGATAGTATTGAGTCGTTACCTGAGTTTACAGTTATTGAAACACCTGGGCATGCTTCGACGCATATTTCGTTATATAGGGAGAGAGATGGACTGTTAATTGGTGGGGATGCTTTAATTAGTCATATTTCTTCGAATCCAATACTAGAACCGCCATATGAAGGGCAGACGGAGCGAGCACGGCCTTTGTTACAATATAACCAAACATTAAAACGTTTAAGTAATATGAATATTTCACGTATTTTATCAGGTCACGGAGAAGATATTGTGGATGTGAAAGCGCTGATAAGAGGAAGATTGCAAAAGCAAGAAACACGCGCATTTAAAGTATTAGAATTATTAAAAGAAAAGCCGATGACAGCCTTTGAAGTATGTGTGAAATTATTTCCTGTATTATATAAAGAACAATTGCCACTTACGATTTCGGAAACAGTTGGACAATTAGACTTTTTAGCATATAATCAACAAGTGATGATTGATGAATCGTCGCCACAATTGATTTATTATGCAAAGTAGGTGACAGCGATGACAGGACGTTTACAAGAAAAAGTAATCGTCATTACAGGAGCTTCTAGTGGGATTGGAGAACAAGTCGCGATGCAAATTGCAGCTGAGGGCGCAATTCCTGTATTAATAGCGAGGACAGAAGAAAAACTGCGAGTATTAGCGGGGAAGATTAAAACGACTTACAATACGCCTTGTTATTATTATGTATTAGATGTAAGTAAAGAAACAGAGGTTAATACTGTCTTTGCAAAAATACTAGCAGATGCAGGACAAATTGATATATTAGTAAATAATGCTGGCTTTGGCATTTTCAAAACATTTGAAGAAGCGACCATGGTTGAAGTGAAAGATATGTTCGAGGTTAATGTATTTGGATTAGTAGCTTGTACGAAAGCGGTATTATCTCATATGTTAGAAAAAGATAGTGGGCAAATCATTAATATTGCTTCGTTAGCAGGGAAAATTGCAACGCCAAAATCGAGTGCGTATGCTGCAACCAAACATGCGGTATTAGGATTTACGAATAGCTTACGCATGGAGCTCTCAAGTACAAATATTTATGTAACAGCAATTAATCCAGGACCAATTGACACAAACTTTTTTGATATTGCCGATCAATCCGGTACATATGTAAAAAATATGGGGCGTTACATGTTAAAGCCAACATATGTAGCAGAGCAAATTGTAAAAGTGATGCGAACGAAAAAGCGTGAAGTGAATTTACCCAAATGGATGAATATTGGACCAAAACTTTTTGCGTTATTTCCGGGATTGTTTGAACGTGTAGCAGGTAAATCATTAAGTAAAAAATAGGAGATTTCCAAATGGAAATCTCCTATTTTTTATTTTCCCGTAATATATTCATAAATAATGTCCTCAATTGCTTCATATAAATCGATATGAGGTTCCGAATGAATCAGTGTTTGGATACTTTGAATTAAAATTTCCTCATCTTCTTTTGAAACAGGTTTACATTGATATTGCCGAAAACTTTTTGCTAACATCTTCTCAATTAATTTTTCGTTCATCTTTTTCCCCGCTTATGTGTATACATGTATTGTTTTTATTGTACTTGAAGTGTAGAAAAAATACTAGTATACGTCTTTTGTGTATAAAAATTCATAACCAATTAATGTTTTTCTAGAAAAATTACGGTTTTTAAAACTTTTAAAATTAATAAATATTTAATTGACTCTATAAATATACAATATTATAATCATACTTAATTTAAAGAATCGATATAAGGAGGAGCGTATGAAAGTCGCGATTATTGGAGCAACAGGATATGGAGGAATTGAGTTAATAAGGTTATTACAACATCATCCATACTTTTCAATTGTATCTCTCCATTCTTTTTCACAAGTAGGGGAACGCATAACAAATGTATATCCTCATTTACAAAATTTTATTGTTCATACGTTGCAAGAAATCGATGTGGAGGTAATAGCGAAGGAAGCTAGTATTGTATTTTTAGCGACACCAGCAGGAGTTTCTGCGCATATAACGCCAAGATTGCTAGCGGCTGGTTTAAAAGTTATTGATTTATCAGGTGATTTTCGTATGCTAAATCCTCATGCATATGAAACATGGTATAACAAGCCTGCTGCAAAGGAAGAAATTCTGCAAAAGGCAGTGTATGGATTGAGTGAATGGAAAAAGTCAGCTATTCAAGAAACAAAATTAGTTGCAAATCCAGGGTGTTTTGCAACAGCTGCACTATTAGCGGCCGCACCATTAATGCAGGGTGGGATGATAGAGGAAGACTCACTTATTATCGATGCGAAATCAGGGGTATCAGGAGCAGGAAAGACACCGACAACAATGACGCATTTTCCTGAGTTGTATGATAATTTTCATATTTATAAGGTGAATGAGCATCAACATGTTCCAGAGATTGAACAAATGCTTACTGAGTGGAATGAACAAGCACAACCTATTACATTTAGCACACATTTAATTCCGATATCGAGAGGGATTATGATTACTCTCTATACAAAAGCAAAACGAGATATCAATACACGTATATTACAGAAGTTATATGAAGAAACGTATTGTCATGCTTCCTTTGTTCGTATTCGTCCTAAAGGGGAGTTTCCAAGCCCAAAAGAAGTGAGAGGTTCAAATTATTGTGATATTGGAGCGGCTTATGATGAACGAACAGGGCGTATTACAGTTGTTTCTGTCATCGATAATATGATGAAAGGAGCTGCTGGGCAAGCAATTCAAAATGCAAACTTATTAGCAGGGTTAGAGGAAACAGCAGGGTTACAATATATACCGCTTTACCCATAAGGGAGGAAGAATAATGATTGAAACAGATTCTATTATAAAAGTTGCAAGTGGATCAATTGTAACGCCAAAAGGTTTTGCTACAATTGGTATCCAGGTTGGATTGAAAAAAGAGAAAAAAGATATGGGAGCAATTGTTTGTGATGTTCCTGCAAATTGCGGGGCTGTGTATACAACAAATCAGTTTCAAGCGGCACCGGTGCAAGTAACAAAAGAAAGTATTGCGGTGGAGGGGAAAGTGCAGGCCGTTGTTGTAAATAGCGGAAATGCGAATGCTTGTACAGGTATACAAGGATTGCAAGATGCGTATGAAATGAGAATGTTGGCTGCGAAACAATTCCATGTAAAAGAAAATCATGTGGCGGTTGCTTCAACAGGTATCATTGGAGTTCCTTTAGCGATGGATGTGATCCGTGCTGGTATTGTCCATCTTGTGCCATCGAAGGAAAAAGAGAAAGTAGATTCATTTTATGAAGCCATTTTAACAACGGATCTCGTCAAAAAACAATCGTGTTATCAGTTTACAATTGAAGGGAAAGAAGTGACGATTGCAGGAGCTGCTAAAGGGTCTGGAATGATTCATCCAAATATGGCAACGATGCTTAGTTTTATTACAACCGACGTACATATAGAACAAGCTACACTTCAGCTAGCGTTATCACAAGTGACCAATCATACGTTTAACCAAATTACAGTGGACGGAGATACGTCTACAAATGATATGGTGATTGTTATGGCAAGTGGATTATCAGGGACGACTGCCATTGATACAAATCATACAGAGTGGGGAAAATTTATGTGTGCTTTGCAAAAGGTATGTGAGGACTTAGCGAAGCAAATTGCTAAAGATGGTGAAGGCGCTACTAAGTTAGTTGAAGTAAATGTATCTGGGGCACGAACAGTAGAAGAAGGAAATAAGATTGCGAAACAAATTGTTGGCTCAAGTCTTGTGAAAACAGCGATGTATGGTGAAGACGCAAATTGGGGTCGCATTATTAGCGCAATTGGTCAAAGTGGAGTTGCTATTGAACCTACCGCCGTTGATATCGCTGTTCAGTCCATTTCTGTTTTACAAAGCAGTGAGCCACAAGTATTCTCTCAAAAGGAAATGAATAAAAAATTAAAGCAACCTGAAATTGTTATTGATGTTCATTTGCACCTTGGAGAGGAAAAAGGAAGAGCTTGGGGCTGCGACTTAAGTTATGAATATGTGAAAATAAATGCTTGTTATCGTACGTAGGGAGAGAAAAGATGAGCGAGTATATTGTAGTAAAATGCGGTGGTAGTATGTTAGAGCGTTTAGACCATGTATTTTTTGAATGCATAGAGCAGCTGAAGAAAAAATATCAAGTTATTGTTGTTCATGGCGGTGGACCAGAAATTGATGCAAAGCTACAGCAATTTAATATTTCAATTGAAAAGAAGAATGGACTACGTGTGACGACAAAAGAAGTGATGAATGTTGTTCAGATGATTTTATGCGGGAGCACGAATAAAAAAATGGTGATGAATTTTCAAAAGCATGGCTTGCATGCAATTGGAATCTCTGGTTGCGATGGAAGGTTACTGCAAGTTAAGCAACTTGACTCTGAACTTGGATACGTAGGAGAAGTTAGTGGTGTAGAGACGGCGCTATTAAAAGGGTTACTAGATTTAAATTATATTCCGGTTATTGCTCCAATTGGGATAAGTGGTGGCCAAGTATATAACATAAATGCAGATACGGCGGCAGCTGGAATTGCATACGCGCTGGGGGCGAAAGAACTTATTTTTATTACTGATGTAGATGGGATATTGTTCGAAGGAAAGTTGTTAAAGAAAGCAGATAAAGCTGAGATCCTACGACTGATAGAAAAAGAAGTTATTACAGGGGGAATGATTCCGAAAGTACAGGCGGCTCTTACCTCAATACAGATGGGCGTTCAGAACGTCAGCATTGTAAATGGTACAAAACATTTTGTTGGAACATCAGGCGAGTGGATTGGAACGAAAGTAACAAAAGGGGTGAGTATTGTATGAGTAGTCATATATTTCCCACATATGGAAGACGCAGTATTGAAATTGTTCAAGGGACTGGAACAAAGGTTATAGATGAAAATGGGAAAGAGTATATGGATTTTACTTCTGGCATTGCTGTATGTAATTTAGGACATTGTCATCCTGTACTTGTAGAAGCGATGACAAAGCAATTAGAGGAAATTTGGCATATATCAAACCTTTTTCCGCACAAGGTACAAGAAAAGGTAGCTGCACTATTAACAGAGGGGCGTGAGCTAGATTACGTGTTCTTTTGTAATAGCGGAGCAGAAGCGAATGAAGCAGCACTTAAACTAGCACGCAAGCATACGGGAAATTCACTCGTTTTAACATTCCAGCAATCCTTTCATGGTAGAACTTTTGGGACAATGAGTGCAACTGGACAAGAGAAAGTCAAAACAGGATTCGGGCCACTTCTTCCGTCTTTTTTACATATTCCCTTTAATGATATAGAAGCACTTAGGGAGACAATGAATGAAGAAGTAGCTGCAGTTATGGTGGAAGTTGTGCAAGGGGAGGGTGGAGTTTTACCGGCCGATATTTCCTTTTTACAAGAGATTGAACAATTATGTAGACAATATGGAGCTCTTTATATAATTGACGAGGTGCAAACAGGGATGGGAAGAACGGGAACGTTGTTTGCTTATGAACAGACTGGAACATCCCCAGATATTGTTACAGCGGCAAAGGCGCTTGGAAATGGTATTCCGGTTGGGGCAATGCTTGGAAAGAAAGAGCTTATGACTGCTTTTACAACTGGGGCTCATGGCTCTACATTTGGTGGGAATTATATTGCGATGACAGCAGCAAAAGAAGTGTTGCGAATTATGAAGCAACCGTTTTTTTTACAAGAAGTTAAAGTAAAGGGAGAATATTTACTACAAAAACTAAAAAAAGAATTACATGATATCGAATGGATTACTGATATTCGCGGAAGAGGACTTATGATTGGAGTCGTTTGCAAGTGTGATGTCACACCAATTATAGAACAGTTAGAAGAAGAGGGGATTCTTGTATTGCAAGCTGGAACAAATGTCTTGCGATTGTTACCACCGCTCATTGTAACGAATGAAGAAATAGATGAAGCGGTAAATATGATAAAGAGAGTAATTTGTACACAAAAATCACCAATATTATAAGGGGGAATTTCCATGTCAACTATACAAATACCGAAATTACAAACGAAAGATCTTTTAACATTAGAGGAATTGACACAGGAGGAATTGATTGCGTTAATTGAATTTGCTATTTATTTAAAAAAGAATAAACATGAACCGTTATTAGAGGGAAAAATATTAGGACTCATTTTTGATAAACATTCAACTCGTACGCGTGTTTCTTTTGAAGCCGGAATGGTACAGCTTGGTGGGCATGGAATGTTTCTAAGTGGAAAAGAAATGCAACTTGGTAGAGGAGAAAGTGTTTCAGACACAGCGAAAGTATTATCTCATTATATTGATGGAATTATGATTCGTACATTTTCGCACGCAGATGTAGAGGAACTTGCGAAGGAAGCTAGTATTCCTGTTATTAATGGATTAACAGATGATCATCACCCATGTCAGGCATTAGCGGATTTGATGACAATTTATGAAGAAGTTCATACATTTAAAGGGATTAAACTTGCTTACGTGGGAGATGGAAATAATGTATGTCACTCTTTACTGTTAGCAAGTGCAAAAGTCGGTATGCATATGACAGTAGCAACTCCCCCGGGGTATGAACCAAATGAACAAATTGTAAAGAATGCGCTAGAAATTGCAACTGAGACAGGAGCGAATATTGAAGTTTTACATAATCCAGAGTTGGCGGTGAAAGATGCAGACTTTGTCTATACGGATGTTTGGATGAGTATGGGGCAAGAAGATACGGAAGGGAAATATAAATTATTCGAGCCGTTTCAAGTGAATGGAAAACTTGTTCAGCATGCGAAAGCAACGTATCGTTTCTTACATTGTTTACCCGCTCATCGTGAAGAAGAGGTAACAGGAGAAATTATAGATGGTCCTTCTTCTGTTGTCTTTGAGCAAGCTGGGAATCGATTACACGTTCAAAAAGCATTATTGGCAAGTCTGCTTCAAAATGTCAAAAAACCTTCCTAATCAGGAAGGTTTTTTTGTTATGAAATGTCTGATGTATATTTGGTGAATGCCCTTTGTATCATTTATAATAAGATGAAGATGAGTAGTTTTGTTTCTTAGTAATATATAAGAGCATACTGGAAAGAGAAAATACTATTAAAGAGATGATGATTGTGCGAACAAGTAAAAAAACATATTCTTTTTTTCAGCGAATATGGAGGGTGCCGAAATTTCATTATTATAAGTTGCTCCGTTCGCCAGAAGGAGCAAAGAAAGTGTCACGAGGATTTGCGATTGGGTTTGCTTTGGAAATGCTAGTGCTTTATACAGCGTCACTTGTGTATCTTGTTTTTTATCCAATTGTGCGATTAGCAAAGGGTTCTTTTCCTGCAGCGGTTATTGGCAATATTATCGGAAAAGTATCATTTCTTCCGGTATTTTTGTTTCCGTTTGCATATGCATTAGGAAAAATGTTATATCCGTTTGAAATAAAGGTAATTCCGCATAAACCATATACAATATCTGATCTTTTCTCAAGCGATGTTTTTATGATGCTAAAGAGCTTATTGCAGAGTGAAGTATATGTATTAATTGGGATGACGATTTTAGGTGTTGTGTTCGGAGTGATATCTTATTTTGTTGTGTATTATTTATATGAAAAGAACCGGAAGTTACGTTTGAAAAAAAGAAAAAAACAAACGAGAGAACCACTTGTACAAATATAAAGAATGTCACACCCATTTCCTGCCTTGAATATGTTTAAGAAAAAGGGGGGGAATGAATGTATTATTACTATGTACCTCAAGTATATCCATATGCGAATTATTATACTGCTCCTTATCCACGGCAGCAGTTTGAATTATATCAGCCACCGCAGCCTTCACAGCAACGAAAACCTTACTTAATGACATGGCCGTATTCAAATGTATATTATGGAAATTATTATGAATCATAAAGCTGCTTCTTTTGGAAGCAGCTTTACATGTTTGTTTTCAAAATTAAATTTTGAATCGTTTGAAGCGAGTGAATGAGTTGGTCACGATCGCTTTCCGACAATGTTTGAAAGTTTTCTTTTAATTTGTCTAAAATAAATTGTTGATATTGATTTACTAACGATTTCCCTTCTGTTGTCAGGTAAATTAAAATGACCCGTCGATCTTTTTCGCTGTAATGCCGCTCTATAAGTTCTTCCTGAATCAATTTATTTAATAGAGGTGTCATGTTTGGTCTTGAAATCGCTAATCGTTTTCCGATTTCTGAGACTGCTAATGTGCCATGTTCATGTAATAGCAATAACACCTGTGTATGTGACGGTGGCATGTGCCTTTGTGAAGAAAATTCTCCAGGAAGCATAAATTTGCGATAAAAAAGAGGCACTAACGAAAGAAGATGATCAACAATACGTTCCCACTCACGTGATTCCATATAAAGGCCCCCTTCCATTATCATTGTAACAAAAAAGGTATCGTATAAAAATAGAATTGTTTGGCTTAGCCTCAATATTTATAGGACAATACTTGCTTTGTAAATGCATTAGCAATAATCTCATAGCCTTTATCATTTGGGTGTACTTGGTCGTATAGTAAATCTTTATTATCATTTGGTATTAATTTTCGAATTGGTAAAACAATGGACGGTTGATTTGCTTTCGAAATGGAGTAAACTGTATCATTCCAGCCGTCTAAAAACATATCAGCATAAGAAGCAATTGAATCATCGAGTTGTAAAGGGTTATAGAGTTCAGATAGAATGAGTAAAGCATTCGGATTGAGTGTCCGAACTGTCTTTACAATATTTTTTACGTCTGTTTCAAAATGAGTCTTTTCTTTATTTAACATTTTAATACCATCTATAACACCTACATTGCGATTTAAACGAAATAAATTATTTCCCCCAATATTTATGGTAATTATATTCGCTTCTTTAATTTTTTGTTGTACTTCTTCTGTCTGAACTTTTTGAACGAGACGATCCGTTGTAAGTCCATTTACTCCAAGGTTTTCCACTTTAATTGGTTTATGAATTTGTTCCTCTATTTGTTTGGAGGCTAATTCCGCGAATCCTCCTTGTGTCGAGCCAAATCCTTTTGCAAGCGAATCCCCTAATACAAGGTGATAAAAAGAATCATTCGTCTGCCTATCAATCCAATGGGGAGCAGACGCTGCTTTTTGTTCTTTCTGTTCTTTTGTCTCATCGTTCTCTTCAAAATATGAATAAGAAATGATTAGAAGGAGGAGACAAAGTATAGTTAAGATGACTTTTTTCATAAATTTATCCTCCTGGTAATTGGTTATTGTATCATACCTAACTGTATAAGCAGTGAAAGTTTATATTATATCTTTATGGAAAGTTTACAATAACTTTACAGAAAATTTGTAGAAGCATGTCAAAAATTATTGACGATATGAAAGTATGTTCGATATGATAATGTCAGATAAATGAATGTATGTCACTCTAATATGAGGAAAGAAGAGAATAAAGGTAGAGAGAAAGCTTTATTAGAGTTTGATAAGAAACTCATTTTATTTGTTTTTCAAGGGACAATTTTATAAGGGGGATTTTTTGTGAAGAAGTCAAAGAAAGTGTTAGCGGGAGCAACGCTTGCATTAGGTGTTATGGCTCCACAAGTGTTGCCAACAACTGCACATGCAGAGGAACAAGCAGGGGAGAGTACAGTTAATTTACGAATCTTAGAAACTTCTGATATTCATGTTAACTTAATGAACTACGACTATTATCAAACGAAAACAGATAATAAAGTGGGATTAGTTCAAACTGCAACGCTTGTAAATGAGGAGCGTGCAAAAGCGAAGAACTCTGTACTATTTGATGATGGGGATGCTTTGCAAGGGACTCCGCTCGGGGATTATGTGGCGCAAAAAGGTTTGGATGGAAACTATGTTCATCCTTTATATCGTGTAATGAATTTAATGAAGTATGACGTCATTTCTCTTGGGAATCATGAGTTTAACTACGGTTTGGACTACTTACATAAGGCAATTAGTAAAACACAGTTCCCAGTTATTAACTCAAATGTTTTTATAGATGATCATGATAATAATGAAGAAAACGATAAAAATGCATTTGAAAAGTATCATATTTTTGACAAAGTAGTAACAGATGAAGCTGGCAAAACACAAACAGTGAAAATCGGTGTAATGGGCTTTGTACCACCGCAAATTATGGGCTGGGATAAAGCAAATTTAGAAGGAAAAGTAAAAGCGAAAGATATTGTGCAAACAGCGAAGGATTTGGTTCCAGAAATGAAAGCTAAGGGTGCAGACATTATTGTTGCACTAGCGCATTCTGGTGTCGATAAAAATGGTTACAATGCTGGTATGGAAAATGCATCGTATTATTTAGCAACACAAGTTCCTGACGTTGATGCAGTGTTAATGGGACACTCGCATACGGTAATAACGGACAAGTTTGACGGTGTTCCAGTTGTCATGCCTGGTGTTTTCGGAAGTAATCTAGGTATCATTGATATGGAACTGAAAAAGGTAAACGGCAAGTGGGAAGTACAAAAAGATAAATCGGTTCCAAGTGTTCGCCCAATTTCTGATAGCAAAGGAACTGCATTAGTAGAACCTGATAAAAAATTAGTTGATGAGATCAAAGATGATCACGAGGCGACAATTAAATATGTAAATACTCCTGTTGGTAAAACGACAGCACCAATTAACAGTTATTTTTCACTTGTACAAGATGATCCATCTGTCCAGCTCGTTACAAATGCTCAAAAATGGTATGTAGAAAAGCTATTAAAAGATGAAAAGTACAGTGAATTTAAGGGAATCCCAGTCTTATCAGCAGGTGCACCTTTTAAAGCAGGCGGCCGAAATGGTGCAACTTATTATACTGATATTCCAGCAGGAACGTTAGCAATTAAAAACGTTGCTGATTTATATGTATATCCAAATACACTGTATGCTGTAAAAGTAAATGGTGCGCAAGTAAAAGAATGGCTGGAAATGTCAGCAGGGCAGTTCAATCAAATTGATCCAGCGAAGGCAGAAGAACAGTCGTTAGTAAATGTAAACTATCCTACATACAACTTTGATGTTTTAGATGGCGTAAAATACGAAATTGATGTTACACAACCAGCAAAGTATGATAAAGATGGGAAAGTAGTAAACCAAAATGCAAATCGTATTGTGAATGTAACGTATGATGGAAAACCGGTAGCTGATAATCAAGAATTTATTGTTGCTACAAATAATTATCGCGGTAGTAGCCAAACATTCCCTGGTGTAAGTAAAGGTAAAGTTGTATATCAATCTCAAGATGAAACGCGTCAAATCATTGTGAAATATATGCAAGAAACACCAGTTATTAATCCGGCAGCAGATCAAAACTGGACGTTTAAGCCAATCGTAGCTGAAAAATTAAATACTACATTTGATTCTTCACCAAACGCGCAGAAGTATATTACACAAGGTGGAAAAATTTCTTATGTTGGCCCGTCCGAAAATGAGTTTGCGAAATATGCTATTGACCTAACGAAAAAGAAAGATGAGGGCACTCCAACAACACCAGGTGAAGAGAACAACGGTGGTAATCCAACAACACCAGGTGGAGAGAATAACGGTGGTAACCCAACAACACCAGGTGGGGAAAATAACGGTGGTAACCCAACAACACCGCCAGCAGGTGAAGAAAATGCTGGAGATAAACCAACAACTCCTGACAATGGGAATAAAGACACGAAAGAACCTACAAATGTAAGTGAAGACAAAGAAACAAGCAAAGTAGATCGTGATTTACCAAAAACGGGAGCGAATGTCTTCTCTACAATTGGAGCGGGACTTGCATTTATTGGAGCTGGTATGTTCATGCTCTTTAGAAGAAAAAAAGCAAATAGATAATAACGTTCGCAAATAGAGGAATAAAGAAAAAAGGGATTACCGATAGTGGTAATCCCTTTTTCTTTATATTTCATTTAAGAAACTGAAACAGTTTTTTCTTTTTTCCATGAAAGCCCGAATCCTGTGAATCCAACGATAATTGTAACGATTGGGCAAGCTAAGCAGAAGATTGAGTATGGAACATAATCAATTGTTGGAACGCTTAGTACGTTTGCTAAGAAGACGCCGCTTACGCCCCATGGTACAAGAGGATTAACAACTGTGCCTGCATCTTCTAGTACGCGTGATAAATTACGGCGTTCTAAACCGACTTCATCGTATTTGTTAGCAAATGCTTGTCCTGTTAAAACGATAGATAAGTATTGCTCACCAAGCAAGAAGTTAACTCCAATTGCTGTTGAAGCGGTAGAAATAATTAAACGCGTGCTTGTCTTAACGAAATTAGAAATAATGTTCATAAGCTGAGTAATAATGCCCATTCCTTGTAGTAATCCACCCATAGAAAGAGCAAGGAAAATAAGTGCAATTGACATAAGCATACTTTGTAGCCCGCCGCGTGATAATAAGCTATCAATATCTTTTATGCCTGTCTTAGCAACATAGCCATCTTGCATAATTTTCATCAAATCAGAAAGTGATGTACCCGGCTTGAAAATAAAGAGAATGATAATGCCAGCTACAATGCCAGCAAGTAAAGTTGGAACAGCCGGTACTTTTTTAAATGCGCATACGAATAGTAATAGAATCGGAATAAGTGTGACGATTGAAATGATTGTATTCTTTTCTAACGCATTTGTAAAAGTAGAGAAATCAACATTTCCTGAAGAACCACTTCCTAAAGTGAAGAAAGCGATAAAGGCAATAATGAAAGCAGGAATTGTTGTCCAAAGCATGTTACGAATATGCTCAAATAGATCCACTCCTGTTACAGCAGGAGCTAAGTTTGTTGTATCCGATAAAGGAGACATCTTATCCCCGAAGAAAGCTCCAGAAACAATTGCACCAGCAATAAGTGCTGGATCGTATCCAAGAGCAGTGCCCATACCCATAAAAGCAAGTCCTACTGTCGCTGCTGTTGTAAAGGCGCTGCCAATACTTGTTCCAACAATTGCACAAACAACAAAGACTGTCGGAATGAAAACCTTTGGAGATACAAGCCCGAAGCCGTATACCATTAATGTTGGGATTGTTCCAGCGGCAATCCAAACACTAATTAGAACACCAACAAGTAAAAAGATGAAAATGGATGGAATGCCAGCTGAAATGCTACTTATCATTCCTTTTTCCATAGTAGACCAAGGGATTTTTTTAATAAATCCAAATGCTAATAGTACGATAATGCCAAATAGAATTGGAATGTGTGGTGATGTTCCTAATTGAATAACACTGAAGCCAATGCAGAAAAAGATTAAAAATGTTAAAAGAATAGATTCAATTTTTGAAATCATTGTTTGCTCCTCCTAATAATCTAAAATAGTTCTTTTTTATATAAAATTCGCCAATATTGTATATTTCCTTCTAAAATTTAGAATTTTGTGACAAATTACCGGTAATTGTTTAGCTTCATAAAAAAACGTCCCTGCATATAAATATGCAGGGACGAAAAAAATCGCGGTACCACCCTAGCTTGTGAAAAGAACGTAGCACAAAATAAAGGATCGTATAATATGCACCAACAGAAAATAAAAAACGCCCCTGCAGTATATGCAGGGACGAAAAATCGCGGTACCACCCTAAATTGTGAAACAGTTTCATTTCACCACTCTGTAGAAATAACGGTCCATAACCGTCTTTTACTACTCCCAACGTTTCGTAAAAGAAGCTCAAGGGGGTAATTCATAATTCGCTCTGTACTGGTTCGCACCGACCACCAGCTCTCTGAAATCAAGAAACGAAATACTACTAAATCCTATCATCGCCGATTCATATGATGTTAGTTAAATTTTTATCACACATCTGGATAATATGTCAACATATATGTTAATTATTTTTCAAAAGAAAATAATGTTAGAATATTTTTTTAATTCCTTGTTTGTGCGTTATAATGAAAAAAGAAAGGAGGGGAGTGAATGAAGAAAAAATTATTTCTTTTGACAACCTTACTTGTTCTTGGTGGGGGTGCTGGGATTTATACAGTATTTGCGGCATCACCAGATCAACCGAAATTACAGGTTGAGCAAAAAGTAGAAACAAAGGAATTAGAGAAAGTCAAAGAAGAAAAAAATAGAGAGAAAGCAGCTGATAAATTAGGCGTTTCTCTTGAAGGGAAAACAGAGAAAGAGATTCAAAAAGAGTTAAATACAGCAAGGTTTGAAAAGCGTCATGAGCTGCTTATAGAACATGCAAAGCAACTTGGGATTGATACTGAAGGAAAAAAAGATGAAGAGATTATTTTAGAAATCGGAAAGATTCAACATGGAAAATAAAGCGACTTATCTTATGATAAGTCGTTCTTTTTTAAGAACATTACCAACTGAAAAAATTGACAGCACTTCGTTTTTAATGTTAACTATATTTATATAAAAGTTAACATTAGGGGTGACAATTGTGACTGTGAGTCGTAATACAAGTAAAAAAATAGCTTATACATATGAAGAGTTAGCTGAAAAGAATAAAGCGTATGTGTGGCATCCATTTACACAAATGAAGGATTACTTAGCGGAAGATCCTGTTATTATTGAACGTGGAGAAGGACGTAAATTATACGATGTCAATGGAAATGGTTATTGGGATGGTGTTTCATCGATTTGGCTTAATGTTCATGGACACCAGGTCCCTGAATTAGATGATGCAATTCGTGAACAATTAAATCAAGTTGCGCATTCTACTATGCTAGGACTTGCCAATGTACCATCTATTTTACTTGCAGAAAAGATTATTGAAGTTGTTCCAAAAGGTTTGAAAAAAGTATTTTATTCAGATTCTGGTTCTACAGCTGTTGAAATTGCAATCAAGATGGCGTTTCAATATTGGCAGCATAAAGGAAAAATTAAAAAGCAAAAGTTTATTACATTAAAAGAAGCATATCACGGAGATACAATCGGAGCTGTTTCAGTAGGAGCGATTGACTTGTTTCACCAAGTGTACAGTTCGCTCTTATTTGACACGATAAAAATGCCATATCCATATACATACCGTTCTCCTTATGGGGACGACAAAGAACAAATTGTACAAGAACATTTGAAGGAAATGGAAGAGCTATTAAAACAAAAACACGAAGAAGTTGCAGCGATTATTGTAGAACCGTTAATGCAAGGTGCAGGCGGTATGATTACAATGCCAAAAGGGTATTTAAAAGGCCTTCGGGATCTTTGTACAACATATAATGTTTTATTTATTACAGATGAAGTAGCGACAGGGTTTGGTCGTACTGGAAAAATGTTTGCTTGTGAACATGAAAATGTTACACCCGATATTTTAACAGCTGGAAAAGGCTTAACAGGTGGCTATTTACCAGTCGCTATTACTGTGACAACAGATGAAATTTATGATGCTTTTTTAGGTGACTATGAAGAGCAAAAAACATTTTTCCATGGCCATAGTTATACGGGCAATCCATTAGGTTGCGCTGTTGCAATTGCTAATCTAGAACTTTACGAAAAAAACAATCTAGTAAATGATGTTGCATATAAAGCAGAATATGTAGGGAAACAGTTGGAAGCACTTTACGAATATAAGCATGTTGGAGATATTCGTCAGTGTGGATTGATGATTGGAATTGAACTTGTGAAAAATAAAGAAACGAAAGAGTCGTTTGAGTGGACGGAGCGAGTAGGCGTAGAAGTGTGTAAAAGGTCAAGAAAGCTAGGAATGATCTTACGCCCACTGGGTAACACAATTGTATTTATGCCACCACTAGCATCTAAGATAGATGAGATTGATGAAATGTTGCACATCTTATATCAAGCAATTGCAGATGTTACGGAGGGAGAATCATGAGTGGCTTTTTTATAACAGCAACGGATACGGAAGTTGGAAAAACAGTTGTTGCAGGTGCATTAGCAGGAGTGCTTAGAAATCGTGGGTATAACATAGGGGTATATAAACCATTGCAAAGTGGACACATCGCTTCTCATCCTGAAGGTGATGCTGCGAGATTGAAAATGGCATCAGGAGTGATGACAGAGACTGATAGTATTTGCCCTTATTCTATTGAAGAACCTCTCGCGCCAAGATTGGCAATGCAGCGAGCAGGAAGAATTGTGACACTAGCACAAATTACCGCTCATTATAACGAGTTAATGACAGAGTTTGATAGTTTGTTTGTAGAAGGGGCAGGTGGTCTTGCTGTTCCGTATACAGAAGATGCGTTAGTGGTTGATTTTGCAAAGGAACTAAAATTACCACTTATTATTGTCGCGCGTCCAACGTTAGGTACTGTTAATCATACCGTTTTAACGATTTCGTATGCGAAAGCCCATGGTTTAACAGTTGCAGGTGTTATTTTATCCGGCTGTAAGGAATGTGAGAAGGAACGTGTGCAAGAGAATAAAGAAATGATTGAGGAGTTAAGTGGTATTCCAGTTTTGGGCTTACTACCAGAGCTTAGAGAAGGGGTTACGCGTGAAGAACTATTGAGAGCAGCAGAAGAAAATATCGCGATTTTAAATTTAGAGGAGTTTGTCAAACATGGATCAAACGTGGAATCTACACTTTCACTCTAGTTTAAGTCGTTTGAAAGAGAAATCACAATATCGACATGTAGTTATGACTGAGCAAGCTGAAGAAACATGGCTGATTAGGGATGGAAAACGTATGCTGAATTTAGCTTCGAATAACTATCTAGGTTTGGCGGGAGATAGAAGATTAAAAGAAGCATCTATTGTAGCGACAAAGCAATACGGAGTAGGAGCTACGGCGTCACGGCTTGTTGTAGGGAATTATTCACTATATGAAGAGGTAGAACAGAGCGTTTGTGATTGGAAAGAAACCGAAAAAGCAATCATTGTGAACAGTGGATATTCAGCAAATGTAGGGGCACTCTCTTCTTTAGTGAGTCGGCACGATATCGTTTTTAGCGATAAGTTAAATCATGCCAGTATTGTCGATGGAATTATGCTTAGTGGTGCGGAATATAAAAGGTATCGACATAATGATTTGGAACATTTGGAAAGATTGTTGCAAATGGCCCCTGTTGCAAAGAAAAAGTTAATCGTAACAGACACTGTTTTCAGCATGGATGGAGATGTTGCTCATCTAAAAGAATTGATTATGTTGAAAGAAAAATACGGAGCATTATTGATGGTTGATGAAGCGCATGCAGGTGGAATATACGGGAGACATGGTGCTGGTTTAGCTCATGTGGAGCAAGGACTTTCACAGAAAATTGACATTCATATGGGAACATTTAGTAAAGCGCTAGGATGCTATGGAGCATATTTAGCAGGTGATGCAATTTGCATTGATTATATGAAAAACATGATGAGAAGCTTCATTTTCACAACAGCATTACCACCAGGGACGCTCGGTGCAATGAAATGTGCAATTAAAATTGTTAAGGAAGATGAGGGAAGGCGGCAGCGTCTCTTAGAAAATGGAGCGTATTTCCGCAATACTTTAGAGGAAGTTGGCTTTAATATTGGCGATAGTTCAACTCATATTGTCCCAGTTATTGTCTCATCGAATGAAGCTGTGATACGTTTTAGCGAAAAATTGCAGGAAGCAGGAATTGCTGCAATTGCTATCAGGCCACCAACTGTTCCGCATAATAGTTCCCGAATTCGATTTGCAGTTACGTCTGAACATACAAAATCTGATTTACAATGGGCTACTCGGCAGATCATTCGAATTGGTAAAGAAGAGGGGGTACTCATATGAAACCGCTTCAGCTTATTTTCATTCCTGGATGGGGGATGGAAAAACAAGTATGGGATTTATTACTTCCATATTTTCAAGAATATTCTGTTCGATATGTTGAATGGCGTAGTGTAAAAGTGGTTAATGATTTTGCAGATCGTATAGTAGAAGTTGCGGAAGAACAGGATGTAATTTTGATTGGATGGTCACTTGGTGCATTAGCTGCTCTTCAAGCATGTGATAGAGTGCGGACAAAAGGAATGATTTTAATAGGTGGTACGGCAAAGTTTACAGTGGATGAAAATTATGAGAGTGGATGGAGACATGCTTTTGTAGAACGGATGAAAAGAAGTTTGGTAAAGCGAAAGGACGATACATTGAAGCGCTTCTATAAAAGTATGTTTGCCAAACAAGAGCTAAAAGAGAGGGAACAATTTGAAGGCATTACAGAGCATTTTCAAGGTGATTCCATTGAATCTTTACAGATGGGGCTTGATTATTTAATAGAGGTGGATATGAGAAGTCAGCTAAAGTATGTAAAGACACCGATATTACTTCTTCATGGAGAACAGGATGCGATATGTCCACTATCTGCTGCTCGCTATATACAAAAAAATACGAATGGAACGCTTAAAGTAATAAATGGAGCGGGGCATGCACTTTGTGTAACGGATTTTGAATATTGCGTAAATGAAATAATCCAGTTTGTAGAGGGGATACAAAATGATCAACAAAACGTTATTACAAAAACGATTTAATGGGGCAGCAGTATCCTATGATCAATATGCAAATGTACAGAAAAAGATGGCGCAACAATTGCTCTCTATAATGAAAAAACACTACCAAAAGATGTCGTCCATTCGTATTTTAGAACTTGGATGTGGCACAGGGTATTTGACTGAACAATTGGCGGTTTCTTTTCCAAATGCAACAATTACCGCAATTGATTTTGCTGAAAGTATGATTGCTGTTGCGAAAACGAGAAGTTATGTGGAATCTGTGACATTTCGATGTGAAGATATTGAACATCTCACATTAAGCGAGTCATTTGATGTCATTATTTCAAGTGCGACATTTCAATGGTTAAACGATTTGCAAACAACGGTGAACAGTTTATATAGTCGTCATTTATGTGAAGATGGCTTATTGTTATTTTCGACGTTTGGAGAACAGACATTTAGGGAGCTTCATATAGCATTTCAAAGCGCTAAAGAAGAAAGAAATAGACAAAATGCTGCATCTGTTGGACAACGTTTTTTTACGAGAGAACAGCTGCAAGGTTTATGTGAAAGTGTAACAGGGGATGTTCATGTTTCTGAAACATGTTACATAGAGAAGTTTACTGAAGTTCGGGAGTTTCTACAATCCATTCGGAAAGTGGGAGCAACGAATAGTAATGCAGAATCATACTGTCAAATTCCTTCTATCTTTCGAACTATGCTTCGTATATACGAAAGAGATTTCACGGAAGAAGGGGAAATTGTAGCGACGTACCATGTTTTATTTGCGTATATTGAAAAAGAGGGGAAGAGGAAAAATGAAACAAGTACAAACAAAAGTAGATTGGAAACAAATTGCATCTGAAGTAGTAGAGGGTAGAAATATAACAAAAGAAGAAGCGGTAGCAATTTTAGAAGCAAACGACACAGAAGTATTAGAGATTATGAACGCAGCTTATGTCATCCGCCATCATTACTTTGGTAAAAAAGTGAAGTTAAATATGATTATTAATACGAAATCTGGACTATGTCCGGAGGATTGCGGATATTGCTCACAGTCTATCGTTTCAGAAGCGCCAATCGATAAGTATGCATGGTTAACACAAGAAAAAATCGTAGAGGGAGCTCACGAAGCAATTCGCCGTAAAGCAGGTACATACTGCATTGTTGCATCTGGTCGCCGTCCAACGGATAAAGAAGTAAATCATGTTATCGGTGCCGTAAAAGAAATTCGTGAAACAACAGATTTGAAAATTTGCTGCTGCTTAGGATTTTTAAATGAAGATCAAGCAGGGCGCTTAGCAGAAGCAGGTGTTCATCGTTATAATCATAATTTAAATACACATGCAAATAATTATGATAGCATTTGTTCAACACATACGTATGATGATCGCGTAGATACAGTCGAAAAAGCGAAGCAAGCGGGAATTTCTCCATGTTCTGGTGCAATCTTCGGAATGGGTGAAACGAAAGAGCAGCGCGTTGAAATTGCACTTGAATTAAAACGGATAGATGCGGATTCTATTCCATGTAACTTCCTTGTTGCTGTAAAAGGCACACCGCTTGAAGGACAGAAAGAATTAACACCATTAGAATGTTTAAAAACTCTCGCGATGATGCGCTTCGTGAATCCATCAAAAGAAATTCGAATTTCCGGTGGGCGTGAAATTAATTTGCGTTCTGTACAACCACTTGGTTTATTCGCAGCAAATTCAATCTTTGTTGGTGATTATTTAACAACAGAAGGACAAGAGCCAACAGCAGACTGGGGTATGATTGAGGATTTAGGGTTTGAGATTGAGGAGTGTGCGCTGTAAAAATGAGGGAGGAAAGCTCCTTTGTAGACTAGAATAATGAAATAAAAGTTATACAAAACAGCCATTGTTTCATGAAACAATGGCTGTTTTTAATTATAAAAGAAATAGATTATTTTACGGGATTTCATTGTAAATAAAATGTAATAAATTATCTTTAGTCCTTCAGATATGCGGATTTTTAGTGAAAAAATTAATTTCGTGGACGAATTTTCCAACCTGTAATTGTACAAAGTAAAGATGTAATTTACCTTGGGTTGGAGGATTTCACATGCACAAATATATATTAGCTATTATGACGTTTCTTATTTTATTAAAAGCGATAAGTACTGATCCTGTTAAAGCGGCTGAAAATCCAGAGCAGAAAGAAATGCAGCAAAGAATTGAACAGCATTTTCGAACAAAAGCTGAGCATTTTGGTATTGAAACTGAGGGGAAAGACTTAAAAGAGGTGCGGAAAGAAATTCATATTGTAGAGGAAGAAAAAAGGCGAGAAAATGTGTGGAAAACCGCTCAAAATCTTCGTATTAAAACAGAAGGAAAAACAATGGATGAATTGATACAAGATGTGCGGAAAAAAGTAAAAAAATAAAAAGAGGCCGAAGCCTCTTTTTATGCCCATTGTTTGGATAAATGAGCCATTTCAATCGCAGCAACTGCCGATTCATAGCCTTTGTTACCAGCTTTCGTACCAGCCCGTTCAATGGCTTGTTCAATTGTTTCAGTTGTTAATACACCGAAAATAACTGGGATGTCTGTTTGTAATGATAAAGAGGCAACGCCTTTTGCAACTTCATTACAAACATAATCATAATGAGTTGTAGCACCACGAATGACTGTTCCTAGTGTAATGACAGCATCGTATTTGCCGCTACCAGCCATTTTCTTTGCGATTAATGGAATTTCAAATGCACCTGGAACCCATGCGACATCAATATCGTTTTCTTCTACCCCATGGCGCTTCAACCCATCTAATGCGCCTCCTAATAGTTTGCTTGTAATAAATTCATTAAAGCGTCCAACCACAACTCCGACTTTTAATCCTGTACCAACTAAATGACCTTCGAATACCATATTATATCTCTCCCTTTATATATTATAAACTTAGTAAATGACCTAATTTTTCTAATTTTGTTTGTAAATATACTTTATTTTCTTCTTTTGTTGGCATTTGTAACGGTACACGTTCCACAACTTCTAAATCATACCCTTGCAAGCCGGCAATTTTTCTTGGATTATTTGTTAATAAACGCAATTGCTGTAAGCCTAGATCTTTTAAGATTTGAGCACCAATGCCGTAATCGCGAAGATCTGCAGGAAACCCTAATTTTTCATTTGCTTCAACTGTATCTAATCCTTCTTCTTGTAATTTGTATGCACGGAGCTTATTTAACAGCCCAATCCCGCGACCTTCTTGGCGCATATAAAGAAGAACGCCTTTTCCTTCTCGTTCAATTTGAGCGAGGGCGGCATGGAGCTGTGGACCACAATCGCAACGGCATGAGCCGAAAACATCGCCAGTTAAACATTCAGAATGAACACGAACGAGAACAGGTTCATCAGTAGAGATGTCTCCTTTTACGAGAGCGATATGTTCTTTTTGGTCAAGCGAGTTGGAATAACCAATTGCATGAAATGTACCGAAATCTGTCGGTAATGTAATTTCAACTTCCCTTGTTACGAGTGTTTCATGATGGCGGCGATAAGCAATTAAATCTTCAATCGTAATCATTTTTATATCAAATTGTTCTGCAACTTGTACTAAATCAGGAACACGTGCCATCGTACCGTCTTCTTTTATAATTTCACAAATGACCCCTGCTGGTCCCGCACCGCATAATTTTGCTAAATCAACAGCTGCTTCTGTATGGCCAGCGCGGCGCAGTACTCCGCCTTCCTTTGCAATTAAAGGGAAAATATGCCCTGGACGATTAAAATCTGTTCCTTTTGATGTTGGATTTAATAACTCGCGTACAGTTGTCGCGCGTTCGTAAGCACTAATACCTGTTGTTGTAGAAACGTGGTCAATACTTACTGTGAACGCAGTATGATGGGAATCTGTATTATGAGAAACCATAGGTTCTAACTGTAAGCGTTCTGCATATTGCTCTGTAATCGGTACGCAGACAAGACCACGGCCATGTGTAATCATAAAATTAATTGTTTCAGGTGTGATGTTCTCTGCTAAAGCGATGAAATCTCCTTCGTTTTCACGGCTTTCATCATCACATACAATAATGACTTTTCCTTGTTTTAAATCTTCTAGTGCTTCTTCAATACGATGAAACATTGTGCTTCCTCCTTATAGAAATCCGTTTTCTTGTAAAAAGCTCTCTGTAACTGAACTGCTCTGTTTCTTGGGCTTTGAAATGAAACGCTCAATATATTTTCCAATCATGTCACATTCAATATTTACGATGTCTCCAGCTGCTTTTTCCCCAATAATAGATGCACTTACTGTATGCGGAATGAGCGAAATGGTAATGGAAGATTCATCTATATCAAATATCGTTAAGCTTGTGCCATCAACAGCTATCGATCCTTTGTGTAAACAATAACGGAGCAAATCATCTGGAATTTCAATTTTGTAATATATCGCATTATAGTGCTGTTTTTTACTTACAATGGTTCCAATTCCATCAATATGCCCTGTGACGAAATGGCCACCAAAACGCCCATTTGCAGCCATTGCTCGTTCTAAATTCACTTTAGAACGGGTACCGAGCATACGGAGTGATGTCGCTCGCATTGTTTCCGGCATGGCATCAACAGTAAACGAAGACGCTGTAAAAGAAGTGACGGTTAAACAGATTCCATTTACAGCGATACTGTCTCCTGATCTTACATCTGACAAGATTGTATTTGCGGTAATTGTTAGCCTCATGGCCTCTCCGCTTTGACTTATATTCGAAACAGTTCCAAGCTCTTCTACAATTCCTGTAAACATGCAAGCACCTCATTTCGCACTGTAGCGACGATTTTTATATCATCACCAAGTTGTTTCATCTCTTGAATTTGCAAAGAAATTGCATCTTGTAGCTTGTTAAATCCGGTGCCACCAAACATAGTTGGAGAGGCTTTTCCACCAATTAATTTAGGGCTTATATAAGTTACAATTTCATTAAAACACTTTGCTTCTAAAAAGCTCGCATGCACGGATTGTCCACCTTCAACAAAGAGTGAAAGAATTTGTTTTTCACCAAGAAGGAGGAGGAGATCACGTATTTCAATTTGGCTCGTCTGCATTTGAAGTACAGATACTGCCTGAGATTCGTAGGTGGCTATTTTTTCTTTCTTTACATCTTTTCCAACAATAATCCATGTTTGCGCTATCCCGTCTGTTATGACATGAGAGGATCGCGGCGTTCGTAAATGTGTATCTAAAATAATTCGAATCGGATGCTTGCCTCCGTTTGGAAGACGTGTTGTTAAAGATGGATTATCAGCTATAACAGTATTGACTCCAACAAGGATGGCATCGTGCGTATGACGATATTGATGAACATCTTCGCGAGCTATTTCACCTGTAATCCATCTGCTTTCTCCAGTAGTAGTAGCTATTTTTCCATCTAAACTCATTGCTGTTTTTATTGTTACAAACGGTAGTTTTGTATTCATATAGTGGAAAAAGTAGCGATTTAATGTGATGGCTTCCTCTTCAAGAACACCGGTAGTTACACAAATACCTGCCGCTTGTAAACGTTTTGCGCCGTTACCTGAAACGAGCGGATTGCAATCAAGTGTAGCAATTACTACACGCTTCACTTTTTTTTCAATGAGTAGATCGCAGCACGGCGGAGTTTTTCCAAAATGACTGCACGGCTCTAACGTTACATATACAGTGGATCCATTTGCTTTGTCACCAGCCGTACGAAGAGCATGAACTTCAGCGTGTTCCTCACCTGCGCGCAGATGTGCTCCCATTCCAACGATGTTTCCATCTTTTACAACAACAGCGCCGACCATTGGATTTGGACTTGTTTGCCCTGCAGTGCTTTGTGCTAACTGTAAGGCGATCTTCATATATTCTTGGTCTGTCATTCTTTTCACCTCTCCTAAGAAAAATCAAAAAACCCCAAGGATTAATATCCTTGGGGTTTGGGAGACGTGATTTCTAGAAGTATAGCTCGAATACGAAAGTATAAGAAAGAAACCTAACGATGATTGATATTTTTGCATGAGAAAAAAACCTAGCAAACTATCAATTTTCATACGCTAGTCGTATCTTTTTATTTCAGCATAGAAAAATAGGTATATGAAAGAAAACACATACAGTGATTCAAAACGAATCAGTACACATGTGTACGCCAAAATAAAAGTGTATTCGCTATATAAGAACTAGAAAACATATCCTTCTCCCATCCAGACTATACTGTCGGCCCTAGAATTTCACTAGATCCACCGTTTCCAAGAGTGAAAACGGGTCACGGACTTAGAAGTGTGCACTTCATCACCGCCGGTTGGGAATTTCACCCGACCCCGAAGGATGCTGTTTGCTCACATTATAGCACAAAAAAGAAAAAAGGATAGTAAAAAATATTTGAATGTGAAGAATTGCATGAAAATGAAGGGAGGGATAAAGTTTGTTATACTAGCATGAGAAAGATTTCAGTGCATACATAAATGAGGTGAGGATATGAAATATATTGCAGTAGGAATCGGTGGTGTTATTGGGGCTTTAGCTCGGTATGGATTAGGACAATGGATTGATACTCCTTCAGTCGATTCTTTTCCGCTGGCAACATGGATAGCGAATATGATTGGTAGTTTTTTATTAGCATTTTTAACGATGTATTTATTTCGTATGAAACATGTTTCACAAACGATAATGAGTAGCGTTGGAACAGGAATGCTTGGATCTTTTACTACTTTTTCAACATTTAGCATGGAGACATTAAAATTAATGCAACATGAAGCATTTTTTATGGCATTTTATTATGTAAGTACAAGTATAGTTGGAGGATTGCTTTTGTCTTTATTTGGATTTTATCTTGGGAATACACTATATGAAAAAAGCATGAAGAAAGAAGGAGCGCTATGAATATTTTACTTATAGGAATCGGTGGCTTTTGCGGAGCTGTTGCTAGATTCTCTATTAGTAATGTAATGAAAAAAAAATACGGGAATGTATTCCCGTATGGAACATTATTTGTAAATATAGTTGGATCATTCTTGCTGGGTCTGTTGTATGGAGCTAATGTGAGTAATACATGGTTATTATTATGCGGAACAGGGTTTATGGGGGCATTTACGACCTTTTCAACATTTAAGTTTGAATTGGTTCAATTAATACATAAACGTGAGGGACAAAAGGCGTTATTATATTTAGTAATGAGTTATATAATAGGCATTTTTTGTGCGTTTCTAGGTTTTTATATAGGATATTTATAAGAAGCATGCGCAAATCATTTTGCATGCTTCTCGTATTATTATTCCTTTGGTGCTCGAACGACAGACTCAAATTTTCCTTTATGTGAAGCATCACAATAAGGCATATTTTTTGATAAGCCGCAGCGACATAAAGAAAATGCAGGCTTTGCAGGGAAAGCATTCCCTTGTGAGTCGATTAATTCCACATCCCCTGTAATGCGAAATGAACCATTATCATTCACTTTAATTTGAACTTTTGCCAACGTTATCCCTCCCTCCCAAACGCTTACGTTCATCATATAATTACAGGAAGTACTTGACAATAGAAAACTGTACTTTGTATGTAGTGGAAGAGAATGTTATAATAACGTTTATAACTGAAATACAGTAAGGTGAAGAAACATGAATAAACAATTACGTACATTACAAAATATTGCAAATGAGCGCACTTGGGCATCGTTTTTAAATGATAATCATCCATATAGCTTACTTCATTGGTCGATTGCAGGTGCGGGACAAGAGCCTAAAGATGTGTGGCTACTTCAAGATGAAGTAACATTTCAAACGACAGAATTTCAAACGCTCGAAGAAGCGGTAAAATGGATCTCTGAAAATATGGAACAAGTTACAGATGTGTTAGGGCAATAAAGTGACAAAAAACAGGCTTATGCAAGCCTGTTTTTTGTTTCTTTCACATATGTTTTTAAGAATTGATCCACTGCAGCTTCATACTCTTGCCGGTTCTCATTATAAGAGCAAGCGTGTGCACCGTGTTCTGCAATAAAGAGCTGTTTATTATTTTCTTTCGCTTCATAAAGTGCTTTTGTCATATCACATAAAATATAGTCATCGTCTTTACTGTGAATAAAAAGAACTGGATTATTTATGTTTTTTACACAATCGATTGGAGAAACTTCTCGTATTGTATAACCGTCCCGTACTTTTAAAAAGGCATTTGCTAATGGTAGTAGCGGCCATTTCGGTAAATGGAATTCGACTTTTAAGCGATGTTGTAGCTGGCCATAAAAGTCAGAGAATGGACAATCTGCAATATAAAAATCAGCACCATCTTCCACCATTCCTGCATATTGAAGGAGTGTCGCAGCCCCCATCGATTCTCCATGAATGCCCAGTATAATATTTGTTCCAAAACGGTCTTTTAGCCAATCAACTATCGTCTTTAAATCATGTTTTTCGTAATAGCCATAACTTGTCGTTTTACCACCGGTTTTACCATGGCGACGGTGATCATAAATAAATACGTTATATCCTCTGTTTAAAAATAAATTTGCATATTTGACAGAGTTTATTTTATTTACGGTTACACCGTGACAAAAAATCATAAACTTATTAGAATTGCCTGCAGAAATGTAATACCCGTGAATTTCATATTTAAATTGAGATGGAATACGAACCTCTTCTTTTGGAATGGCATTAAAATCCTCTAAGCGAAAATGTTTTTTTGTTTCACGCTCTAAAATTTCTTCTTCTGTTTTTTTCTTTAAGTACATTACTTTATTCGTAAAGAAAATACCGATACCAATTAAGGCTCCCATTATGGTTAGCAATGCTGTAAAAAAACGTTTCATACCTCATCCTCCACATACCTCTACATATGATACTCTTATATTGTATCATAATGATGTAAAAAGGGGAGAGAGTGAACCATGATTCAAATACAAAAAATTACAGAAGAAATGAGAGGAACAATTGCGCTATTTATGCGTGAAAATTGGGGAAGCACGCTGATGGTTTCACGTGGAAGAGCACATCAGTTAGACCAATTACCCGGTTTTATTGCAATTGAAGATAACAGAATAATAGGAATTATTACATATGAAATAAGAGGAAATGATTGTGAGATTGTTTCATTAGATAGCTTTAAGGAGAAAAAGGGAACTGGAACGAAACTTGTAGAGTATGTAATTAATATTGCCAAAAAACAATGTTGTAAAAAGGTGTGGCTTATTACGACAAACGATAACACGAATGCACTTCGTTTCTATCAGAAACGTGATTTTATCATGACTAACTTATACATAGATGCGGTTAAGGAGGCGAGGAAGATAAAGCGAGAAATTCCTCTCATTGGTTATGACAATATTACGATTTCACATGAAATTCAACTAGAAAAAATGAATATATAAAATCACTCTTTACATATGTTGAAGATGGAAAATGTAAGGAGTAAGAAGTATTCGTGTAACAATTTTCAGAAATATAGAATAATAATATTGACGAATGTCCTACTTTGTTTTAGGTTTGAATTGTAAGCTATTACCATATTAAGGGGTGAAGATGTGGCAACCATACGTGATGTTGCAAAATCGGCCGGTGTTTCAGTCGCAACCGTTTCACGAGTAATTAACGAAAAAGGGTATGTCCATGAGGATACAGTCAAACAAGTAAAACAAGCAATTGAAGAGTTACAGTATAAACCTAATGCTGTAGCGAAGGCATTATTTAAAAAATCTTCGACAATGATTGCTATATTAGTATCAAATTTAGAAAATCCATTATATATAACATTGCTTCGTTCAGTAGAAGAGGCTGCATATAAAGAGGGATATCAAATTGTTATTTGTAACATAGAAAATAAGAGTGATTATATAGATATACTAATGCAAAATAATATTGCTGGTGTTATTATGACGAACGACATATTCAAGCGGCTGAATAATATTTCCATTCCGTTTGTCATACTTGATGAAGCAGGAGAGCTTTCTACATATTACGAAAGTGCTAGAAAGGCAGTTGTTTTGTTAAAAGAAAAAGGTTGTCATTTTCTTGCTTATATGGGAGAAGAGGTAGAAGATGAGACAATGGAAGAACATGTATCTGGATTTTTAGATGCAGTTTGGGAAGAGGGTCTTGCTTATCGAAAAGAAAGAATAGAGGGACCTGAAGAAAAACAAATTATTGAATTGTTACGAAAGTATCCATATATTGATGGTATTGTGGCTTCTAGTGATGCTGTTGCAATTGCAGTCGTCCGTGCAGCAAGCTATCTTGGTATTCATATACCTGAGCGTTTGCAGGTTGTTGGTTTTAAAGGAAGTTTACAAGGTGAATGGGTTATGCCATCTTTGACAACGATTGGAAGGTCTTTTGAAAAACAAGGAGTACTAGCTGTTCAAAGCTTAGTAGGAAAAATAAAGAAGAAACAAGTAAAACATGAGGAAGTGCAGGAAGAAGAGTTTCTATTAATTGAACGAGAATCGACAAAGTAAAAGGTGCGTCCAAGTAAAACGCACCTTTTTTTATAATGTGACTGCAGCAATAAAACCGAATATAAGTAACGGGATATTGTAGTGAAGAAAAGTAGGGACACACGTATCCCATATATGATGATGCCTGCCATCAGCATTTAAACCTGAGGTAGGTCCTAACGTACTATCCGATGCTGGAGAACCAGCATCACCTAATGCACCAGCTGTACCGATAATAGCAATGGTGGCCATCGGGCTAAAGCCAAGTTGGATACATAGCGGAACGAAGATAGTTGTTAAAATCGGAATGGTAGAAAAGGAAGAACCGATTCCCATTGTAACAAGCAGACCGATAATAAGCATAAGGAAGGCAGCAAGTGGCTTACTGTTCCCAATTAAATCAGCACTTGTTTGAACAAGCGATTCAACATGTCCTGTTTTTCGAAGAACTGCTCCGAATCCTGCTGCAGAAATCATAACAAAACCGATAAATGACATCATGCGCATACCACTAGTCAAAATGGCATCAGCTTCTTTTAAAGGAAGACTGCCACTAATGGATAATACTATGATACCTGCTAATGCACCAAAAATCATTGATTCTGTTGCTAGTTGTACACTTAGTGTTGCGACAATAGACAATAACCCAAAAGAAATGCTTCTTTTCGTATAAGGTACAATTTCATCAGATGGAGTATGAATGGTTTCAGCATGATAAGTTCGTGGTTTACGATATGAAATAAAAACAGCGATACATAGACCAATAATCATTCCTATTGCCGGAATGGTCATGGCTTTTGGAATGAGTGCTACATCAAATGTAAGACCGCTTTGCTGTGCATTTGTTTGTAATACATCGTGATAAATTTTTCCAAATCCAGTTGGAATCCACATGTAAGGAGTGATTAATCCGAATGTAATAAGACATGCAACAAGCCGACGGTCCACTTCTAATTCATTTAAGACTTTTAAGAGTGCTGGAATTAAAATGGGGATAAAAGCAATATGGACCGGAATAATATTTTGTGAAAAACAAGCCATTGCTAAAATGATAAATAAAATGAGCATTTTTGAATATGTTTGTTTTTTCGTGTCTTTTTCGTTGCTGATTAAGTTCAGTGCAGTATGGATCATAGCATCGGGAAGACCTGTTTTGGAAAGAGAAATAGCAAATCCTCCGAGCATGGCATAACTTAAAGCGATTGGAGCACTGTTTCCAAGACCTATGGTAAAAGTATTGATTGTTTCTGAAATTCCAAGACCACCAATTAGTCCACCTGTTAAAGCACCGACGATAATAGCGACAATGACCTGGACACGTAATAAACTAAGCAGTAACATCACTGCAACTGCGACGAGTACAGCATTCATAATAAATGTAATCTCCCTGATCTTTTTCTGTTTCTGCAACTTATCTTAGGTAGGTATAGGTACTAACAGAGTAAAGTTGCGACATGTAATTATAAAGTGTTTTTTGTGAAATGTAAAAGGTATACCGATTACTGGTGTGGAAAAGATAGCTCTTGTTTGATAGAACATAAAGATCGTGCAAAAAGTTCAGGTTCTTCTAAATTTGGTGAATGAGCAGAGTTTGGGAACCAAATCATTTTTTTGATGGGTGCTTGAATCATGTCGCAATATTGTTGAACGAGTGCATAAGGCGTTTGATAGTCGAAACGACCAGAACAGAAATAAATAGGTACAGAAAGCTTTGAAATTGTAGAAAAGAAATCTATTGTGAGCATTTCTTCCCATAACGTCCCAGATTTCATATTTCCAGCGAGAAATTTTATCCAATCTAACCATGTATATTCTGAAGAGAATAGCCCTTTTCGAATGAAGGAAAATGAAGTCCCATTTTGCACGGATCCTCCAAATGTACCAAGCCATTTTCTTTGAATAATCAAGCGCCGCATATCTAGAAAAGGAGGTTTTCCAAGTTTTGAAAGTGAAGTCAATGCCCGCTCGTGCCCATGTTTTTTTGCAGAATGAATTAAGTGTTGATAGAGTAATTCTTCGTTTTGTTTCATATGTACAATCTGACCAATGCCAATATAGGCCTCAATATGGTGTGGATATTGACTTGTAATTTGTAGGCCGATAATACTTCCCCAAGAATGTCCAGCAAGAAATAGTTTCTGTTTATTGAAGCGAGAAAGAAGGTATTTTATTATTTCAAGTGCATCTAAAATAAATTGTTCAATTGTGAATGGTGTTTTAATATCTCGCCAAGAAAAAGTTTTCCCTGCTCCGCGCTGATCCCAATTGACAACAATAAAGTGCTTTTCTAAGTCTTTTTGAAAATGGCGAATAAATCCAATTTGTGCCATGCCAGGGCCACCGTGACAGCATAATAAAATAGGCTGATTTATATCTTGACCACGAATAAGTAGAGATTGTTTGCGATTGTTAATCGTAACGCTTTCTATCGTAGCGACGCTATTTGGAATTGGACTCTTTCTTTCATTGTAAAACTTTGGAGTGTGGCTACGAAAAAGCATATAAAAAAATCTCCTTTTCTCTAAGAGTATGTATCGCACGGGTGTACTATCTTGCATATACTGTTAAAAAGTTATTGTATCATAACATATAGGCTATATTTCAACTATGAACGCTTAGGGAGAGGAGGAAGGAAGTGACGATTGGAGAAATTATAGATTGCTTGAACAAACGTGAACCACTTGCCATAGTTGCGAAACGCCTCGATATGAGTCCCTATGCATTGTCGAAAAAGTTAAGGATACTTGGATATGAATATGATGGTGAACAGAAGAAACGAATATTTATTGGAGAGGGAGAAGAGCCCCGCCATTTATATCTTCAAGAAGCAACTGCACTTCAATATGTAAAAACAGATTATCAGGTTTTGATTTATGAACAATTGCAAAATATTTATGAATTATTGCGAAAACGCGAGGAACTTATTCTCCCCAAAATAATCACAAGTAATGAGAAGAAAAAACGCACTTTTTCTATATGTACGGAGATTTTAGAGAAATTAGACGTTATAGCTGATGCGACAGGAGTTCATAAATCTAAAATTGTAGAAGAAGCGTTGATAGAATTTTTACGAAAGTATAAAGAAGCTGATGAATTGTATCAAGATAAATGAAGGGAAGGATACTATGTTCAATGCAAAAGCATGTATCCTTTGTAGTATTATTTTTTAGTTTTAAAAAAATAATACAAGAACCAAACGGCATGATTTTGTTCATCTGCTGCTGCTCTACGAAATGCTTCTTTAATGAATTGATTTGTAGTATCATCTGCAATTTTTAAGTAGAAGTCAACAGTTCGTTGTTCGTCTTGTAGCGCGAATTCTAATCCCTCTTCATAAAAATTTGGACACTCTTCAATGATTTTTGGTTGAGGTTGCCTACCCGTTAAGCTGATGTAAATCTGTACAAATTGTTGAAAATGTTTTATTTCATCTTGGCGGATTTCAAGAATTTGATTTCGCTCAGTATTTTGTGAAGCCAAATTAGCTAATTTAGCATAACAATTTATTGCGCTGTACTCTCCATTGATGGCTTTTTCGATGTCAACAATTAATTTTTCGTTTTGTCTGTATATAAAATTGTAATTATTTGAATAGGAATACATTTTTTCCCCTCCCAGTTTATTCTTATATATTTTACGGGGAATGAAGATACTGGGTGCATATCCTTTAGAATAGATTTTAGGTTATGTATGAAAAACCCCCGTATTCTAAATGAACATGGGGGTTTTAAGTGAGAATATAGTGGAGCTCTTTTTAGTATTAACGTATTTTCGTATAGAAAAAACTAGTTCAGTTTTTGAATTCTTCCATCAATAATAGGTTGAATTGGTTCCTTTGCTTGTTTTACATAATTCACTAACGCTTCGAAATCAGTTGGTCCTGTTTCAGCATCTTTTCCATTTTTAAAGGATACAAATCCATCACCGCCCGAAGCTAGAAAGGCATTTGCAACGACGCTGTAAGTTTTAGAGGCAACTAACTCTTCTCCGTTTGTTAAGTGGATATTTGTAACTTTTTCACCATTTGGTTTATTCGCATCCCAAGTGTACTGAATACCTGAAATTTGAAGCATTCTTGTTATGTCTTTTTGCCATTGTTGATTTAAAATATCTCGAATGTCTTGACCAGTTAAATTAACTTTTATCAATTGATTCCCAAATGGTTGAATGCCATATAATTCTCCCCATGTAATATCGCCAGCATCTAGATCATTGCGAATACCACCAGGATTCATAAGGGCAATTTGAGTATTCATGGTCTCGCGCTGAACATCAGCAATTAAATTTCCAAGAGTGGATTCGCCCGCGTCATTTTGTTTACGATCCATTGGAGCGGTAGATTTTCCAACAACCTGATTTACAAGAGGAGCAATTTTTTCTTGATACTGATCCATTTTCTTTTTCACTTGTTGATCAGGTTTTATTCCTTCATGGTAGGTTGTAACAACTTCTGCTTTTTTCCCAACAATATCTTTTGTTTTACGATCAATTTTTACATCTACGTCGGCAAAGGCCATTCCATAAGAATTTGCTTGTACGACAAGCTTGTTGTTAACGGTTCCATTTACATAAGTATGACTATGACCGCCGAAAATCACATCGACTTCTGGGTCAGTCTCATTTGCTAAGCGAACGATATCGCCATTTGTTACGCCGTTATTATCCGTTGTACCTCCATTATGTGCAAGAACAACGATAGATTTAACACCTAGTCTTTTCAGTTGTTTTACAGATGTGTTAATTGCTTCAACTTCATCTGTAATTTGTACATTTTTTAGCATAGTAGGCATAACAACGTTAGGAACATCTGTTGTTACAACCCCGATAAAGCCGACAGGAACCCCTTGTACCATTTTCACAGTAAATGGTGGTAGAAATAAGCGACCAGTTGATTTGTTGTAGAAATTGGCAGCAACGTACGGGAATTTTGCTCCTTTGAAATTCCCTGTTTTTTCATGGTATCCACCATAAATAAGACGATGCATTTCGTCTATTCCTTCATCAAATTCATGGTTTCCAATCGTTCCAACATCAAATCCTAAATCATTTAAAAATTCAATTGTTGGTTCGTCTTGTAGTAGTGCTGAAACTGGAGGACTTGCTCCGACGACATCACCCGCATGAACCATTAATGTATTTGGATTTTGCTTTTCACGATCACGTAAATAAGCAGCTAAGTACTCGGCGCCCCCTGCCTCTTTGTTGTTAATTTTCTTTACAGTGTCTAATTGTCCATGAAAGTCGTTAATACCAAGCATTTGTACGTCTATGTAGCGGTTTTGTTCTGCTGGTGTCTGAGACGGTGGTGCAGCGAATACACTTGAGAAGGTAATCGTACTTAATACTAGAGCAGCAGGAATGACTTTTTTCCACATGAAATTTCTCTCCCTTTTTTTTATAATCTGACATCATACGACATAATTTTAATAGATTAAGAGGATTAATGCTACAAAATTTCTTTTTATTATAAAAATTAATGAAACTTTATTTTTCCCTTTACATCTTTACGAGATAAAAATAGTAGGGGAATCGAAAGAGAATGGGCTTTTTTATTGTGGAGAGGGAGTCATTTCCCCTATAATGGAGAAAAAAGTAAAAGGTGAGTAGTATGAAGAAAAAGAAGCAAAGACAAACACAAATGAATCATCAGACAGAGAAAGATTCTATTACCATTGGTGATCAATTGAATGCATCACTAATGAATCAATTGAAAAGTAAGAAGAAAGAATTACAAGTAAGAGCTGAGCAAAAAGAAATAGAAGAACAAGAAAGAAAACGTAAAGAGCAAAAGGAACGAGAAAAGAATAAATCGTTTGAAGAACTATTAAGTGAAAGTAATCTCACTTGGAAAGACTTTAAATAATATAAAAAATCATCAGCGGTATTATCCTGATGATTTTTTTAACGATTTGATAAGAAAAGGGGAATTGGGATGAGAAAGATTGTAGTCGTTCCTTATGAAAACCATTGGAGTGAGAAGTTTCAAATAGAAGCGAAGAGGCTAAAAATAGCAATGCCAGAACCTGTGAAGGTACATCATATTGGTAGTACATCAGTACCAGGGCTCGCAGCAAAGCCGATTGTTGATATGATTATGGAGGTGGAAGATATTGAGAGAGTAGACAATTGGAAAGAGCGCTTTGAAAAACTCGGTTACATTGTAAAAGGTGAAAATGGTATTTCCGGTCGGCGTTTTTTTATCCATGGAACGGAAGAAAAACGGTCGTATCATTTACATGTATTTGAAACAGGAAATCCAGAAATCACACGTCATTTAGCATTTCGTGATTATATGATGGCACATTGTGAAGAAGCAGAAGCTTATGCGGCATTAAAAAATGACTTAGCAGAAAAATTCACATATGATGGAGATCAATATACAGAAGGAAAGACTGATTTTGTACGTAATATTGATGTGAAAGCAAAAGAGTGGTTAGAAAGTAACGTGAGCAAGTAAGAACGTGTTATTTTTATAAAAATATTATGTTAACTGAATGTATTTTTTTGACTTTTGCTATAAATCTTGTTCAAATAAGGTGATGGTTACAAAAATTTTATGGCACCTCTCTATATCATTCGTAGGAGAGAAGAAGGAGGAGCAACAATCATGTATATTCCAACAACTACACTTCGTAATGGTGTGAAAATGCCGATGCTTGGTTTAGGTGTATATAAAGCAAAAGAGGGAGAAGAAGTAAAACAAGCAGTAAAAGCAGCTTTAGAAGTTGGATATCGCTCTATTGATACAGCGACTGTATATGAAAATGAAAGCGGTGTCGGAGAAGCGGTTCGTGAATCGGGGATTGCCCGTGAAGAATTGTTTATTACGACAAAAGTATGGAATGACGATCAAGGTTATGAAACGACGCTTCAAGCATTTGATAAAAGTTTAAAGAAATTACAAATGGATTATGTAGATTTATATTTAATTCACTGGCCAATAAGAGGAAAATACATAGATACATATCGGGCTCTTGAGAAATTATATGAAGAAGGAAAAGTGCGTGCAATAGGCGTTTCGAATTTTCACCAACATCATTTAGAGCAGCTTTTGCCAAATTGTAATGTGAAGCCGATGGTGAACCAAGTAGAACTTCACCCGATGCTCGCGCAGTTTGAATTACGTGATTTTTGTCAAAATGAACAGATTCAAATGGAAGCGTGGAGTCCGTTAATGAGAGGTGGCGAAGTCTTTCAGCATCCAATTATTCAAGAGATTGCTAAAAAATATGAAAAAACACCTGCTCAAATTATTTTACGCTGGGATATTCAAAGTGGTATCGTAACAATTCCTAAATCTGTTACACCATCTCGTATTCAAGAGAACTTTACGATTTTTGATTTTTCATTAACAGAAGAAGAAATCAAGCAGATTGATACGCTGGATCGTAATTTACATGTAGGTACAAACCCTGATAAATATGATACATTGTAAAAAAACGCTACCATTTTCGGTAGCGTTTTTTTAACGGTGTGATGTGTATGTATCATATTTAGTAGTTGCTTGAATTTGTTTGTATTCTTCAGTTGTTAATGGAGATTGTTTGGTGGCTTGTACATTTTCTCGCAATTGCTGAATAGAGCTAGCACCTGGAATAACAGTTGCAACAGCCGGATCATATAAGCAATACTGAAGAGCTGTTTCGGTTAATGAACGCCCTTTTGTAATTGCTTTAGCAGTAGCTAAAGCTTCTGTTAACTCATTATAAGAATAAGAAAGATAATCTTTTTCTTTCACTTTTTCTATCTTTCTTTCATTGTTGTCAGTTAATAAACCTTTTGCGAGTGGCCCGCGGGCAATCACGCTAATTTGATTATCTTGTAAGAACGAAAACCATTCTTCTGGCCGGCGATTTAATAGACTGTACTCCATTAATACGCTAACAATGTTAGACCGTTTTGCATATTCATGAATAACATTTGGACGGATAGAAGAGATACCGTAATGACGAATCACACCTTCTTGTTTTAAATCTTCAAACGCTTCGATTGTTTCATCGATAGGATCTTCTATTGTTCCGCCGTGAAGTTGATATAAATCAATATAATCCGTTTGCAGGCGGCGTAAACTTTCTTTTACCTCTGCTTTTATATAAGCTTTAGAAGGATCCCAAGACCAACCGTTTTTGCCATCTGTCCAGCGATTTCCTACTTTCGTTGTAAGAACAATTTGATCGCGTTTTCCCTTAAGGGCTTTCCCAACAAATTCTTCATTTAATCCATAATTGTATAAGTCTGCCGTATCAAAAAAATTAATTCCTAAATCTATTGCTTCATGGATGATGCGGATTGCTTCGTGTTCATCGGTGCCAAGAGACATGCAACCGAGTCCTATTTCAGTAATATATAAATCTGAGTTTCCTAATTGTCGTTTTTTCATCGCTCAACCCCCTATCTTATATTGTACGAAAGTAGAAGAAGGTTGACAAACGTTTACTTTTTGCTTGCGTTAATCCAGTCTTGTACAGTTGTGTACTCTTTTCCATATTGTTTTAGTTTATTACGAATTTGCCAAGCTTTCCCGACCAATGTGATACGATTCGGTAAAATATATACTTTCATTTTTATCACGCTCCTTTCAGTGTGGTAAAATGTATGAAGAACGATTAGGAAATAGAATAGGGAGATGAAATATTGTGAGTAATCTTGCAGAGAGAACAGTTGCAACTGAGCCAATTTTTGATGGAAAAGTTATTAAAGTTCGTGTTGATGATGTAGTATTGCCAAATGGAGAAATGAGTAAACGTGAGATTGTAAATCATCCTGGTGCCGTTGCAATTATCGCTGTTACAGATGAAGAGAAGCTTGTGCTTGTTGAGCAGTACCGTAAAGCTCTTGAAAAAGAGATTGTTGAAATTCCCGCGGGAAAATTAGAGCCTGGAGAAAAGCCAGAGGTCACAGCAATTCGTGAATTAGAAGAAGAAACGGGTTATGTATGTGATGAAATGGAATTCATCACATCTTTTTACACATCACCAGGTTTTGCTGATGAAATTTTATATGTGTATAAAGCGACAGGATTAAAGAAAAAAGAAAATAAAGCGGCTTTAGATGAAGATGAATTTGTAGAGTTAATGGAAGTTTCACTAGAAGAAGCCATTGAACTTATGAAAAATCAGCGTATTCATGATGCGAAGACGATGTTTGCTGTGCAATACTTACAATTACAAAAATAAACACTCGCCTTAGGCGAGTGTTTTAATTAATTTTGGCGTAAACGCGTGTGTCACGTAAGCTGCCGTCTGGAGCAAGAAAGTCATTTTCGAGTGTGCCTTCTAAAATGAATTCAAGACGTTCTGCTAAAGTACATGCATTTACATTTGTAGCATCGCAGCGAATTTCAAGTCGTCTAGCATTAAGCTTATCAAAAGCAAACTGGACAGCACCTTTCAACGCTTCTGTCATATATCCTTGTTTTGTATAAGCGCTATGTAGCCAGAAACGAATTGAAAACTTTGGAATATCCCAATTTTCTGGGTGAAGGGTAAGGGCGCCGATAAATGTACCATTGGCTTTATCATATAAATGAAAAGCTAATGTTTCACGAAGTAAAAATTGTCCGTGAGCTTCTCGGACTGTTTCCTCAGCACTTTCTTCTGTTTCAGATGTAATGGATATCCAAGGTTGTAAGTCTTCTAAAGAAGCTTGAATTGCTTCATATACTTCTGTTCCATCTCCTGGAAATGGTTTGCGTACTTGCAGGCGCTCAGTTTGAAATAATGTTGGAAAATCTAATAATAATGGTTTCAAGTAAAATCCCTCCTATTCTCTACTTTTAAGTTTAGCAAAGTAGAGCGGAATTTCAATGTTAATTCGTCATACTTTTTTCTTTCTTTCATACATTTTAGTAAGAGTGTGAACGGAGGGAAGAAAAATGTTACGAAAAACTTGGCAAGATCGTGTAATTTCTCATATACAAGAGAATTCTTCGCTATATATATTTAATTCTGTTTTGTTATTGATGGGTGTGGTGTTTGGAGCCGTTCTTGTAAATAGCCTAGAGGTCAATCAAAAACAAGATCTATCTTTTTATTTGAATCGATTTTTTGGACAAGTTTCCAAAGGAGAATTTGCAATTGCGAGCGACATGTTTCGAGAAAGTTTCTTTTCACAATTAAAATATATTGGATTTATTTGGTTGTTAGGAATTTCAATTATTGGATTGCCACTAATTTTTATTTTATTATTTTTAAAAGGGGTAGTTGTTGGGTTTACAGTAGGGTTTTTAGTTAGTCAGCATGGATGGAATGGATTGTTATTAGCATTTGTATCTGTGTTGCCACAAAATTTAATTATCATTCCAGCGTTTCTTGTCATGACGACAATTGCTGCAAGTTTTTCTTTACGTATGATTAGGCATCAATTTATTCGAAAAATTACCGAGCCACTACTACCGTTATTAATCCGCTATACTTGCTTCTTTCTTGTTATTGGCATAGTATTAGCAATTGCTTCTAGCATTGAAGCATATGCGTCACCAGTGTTAATGAAAGAAGTCGTGGAAGTTATCAATAAAAAATAAATACTATATGAGAATGATTATCAAGTTATTTTCATTGTTTTTCTTTTGACAGAAGTCCTTCTTCTGATATAATGGTGTAAGAGTGGCGAGGAGGGAGTAGTACCGAATGGAAGAGAGAATTGAACGAATTAAGAAGCAATTGCATGCAGCGAGCTATAAATTAACACCACAACGTGAAGCAACAGTTCGTGTGCTGCTGGAAAATGAAGAAGATCATTTAAGTGCAGAAGATGTTTACCTCCTTGTAAAAGAAAAGTCGCCAGAGATCGGATTAGCAACCGTCTATCGAACTTTAGAGTTATTATCTGAGTTAAAAGTTGTTGATAAAATTAACTTCGGAGACGGTGTTTCACGCTATGACTTACGCCAAGAAGGTGCACAGCGTTTCCATCATCATTTGATTTGCACGCAATGTGGTGCTGTACAAGAAATTCAAGAGGATTTACTTGGTGAAGTGGAGAAAAAAGTAGAACGAGACTGGAGCTTCAAGGTAAAAGACCATCGTTTAACTTTCCATGGGATTTGTAAAAATTGTCAAGAAAATGAAACGGATGAAAAATAACCTTTTCCTATTTAGCTAGGAAGAGGTTTTTTATTTGAATTTAGGTATAAATCGCAGAAAGCTTGGCATATGTTGTAATAACATATATTTTGGAGGAGTTTACCATGCGCCGAGCTTTACAATTAACTTTTGATGGGATGAAGGTATTTTTATTATTTACAGGTTGTACGATTTTGTTTTATTTCGCTATACTATGGGTAAATGAAGAATATGAAAGTTATCATCGTTACGAAAAACCAAAAGAGGAGACAGTAGAAAAAGTATCAGGGAATGAGGAACCGGCAAAAGATGCTTTTGTAAATAGAATAATTTTTTTCTATGAAAATGGGGAGTAGTGTAGATTGGAAGATCAATTAAAAGATTTTATTCATTATATGATTGTTGAAAAAGGTTTAGCAAAAAATACAGTTGTATCTTATGAACGTGATTTAAAAAGCTATGTGAAGTATTTACAAAATGTCGAACAAATAAAAACATTTCATGAAGTGACAAGGATGCACATTGTGAATTTTTTGCAGTATTTAAAAGAGAACGGAAAATCATCAAAAACTTTGGCACGCCACATTGCCTCTATTCGTTCATTTCATCAATTTCTACTTCGTGAAAGAGTGGTAGAACACGATCCATCTGTACATATTGAAACACCTCAAGGTGAGAGGAAATTACCGAAAGTATTGTCAGTGAGCGAGGTAGAGGCATTACTTCAAATGCCCAAAGCGACAAGTGCGTTCGGTATTCGGGATAAGGCTATGCTAGAGTTGCTGTATGCAACAGGACTCCGCGTCTCTGAATTGATAGCACTAAATTTAGAGGATGTTCATTTGACAATGGGGTTTGTTCGCTGCATTGGAAAAGGGAATAAAGAGCGGATCATCCCATTAGGAAGTTTGGCTACGGAAGCAATTCAACGTTATATTGAAAAGGGAAGAAAAGAATTAATGGGGAAGAAAGCAGTCGATGCACTATTTTTGAACCATCATGGTAATCGATTGTCACGTCAAGGTTTTTGGAAGATTTTAAAGCGCTTAGCAAAAGAGGCCAATATAGAAAAAGAGCTTACGCCGCATACATTAAGACATTCTTTTGCGACTCATTTATTAGAGAATGGAGCGGATTTGCGTGCTGTACAAGAAATGCTTGGGCATGCAGATATTTCAACAACGCAAATCTATACGCATGTTTCAAAAACTAGATTAAAAGATGTATATAAACAGTTTCATCCGAGAGCATAAGTATTATGCTCTTTTTATTTTTTATTTATATAAGTACAAATTGAGAAAGTGTTTTAGGTGGGAGAGAATCCGGCCATGCATAGAAGCGGTCAGTTCTTTTTCCTGCCCTATGCCAGGTGAAAACGAAGAGAGAAAATAAGTAGCGGTAACCTTTTGTTCTTTATAGCCGCGACTTATATGTGGGAAAATCAAAATGAATGTGTATTGCCAGAGCTAATTAGTAAACGAATAAAGCGTTTTGAGAATAAAAAGTAAGTAGATGTGAGGAATTCACAAAAACTTCACAAACATTTCGTACATTGTTTTCAGCAGAAGGCTGGAATATGAACTGGTATATCCTCTATACTAAATAAAGTATAAAGGAGGAAATCAAAATGAAAAAACTTGTAATTACTTTATTTATCGCGATGCTAGCATTAGCTGGTTGTAATACAAAGAAAGAAGAATCAACGAAAAAAGACAAAATTGAAGAAGTGAAAGTAGCGGTTCAAACAAATCCGAAAGAAATTAAACCAAATGAAAAAACAGAAGTGCAGGCACTTGTTACACAAGGAAAAGAAAAAGTAACGGATGCTGACGATGTGAAGTTCGAAATTTGGAAAGATGGAGAAGAGAAACATGAAATGCTAAACGGTAAACATAAAGGAAAAGGTGTTTATGCAGTAGAAAAAACATTCCCATCTGATGGTGTGTATCATGTTATTGCACATACAAATGCACGTGAAATGCATGTTATGCCAGAAGTGAAAATAGCTGTAGGAAATGCGAAAGTTGAAGATGCGAAGAAAGAAAAAGGTGGCCATGAAGCAGGGCACGGTGGTCACAAGAGTGATACGATGATTCATCTTATGGCTGGCGATGTAAAAGCAAATAATGAATCAACAATGAAAGTTCATTTGAAGCAAAAAGAAGAAGCGTTAACTGGAGCTGAAGTACAGCTTGAAATTTGGAAAGATGGCGTTGAAAAGCATGAGTTTATTCCCGCAAAGGAAGGGGATAAAGGTGAGTATGTAAGTAAACATACATTTAAAGAAAATGGTGCTTATAAAGTGAAAGTTCATGTGAAAAAAGGTGAACTTCACGAACATAAAGAGGAAACAGTAGAAGTAAAATAAGAAGCGGCTCTTTAGAGCTGCTTTTTTCTTTAGGTTAATGAAATAAATCATAATTTCATTAGCACTTCAGTGCAGAATGGATTACAATAGAAAATGTGAAGAAAATAAGAATTTCTACGAAAATGTATTAAAAAGAAAGCGTAAACATGTTATGATATCAACATAAGATGTCTGACATCTGACTTAGAAAAAACAGGAAAGTTTTTTTGCTTCGTTTGAAAATAGAGCGAAGAGGGTTGGAGCATGACTTGAAGAAGTGTTTTAGTAAGTGGAAAACGAGAGAATTCTCATTGATAGCAGTTTCACTTTACAACGTTTTGAACATACTACAAGGAGTGGAACTGAACATAAAGGAGGTTGCAGTTATGAATAAATATAAACGTATTTTCCTAGTCGTAATGGACTCAGTAGGAATCGGAGAAGCACCGGATGCTGAAAAATTTGGCGATTTAGGCTCTGATACAATCGGTCATATTGCTGAACATATGAACGGATTACAAATGCCAAATATGGTGAAATTAGGCCTTGGTAACATTCGTGAAATGAAAGGGATTTCAAAAGTAGAGAAACCACTTGGCTATTATACAAAAATGCAAGAGAAATCTACTGGTAAAGATACAATGACAGGTCATTGGGAAATAATGGGTCTTTACATTGATAAGCCATTCCAAGTGTTCCCAGAAGGATTCCCAAAAGAATTATTAGATGAATTAGAAGCAAAAACAGGACGTAAAATTATTGGGAATAAACCTGCTTCTGGAACTGAAATTCTTGATGAACTTGGTCAAGAGCAAATGGAAACTGGATCTCTAATTGTTTATACTTCCGCTGATAGCGTATTACAAATTGCTGCACATGAAGAAGTTGTACCACTTGAAGAACTATACAGCATTTGTAAAATTGCACGTGAGTTAACACTGGATGAAAAGTATATGGTAGGTCGTGTTATTGCTCGTCCATTCATTGGAGAGCCAGGAAACTTCACACGTACACCAAACCGTCATGACTATGCATTAAAACCATTCGGTCGTACAGTCATGAATGAATTGAAAGACAGTAACTATGATGTCATTGCAATTGGCAAAATTTCTGATATTTACGACGGAGAAGGCGTAACTGAATCTCTTCGTACAAAATCGAATATGGATGGAATGGACAAGCTTGTAGATACATTAAATATGGACTTTACAGGTCTTAGCTTCTTGAACTTAGTTGATTTTGATGCGCTGTTTGGTCATCGCCGTGATCCTCAAGGATACGGAGAGGCGTTGCAAGAATATGATGCACGTCTTCCAGAAGTATTTGAAAAACTAAAAGAAGATGATTTATTACTAATTACAGCGGATCATGGTAATGATCCAATTCACCATGGTACAGACCATACGCGTGAATATGTACCATTATTGGCATATAGTCCAAGCATGAAAGAAGGCGGAGAAGAATTAGCACTTCGTCAAACATTTGCTGATATTGGTGCAACAGTAGCAGAAAACTTCGGTGTAGCAATGCCAGAATACGGAACAAGTTTCTTAAACAACTTAAAGAAATAAGGGGGAAAATATAATGAATCGTGAACTTATTACAAAATCAGCTTCATACTTAAAAGAGAAATTCCAAGAAACACCACAAGTAGGACTTATCCTTGGTTCTGGACTAGGTGTATTAGCAGATGAAATCGAAAATGCTGTAACAGTACCGTATAGTGAAATTCCTGAATTTCCTGTTTCAACTGTAGAAGGTCATGCTGGTCAGCTTGTATTTGGTACACTTCAAGGTGTAACAGTAGTGGCAATGCAAGGTCGTTTCCATTATTACGAAGGATATGACATGCAAAAGGTAACATTCCCAGTTCGTGTTATGAAAGAACTAGGTGTAGAAACAGTTGTTGTAACAAATGCAGCTGGTGGTGTAAATACATCATTTGAACCAGGAGATCTAATGTTAATTACAGATCACATTAACTTTATGGGACACAATCCATTGATTGGACCAAATGATTCTGAAATGGGAGTACGTTTCCCTGATATGTCTGAATCATACACAAAAGAACTTCGTATGATGGCAAAACAAGTTGCAACTGATTTAAACATTAAAATACAAGAAGGTGTATATGTTGCGATGACAGGCCCAGTATATGAAACACCTGCAGAAATCCGTATGCTTCGTACACTTGGTGGCGATGCGGTTGGAATGTCAACTGTACCAGAAGTTATCGTTGCACGTCATGCTGGTATGAAAGTACTTGGTATTTCTTGTATTTCAAATATGGCAGCTGGTATTTTAGATCAACCACTTCATCATGATGAGGTAATTGAAACAACAGAACGTGTAAAATCTAATTTCTTAGCATTAGTAAAAGCAATTGTAAAACAAATGAAGGGATGAGTTTACAATGAGAATGGTGGACCTAATTGCGAAAAAACGTGATGGACATGCATTAACGACGGAAGAAGTAAATTTTATTGTAGAAGGCTATACAAATGGTGATATTCCAGATTATCAAATGAGCTCACTTGCAATGGCAATTTTCTTCCAAGATATGAATGAACAAGAGCGTGCTGATTTAACGATGGCAATGGTAAATAGCGGTGATACAATTGACTTATCAGCGATTGAAGGCGTAAAAGTAGATAAGCATTCAACAGGTGGTGTTGGTGATACAACTACGCTTGTGTTAGGTCCATTAGTAGCTGCTTTAGATGTACCAGTTGCAAAAATGTCAGGCCGTGGTTTAGGGCATACAGGTGGTACGATTGATAAATTAGAAGCAGTTCCAGGGTTCCATGTAGAGATTGAAAATGATGAATTTATTCGTCTTGTAAATGAAAATAAAATTGCTGTTATCGGTCAAAGTGGAAACTTGACACCTGCCGATAAAAAACTATATGCGCTTCGTGATGTAACTGCGACAGTAAACTCAATCCCTCTGATCGCAAGCTCTATTATGAGTAAGAAAATTGCAGCTGGTGCTGATGCAATTGTGCTTGATGTGAAAACAGGTGCAGGTGCATTTATGAAAACGGATGAAGATGCAAAACGTTTAGCAGAAGCAATGGTACGTATCGGTAATAATGTTGGTCGTAAAACAATGGCAGTTATTTCTGATATGAGTCAACCGCTTGGCGAGGCCATTGGTAATGCATTAGAAGTACAAGAGGCAATTGATACATTACAAGGTAAAGGACCGAAAGACTTAGAAGAGTTATGTTTAATACTTGGAAGTCAAATGGTATACCTTGCTGGAAAAGCTTCTTCTTTAGAAGATGCGCGTGAAAAACTAATTGAAGTTATGAACAACGGAAAAGCGTTAGAAGCATTTAAAACGTTCCTAGCAGCGCAAGGCGGAGACGCTTCAGTTGTTGATGATCCTTCTAAACTACCACAAGCACAATTTAAAATTGAGGTAGAGGCAAAAGAAGATGGATACGTATCTGAAATTGTTGCAGATGAAATTGGAACAGCAGCAATGCTTTTAGGTGCAGGACGTGCAACGAAAGAATCTGAAATTGATTTAGCAGTTGGACTTATGCTTCGCAAAAAAGTAGGGGATAGCGTGAAAAAAGGTGACTCACTTGTTACGATTTACGCAAACCGCGAAAATGTAGAAGATGTAAAAGAAAAAATTTATGAGAACATGAAAATAACGAAAGAACATGTGGATGCACCGAAACTTGTGCATGGCATTGTAACGAAATAAGCTGAAAAAGCCAAGGAGACTTCTCCTTGGCTTTTTTGACTGTTTTTTGTTTATAATATTAATGGGTGAAATTATGATTAGAATTTGTGCAGTAACGAAAGAAGATGAAGTATTATATGATGTTTCGTTAGAAGAAACAGGACGAGAAGATATCGTATGGTATTGGCTTGATTTATATAAGCCAACAAAAGAAGAGTATACATACATTTTGCAAGAGCATTTTAAGTTCCATCCCCTTGCGATTGAAGATTGTGTAGAATATGTTCAGAGGCCAAAAGTGGATTTCTATGACGGATATAACTTTTTAGTTCTCCACGCATTTGGAGAAGATGGATTAGAACCGCATGAGATCGATTTATTTGTTAGTGATCGTTATATCGTTTCTTTCCATTTTTCACATAATAATGCGATTGAAAGAGTGTGGACAACGCTTGGCGAGAGAAAACGTATCAAGAAGAGTTCCTTACATGTAGCACATACAATCATTGACCAAATTGTGGATGATTACTTTGCACCTGTTTACTATATTGAAGATCATTTAAATGCAATTGATGATAATTTAACAGGTGATACAGCAGGGAGTGTACTAGAGGAAGTATTCGATATTCGTGCGGATTTATCTAAGCTTAGGCGTACCATTATACCGATGCGCGATCTCTTGTATCGTATTTTAAATTCCACTAGGTTTTATGGTGTAAGCGACCATGAGATTTATTTTAAAGATATTCATGATCATTTGCTAAAGCTTTCAGAAATGATTGAAGCAAGTCGAGAGTTAACAGCTGATATCAGAGATAGCTATTTTTCGTTGAATTCTCATCATATGAACAATATTATGAAAACATTAACTGTTTTCTCGACGATTTTCATGCCACTCACATTCATTGCCGGGGTGTATGGGATGAACTTCGCGCATATGCCAGAATTAGTAGGGAAATATAGCTATTTTATTTGTTTAGCTATTATGGTGTTAATTGGTGGAGGAATGATGGTTTGGTTTTATAAAAAAGGCTGGTTTAAGTAAAAACCGCCGAGGAACTCCCTCGGCGGTTTTTCTCTAGCCAATAGTGTGTAACACAAACATGGCTAAGAATAGGCATGCAATGATATACATGGACGGCGCGACTTCTTTATGCTTTGCAAGAGCGATCTTTAAAATAGGGTAAGCAATAAATCCGAACGCAATGCCATCGGCGATACTATATGTGAGCGGAATCATAACGATAATTAAAAACGCTGGAAATCCTTCTGAAAAGTCGTTTAGAGGGATTTCTTGAATGTTTGAAATCATCAGGCCGCCAATAATAATTAAGATTGGTGCAATGGCACTATCAGGAATTAATTTTACAAACGGAAGAGCAAACAGTGATGCAAAGAACAACATCCCTGTAACGATAGACGTCAGACCTGTTTTACCACCTGCTGTAATACCTGCGGCACTTTCTACTGTTGAAACGGTAGGACTTGTGCCAAATAGACCACATGTCATTGCTGAAATTGCATTTGCTTGATAGGCACGTGGGAATTTACGGTCATCTTCTAATAATCCATGTAAAAGTCCCATGTTCTCAAAAATAAGCACCATGCTTAAGGAAAATGTTGCAATCCAAAACGGTAAGGAAGAAAGCTTTCCAAAGGACATAGCTCCAAATACATCTCCATAGTTTGAGATTGAAAATGAGCTATTTCCAACCTGGCCTGTATCAACAAGACCAAATATCCATGCAATACCGGTTCCAATTGCAATCGTCCATAAAAAGTTCCCACGTACGTTACGAATAAATAACACAAGTGCCACAACAAGAGTAAGCAGTGTTGCTAGAACAACAGGATTACTTAATTTTCCTAATGCAACAGCAGTGTTCGGATTCGAAACGACAAGACCACCTTTTTGCAAGCCAATGAAAGCTAAGAATAAACCAATACCGACAGTGATCGCTTCTTTTAATGACTTTGGAATTGATAATGAAAGCGTGCGAGCAATCGGTGTAAACGCGGCAATTGCAAAAATAATACCAGCGATAAAGACAGCTGCTAATGCTTCTTGCCAACTTAATCCAAGCGTATGCACAGCTGTGTACGTGAAGAATGCATTTACACCCATACCTGGTACAAGAATAGCAGGTGCATTTGCCCAAAATGCCATCAATAGACATCCGACAAATGAGCTAAAAACAGTTGCCAAAATTCCTGCTTCAAGCGGAATGCCGGCATCTGATAAAATGGACGCATTGACAATCATAATATAAACGATTGTGAAAAATGATGTCACTCCAGCTAATATTTCTTGTTTTGGTGATGTGTGGTGTAGGTCTAATTTAAATGTTCTTTCGAGTATTCCTTTCATGTTAAACCTTCTTTTTCATATCCCTCTCCCACCCGTGATATCCCTATGAAAAGGGCCCACCGTCCTTTATTATATCAGAACATAATCTTTTTACAATAAATATAATGAGAACGGTTACTTAAAAGTTAATTGGTGCTACAAATATGTGAAAATGGCTCGAACAGTAGAGATGATTTCGAGTTCCCCAGATTGAATTGGAGGAGCGGCTTGTGCTTGTAAAGTAGCATGAGACATAAATTCACGTGGGACTTGTGCCGATTCTTCAACGAGTGAAAGTGGGACGGGATTAATATTTAAATTATATGAACTTGCAATGATACGAGCTTTTTCTTGAGCATGTTGAACTGCTTGTAAGAGTGCTTGTTGATAGTACGCGTTTGGATGGGAAATAAGAAAACGTAATCCTCTTGCTACATTTGCACCATTTGTAACAGCTATATCATATACTTCCCCAGCTTTTTGTACATTTAAAACGGTAATTTCATACAAATGCTCTACTCGGTAACCTTGTAAGAGTGCTTTTTCTTTCACATATTCATATTGGGGAGTAATTGTATATGAAATGGTTTCTATATCCTTATCGGCGATACCAATTTGTTTAAGTGCATCGAGTAATTGTCTAGAATGAATGGAGTTCTCCTCTTGTGCTTGTTTCACATCTTTATTGTCTGTTCTAATACCAATTGTTAATACAACGACATTTGGTTTTGCTTTTATAATTCCCTCTCCTTGCACAGTAATGGTTGCTTGTTTACCATTGCGGACATCAGGTGAATAAGGGTTCATGCCAACTTGCATTTTTGCTCACCATCCTTTTTATATGTATATGAGTGAAAGAGAGAGAAAATTGTATGTAAAAAGTTACATAATTGAGAAGTGAAAGGAAAGAAAACATATACAATGTAGGTATCGATAGATTATAATATGTGTAAATATTATAAAAAAGGGTCGAGGCTAGTGAACGAAAAAAGAGAAGCACTGATTTTAGATTTATCTGCATCATTTCGAAAGATGATACGTTTATTACAAAATGATATTAATACACGTTTTTCAGAGCATATGCCATATAATGAGTTTTCTGTATTGCGTGCGTTATTTTGGAAGAGCCCGCAAATGGCTTCGCAAATTGCAAGTGAAGTAAACGTAACATCTAGCCATATTACAGCTGTAACAGATCGTTTAGTACGAAAGGGCTTCGTAACGAGAAAACGTTCTGATTCAGATCGTCGTATTGTATATTTAGAAATTACAGAGCATGGAAAAGAAGTGGCTGAAAAACTGGAAGCTGTACGTAAAGAATATTATAGAGAGAAATTTAAAGGTTGGAGCGATCAAGAAGTTGAAATGGTATTAGAGTTATTTGGTCGCGTATTATAATAAATGAGGATAGGAAGCGAAATGCTTACCTATCCTTTTTCTTTTGAATAAAAATATTTTGAAACTCCAATACTTTAAGTAAAAAGTATCGGAGGAAAAATAATGAAATATATGGTCTCATTCCTAATTATGATTGGAAGTTTTATATGTTCTAGCACATTGATTTATGCAAAAACACCAATCCAAGTTGTTCAAAAAGAAATGCACTATATTGCAAGTAATCAGCCTGTTTTATATTCGAAATTATGGGTTCGTTCTATGCAGAGTAGAATTTTACTTCATCATAGTAATAATATTCGTGAGCAGGATAGACTGCGCAATGTTACAAATTCTTCTCTCGTAAAAGTAAAACAACTTTCACTTGAAAAAGCTTCAAATTACATCCCGAGATTATCTCAATATGTTTCTAAATTTGAAAATAAAAATGTTCAAGTGTATTACGTTGCTGTGCGTTATGAAGTGAAGAAAGAAACTCCATATCAACTAAATGGAATGAATTACTTTCTTCAAGTATTTGTTCAAGAGCAAGGAGATTGGAGAATTGCTGAAAGTATTGTAGCTCCTACAGATCAAATAATAGAGAATGGCGATGGTTTTGGAATGAAAGAAGAGAAGGAATATGGAAAAAGAAGAGAGAATGTGAAATAACCTCCTTGGGGTGAGGAGGTTATTTTGCATATAAAGAAAGCTTGTGTTTTAACAGTCGCTGCAAGATAATATATGTCAGTATGCCAGACCCTATAAAATAAATATAGTAAAGAGGTAAAGAATTACTACCATCAATAAAAATAGTACCGCCAAGAAGTGCGAAACAAATAGAAGTACAGATTAAGAAATACTTATGAAGTCTTGGATATAGCAATATTTTTCCGTTATGTTCATTCGGAGCGCGTGTATATAGATAAGCTCCTAGCGGAAGACAAATGAGTATATAGATAACAGGGCTTAACAGTGTCCAAGCAGACGGGGTGTGATGATAAGTAGGTCCTGTTCGTATGTTTCCGAATTCATCTTCAAAAGTGTCCCTCTGTGGATCATAGTTGTAGTTAATACGAAACTGATTAAGAGGAGCTACTACACTTATATTTTCTGTATATTTTTCATGTTTAATGTAATTATAATTGTACTCTTCTCGTGATAAATCTATATGTAGTGCGAAAAAAGGGAACGCAAGCTGAAAGATGTATAAAGGTAAAATGATAATAATGTAACTTAAAACACTTTGTGAAATCACATTTCCTGTAATCGTCCCAATAAAGAGCGTAAATGTATAAACTGCAATTAACGTAATGATTGTATAAGCAAAGTATACATGAAATGGTGAAAAGGATTGGTATTGAACGTGTATCGTGTTTTTATAGATGATAAACATAAGAAGCCAACTAAGGCTAAGCGGACTTACGATATGAACAATGCCTAGTAACCATTTTGATAAAAATAAGTGCGACCGTTTAAATGGCATAGACCAAAGAAAATCGATACTTTGGTTATTGCGTTCCCATCCGATTAAGAGGATTGCTAATACCATTAATAGAAGACCTGGAAACAGTATCGCGTCCGCTCCCTCTAAATGATACATATAATAAGTATCTGTTGTCGTGCGTAAATACTCATCTGTGTGCTGTGCGGCAGCATAATATTTATATGGTAAGGCGTATAAAATACTTAGCCAAAAGAGCGTAATGACATATTTTCCTTGTTTATAATTCCGTATCCATAAAGCTTTATGAAACATGATCCCACCTCAATTCGTATTTATCCCACATTAACGGGCAGTAAGACCCACACCTCAAAATTCAGAGAAAAACGAGGAAGATAGGTGGGGGATACAGAAAACCCCCACTGAATAAAGTTTCACTTTATCTCCCTCCAAAAGCAAACTTCAATTTTAATAGACGTGTAAAAATGAAGTAACTTATGATAGCGAATAGGAAAAATCCAATATAATAAGACAGAAGTGCATCTCGTCCGCCTAATATTCTACCGCCAAGTAATCCGAAGCATAGAACAGTACAAAGCATGAACCACCTTTGTAAGCTAGGAAACAATAGTATTTTTCCGTTTTGTTCGTTCGGTGTACGTGTGTATAGAAAAATTGATAATGGTAAAAAGATCATGATGTAAGCAAATGGTGTTAATAGTGTCCAAGGAGAAGGCACAGAAGTATGCTCCATTGGATTGTCCTGTAGTACACTAGAAAGTTTATTTCCATAGTCATCAAATGTTTCTATCGGATGGTAATCATAATTAATAGAAAAAGATTCTAATGGTGAAATAATCCCTACATGTTGTAAGTACTCATGAGTCTGCACCTCTATTTCTCCCATTGCCTCTAAAGACCATTGTGTATGGGTATAAATGAATCCAGAGATTAATAATACGGAACCGTATGGTAAAAATAATAAAATTGCCGTTAAGCTACTTTGGGAGAAAATATTTCCAGTAATAGTTCCGATAAATAAAGTGAATGTATAAATAGCAATGAGTACAACCGTAGCATATACAAAGTAACTATGAAACGGAGTAAAGACTTGATACTCATTGTGAAACGATATGTTTTTTATTCCGTACATGCTAATCCAGCAAATTATGTGTACTGTAATGATATTCAAAACGCCAAGCAACCATTTTGTTAAAAAAATATCTTTTCGCTTAAAAGGCATCGAGAATAGAAAATCAGTAGATTGATTGTTACGTTCCCATCCAATTAAAAGACAAGCCAGTGCAATAAGAATGGCTCCTTGCGTGACGAAGGGATTATCGAATGTATTAAAAGAGTAGGAATAATAATACACATAGTCATCCAGTTTCATTTTTGATTGGTTAAGCGCCGTTTGTGCTGCTTGATAATATTTATAAGGGAGTTGATACAAACTAATTAACCAAAACAATAGAATTATATATTTTCCTTGTTTCCATTGTCTCATCCATAAAGCTTTATGAAACATGCGAATCCTCCTCAAACGTTGTGACAAATATATCTTCGAGTGACATTGGTAATTCTTCTAATAAAATAGGCTGTTCTTTATGAAACTTTTCTAATGTAGCTGCTACATTGCCCTCAATTAAAATCGTGTACACTTTTCCTGTTTGATTTAATATTTTTACATGATTTAAGTTTTCTAGTTTTTGTGGTAGTGAACGTTCATAAGCGACTTGTATTTTTGCATAGCGAGATTTCGTATCTTCTAATGCTGTAATCGATGCGATTGTATGATCTTTTAAAATAATAACCGTGTCTGCAATTTTTTCCACTTCATCTAAGTGATGAGTAGAAATGAGAATGGTAATCTCACGTTCTGCTACTTCTTCAATTAAAAATTGTAAAATTTGTCTTTTTACAATTGGGTCAAGCCCATTGGTTGGCTCATCTAAAATAATGTATTCTACACCTGTACAAAACGCTAGAATCATAGCAAGAAGTGCCTTCATACCTCGTGAATAACTGCGAATGCGTTTTTCAGGTAATTTAAAACGTTCTAGCAGCTTATAGAAATGTTCTTCATTAAAATTGTGATAAACAGCTTTATAAAACTTCGCGATTTCTTTTACTGTATACCCGTTTAATATATTCGTGGAATCTGGTACATAAGCTACCTTCTGCTTCGTTTCTGGATGTTTATGAACATCTGTTTCGTCGTATGTAACAGTACCTTCATCTGGGTCTAAAATACCAACGAGTGTTCGAAGTAAAGTAGTTTTCCCCGCACCGTTTCTTCCGAGTAATCCCACAATACTTCCTTTTTGTAATGTGAAAGAAATATTGTCTAAAATGACTTGATTATCAATTGTTTTTTTGAGACTCGTCACTTTTAGCATCCGTATTCCCTCCTAGTTCTTTATAGTACGAATCTATCCAATCGTGAATTTTTTCTTTCGTAATCCCAAGGTAAGAAGCCTCTAGTAATAATTGATGGAAGTGTTTTTCAACCATAGCGATTTTCCTTTCATCTAATGTTGGTGTAATCGATTGGGAGACAAATGTACCTTTTCCTCGCAGTGTTTCAATAATTCCTTGTCGTTCTAACGCCTGGTACGCTTTGCTTACTGTATTTGGATTAATGACAAGAAGTGAAGCGAGTTCACGTACAGATGGTAGTTTATCGTTTGGTGCTAACATATTTTTTAGTACGCGTTCTTTTATATTTTGAACAATTTGTTCCCATATCGGAGTGTTGCTTCTTGGATCGAGTTGAATGTGCAAGAGCAATGTCTCCTTCCTGATGAATATTAAGTGTACTACTAGGTGTAATACACTTAATACAATATATGTGATGAATTTATTTGTCAATACGAATTTATAGAAAAATATGGTATAAAAACACGTTGATTGGAAAAAATAGGTTTGATATAGAATGGAGGGTTAGTCATGAGGCGAGTTTTTGGAATACTTGTTTGTTTCATGTTGCTATTTTCTGGTGTTTCGGTTGGCTTTGCAGAATCTAAGAAAGCGCAGTCTGAAAAAACAGAAATAGAAGCAGGGCCGAAGTTAGCGGAGCAAGCATCGTCAGCAATTGTTATTGAGCAAGATACGGGTAAAGTTTTATTTGAGAAAAGTCCAAATGAAAAATTGCCACCTGCTAGTATGACAAAGATTATGACAATGCTATTGATTATGGAACAAGTTGAAAAAGGAAAACTAAAACTAGAGGATAAAGTTAGAGCAAGTGAGCATGCAGCTTCGATGGGTGGTTCACAAATCTTTCTTGAGCCGGGTGAAGAAATGACAGTGAATGAAATGCTAAAAGGGATTGCAATTGCATCGGGAAATGATGCATCTGTTGCAGTTGCTGAGCATATCGCTGGTTCAGAAGAAGGTTTTGTAAACATGATGAATAAAAAAGCGAAGGATTTAGGATTGAAAAATACACATTTCCAAAATCCAACGGGTCTTCCAGCGAAAAATCATTATTCAACAGCATATGACATGGCAATTATGGCGAAAGAGTTGATGAAGTATCCACTCATTCGAAAATATACAGGAAAGTATGAAGATTACTTACGTGAAGATACAGAGAAAAAGTTTTGGCTCGTGAATACGAATAAATTAGTTCGTTTTTATCCTGGGGTGGATGGGGTGAAAACAGGTTTTACAACAGAAGCTAAATATTGTTTAACAGCATCAGCTGAAAAAAATGGCATGCGTGTCATTTCTGTTGTCATGGGAGCTCCAACATCAAAAGAACGTAACAATCAAGTAACAAAGCTCCTTGATTATGCATTTGGACAATATACAACGAAAAAATTGTATAAGCGCGGTGAAAAAATTCAAACCGTAAAGGTAGGAAAAGGTAAGAAAGACAAGGTAGATTTAGTTGCATCAGAAAACGTATCTCTTTTGATGAAAAAAGGCGAGAATATGGACAAGATAAAACAGGAAGTTATTGCTGAAAAGAAAGTAAAAGCACCGATTAAAAAAGGTGATGCACTCGGTACACTTGTTATTAAAAAAGATAAGGATGTTTTATTAAAGCAAACGATTGTAGCGAGAGAAGATGTTGCTGCAGCAAGCTGGTGGGAGCTATTTAAAAGAAGTTTAGGGACGTTTTCAACATCGAAATAGTGGCAAAAATATTGCCGCTATTCTATCTGTATACATGAAATAGGTAGAATAATTGCTGAAAGATTCACATTATGGCGAAATAGTACTTCTTTTGTCAGTAGGAAGGATTCTTATTTTATGTTCACGAAAATCTTATGTACATGAGTAAAGTTTAAGCATAAGGAGGAAATCGTGTGAGTCTTTCCGTGCATTTAGAAGTAAAGCGTGATGTCTTATGTGTAAGGCTGGCGGGTGAACTAGATCATCATACTGCTGAAGAGTTGCGAGCAAAAGTAACGGATATGATTGAGACGCATCGTATTCATCATATTGTATTAAGTTTAGAAAAATTAACATTTATGGACAGTTCTGGTCTTGGTGTTATATTAGGCAGATACAAGCATGTTAAAAGTTTAGGAGGGGAGATGGTCGTTTGTGCAATCTCACCTCCTGTAAAACGTTTATTTGAAATGTCAGGTCTGTTTAAAATCATTCGCTTAGAAGAAAGTGAAGCGCATGCGCTCGCGACATTGGGGGTGGCATAAATGAGAAATGAAATGAACCTTCAATTTTCAGCATTAAGTCAAAATGAGTCGTTCGCTCGTGTTACAGTTGCTGCTTTTATCGCACAATTGGATCCAACGATGGAGGAATTGACAGAGATTAAAACAGTTGTGTCTGAAGCAGTCACAAATGCAATTATTCATGGGTATGAGGGGAATGCTGAAGGTGTTGTTTACATTTCAGTGATTTTGGAAGAAGCAATGGTGAAACTCACGATTCGAGATGAAGGGGTTGGCATTTTTAACTTAGATGAGGCAAGGCAACCTCTTTTTACAACTAAACCTGAATTAGAGCGTTCCGGAATGGGATTTACTATCATGGAAAATTTTATGGATGAAGTAGAAGTCATTTCAAATGAATCTTTCGGGACAACAATCCATTTGACAAAATACTTATCAAATCGTAACGCTCTATGCAATTAAGGAGAATTGCCTATGGACATAGAGGTCAGAAATGAGAAGAAGAAACCTCAGTTAAAGGACCACGAGTTAAAAGCGTTAATTCAAAAAAGTCAAGATGGAGATCAAGGGGCGAGAGATACGATAGTCCAAAGTAATATGCGGCTTGTATGGTCGGTTGTACAACGCTTCCTCAATCGAGGATATGAACCAGATGATCTATTTCAAATTGGCTGTATTGGGCTCTTGAAGTCGGTAGATAAATTTGATTTGTCTTTTGAAGTGAAATTTTCAACCTATGCAGTTCCAATGATTATTGGAGAAATACAGCGATTTTTGCGTGATGATGGATCAGTGAAAGTAAGTCGCTCTTTAAAAGAGACTGGAAATAAAATTCGAAAAATGAAAGATGAGCTTTCTAAAGAATATGGAAGGGCTCCAACAATTAATGAGGTAGCAGAGGCGCTTGAACTAACGCCAGAAGAAGTGGTTCTTGCACAGGAAGCGAGCCGTACTCCATCATCCATACATGAAACGGTTTATGAAAATGATGGAGATCCTATTACAATCTTAGATCAAATTGCAGATCAAACAGAAACGAAATGGTTTGATAAAATCGCCTTAAAAGAGGCGATTAGAGAATTGGATGAGCGCGAACGTTTAATTGTATATTTGCGCTATTATAAAGATCAAACTCAATCAGAAGTAGCAGAGAGAATTGGAATTTCACAGGTTCAAGTATCAAGGCTTGAAAAGAAAATATTAAAACAGATGAAAGATCGAATAGATGAATAGCCATCTATTCGATTTTTTGTATTAGACTAGACGGCATTGATATTTCAACTAAACTTGGAAAGAAAAAAGTCATGAAAAAGTTGTATCTTATGTTATTGTTGTTATCTTTTCCAAAACCAAAGAATTTCAATCATCTGGAAATATTTACAGAATTTATTGGTGGTTTAGTAAATTTAAAATATAAACTTGTCATAATAAAAAAACATCTGTACTCACATGGTGCAGATGTTTTTTTATTTAAATCGGTAGTAAATCTCTAATACTTTTATGAAAAAAGTTGTATTAGAAAAATTTCCAAAAACCATACTACAACTACGAGGAATAGTGAAGAGATGAGTGGAGTGGAGCGAACAATCTATCTCAAAATGCGAAATAGGCTGAGGGTATCTCCTTCATATGAGGTGAAGATTGAAGAGGTTGCACAAGTTGTTGGAGATTTTAGCATAGTAGAGAAAATAAAAAACAACTTGTTTATAAAATCACAAAACGTGTCGGAGGAGATGGGAAAATTGTGGTTCTACTCGTTGCACTTGTGCTTGGGAAGGTAATGGGGTCTTTGTTTCATTGGATTTATTTTGCAAGGTAGGAGGTATTAAGATGACACAAAATAAATTAAAAGATGATTACATACATAAAGTAAAAGATTATCACCCAAAGTCAAATTATGTGATGAATTGTGTAAAAGCGTTTGTCGTAGGGGGCCTGATTTGTACAGTAGGTGAATGCTTGATGAAATTTTATATGCACTATTTTCACTTCAGTGAGCAAAATGCCGGAAATCCTACAATAGCAACGCTTGTGTTATTATCAGCTGTGTTAACGGGATTGGGTGTGTATGATAAAATCGGTCAATTTGGGGGGGCTGGTTCAGCAGTTCCTGTTACTGGATTTGCAAATTCAATGGCAAGTGCGGCAATTGAGCATCGTAGTGAGGGAATTGTACTCGGAGTTGCGACAAATATGTTTAAGCTTGCTGGAAGTGTAATTGTCTTTGGTGTTGTTGGAGCATACATTGTTGGTCTAATTCGATATACGTTTAAACTTTGGTTATCTTAAAGGAGACTAGATATGAGATTGACAGGGAAGCAAACATGGGTATTTCAAAATAATATATTTGTGAATGCAACAGGTACTGCTGTCGGTCCAAAAGAAGCGGAAGGTCCTCTTGGAAAGTGTTTTGATATTTCATATGATGAATTGCACTGTCAGGAAGAGAATTGGGAACTCGCTGAAAGACGATTGATGAATGATTCAATTCAGCAAGTCATGCAAAAAGGAGATGTAAAGCCTTCGCAAATTGATTTTCTTTTAGCAGGCGATTTATTAAACCAAACTGTTACAGCAAATTACGTGGCTCGGGAGCTTGGAATTCCTTTGTTAGGCATGTTCAGTGCTTGTGCGACATCAATGGAAACATTAGCAATTGGATCGGCTTTTATTGATGGAGGATTTGCTAACCGTGTGATAGCTACAGTTAGTAGTCATAATGCAACTGCCGAACGGCAGTTCCGTTATCCGACAGAATACGGGGGGCAAAGACCTGGTACAGCAACATCAACTGTTACAGGAGCAGGGGCAGTTTTAATTAGTAAAGAACAGAGCAATATTAAAGTAACAGCTGCAACCATTGGGGTAGTGCAAGATTTAGGAATTGCAGATCCTTTTGATATGGGGTCAGCAATGGCGCCTGCTGCCGCTCATACAATTCAACAGCATTTTGAAGATTTAGGAAGAAGCGCAGCAGATTATGATCTAATCGTTACAGGTGATTTATCAGGTGTTGGAGCGCCAATTACGAAGCAACTTTTACTCGAGGAAGGGTATGATTTAGGGAATGTATATAATGATTGCGGATTAATGATTTATTATGGGGATCAAGAAGAGGTCTTTGCAGGTGGAAGCGGGTGTGCTTGTTCGGCAGTTGTAACATACGGTCATTTATTAAAAGAAATGCAAAAGGGAAACTTACAACGTATTTTTGTAGTTGCAACAGGAGCATTGTTAAGCCCGATTATGATTCAACAAAAAGAAACGATTCCGACAATTGCACATGGGGTTGTATTTGAAAGGGTAAAAGGGGTGTGAATTGTGGATTTTATATATGCGTTTATCGTTGGAGGAGCTATCTGTGTTATAGGACAGATTTTATTGGATTTTGCTAAATTAACCCCTGCACATTTGATGGCAACGTTTGTAGTGATTGGAGCGATTTTAGATAGTTTTGGACTATATGATAAGCTCATAAAATTTGCAGGTGCAGGTGCAACTGTTCCTATAACGAGCTTTGGACATTCCCTTTTACACGGGGCACTAGAGGCGGCTGAAAAACATGGTTATTTAGGAATTGGAATTGGCATGTTTAGCTTAACTTCTTCAGGTATTTCAGCAGCGATATTATTTGCATTTTTTGTAGCACTTATATGTAAACCGAAAGGATAAATCAAATGAGACGAAGGGTTATCTTGGTGACAGATGGAGATGAATATGCAAAAAGAACGATTGAGCTGTTAACAAAGGAATTTGGCGGAAGGTGTATTTCTGCATCGCAAAGCAATCCAACAAAATTGACGGGAAAGAAGATTGTGGAGCTAATTATGCAAACGCCATATGACCCTGTATTTGTTATGTTTGATGATAGTGGATTTATAGGGGAGGGTTCCGGTGAAAAGGCGCTAAAATATGTGGCAATGCATAAACAAATTGATGTTCTTGGTATTTTAGCCGTTGCATCTAATACACATCATTGGGAGTGGGCTCGTGTAGATATCAGTATAGATCGAGAAGGCAGATTAACAGAATATGGTGTTGATAAATTCGGACTCCCCGATGGTGAAATTGGCAGAATTAATGGAGATACGATTTATTGTTTAGATGAATTAACTGTCCCTGTAATTGTAGGGATTGGTGATATAGGAAAGATGTGTAGAAATGATGAGTGGGAGCGAGGATCGCCAATTACAAAAAAAGCAATTCAATTAATTTTAGAAAGAAGTGGGTTTTATGACGAAACAAAAGAAAGTTAATATCCCGATTTCTTCCTTCATAAGTGATAATGAAAATTATTTGAAACAAACAGCTGGACTTGGTGTCACATTTGATGTAGGGATTCGTAAGTTTCAAATTCTTGATAAAGAGATTGGTGTATTATTTGTAAATGGATTGTGTGATACAAACTACATTATTCCGATTTTAGAAGAAGCAGTTGATACAAATGAGATAAGGGATGTTGGTGAGAATACCGTAAAGCTTTTAGAAAATCGACTTATCCATCAACAAGTAAGTAAAGTGAAAACGATGGATGAAGTAATGCTACAAGTTTTATCTGGTCTTGTAATTATTTTTGTAGAAGGTGAAACAGAAGCTTTTGTAATTGATGTTCGTAGTTATCCAGGCCGAACACCGACAGAGCCGGATACAGAAAAAGTAGTGCGCGGGGCAAGAGATGGTTTTGTGGAAAACATTGTTGTTAATACAGCATTGATAAGAAGACGTATTCGTGATCCGCGCCTTCGAAACGAAATTATTCGGGTGGGAGATAGATCGCAAACGGATATTTGCATTACGTATGTTCAAGATGTTGCGAATCCAGATTTGATAAAAATTATTAAGCAAGAGCTAGAGAGTATTGAAGTGGATGGCATTACAATGGCAGATAAAACGATTGAAGAGTTTCTGGTTAAACAAAGTTATAATCCTTTTCCACTTATTCGTTATACAGAAAGACCTGATGTAGCGGCAAGTCATTTATTAGAAGGACATGTATTACTCATTGTTGATACATCACCAAGCGTAATGATTACACCAACAACTTATTTTCACCATGTACAGCACGCGGAAGAGTTTAGGCAAAATCCGGCAGTTGGTACATTTTTGAGATGGGTTCGTTTTGTAGGTATTATATTTTCTTTGTTTTTATTACCGTTTTGGCTTGTTTTTGTGTTCGATCCAACGTTGTTACCAGAAAAACTTGCTTTCATTGGACCAAATAAAATGACCAATCTCCCTATATTGTTACAAATAGTTATGGCCGATATTGGACTTGAATTTTTGCGAATGGCATCGATTCATACACCAACTCCTCTATCATCAGCTACCGGCTTAATTTCAGCGATTTTAATTGGGCAAATTGCAATTGACGTTGGATTATTTGTTCCAGAAGTTATTTTATATACAGCGGTTTCAATGATTGGAATATATGCAACACCAAGTTACGAATTAGGACTTGGAAACAAACTAGGAAAATTATTTGTCATTATTTTAACTGGCTTCTTCCATGAGATAGGATTTGTAATTGGCATGACGATGTTAATTTTATTTTTAACGTCCATCAAAAGTTTGCAAACACCATATTTATGGCCGTTTTTACCATTTGACTGGGGAGCATTAAAAACAATATTATTACGCCCGACCATGTCTAGTTTAAAAGTGCGTCCAAGTATTGTACATCCACAAAATATACGTAGACAAAAATAAGCAGGATCGTTCTCCTGCTTATTTTTTATTATAAATTTATCGTTTTGTAACAAAAAGACAACATTTTTTTCGTACACTTAGAGTAGAAATTGTGTATGAAAGGGGAAGAGAGCATGATCAAACTATTTGTAAGTGATTTAGACGATACACTCGTTTATAATGTAAGCCATATTCATAAAGAAGATGAAAAAGCACTTTGTTGGTTAGCGGAAAAAGGAACGAATATTTGCTTTGCTTCTGGCCGTTTTACACATAGGATCCAAGATGTGGTTAGAAGATTCGGATTTCCATATTATACGACGGGTTTAAATGGAGCTACCATGCTATTACCAAACGGGCAAATATTCCATGAATCGAAATTTAATGATCAAGTTGCCCAGGAAATATATCGATATATACATGAAAAAAGACTAGCTGATATTGTATGTGCAAAAGAGCAGAGATATACCAAAAAGAAAAATGAACATCATTATGCTTTTGAAGAATATATGAGTGTGCATATTGCGGAGATAGAAACATTAGAAGAAGAGTTTGGTAAAACAGTCCATCCTTCAAAGTTGTTTGTGTATGGAGAAGCAGAAAAGATTGTGATATTAGATGAAGAGCTAAGAGAAACTTTTCATGAGCAAGCTGAAATTTTTATTTCTGGAAAAGGCTATGTGGATATTATGCCAATAGGGGTTAGTAAAGGAAGTGCTTTAAAACGGTTGATGAAGCATTTAAACATTGAAGCGCATGAAGTAGCATGTATTGGTGATTCTTTTAATGATATTTCCATGTTTACAGTAACACCACATTCTTTTTCTCTTCATCATGCACATCCCTATGTAAAGGAAAAGGCGCGTCACGTTGTTCGTTCTGTAGAGGAAGCTATTATGAAGTTACCCTTGCTTGTATAAAGTGAAACATTTTGAGGTGAGAGTGTAACTGTCCGCAAATAGTGGGATAAATCCATTTTGTTTTCCTGCATATAAGTCGCAGCTATGAAAACAAACAGAAATCTCCACTCATTTTCTCTTTTTGTCTTCACAAGGCATGAGGCGATGATCTCTCACGTCTAAAAAAGAGGGTTTATGTCGTTTTTAAATTTGGATGTATAAAGAAAAAGCTCGTCACTGACGAGCTTTTATTACTTAAATAATGATTTAATAAAATCAATGATACTAGAGAAAAAATCTTTTATCTTATCTAGGAAACTTTGTCCTTCTTCAGACCCTAAGAAGGCTGAAACATGTTCTTTCGCTTTATTTAATTGGCTACCAACTTGGTTCCAGTCAATATTTAAATTTTTCATTTTATCAAATAATGAAACTAAGTTATCTAATTGCTCATCTGTTAGTGTAATACCGAGTTGATCAGCAATCTTTTTAATTAGCGCACGTAAATCCTCTGTGGTCTTCGGCTGTTCTTTGGCAATTTCTTCTTTTACTTTTGCAACAAGTTGAACAGCTTTCTCGTCACCGATTTTATCACCAAGCTTAGCTGTTTGTACCATTTCTTCATTAGCTACTTTTTTTACTTCTTCAGGAATTTCTTTGTTTGCTGTAGTTTCGTAAGCTTTCATTAAGCCCGTTAAAGCAGCTGTTCCTGATACTTTAAATGGTGCTGTAATCTGGATTTCTGCATCTTTGACACCTGCTGTGATAAGTGCATTTGTGTACATTGCATCTGTTACCCAATTAATATTTTTTGCTCGTACAATAAGACCAGATCCTGGTTTTGTATACGTAATCATAGAAGAGGAAATCGCTCTTGTACCAATTTGTGATTTTGGAACGATGCCTTCTAAAAATTTATGTTCTTCCGCATTAGATACAGTAATAACTTGCGCATCTTTTGGCGCTTTCATTTCTTTTAAAAGCTCCTGTTTTTGTTGTTCAGATAAATTTTCTCCTAATGTAACGATTGATTCTCCCTCAATCACGTCTGCAAATGAAGCTGACGGAATCATAAATACCGTAACAGCTAATAGCAGGGCTAATAGTTTCGTTTTCACGAAAAATCGCTCCCTTTCTTTTTCTTGAAATTTGCGGGCAACAAAGTAATTATAGTATATTTTAAAAATTTGTCATCCGTCTTCGTACTGATTTTAAAAAAGAAGTATGCAGATTGTCGGATTCTTTTTGTTTCTGAGCACGAATATGGTAATATAGTGCTGAGATAGTCGAAAGGAGACATATAAGCATGAAAACTTTAGGATACATATTAATGGAAAACGGAGAAAAAATCGAATTGGAATTTTTCTCGGAGGAAGCACCAAAAACAGTTGAAAACTTTAAAAAATTAGCAAATCAAGGTTTCTATAATGGGGTTACGTTCCATCGTGTTATTCCTGGTTTCGTAAGCCAAGGTGGAGATCCAACGGGAACAGGAGCAGGTGGCCCTGGTTACTCTATTCCATGTGAAACTGATGAAAATCCTCATAGACATGTAGTTGGTTCACTTTCTATGGCGCATGCTGGCCGTAATACAGGTGGTAGCCAGTTCTTTATCGTTCATGAGCCACAACCACATTTAGACGGTGTACATACTGTGTTTGGTAAAGCAACAAGTGGGATTGAAACAGTATTAAACATGCGTCAAGGCGATGTAATGAAAGAAGTTAAAGTTTGGGAAGAGTAAGCTGAAGAGAGCACTGTGCTCTCTTTTTATTTTTTTCGCTGTTAAAGAATCATCATTCAAAATTTCACATGACATGTAAAGGAGACTGGGGATATTTGGATATAAAAATTTACTTTGTTCAATGTTTGTAGTGGCAGTTGGAGAGAAAACTTAAATAAGAAAAGTTTTAATCTATAAACAGGAATTTGTAAGTAATGTGCAGTAAATGATAAGAGAGTAAATAGTAAAGTTTTTATAGCTAACTAAACTTATTTGCAATAAAACTATTTTTATAAAAATACATAGAATAAAGTGAAGATGTATTTTGCTATTCGAAGTCAGTAAGCTTTGTAGTTCAATCAGTTCTGAGAGAAGCTGAGTTTATTTTATTAGTGAAAATAAATGAATACTATACATTTGACTTTCCTAAATTCTCTTTGTATGATTATCAGGTTGTTTTGGCAGCCCTTCTCACTACAGTGAAAATATTGTAAAATGGATATGATGTAAAAATAGTAGTAGAGGGGATACATGGTTTGTAACTTTTGTAAGAAGGGATAAGGTTTATGTTAATTCGTTTTAAAAAAAGTTATGAAAAGATTGCAATGGGGCTTCTTTCTTTTATGCCAACTGAAAAAGATGTGAAAACTTTACAGGTGACAATGAAGGAATATGATAAAAATGATCATTGGCAACTGTATTTGTGGAAACAAAATGATGATTTTGTTGGGATAATTGGAGTTATTAAAGAAGAAGATGTATTAAAGATTCAACATATTAGTGTAAATCCGTCTCATCGTCACATGGGGATTGGAACGAAGATGGTACAAGAGTTAAAAAATAAGTTTCAAGATGCTATGATTTGTGGTAATGAACAAACTGCGAGTTTTTGCGAAAAGTGTCAGGAAGTTGAACAGAATATACATTCATAAAAGCAGAGATAGGAACCATGTCATCTCTGCTTTCTTTTTTTTAGCTGTTCGTTTCGTTCGGCAATTACAGCATTTCTGTCACGCAATTTATGCTTATGGATAATGTATTCAGTAGGTAGCGACTGAGCATCTTTCCAAGGAATCATTTTTTCTGTACATAATTGCCGGCATGTGTTTTCTAAAGAAGAATCTGAAAAAGGTAAAAATATAGGTGTGAAAGGTTCTTGCGCTTGAATAGACAGTAATTGTTTTTGTAATATAGTTAAAAGTTTGGAGTGATTCAAACCTAATTTGTGCACTTGTTTACTTTCTTTATTTAAAATAGTAATGGCGCTTTTCATCATTCGTAGTGAACCATTCCAATTTGAGCGTCTGTGATGATATAAAGAAACTGCTATTTGAATAAAACCAACCCAATAGTTGTCCCGCTCTTCTCTAGGTTTTAATTTCCAATGCTCCTCTAATACTTCATGACATTCAAAATAATCGTAATCTCCATGAAAATGAATTAAAAATTGTATGTATGCTGTAGGATACATTCTTTTCACTCCTGTCTAAATAGTCTTATGTACAGTGTATCATGAAGTGAAATTCCGAAAAAAGCGTGATAAATAATAAACGACTAGAGAATCTCTAGTCGTTTATTATATTCTGCATTAGCAGAAACAAGCCGCGCCTACAATGATTAATAAGATAAAGAGCACAACAAGTAAAGCGAAACCGCCGTGAAAACCACAATCAACATGGCCCATAGTTTTTTACCTCCTACATTGAACTTACTACATTTTTATCATATGAAAGGGTGGGCATTGTTGCATGGGCAGGTGTCTATTTTCAACTAAATTTCTGAAAAAGGTTGGATAGAACATAAGTATGCTCTATACTTATGTTGTTATAGAAAAAATGTGGTGGGATGCTTTGTGCAATATAATTTTAAAGTAGAGGCTTTTGAAGGGCCTTTAGATCTATTGTTACATTTAATTCATCGTTATGAAATCGATATATATAATATTCCTGTAGCGGAAATTACAGAGCAGTATTTATCTTATATTCATACGATGAAAGACTTGCAATTGGATGTTGCAAGTGAGTATTTGGTGATGGCTGCAACGCTATTGCAAATTAAAAGTAAAATGCTGTTACCGAAACAAGAGGAAGATGTACCTGATAATGGTGAAGACTTTATAGATGATCCCCGTCAAGAGTTGATGGAGCGGTTAATTGAATATAAAAAATACAAGCAAGTTGCTACTGAATTAAAAGAGAGAGAACAAGAGAGAGCGCAACTTTTTACACGTCCACCAATTGATTTTACATCGTTTCAGTCAGAAGAGGAGACAAGTTTACCTCTCGATGTCACACTATATGATATGTTAGCGGCATTTCAAAAACTTTTACGTCGTAAAAAATCCAAACGTCCAGTAACAACAAGAATTACTCGTCAAGAAATCCCGATTGAACAACGTATGAGTGATATTTTAAAGCAGTTAGAAATAGCGGAAGGACGTCAAAGCTTTTATGACTTATTTGTTGATGAAGAGCGTGAAGTAATGGTTGTAACGTTTTTAGCTGTACTAGAACTCATGAAAAATCAACAAATTATTATTGAGCAAGAACACAATTTTGATGAAATCTTTTTGACTCGTTCTAAAGCCTAGTAGAACTTGCATCTTAAGATTGTGAGGAAAACTAGCAGTAAGTATTTGATGAGTGAAAGTAATGATCAGTGGAAATACGCCCACTGATCAAAGATTCCATGATCGTGTTTAGGAACAATAGAAGGAATGTTGGACCGGACGCAATATACTGTGATTCGGTTTTTACTATGGACATTTTTGCATGGAAAAGTATAAGAAAGGAGATTGTACGTTGGATAGAAAAGAAAAAATGGCAATTATTGAGGGACTTTTATTTGTTGCGGGTGATGAAGGAATTTACCCGGAACAAATTGCAAAAGTACTTGAGGTTGAAGTGAAAGATGTAATTCAGATGATCGAGGAAATGCAAAGGGAATGTGAAGGGATGCAGAGAGGTTTGCAAATTGTACAATTTGCAAAAGTGTATCGCTTTGCTACAAAAAAAGAACATGCTCCTTATTATCAAAAATTGATGAATACCCCAACCGCCGCTTCTCTTTCTCAGGCCGCTCTTGAAACATTGGCGATTGTTGCTTATCGTCAGCCAATTACAAGAACGGAGATGGAAGAAATTCGTGGTGTGAAAACAGATCGAGCATTGCAAACATTGGTTTCGCACTTACTTATAAAAGAAACGGGTCGAGCGGAAGGACCAGGGCGTCCGATTTTATATGGTACTACGAAAGAGTTCTTAGATACGTTTGGACTTCAAACATTAGATGATTTACCAGCTCTTTCTGAAGAAGATGAACAAATGAATGAAGCCGACTTATTCTTTGGCTCCTTGCAGGAACTGTCAAAATCGTAGCTTAGCACATTGCTAAGCTTTTTTGTATATGAAATACGCCTCGTGTCATACTAAATGAAAAAGGAGACGGATTATGAAAAGAGTACGGATTATTCTATTGCTAGTTTCTGTTTTATTATGTTTTGCATTAAACAGCACATCTGCCAAAAGATATATGACGTCTGTTCATACTGCGTCTTCTTTTTCCATACAACGTCCACATTTAGGAAAAATGAAGATGAGCTTTTTTAAGGTAGGACAAGGTGATGCTATACTTATTATCTTACCTAATGGTCAAACTGTGTTAATCGATGGAGGACCTTATGAGGCTGGAGAGATAATTATTCAAAAATTAGTTGAAAAGGGAATCAATCATTTAGATGTTGTGGTAGGGACTCATCCAGATATGGATCATATAGGTGGGCTTATCCCGATTATAGAACAAATGCCAGTGTCACTTGTATTAGATAGCGGTAAAACCTATAGTTCTTTTACATATCATACGTATAGGAACAATATTAAAAAGAGGGGTATTCCGTTTGTTCGTGTAAAACAAGGTCAGCATATTCCGTTAGATCCCCAAGTTGCAATTCAAGTGTTAAATAACGGAGAATCAAAGGATGAAAATAATGAATCATCGATCGTTTTAAAGGTTCGATATGGCAAAGCTGATTTTTTGTTAATGGGAGATGCGGATATACAAACTGAAAAAAAAATAATGAAGCGATATAATATACATGCAGATGTTTTAAAAGTAGGTCACCATGGCTCATATACGTCAACCAGTGAACAATTTCTAAAGAAGGTAAATCCTCAATTTGCTATTCTTTCTTATGATAAAAAAAATCCATATGGGCATCCACACCAAAGTGTAGTAAAAAGATTAAAGAGATATGGTGTGATGACGTATGTAACCGATAAACGAACAGTAGATATTGAAACGGATGGAGAACATATTGTAATGTGGTCCAACCCTCCACTTCCATTATTAAAGTAACTCGATACCACTTATGATTACATTTTGAATCAAATAAGAAATCGATACCAAATTTCAAAAAAGGTTCATTGTCTTCTTTTGGAAAAAGTGAATAGTATATATTATAATTAGATAAGAAAAGTAAATTTCCTTTTTTAATCATAAAAGAGGAAATTTGTTTTTAATGTATAGACAACTACTCGTGTATATATTAAGATGGAATTAGGCAAATAGGTAATAATACAAGTAGGTATTTCATGGGAAAGGATCGATGAAAATGAAAACGCAAGTTGTCATCAATGCCAAAATTTATACAGGTCACGAAGTAATGGAAAGTGGATTTATTCGTTACGCAGAAAAAATTGAAGAAATTGGTTTGATGGCTCAATATGTATCACAAAAAAATGAAACTGTATTTGATGCAGAAGGAAAAATTGTGATTCCAGGTATGATCGATGTTCATATTCATGGTGGATACGATATTGATGCGATGGATGCAAATAGCGATGGATTGGTAACCCTTGGTAAAGAAATGTTAAAAGAAGGGGTTACAACTTATTTCCCAACAACAATGACGCAAGCTCCAGAAGCAATTGAAGCGGCATTAATAGCTGCAAAAGAAGCGAAAGAAAAAGGAGCGCATTTTGAATATATGCATTTAGAAGGACCATATGTTTCAAAAAAACGTGCAGGAGCACAGCCACTTGAGCATATCGTTCCTGCGAATATTGAACAATTTAAACAATGGCAAGAGGCAAGCGGTAATTTAATTAAATTAGTAACGTATGCGCCAGAAGAAGAGGGTGCGATAGAGTTTGAACAGTATCTTGCTGAAACTGGTGTTGTTGGTACAATGGGACATACAGATGCAATTGATGCACAATTAAAAAATAGAAATATTACACATGCTACACACTTATACAATCAAATGCGTGGTTTACATCACCGTGAACCAGGAGTTGTTGGTCATGTGTTATTAAATCCAGATGTAATGGTTGAAGTTATTACAGATGGTATTCATATTCATCCAGATATGGTGAAGTTAGCATATAAATTAAAGGGCCCTAAAAAAGTAAGTGTCATTACTGACGCAATGCGTGCAAAAGGTTTAGAAGATGGATTATATGAACTTGGTGGACAGCCGGTACATGTAAAAGACGGTAGCGCAAGGTTAGAAGATGGAACGTTAGCTGGTAGTATCTTGAAAATGGATCAAGCATTCCGAAATGTAATTGAATTCACAGGATGTTCTGTTGAAGATGCTGTTCTTATGACATCAGTTAACCAAGCTGAAGAGTTTGAATTAACGAATAAAGGTGTATTAGCAGTAGGCAAAGATGCTGACTTTGTTGTCATGACCCAAGATTTACATGTATATGATACAGTTCGATTAGGAATCCATATGAAAGAAGGGAAGTAAGTAGGATGAATATTCTTGTTGTAAAAACTTCGGAAGAATTAGCAGAAGCAGGTTATAAGTTAATTGAGGAAGTTATAAAATCAAAAGAAAACCCAACATTAGGAATGGCTACTGGAAGCTCTCCACTTGGTATTTATGCAGAAATGCGAAAAAATAAACTTGATACAAGCCGTGTAACCACTGTAAACTTAGATGAGTACGTAAATTTACCACATGAAGATAAAAACAGCTATCATTACTTTATGAAAGAACAGTTGTTTGATCATCTTCCTTTTAAAGAAACTTATGTACCAAATGGGATGGCAAGTGATTTAGAAGAAGAGTGTAAGCGTTATGAAAGCATTCTAACAGCTAACCCAGTTGACTTACAGATTCTTGGAATCGGTGAAAACGGTCACATCGGATTTAACGAGCCAGGGACAGCGTTTAATTCTTCAACTAACATTGTAGAATTAACAGAGTCTACACGCCAAGCAAATCTTCGCTTCTTTGAAAAAGAAGAAGATGTGCCAACCCATGCGATTACAATGGGTATTGGAAGCATTATGAAAGCGAAACAAATTCTCCTTGTTGCTATGGGACCGAAAAAAGCAGAAGCAATTAAGGAATTATTGCAAGGTAAGTATAGCGAAGCGTGTCCTGCTACAGTATTGCAACGTCATCCGAGTGTAACTGTAATTGCCGATCCAGAAGCTCTATCTTTATGCAGTGAGGCGATTGCTGATGAACATCGACAAGTATTCACCATTTCCGATCTATTATCAGATTCAAGAGTGGGTGAAACAGCTAATTGAGGGCGGTGAATGGAAGCCGGGAGATAAAATTCCATCTGAGAATGAACTTTGTGATAAGTTCGAAGTAAGTCGCATGACAATCAGACAGGCAATTAATAACTTAGTGGAGCAAGGGTATTTATATCGAAAACGCGGAATTGGAACGTTTGTTCAACTTCCGAAAGTGGAGCAGAAGCTGCAAGGGATGACCGGATTTACAGAGGATATGCTTTCTCGCGGTATGCAACCAAGCAGCCAATTATTAAGCTTCCGCGTAGTTCCAGCTACTGCTAAAATAGCAGAGCGGCTTAGGATACAAGAGGGAGAATCGGTGTATGAAGTAAGGCGTATCCGCTTAGCTGATGACGAACCGATTGCTTTTGAGACGACATACTTGTCACCAACTCTTGTAAAAGATATTAACGAAGAAATTCTGCAACAATCCTTATACGAACATTTAGAGAAAAAATTAGGCTTTAAACTTGTTCGTGCTACCCAAGCAATTGAAGCTTCAATTGCAACGGATAATGAAGCGGAGCATCTGCATATTCCAAAGAAAGCACCTGTACTTGTAATGAGACAATGGTCATATGCAGAAAGCGAATTACCGCTAGAATACGTGAAATGTATTTATCGTGGTGATCGTTATAAGTTTATTACGAGTATTTCACGAAACAAGTAATATATTTTATTTTGTGAAATGTATTAAACTTTCGATTCATCCATTGGATATGTAGAGAAATAAAAATACGACTCATCCTTATAGGGGGTGAGTCGTATTTTTATTTCGTTTGGAGTTGTAAGTTATCGCGTGTTCTACAGCGTCTTTTACAGAGTCTACGACATATTGTGCGTGCTTCTTCACTTCATCATCAGCCTGTGACATGGCAAAGCTATGGGGTGTTAAATTAAACATCGGAATATCATTGTAAGAATCACCGATGCAAGCAACTTCTTCAGGTTTTATTTGGAATTCTTGTAATAAAACGGAGATGGCGGACCCTTTGCTAACATTTGGAGGCATGACATCTAAGCATTGTTCAGCGGAGATAAAGGTACTGACTTTACCGCTAAATTTCTCATCGATTTTTTTCTGAAGTACTTGTAAGTCTTCTTTCATGCCCCCGACAGAAATTTTATTAGGAAAAATTGTATTATCAATTTTTTGTAATAAATTTGGTTCTTCAACAGAAGTCATTGTAACTTGTTTCTCAAGTTCATGAATAAAGGGTGTTTTTTCCTCAATGTAATAATTATATTCGTCACTTACATAACGAAAATAAGGCTCTTCTTTTGTCATTGCTAACAAATCTGGTAAAATGCCAGAATCAAATGTCGCAGACAATAATTGTTTATTCTCATGGGTATATACGAATACACCATTTACGCTAATACGGTGAAAGTTAGTACCAACCTCTTTCATCAAATCAGCAATTTCATTATCAAGCCTACCGGAGGCAAAACAAAGAATCACATTTTGCTCTGCGAGACTATGAAGTGCAGCAATATCTTCTTGATCAATGAAACCTCCATGTCGCATCATTGTACCATCAATATCGCTTATAAACATTTTAATCATGTTGCTTTCTCCTTTCTATGTATATTTGCTCTTACATTATACGTATATAGTGCAATCATGTCTAAAATATGACTTTTTCTAAATTGGTAGATGTTTTGCATTGACGAAAAAGAAGGATGTTCTGTAACATAAAAGCAGGTTATTTAAGTACGAGGGTGGTGTTATATGAATAATTATCTAGAAATTAAAAAAGTTTTAAATAATAATGTCATCATTGCGAGCCATCAGGAGCATGAGGAAGTAGTAGTGATTGGCAAGGGGATTGGATTTGGAAAGAAAGCGAAAGATGTATTAAAAGCGGAGCAAATTGAAAAAATGTTTGTTTTAAAAAATGAACGTGACCGTGAACAATATAAGCTTTTAGTGCCACATGTGAGCGAAAAATTAATTGAACTGATGAACGATATTATGATATATATTCAAGAAAAGGCGCAGTCACCATTAAACGAGCATATTCATATTGCCTTAACAGATCATATTTCTTTTGCAATTAAACGACTGAAACAAGGCTTTACAATAGATAATCCTTTTTTAGTTGAAACAAAAATGCTGTACCCAGAAGAGTACAAAATTGCTGAAGGAGTTGTACAACTTTTAAATTCCCGTTTGCAAATTACATTGCCAGAAGGGGAAATTGGCTTTATTGCACTTCATATTTATAGTTCACTCACAAATTCTGATCTATCTTCTGTTAATCAAAACGCCCGTCTTATTGCAAAGCTTGTTTCATTAATTGAAACAAATCTACATCTTACATTAGATCCAGAAAGTATTCATTATTTACGCCTTATTCGTCATTTGCAATATGCAATTGAACGGGTGAAAAAGGGAGAAAAGGTAGAAGAAGCGCAGGGATTTGCTGATTTATTAAAAGCAGAATATCCAATCTGTTATAACTTGGCTTGGAAGCTAGTTAAGGTAATGCAAAAAGAACTGCAACTTCCTGTATATGAAGCGGAGAGCGTGTATTTAACGATGCACTTGCAACGATTAGTGAAAGCGGAGCATGTGTAAAAAGACATTATATTTTGTCTAAAATGAAAACGTTAAAAAAAATGATTGAATCGCTTACAATAGTTATGTATAATTACTAATACAAAGTTATACAAATTTCGACAAACACGTTAAGGTGAGTAACGAAAACGTTTGCCTTAATTATAGTGAACTTATACGTAAACCTATTTTTGACACGTGTTACTGATTCGATCAGGCATGAGTGGAGAAAAGTTGGGAATGTAAGCTAAAGAAAGGGACATACTACCCTTTGTATAGCTATCGTTCTATCTTTTTTTCCTCATGCCTTTTTGGCGTTTGTCGAAAAGTATCAATATAGATAAGAGAGGAAGGGTTTCCATGTTTAAGAAGATCTTTGGTGTTCTTCAAAAAGTCGGAAAAGCGCTTATGCTTCCAGTAGCGATTTTGCCGGCGGCAGGTATTTTACTTGGATTTGGTAATGCATTTCAAAATCCACAATTAACAAATCTTATTCCTGCTTTAAAAGCGGATTGGTTCGTAATGGTTGCAAAAATTATGGAACAATCTGGTGACATTATTTTCGCTAACCTTGCTTTATTATTCGCAGTTGGGGTAGCAATTGGTTTAGCAGGTGGGGACGGGGTAGCTGGTTTAGCAGCGTTCGTCGGCTACTTAATTATGAACAAAACGATGAGTGTGTTCTTAGAAGTAGACAAGCTAGTGAAAGTAACAAGTACTGGGGCTGACCCAGTTAAAATCGGTTTTGCAGATCCTGCGTATGCAAATGTATTAGGGATTCCAACGCTGCAAACAGGAGTATTTGGTGGTATTATCGTCGGGATAGTAGCGGCATATTGTTATAATAAATACTTCGATATTGAATTGCCATCATACTTAGGTTTCTTTGCAGGGAAGCGTTTCGTACCGATCGCGACTGCAACATTTTCTTTAGTAGTAGGTATTATCATGTGCTTCGTTTGGCCATACATTCAAGGTGGCTTAAATGCGTTCTCCCATCAAATGATTGATGCAAATAGAACGATCGCAGCATTTATCTTTGGTTTAATTGAACGTTCATTAATTCCATTCGGATTACATCATATTTTCTATTCACCGTTTTGGTTCGAATTCGGTCAGTATACAAATGCGGCTGGCGAATTAATCCGTGGTGACCAAAAAATCTTTATGGCGCAGTTAAAAGACGGCGTAGAATTAACAGCTGGTACATTTACAACTGGTAAGTATCCGTTCATGATGTTCGGTCTTCCAGCAGCAGCTTTAGCAATGTATCATGAAGCCCGTCCAGAAAATAAAAAATTGGCAGCTGGTATTTTAGGATCTGCTGCATTAACATCTTTCCTAACAGGTATTACAGAACCACTTGAATTTTCATTCTTATTCGTAGCACCAGTATTATTCGGAATACATGCTGTATTTGCTGGTTTATCATTTATGACAATGCACATTTTAGGTGTTAAAATTGGGATGACATTCTCTGGTGGCTTAATTGACTTTATGCTATTTGGTGTCTTACCAGGTCGTACAGCATGGTGGTGGGTAATTGTTGTTGGTCTTGTACTTGCAGTAATTTACTACTTCGGATTCCGCTTTGCAATCCGCAAATGGGATTTAAAAACACCTGGTCGCGAAGTAACAACAAATACTGATGGTGCAGGAAAAGCAGAAGCAGGCGAACTGCCACGCGAAGTTTTAGCAGCACTAGGTGGTAAAGAGAATATTGCTTCTTTAGATGCTTGTATTACACGTTTACGTGTTCAAGTTAACGAACAAAAAAATGTAAACAAAGATCGTTTGAAAGAACTTGGGGCAGCGGGAGTGCTTGAAGTAGGAAATAACATTCAAGCTATTTTCGGACCAAAATCTGACACGTTAAAGTCACAAATTCATGATATTATGTCAGGTCGCACGCCTCATATTGAAAAAGAAGAACCTGTAAAAGTAGAAGAAACTGTACAAAAAGCTGATACAAATGAAACAATTGTATCTCCAATTGAAGGAAAGCTTTTACCGATTACAGAAGTACCTGACCAAGTATTTTCAGGAAAAATGATGGGAGATGGATTTGCAATTGAGCCAACAGAAGGAACGGTAGTTTCCCCAGTTGACGGCGAGATTGTTAATGTATTCCCAACTAAACATGCAATTGGTATTCAATCTGAAGGTGGAAAAGAAATTTTAATTCACTTCGGTATTGATACTGTAAAATTAAATGGTGAAGGTTTTGAATCACTTGTAGCACAAGGTGATAAAGTGAAACAAGGACAACCGTTATTAAAAGTAGATATAGCATTTGTAAAAGAAAATGCACCATCTATTATTACACCAATTATTTTTACAAATTTACAGCAAGGACAACAAGTTGAATTGAAAAAAGAGGGGAATGTCAAGAAAGGCGAAGCCAATATTATTGACATTCAGTAAGAAATTGACGCAAAATGTTTATAATTATAATGGGCGATGTGGTTGACCGAACATCGCCCATTATATACAATAGACGGTGTAGTACTCACGTCTATACAACTAAAAAATACTGTATTTAAAGGAGATAGATTATTATGGAAAAAATCTTTAAAGTAACTAGTGACTCAGGAATTCATGCACGTCCAGCAACTCTACTTGTTAACACTGCAAGCAAATTCGGTGCTGACATTAACTTAGAATATAATGGTAAAAACGTTAACTTAAAATCAATCATGGGCGTTATGTCTTTAGGTATTCAACAAGGCGCAGAAATTAAAATCACTGCAAATGGTGATGATGCAGCTCAAGCACTAGCAGCTATCGAAGAAACTATGAAAAACGAAGGATTAGGAGAATAATGACTCTTAATATTCAAGGGATTGCTGCATCAAGTGGGATTGCTATTGCGAAGGCTTTCCGACTTGAAAATCCTGAATTTAACATTGAAAAGAAAACGATTACGAACGAAGCTGCAGAAATTGCACGCTTAGACGCTGCGCTTGAGAAAGCAAAATCAGAATTAGAAGCAATTAAAGACCATGCTTTTGCTGAGCTTGGTGCTGATAAAGCTGCTATCTTTGAAGCACATTTACTAGTACTAAATGATCCAGAACTAGTAAATCCAGTAAAAGATAAAGTAAATAGTGAAAAAATAAATGCTGAATTTGCAATGGACGAAGTTGCAACAATGTTCATTACTATGTTTGAAAACATGGATAACGAATATATGAAAGAGCGTGCAGCGGATATTCGCGACGTAACAAAACGTGTTCTTGCACATTTACTAGGCATTAACTTCTCAAATCCAAGTACAATTTCTGAAGAAGTAATCATCATTGCTGAGGATTTAACACCATCTGATACAGCACAGTTAAACCGCAAATATGCAAAAGGTTTCACAACTGATATCGGTGGACGTACATCTCACTCTGCAATTATGGCTCGTTCTATGGAAATTCCAGCTGTTGTTGGTACAAAAGTTGTTATGGAACAAATCCAAAACGGCGATATCGTAATCATCGATGGTTTAGATGGAGAAGTAATTGTAAACCCATCTGAAGAAACTCTTCGCACTTTCGAAGAAAAGAAAGCAAAATTTGAAGAACAAAAAGCTGAATGGGCGAAATTAAAAGATCAAGCGACTGTCACAAGCGACGGACATCATGTTGAGCTTGTTGCAAACATCGGAACACCAAACGATGTACAAGGTATTATTGACAATGGTGGAGAAGGTGTTGGTTTATATCGCACAGAATTCTTATACATGGGCCGTGACAATCTTCCGACAGAAGAAGAACAGTTCGAAGCGTATAAAGCAGTTCTTGAAGGTGTAAAAGAAGGTCAACCAGTTGTTGTTCGTACACTTGACATTGGTGGAGATAAAGAACTTCCATACTTACATTTACCAAAAGAAATGAATCCATTCTTAGGTTACCGTGCAATTCGCTTATGCCTTGAAGAACAAGACGTGTTTCGTACACAACTTCGCGCATTACTTCGTGCAAGCGTATATGGTAACTTAAAAATTATGTTCCCAATGATTGCAACGCTTGACGAATTCCGTCAAGCAAAAGCAATTCTATTAGAAGAGAAAGAAAGACTTGTTCAAGCTGGTACAACTGTTTCTGATGCTATTGAAGTAGGTATGATGGTAGAAATCCCCGCTTCTGCAGTATTAGCAGATCAGTTTGCAAAAGAAGTTGATTTCTTCTCTATCGGAACAAACGACTTAATCCAATACACAATGGCTGCTGACCGTATGAATGAACGTGTATCTTACCTATACCAACCGTATAATCCATCTATTTTACGTCTTGTAAAAATGGTTATCGATGCTGCTCATAAAGAAGGAAAATGGGCTGGCATGTGTGGTGAGATGGCAGGGGATTCACTTGCAATCCCACTATTACTTGGATTAGGATTAGATGAATTTAGCATGAGTGCAACATCTATTCTTCCTGCAAGAACACTACTAAGTAAGTTGTCAAAAGCAGAGATGGAAGAGTTAGCGCAAAAAGCATTAACAATGTCAACTGCTGAAGAAGTTGTTGCATTAGTTAAAAGTATCTAATAATAAAAAAACCTGAGCCGATTGAAATCGGTCTCAGGTTTTTTATATGCTAAATTTAGATTTGATTTTTATAACTCTGAGGCGAGAAAGAATTAAATAGCGATTGATATGATATCATTTGGGCAAACACGTAAAATACCTGTGAATTTAGTTGTGTTCATGTTATTCTTATCATCTTTATTATCTTTATCATCTCTAGTAGCTAAAGCGGAGAAAAGAGCAACGCCGTTACAGAACCCTTCAAAAATAACATTTCTGAAAGTAACGTCTCCTCTAATAGTTAAAAGAGAAATTTCTGTTCCGATTGCAACGTTTCTAAGGACATTACATACTGGTGTTCTTCTATGAAACTCTTCTTTTTCTTTTTCTCTTTCTCTTTCACGATCACGATCACGGCAATGATCATGATGACAATCTCTAAAGTCGTCACGACATCCAAAAGATCCAAACATAATTCTTCACCCCCTTCACACTTATAATGTATGTAAGTTCCATATGTGGTGACTGGACAGAGCGTTGGGCTATTTTCTTATTTTAAATGACTAGGTGGGTATTTGTTACTTAATGGTATTTGGATAAGGGTAAATGACAGGGAAAGATAGATCGTAACTTCTATTAGTGTTTTTTCTTTATTCGAAAATCCAAATTTTATGGGGAGTTATCCCTTATGTATCATCTTTGCATCAATAAGAACCTGTAGGTGAAGGCTAATTATTCATGAATAATTGCATATATAGAAAAGGACACCTTCATTTATAACGAGGTATCCCTTACACTTTTTTACTTTTATATAAAACGATTGCATATACGGGAACAGCTAACAATAATGGCATGATAGATTGTGAGATATGTAGTCCCTCTTCTAGTTGTAGTGCTTTTTCTTTTGGAAATTGTAGCATTGTAATATTTGTGGCATCCCCAATAAAGTATAGAAGCAGTACAGTTACGGCATAGCTTAAAAATGCAATAAAGCTTCCATATGAATTCAATGAAAATCCCTCTCTTGTTATCTATTTGTTACTATTGTATCATAATTGTAACAAAAAAACACCCCTTATATTTCAAGACATAACAAGATTCGACAAAATACTGCAGTTTAAAAGATGGTCAGAGAAATGAACTGCTGTTTATATATGGGGAATATTACAAAGAAATGACATAAAAAAACGAAGGGGAGCTCCCTTCGTTTTTTTATGCTATTGTGGGACTGTTTACTTTGCCCATTCCACTACTTGTTCGACATGCATACGTGGTGCAGGATGCCCTTTTAATGTAGATTCACCAATTGTAATTAGCATGATTGGTACATAGCGAGAGGAAACATTAAATTCATCCATTAGTGCTTGTGAATTAAAACCACCGATTGCACAAGTATCCCAGCCAGTTGCCTTTGCTGCAAGCATAAGTTGCATTGCGGCTAAAGATGCATTAGAGAAGGCTGCATCTCGTGGATATTGTTCACGCTTATATGCAGATTCAATATTTTGTGTCAAACGTTCTTTTGCTTCTTCTTTCATAAACCCTTGCTCTACGATTGGACCATAAACAGAATCGATGTTTTTGTGTGCTTCTAGATCACCTAAAATAGCGACTACTGCAGAAGCATCAAGAATTTGTTGTTGATTATAAGCAATTGGGTGTAAACGGCTTTGTACATCTTTACCTTGGAAAACAAGAAATTTCCAATGTTGTAAGTTCCAAGCGGATGGTGCTTGGCCAGCTGCTTTCAAAATTTCTTGTAATTCCTCTTTTGAAATTTCCTTTTCAGGGTTGAATGCACGATTAGATGTTCGTTCATATAAAACAGTAAAGAAATCTTGCTGTGTCATAATATACCTCCAAAGTTTTATGTCGATCTGTAAAAAATTCCATATGTAAAAGTTTTTACTTACATTTTGTAAGTTGTCACTGTAAAAGAATATAATATCTTTATTTTAATTGTCAAGTTGTTGAGAATAGCATAAAAGGAGGGCATTCGTACAAACACTGTCACTCATGTAATCATACAATAAAAAGATGATTCGCAGATCAAGAAGAGATATGTAAAGTGAAGCTCCTGTCAGCGGGAGAGTTCCTCGTTCCTGCTGATGCTTAGCCCTCACTAATCGGGTTCTTTTGATAACAATCCCTTGTAGAAAAGGATAGTGAAGAATTCAGTAGAACAGGATATATGAAGTGAGTGAAGACCAGTGGTGAACATACTACATTTTTTATTAGAGAATACGGTTTTTCAAAATGTATTACAGGATCTCCATGTAAATGTACTTTATATAGAAGAAGGGTGTAATCACCAGTATACAATTGATGAGATACATCCAAAATGTATGTTTTTAGCAAGTAGTTTTGAAGAAGGAGAAAGATTATTAGAAAAAGTTCGACCGCAAATTGTGATCATATATGTGTCAAATGGTGCACAAGTAGAGTATATAAAACACATGTATAATCCAAGGAGTTCTTTTATTGTTATTTGGGATCATCCGGTGACGTCAAAATTTGTAGAGTTGCTTACAATAGGAGTGCGAAATATTGTGATAGCTCCTGTTACACCACAGGTTGTACTGGAAGAGGTAAACAAATGTCTCTATCAAATATCACTATTGCAGCAGGTGACTATTCAACAAGAGCTTCTTCAAATGATGTTTGATTTTCAAAATGATTTATTATTTATTGTAGAAGATGATGAGATCGTTGACTGTAATACGAACTTTTTGAGTTTTTTTGGATATGAAGATTTACTTTCATACCGTGAGAAACATATGGTATTTGCGGAACATTTTATCCAAGATCATGGATATTATGCAACAAAACATGATATAACTTGGCTCGATGATTCTTTAGAACAATCCAGAAAAATAAAAATGTATAATTATGAAGGCGAAGAATTTGTTTTTTTATTACGTGCGGTACCTGTGCCAGAAGATTTGTCTAGGTTTATTGTTAGCTGTACAGATATTACGGAACTAGATGAATTATATCAAGAGCAAGAACAGCTTATTGCAATTGATTCTTTAACAGAAATATACAATCGTTTGAAGTTTCAACAATTATTAGAAGAAAAATGGGATAATGAGAAACGAATGAATCACACAATGGCAATTATTCTTTTTGATATAGACGATTTAAAAAAAGTAAATGACACATATGGACATGATTTTGGTGATTTAGCATTAATTCAGTTAGCTGAACTTATGAAATCTAAAATAGCACCCCAGCATATTTTCGCAAGGTGGGGTGGTGAGAAATTTATTATATTAGTAATAAATACAACGGAAAAAGAGGCTTTTCAAATTGCTGAATCATTACGATTTTTTATTGAAACAAAACAATTTTCTAGTATTTCAAAATTAACCGCGAGTTTTGGAGTTGCTTTATATGAGCAAGGAATTACAAAAGAAGAATTGATGCAACGAGCGGATATTGCATTATATGAAGCGAAAAAAAATGGAAAAAACCAAGTACGTTTATATAGAAAAGAAAAAATGTAACTTTTTCGCAACAAAGTGTTGCGATTTTTTTCTGTTGTCTGATAATAGAAAGAGGGGGACCATTTATAATAAAATAACTGCGGAGGTTTGTTAATGACAAAAAGATTAATTATTATGGTCTTGAGTTTCTGTATAGTATGCGGGAGTGTGTATTACTTTTTTTCTATACCAAAGAAGGAAGAAATAGCAACTCCTAAGGTAACGCCTTCTGTTGATTCTGCGTTACATGATAAATCGGAAGAAAAAGAGGGACGGCCAATTGATTATGCCAGTGTGGCACAAAAGTTAGATCAATATTTAAAAGATAAAAATTTCAATGGAACAGTTCTTGTCACGGATAAAGATCATGTTGTGTTGAATAAAGGATATGGGTACGCAGATGTTCAAAATAAAATTGAAAATACGCCACAAACAAAATATCGTATCGGTTCAATTACTAAGACTGTTGTGGCAACATCGATTTTACAGCTGCAAGAGCAGGGGAAGTTAAATATTCAGGATAATGTAAATAAATATATCCCTTCATTCCCGGCAGATAAAAATATTACATTATATCATCTTCTGACACATACTTCTGGTTTACCAGGGAAGGGAAAGGGGAAAGTGAATGCTGCATCCCATTTGAATTTAGTTACTTGGATTGGAAAGCAACAAGTAGCTTTTCCGCCAGGAACTGGTTGGGAATACACTGATTATAATTATATGGTGTTGGCTTACATTATAGAAAATATATCTAAAAAGCCTTTAGGAGAATACATAAAGGAGAATATTTTTGCACGAGCAGAAATGTATGAATCAGGCATGGGGAATATGGTGCCAGGAGATCAACATTTTACTAAAGGATATAAAAAGAAAGATAATGTACTTGTACCTGCACCAAAATTGGCAATGGATTGGTTATACGGTTGTGGTGAGATGTATACTACAGTTGGAGATATGAAGAAGTTGGATGAAGCAATTATAAATGGAAAACTTCTTTCACAACAAAGTATCCAAGCAATGTTTACACCTTCACCAGCACGAAAATATGCATTTAGTTTTTATATTTATCCTGATTATTTTCATAATCATGGTGTACTTTCTGGCTGGAATACATTTAATAATTTCAATAAGGATAAGAGAACATTTGTTATTTTATTCTCAAATGTACAAAATGGCGTGGATGATGATTTTAATAAGGAATTTCGAAAGATGGTCAGCGACTTAATAGAGCAAAGGGGATGAGTAGATGAAACAAGTAATTTCATCAATTGGTTTTATTGGCATAGGTGTTATGGGGAAAAGTATGGTGCATCATTTATTAAAAAGTGGTTATACAGTATATGTGTACAACCGTACGAAAGAAAAAGCAACTTCTTTATTAAAAGAAGGAGCAAATTGGTGTGATTCACCAAAAGAATTGGTAAAGAATGTAGATGTTGTTATGACGATGGTAGGATATCCGCATGATGTAGAGGAAGTCTATTTTGGAACAGAAGGAATTCTCGAACATGCAAATGAAGGAACAATTGCAATTGATTTTACAACATCTACACCTACGCTAGCGAAACGTATATATGAAGCTGGAAAAATAAAGAATGTATATACGCTAGATGCGCCGGTATCGGGAGGAGATATTGGAGCAAAAGAAGGTAGACTTGCCATTATGATTGGTGGAGATCAAGAAGTATATGAAGTTTGTTTACCTTTATTTGAGAAACTAGGGAAAAACATTCAGCTACAGGGCCCGGCAGGAAGTGGGCAGCATACAAAAATGTGTAATCAAATTGCAATCGCTTCTAATATGATAGGAGTTTGTGAAGCGGTAGCATATGCAAAGAAAGCAGGTTTAGATCCAGATAAAGTATTACAAAGTATTTCAACTGGAGCAGCCGGTAGTTGGTCATTAAGTAATTTAGCTCCACGTATGTTAAAAGAGGATTTTGCACCAGGATTTTATGTGAAACATTTTATGAAGGATATGAAAATTGCATTAGATGAGGCTGAAAAATTAGAATTACCTGTACCGGGTTTAACTCTTGCGAAAGATTTATATGAACAACTAGTAGAATCGGGAGAGGAAGACAGTGGAACACAAGTATTATATAAAAAATATATAGGGGGAGGAATATGATGAATTTAGAAAAATTTGATGGAATGGTTGATGCTGTGCAACGTACAATTTGTATGCCGATTAATGATAAGCAACAAGCGGCATTTAAACAAAAGTATGATTTTGAGCCAACATTTGAATATGGGCGTGATGAAAATGGTCATTATGTTATTCGAACAGCAAAAAAGATGCTAGAAGAAATGGAATTTTATTTAGCTTTAAAGTATGACCGTGAAGGTATCGATTTATATATGCATGCTGAAATTGATGGGGTATGTTATGTATCTGTTAGCTACGGAGAAGATGCTCTTCATTTACAAGAACTGTTCCAGTTTTTGGAATTAAATAAATAAAAAAGTCCTCACTTGAGGACTTTTTTATTTTTAACATATTTTTCGGGAAAATTGGAAGCTAATTTTGACAAAGGCAGGTTATATTAAAGTAGATGTATGGTGGGGATATAATAATGGAATTATAAGCTAGAAGCACGGCGAGAGCGTTCGATTGGAAATGGAATGATCTGAGCCATATGATTGCGACTAAATTGCTTTGTACGAGCGTGACGTAATATATATAATGCAAAGAGAATAGCGACAGGAATAGCACCGTACAAACCAAAAAGTAAAGCGCTTACAGAGGATGCTACAAAACCGAAGATACCAATCTCTAATTCCTCCATAATTGCCCCGAGAATAGCAGGAATAGCCCCACAAGTAACCCCAAGTATAAGTGCTATAATTAAATTCATGTTCTTCCCCCTCTTTTTGCAGTTTTTTCACTTCATTTTCTATTATTTGTATTATATCACAATTTAAACAGAATTTTCAGAAAAAATTCAAAAAATGTTCAAAAAATGTTCAAATTTTATTGAGAAACATACTTGATAAAGTGAAAAATAAAAAAACGAGGTAGACATCATTCATCTTTAATGATGAATTTACATCCATCAGGAGATATTACAAAGCAAGAGAAAATAAAAAAGCAGGCTTATTTCATATTTGTGAAATAAGCCTGTTCCATAGGAGGATGTATATATGTAGAGTGAATAAAAGGATGGAAAAGGGGATCCAGTACCTTTTATTCAACTAACTACCTTAGTAAATAGGAACCCAGCCTTCCGTTGTAACAAAAATACGAATGGCTACAACTTGGCGATCATCTTGTAAAGTAAAATAGTGTCTTGTATTTTCAGGTACAGAGATTAAATCACCAGGCTCAAGCTCAACATCGAAGAAACGATCATCTTTACCCTGGATGGCAAAAATACCATGCCCACTGACAATAAAGCGTACCTCATCGTCAGTATGATGATGCTCTTGTTTAAAGTTAATTAATAACTCATCAAGGCTAGGCGTTGCATTTGATAGGCAAATAACATCTTGTGCTTTATAGCCTCGACGTTCTGAAACATCAGCAATTTCATTGGAGAATACTGTTAAAACCTCTTTTTTGTTTTCATCAGTTAAGGAGTAATTTTCTTCTAAATGAGCAGGAAGTTTTGAAATATCCCATTTCTCATATAAAACGCCTTCTCCTTGTAAAAATTGCTGCACTTCCACTTCATTTTCAATACGGGTATTTATTTCATGAATACGAATTTGCGCCATAGGAAACGCCTCCTTGAATTGATAATAGTTTTATATGAAATTGGAATAAAAACTCATATGCTTCTAGTCTTTTCTTTGCGTCAAAGCTATCTTTTCCCCAAACTGTAATACCATGGTTGCGAATTAGTATGGCTCCAGCGTCACCATGAATATGTTTTCGGAAATCTTCTCCCAACGTTGGAATATGAGCATGATTTTCAATAATCGGAATTTTGATAGAGGCCCCTTCTTCCCATATATTAAGAGCTTTAATGATTTCTTGATTAGAAAATGAAACTTCTTTGTTGTATACGTTTGTAATTACATTGTTATCAATTGTATGGACATGTAAGACACATCCAGCTTCTGTATGATTGTAAATATGAGTATGCAGCAATGTTTCTGCTGAAGGACGTAAATCGGTTTCTAAAACAGCCTTTCCAGTATGATCAACTAATAGAAAATCATCAGGTGTAGTTTTCGTTTTATCTCTTCCACTTGCTGTAATAAGAAAGGTAGTTGGAGCATTGTTTACTTTTATTGAAATGTTTCCGCTTGTAGCAGGAAACCAGTTACGATCCGTTAATTCTTTCTTTAGTTTACTCAATTCTTCCCATTGGCGAAAAAGTTGTTTCATTTTATCACCTCCAACAATTGCTTAATTTCTATCTGTATGTCATAAAACGTTTCAAATGCCGTATAGGAAATTTGATATTCTCGGCATTTTGTAATGAGAAAATCACGAGCGAATACTTTATCAGCAAGTTTCGCAGCTTGTAAATCTGTAATTGAATCTCCAATTACAATATTAAAATCACCGTTTGAACTTAATTGATGAATCAGTGTCGATTTACACAGACCGCATTTGTTTTTACAATCTTCATCACACGGATGGGGCCAGTTTACCTGAATTGTTTCCCCCGAAAAATCAGTCGTATTACAATAAATATGATCTGGGTTGATTAATCCTTTGAGAAGAGGGTAGACGAAAAAATCCATTCCTCCGGATATAATATGAAGTGAAATCTGATTTATTTGGACAAACTGTGCAAACTCTGAGAATCCAGCTCGAATCACCGCTGTTTCTTTTATAAAAGTAGTGATGTCATTTTGTAAGCTTGTAGGTAAAAGGGAAAACATCTCTCCAACACCTTCTTGAATAGAAAGTTCTTGTGATAGAATTTTTTGTTTAATCGTTTCAGCTTCTGGTGGAGCGAATTTCTCCATAATAGCAACGATATTATCATTGTTCGTAATCGTACCATCGAAGTCACAAAAAATTTGAAGACTCATAGTGTCACCTTGTGAGATGGATTTCCCCATAATTGCAGTGCAACATGTAAATCAGTGTTACCTGCTTCATGCAATGGTGTTCCTTGCAAAGTAGCATCAATCGCTGCTCGAAATGCTTTTCCACCGCCTTGTGCCCCAGCTGGATGACCATGAATACCACCACCTGCATTAATGACAACATCCTTGCCAAAATCACTAAGGATAAATGGAACAAAACCAGGGTGAATACCGGCCGATGGAACAGGGAAGCTTCGTTTTAAAGACGGATCTTTTTCAATTAGTTCATTTGTAATAAGAAGAGCTTCTTTTTTTTCTAATGCAACACTGCCGTATGATGATGGAAATAAAGAGAAATCTGCACCAGCATAACGAAGCAGCTTTCCGAGTAGTAATGGATAAGAGAATCCATATAATTCCGATGAAGCGTATGCGCCGCTTACAGCAGGATGTGCCATAATTGGAATAGGTATATCATCGTCCTCAGCAAGTGATTGCAGTACATCTAATCCATATGAGAATACATTGAATAGAAGAATATCTGCACCGGCTGAGGCAGCGCGTTTTGCATTTTCTTTAAGATCATAGGTACGACCTGTTAAATTTACTGCATATAAAGTCTTATGACCGTATGTTTCGTATACGGACTGTAATACTTCTTTTCCAGCAGAAATTCGTTTTGTGAGCGGTGTTAATAAGTTTTCAAATAAGATTTCATCATCTTTTACAATATCTACACCGCCAATTGCTTGATCGCGCAGTTGGGTTTTTAAATATCCTATATTGCGACCGATCATTCCCTTGAAAATACTCATCAGAAGTGGACGGTCGTGAATATGTAAGAGATTTCGTATTCCCTCAATGCCAAATTTAGGACCAGGGAAATGTTCTTTTAAGTCATCTGAAATTGTTAAATCAATTAGTTTAACTTCGCCATCTAGCGATAATTTTCCAAATGCTGTTGTTAAAATAGCCGGTAAATCCGGGCTGAAATTTACTGATGGATAATGAATTTTAATGAGTCCACGTATTACTTTTTTTCCAAGATACGTATTTACACGCTCTTGCTCTTCCAACTCTTCGACATGAATGACGTTGCCTTTATGTTGTTTTAATTGTTCTTGTAATAAGTGTGGCAGATGAGTCCATGAACCAATTGTCAAACCGAGAGCGATTTGCTCTGCTTTTTGGTTTAAATGAAGAGAATCATCATGGATTAAATAGGTTGCTGTTATTCCGCTCATTTTCATAACCTCCTAGTTAAATAAAAAAAACTCTCAGCTAAGGAGAGGTTTTTTTACAACCAGCTCCTTATCTGTCAGCGTAACGCTGCGAGAATTAGCACCGTGCCTACAATTGTAGATCGGTTGCCGGGTTTCGTCGGGCTCGTCCCTCCACCTGCTCTTGATAAGAAGTATTTTGAAATGTTTTAATTTTTACGATATCTGAATTTTGACAGAGTTTTTTTACGATGTCAACGGTTTTTTGAAAATTTTCAATTTATCGATTCGTTGAATAGCTTCCTGTAGTCGCTCTTCTGTATGTAATAATCCAACACGAACGTAGCCTTCGCCATGTTTCCCGAACCCAACTCCAGGTGCAACTGCTACGTGCGCTTGTTCTAACAATAAGTCAGTAAATTGTTCCGATGTATAACCATTAGGAACGGGAAGCCATGCGAAAAATGATCCATTTGGTGCGAGAACATCCCAGCCAATCGAACAACAAGCTGTAATAAGTGTATTTCTTCGTGATTCATAGCGTTCAACAAGTTCATTCACACAAGTTTGTGAACTTAATAGCGCCTCACAAGCTGCCTCTTGTACAGCACCAAAAATGCTGACGTACATATGGTCTTGCAATACATTGATTGTTTCAATGACACTTTCGTTACCGATAGCAAAGGCGATTCGCCAACCAGCCATATTAAATGTTTTTGACAATGTATAAATCTCAATGCCAACATCTTTTGCACCGTTTGCTTGTAAGAAGCTCGTTGGTTTGTTGCCGTCAAAGCCAATTGCACCATAAGCAAAATCATGCACGACTAAAATATCGTGTTTATTGGCAAAGGAAATTGTTTCTTCAAAAAACTCTCTTGATGCAATAGCACCAGTCGGGTTATTAGGGTAGTTTAAAAACATTAATTTTGATTGTTTGGCAATAGATTCATCAATTTTTGCATAGTCTGGTAAAAAATTATTTTCTGCTAATAATGGCATTGTTTCAAAGTTTGCTTTTGCTAAAGCGACACCTGATAAATAGTCAGGGTATCCTGGATCGGGTACCAGAATTGTATCATCCGGGTTTGTGAAACAAAGCGGTAATTCAACAAGCCCTGCTTTTCCACCAAATAAAATAGCTACTTCTGTTTTAGGGTTTACTTTGACTCCGTATTCACGTTCATAGAACGCCGCAAAGGCTTTTTTTAAGCTTTCATGCCCGCGAAATGGTGGATACTTATGGTGAACTGTTTTTTCTGCTGCATGTTGTAAAGCTGTTACGATATGCGGCGGTGTTGGTTGATCTGGATTGCCTTGTCCTAGATTGATAACATCATGACCTGCTTCCACCACTTTGTTAACTTTTGCAACAAGTGAAGCGAAAAACTGTGTTGGTAAGGATGTTACAACCCTGGAAGGTTGAAAATGTTTCATACTTTCCACCTCTTTTGAAAATTGTTACAATTCTAGTGACAAATAATATAGCCTTTCCAAGTTTTTGTAAAGGGAAAATTGAAAATGAGGTGGATAAAATGAAAATCGCATGTATTCAAATGGATATTGCTTTTGGTGATGTAAAAATAAATATTGGAAATGCAAAGAAAAAAATAGAAGAAGCGATGCAAGGAACACCAGATATTATCGTATTACCTGAACTTTGGACGACTGGTTATGATTTAGAAAGGCTTCCGGAAATTGCAGATGGAGATGGGATCCAAACAAAACAGATTCTTTCAGAATGGGCACAGAAATATGATGTAAATATTGTCGGTGGTTCCATTGCGAAGCAAACAGAGCACGGTGTTACAAATACGATGTATATAGTGAATCGTGAGGGGAGACTGCAAAATGAGTATAGCAAGGTCCATTTGTTCCAGTTGATGAATGAACATAACTATTTAATAGGGGGGAGTGAAACAGGAGAATTTACATTGGATGGTGTACAGTGTGGTGGTGTGATTTGTTATGATATTCGTTTTCCAGAATGGATGCGTGTTTATACTGTAAGAGGGGTAAATGTGTTATTTGTTGTAGCAGAATGGCCGCTTGTTCGCTTAGCTCATTGGCGTTTACTCCTTCAAGCAAGAGCGGTTGAAAATCAATGTTATGTGGTTGCGTGTAATAGAGCAGGAGAGGATCCACATAATGTGTTTGCTGGACATTCTCTTATTGTTGATCCATGGGGGGAAATTGTAGTAGAAGCAGGAGAAGAAGAATCAATTTTGCATGGGAAGCTAAACTTAGAAAAAGTTAAAGAAGTGCGTAAGGGAATTCCTGTATTTGCCGATCGACGTCCAGAATTATATAAATAAAAATATTGACAAATGATTTTTATTCTTGTTATAGTCTGTAGCAGAAAGTTAAAAATTCAAATAAATCATGCAACTCTTATCAAGAGCAGGTGGAGGGATTTGGCCCGATGAAACCCAGCAACCGACCGTAATACCATTGCGAGATGGGGCGCTTATGCGCCAAAAAGGCACGGTGCTAATTCCAGCAGAAAGAATAGCTTTCTGACAGATAAGAGGGGAGAAGATAAACTTCAAACCTCTTTCTTCATGGGAAGAGGTTTTTCTTATGATGAAAAGCCTCTGCATTAAAAAAGGGGGATAAGAAAATGGGATATCGTTCATTAACAATAGAAACAGCAGCTCAGTATGTAAAAGAGCATGGATACTTTAGGACAGACGCAAAGCTAACTTGTCATGAAATAGGAGATGGGAACTTGAATTATGTATTCAGGGTCCATGATGGAGAAAGCGGCCTTATCGTAAAACAGGCTCTTCCATATGCAAAAGTCGTTGGAGAAAGCTGGCCACTTTCGGTAAGAAGGGCCACGATTGAAAGTCAAGCATTGCAAGTTTTTGCAAAATACGTACCAGAATATGTACCAAAAGTATATGGTCATGATGAAGAATTAGCTGTGACAGTAATGGAGGATTTATCGGCTTTTACAATTACTCGTAAAGGATTGGTTGAAGGGGAAGAATATCCGCTTTTATCTCAGCATATTGGGCGCTTCTTAGCACATGTTTTGTTTTATACGTCAGATTTTGGCCTACTAGCAGAAGAGAAAAGGGTGTTAGACGGAAAGTTTGTAAATCCTGATCTTTGTAAAATTACAGAAGATCTTGTGTTTACAGATCCGTTTGGAAACTATGAAACAAACGATTATGAGAAAGAATTGCAACCTGTCTTAGATGAACTTTGGTGTGATAAGAAATTAAAATTACAGGTAGCACAGTATAAATATAAATTTTTAACGAGAAAAGAAGCGTTAATTCATGGTGATTTACATACAGGTAGTATTTTTTCATCATCTTCTGAAACGAAGGTAATTGATCCGGAGTTTGCAACATTTGGACCTCTTGGATTTGACCTTGGTCAATTTATTGCAAATTTATTGTTGAATGCACTAGCAAGGGAAGACGAGAAACGAGATATTTTATTCTATCATATTGAAAAAACATGGAGTAATTTTGTAGAAGTATTCACGAAGCTATGGCTATTAGAAGGGATAGAACCGTATACAAAGGAGAAACAATGGCTTGCGATTGTGCTACAAAATATTTTTGCTGACGCAGTTGGATTTGCTGGTTGTGAAATCATTCGTCGAACAATTGGATTAGCACATGTAGTAGATTTAGATGGGATTAAGAATAAAAGTCGAAGAATTCAAGCAAAAAAACAAGCGTTATACTTAGGAAGAGAATTACTATTACATGAAGCAACAAATGCAGATGTTCGTGTGTTTCAAACAATATTTCGATATATTGTTTCTGGAGAGGAGGCAAGAGTATGAGCACAACAGTTGCTGTTCCGCGTTCTGTAAGTTGGAAGGGAGATTCTATTACTTTATTAAATCAAACGAGATTACCACATGTTGTAGAATATAAAACATTGAATAGTATTGAAGATGTATGGAAAAGTATCGTTATGTTAGAAGTACGCGGGGCACCTGCAATTGGTATTACAGCTGCTTTTGGTTTAGCGCTTGCAGCAAAAAAATATAATGCTATGAATATCACTGAGTTTAAAAAATTTTTCAAACGCGATTGTGATTATTTAGCAACCGCACGTCCGACAGCTGTTAATTTATTTTGGGCAATTGATCGTATGAGTAGCTCTATTAAGGAAGCAACAACAATTAAAGAATCGAGAAAAATGTTGGAAGAGGAAGCACTTAAAATTCAGCAAGAAGATGAAAATGTGTGCCGTAGTATTGGGGAACATGCTTTAACTAGATTTAAAGATGGAGATCATATTTTAACGATTTGTAACGCTGGAAGTATTGCTACGGCTCGTTATGGAACAGCACTAGCTCCGTTTTATATTGGAAAGGAGCGTGGGATAAGCTTACATGCTTATGCATGTGAGACAAGACCTGTCTTGCAAGGAGCGCGTCTTACTACATGGGAATTGCAACAAGCTGGTGTTGATGTAACACTCATTACAGACAATATGGCAGCTCATGTGATCCGAAGAAAACATATTACTGCTATAATTGTAGGGGCAGATCGAATTGTCGCGAACGGTGATACAGCAAATAAAATAGGAACCTTGAATTTAGCTATATTAGCAAAGTATTTTCATATTCCTTTCTATGTTGCTGCTCCACTTTCTACATTTGATATTACGAAGAAAACGGGTGCTGAAATTGTGATTGAAGAACGTGACGAATCTGAAGTTACAAAGATTTTTGGAAAACAAATTGCTCCAAAGGGCGTCAATGTTTATAATCCTGCATTTGATATAACTCCTCATGATCTTATTACGGGAATTATTACTGAAAAGGGAATTCTACAAGGGGATTATGCAGTAGAGATTGCTTTATTATTTGAAAAACAAGCTAATATATAGTAGCTTGTTTTTTTATTGCCAAATTTCCTTTCTTTTGCTTATTTATGTAAAAGAAAGGAGGGGAAGTAGATGGAGGAATGGATATCTATGATCGGTAATGTTGGATTTCCAATCGTTGTGACGTTATATTTACTGCATCGTATTGAAAGTAAATTAGATGGTGTAATTGTTGCAATTGAGAAATTACCACAACAGATGACAAGATATGAAGCTCCGCATGAAACGAAGTGAGGGAAAAGGCTTATGCTTTCAAGAAGCATAAGCCTTTTTTTGCAATCAAAAAAGAGCTACTGTGATGTATAGCCGCCATCTATAACAACAGCCTGACCAGTTACTCCTTTTGTTTTCTCACTTGCTAAAAATAAAGCATAACTAGCAATTTCTTCTACAGCTAGCAATCGTTTTTGTGGTACGAGTGGATAAATAACGTCTTCTAATACACGCTCTAGTGGAACATTTCTTGTTGCTGCTAAATCTTGGAGTTGGTTTCGAACCAGTGGTGTGTCCACATAACCTGGGCAGAGAGCATTTACTGTAATCCCATGGGTAGCTCCCTCTAACGCGGCAACCTTTGTTAAACCAATTACGCCGTGTTTCGCACTATTATAGGCAGCTTTCCCGGCAAATCCGACAAGTCCGTTAATAGAGGCAACATTAATAATCCGCCCATACTTTTGTTTTTTCATAATTGGAAAAGTATGTTTTATGGCAATGAACGGTGCGATCTGCATAATTTTAATAAGAAGTTCAAACTTGTCGGTTGGAAATTCTTCAATTGGTGAGACATGTTGCATACCAGCATTATTTATTAATACATCAAGTGAGCCGAATTTAGTAATAGTTTCAGAAATCGCTTCGGATATTTCTTGCTCAGATGTCACATCGCATCTTAGACCGATTGCCTCATATCCTTCCTTGCGTAACTGTTCAGCAGCTTCTTTTGCACGATCTTCAAGACGATCACTAATCACCACTTTTGCTCCTTCTTTTGCAAATGCATTTCCCATTTCATAACCAATACCACTTGCAGCACCTGTTAAAAAGACGACACGATTTGTAACCATGATGAGAGCACTCCTTTATATATAAGATTTACCTTATTGCTCTATTTAGAGGGAATGTAATGAAAATCCTGCAAAGATTTGGAAAAATATACTGAGCTATCTTGTTTTGCAAAATAGCTTTTGCTATACTATTTTGTAAAGCAAGATACTTATGCTTATCTATCTTGTAAAACAAGATAGAGGGAGGATTTGAATTATGTCGACAAGTCAAATGCTGAAAGGGATTTTAGAAGGCTGTCTCCTTGCAATTATTTCTGAAGGAGAGATATACGGATATGAAATGAGTGAAAAACTAGCTAAGTATGGTTTTACTATGGCAAGTGAAGGAAGTATTTATCCATTATTAATACGGATGCAAAAGGAAGGGCTAATTACGAGCGTAATGAAAGAATCTTCAACTGGTCCGAAGCGAAAATATTACACATTAACAGAAAAAGGTGAAGATGCACTTGATGAATTTATGGAACGCTGGGAAGTGATGCAAAGCAGTGTAGAACGTTTACTAAAAGGAAAGGGGAGAAGATGATAATGCACGTTTCTAAAGAAGGAGAAAAGTTTTTAATAGATATGAAAGTGTATTTGTTAACAAAAGGAATGAAGGAAGAAGATATAAATGCATTTTTAGAAGATGCAGAGCTTCATTTAATTGAAGGAGAGAAACGGGGGAAGAGGGTAAGGGATATTTTTGGAGATTCGCCGAAAGAGTATGCAGATGAATTGGCGAAAGAAATGGAGACAGATAAAGGAGGGAGTATAAGGAGCATTCTGGGGATGATGATTGGGGTTGGTGGATATTGGTTACTAACTAATATTTTGTTTAATAATCCAAATCATCAATTTGCATTAACAAATGTACAATTAATTGGATATCCAATCGTTTTAATGATTACTATTATTGGGACAATTATTGCATTTCGGATGTCGTCTTTCAAAAGCAAATTAAAAGAATTTGGGATTATTTATGCAATAGTGATGATTCCAATTGTATTACTAGTGTTATTAATGTTTGTTAATAAATGGTATGGAACTCCTGTCTTACAATTGTCTACTATGCAAAGCTATATACTAGCTGCAATTATCTTTTTACTACTTATTATTGGCGAAGTATATGCACTTGGCTGGATTGGAATCTTTGTGTTAATTGTTCCATTATCAATTATGTTTGCATTTAAAGAGTTAGGAAAACAAAATCCATACTGGGGAGTGATAGAAGTTTTACTTATGTATGCTAGTTTATATGGATTATTGAGGTGGTCTATGAAAATAGAAGAGCGAAAAAGTGTCAATTAGGGGTATAAGGAAAAAGGCTGCTTTGGGTACATGCGGAAATATCTCCAAAGAAATAGTATACAGGGGTCTTGAGTGAGAGCTGTTTTCTGTGCAGCCAATATATGATTTTAAACAGTAATAGTATTGTTACTGTTTTTTTGTGTGTAATAAAGGGCTTTGCAAAGCGAGATTTTTCTGTTCACTTGTTAATAAAGATTCAATGTGTACTTTGTCAGGACGAGGAACAATTGGATACATGAGATTACTTGAAGAAGGGTGGTGTTCAGATCCGTTTGGAGAATGCGGATCTGCATGGGTAAGCTTTCCGTTAATCCGCCTTGTAAATAAAATATGCCCCATTTCATGTGCAAGTGTATATATATTTTTCATAGGAGAAGCAGCGTTAGTAAGGATGATATAACCTGTAAGGATTTGGTTTATAACAAATGAATAGGCACATGCAATGACGGATTGTTCTTTAAAGTAATTACTTCCGATATAACAAATATAAATATCACAATCGGGAACTTCTGATGAACAGGTGTTAAAAAAGGAAGAAACTTTAGGCTGGTTTCGGACAGAATCCATATAGCTAATTTCACCATCATGAAATTTAAATGCTTCATTTAGTATAATGACATCTTTAATTTGAAATGAAATGGGGTGCCATATTGATTCAGCGATTGCTAAGTCTTTGGCGATACGGTGGTCTTTAATATCGGAGCCTGGGGCAATGCAAATACATATATTTACGTACGGATCCATTAGAAACACCTCAAATGGAAAATAGTTTATTAATATATTATGTGAAAGGAAACGATTGTGTATGGATATAATCCTTATAAATTAGGTGTATTTTGATGGGTTGGAATTGCTGGGAAAATATTGTATACAACGTGTTTTATCCTATGTTAACAGGAAGTAAGACTCTACCTAAAGAAATAAGGTGGGAGAACCGTTTGGAAAAGTCCGATTGATAATGAGTGATTAAAATTTTCTTTTGTGGATAGCTGTGTTTTTAACTGAGAAGATACAGATGAATGAATAATATGGATATAAGAATAAGCGGAAGAAGTCGGAAAATATTCATAGTTTAATTAAATTATATGTTATTCATTCTGATATAGTAAAAGAAAAGGGGGAGAATATATGTACACATTAAAAATTGTGTCAGATCGAGAAGCCGTTTATCAGTTTGCGAGTTATGTAAGAGTGGTACAAGGGGTAGAGGATGTATATGTGGAGGTTGGAGAAACTTTATATGAACATCCACTTATGAAATTTTATGTACATGTAATGATTAAAGAGACATATGAAAAGCAAAAGGCATTACAAGAAATCTCTCGATTAGTAGAATTAGGACGTTTTACATATGTTCATTATAGAAATGAAGAGATTGAAAAGGCATTTGAAGCAGTTAAATATGAAAGTTTTCGAAAATAAAAGTAATGAAAAGGGAGCGAATGCTCCCTTTTTTTGCTAGTAGGAATATTTTTTTCATCACACAAAAAAATAAGAAAGTTTGCTATGATAAGGAAGGATGAGGAAAGGAGAGGTTTGCAATGGGATATATTGAAGAATTAAGAAAATCAGTCGGTACAAGGCCGTTAATTCTTGTAGGATCGGCAGTAATTGTTTTAAATGAAAAACAAGAAGTATTGCTTCAATATCGTTCGGATACATATGATTGGGGTGTACCAGGTGGTGCAATGGAGTTAGGTGAAACAACGGAAGAAACGGCTCGGCGAGAGTTCTTTGAAGAAACAGGATTAGAAGTGAAGACGTTGCAATTTCTTGGTGTTCTTTCTGGGAAAGATGTATATTATCGCTATCCAAATGGGGATGAAATTTATAATGTGATTCATCTATACCAAGCGCATCATATAAGTGGTGAAATAGAGCTTGATGAAGAAAGTCTGGATCTTAAGTATTTTCCAGCTGAAAAATTACCTAATTTAAATAAAACAACAGAGAAAATTTTGCAAAAATTTTTATACGCATTGACCGAATAGAGAGGAAGATTCTCTCTATTTTTATTATATTAAATTTTTTGATTTTTCTGGTATGTTTGTAGTATGATAAATTTAGATATACATCTTATGTTATTCCATCCAAAAACTTACTAGGGTACATAAGAGAGGGGCAAGTGCAAGATGCATAATGTGGTCATTACAGCTGCAGTTCGTTCGCCAATTGGAACTTTTGGGGGAGCGCTAAAAAATGTAACACCAGTAGAATTAGTTGTTCCTGTACTTCAAGAAGCTGTTAAAAGAGGTGGAGTAGAACCTCATGAAGTGGATGAAGTCATTTTAGGACATTGTATTCAAAGAACAGATGAAGCAAATACAGCGCGAACAGCTGCATTAGCAGCAGGATTTCCAGAAACGGTTACAGGTTATACGATTCAGCGTCAATGTTCTTCAGGTATGCAAGCGATTATGTCAGCAGCAATGCAAATTCAGTTAGGTGTAAGTGAGGTTGTTATTGCGGGTGGAGTAGAAGCGATGAGCTCAAGTCCTTATGCATTAAAACAACACCGATGGGGACAGCGTCTTCAACATGGAGAGATTCGTGATACGGTGTGGGAAGTTTTAGAAGATCCAATCCACCATATTATGATGGGGGAAACAGCGGAAAATTTAGTTGAGCAATATGAAATTACAAGAGAGGAACAAGATGAAGTTGCGTTGCGTAGTCATCAATTAGCTCTTCAGGCAATTGAATCAGGTTATTTTGATGATCAAATTGTTCCTATTACAATAAAAGAGCGTAGAAAAGAAGTAGTATTTTCAAAAGATGAACATCCACGTGCAGATATTACAGCTGAAAAATTGGCGGGGTTAAAGCCAGCATTTCGTAAAGGTGGATCAGTAACTGCAGGGAATGCATCAGGTATTAATGATGGAAGTGCGGTTTTAGTATTAATGAGTGAAGAAAAGGCTAGGGAGAAAGGCTTACAACCATTAGCTAGAATCGTTGGTTATTCTGTAGCTGGGGTAGATCCGAAAATTATGGGGATTGGTCCAGCACCAGCAATTCGTAAAGGTTTAGAGAAAGTAAATTGGTTATTAGAAGATGCTGATTTATTAGAAATCAATGAAGCCTTTGCGGCACAATACTTAGCGGTTGAGAAGGAACTGGGCTTAAACCGTGAGAAAGTAAATGTCAACGGAAGTGGTGTTGGACTTGGGCATCCAATTGGTTGTACAGGTGCACGTATTACGGTAAGTTTAATTCACGAATTAAAAAGAAGAGGTTTAGAAAAGGGAATTGCATCCCTTTGTGTCGGTGGTGGCATTGGGGTAGCGTTATTTATAGAAGCACTATAAAAAAGAAGAGGCAGCTTGCTGCTTCTTCTTTTTTTGATATCAACGAGCAATATTATCTTTTGCTTTATGATTGGAACAAATGATGAAACAAGCGATCGCGATTCTCGAAAAAGAGTTTCATCGTTTGATAATGCTCAGTTTCCTCTAGGGTTGTTTCAGTGATTCCTTCTTGTGAGAACGAATATATACTCGACTCTGGATAGGCCATCAAAATAGGAGAGTGGGTAGCGATAATGAATTGTGCTCCTTGTTCTGCTAACTCGTGCATACGAATTAGCATAGAAAGCTGTCTCATTGGAGATAAAGCTGCTTCAGGCTCGTCTAAAATGTATAAGCTTTGTCCTGAAAAGCGATTCATAAATAAAGAAAAGAATGATTCACCATGAGATTGATCATGTAGGGATATACCTCCGTATGAATCGATGATCTTATTCCCTAAAGCTGCATCCTCATTTGTGTCAATCTTATCAATGTAAGAAGCAACGTTATAAAACGACTCCGCGCGTAGAAAGAATCCATCTTTTGGTGCAACAAAGCTTTTTGCTACTCGAATATATTTGTGTAAGGGTGAGTGCGAATCATGAGTAGCAAAACGAAAATTTTTTGTTCCACCTTCTGCATTAAACCCTAAAGCGATGGCTAAGGCTTCTAACAATGTAGATTTCCCAGTTCCGTTCTCTCCAATAATAAATGTGACATTAGGGTGGAAATCGAGTGATTGTAATGTTCGGATGGCAGGCAAACAATATGGATACACGGAAAAAGTAGGAATATGTTCTTTTTGTAAGGAGACGCTCTTTAGAAAGGTTGTATGTTCATTCAAACTATATACCTCAATCCGTTGAAGATTTTGTTTCTAATATAGAAGCAAATACAAGAGTCAGACAACTTGCAAATAAAATAACAAATTGTAAAGTAGAGAAACCTAACTCGCCCCAGTCATATGTGTTTCTATTTATAATAAAACTTAGTAAACTTGGAATATACTGTGCTATTTTTATATGTTTCCATAGAAAAAATACAAGTATGAGTGTCAACATCATGTCACTTAATTATTTCCTAAAAATTACATTTAGATTATATCATTTAAAGTATAGATATTCCAATGTCAAAATAAGTATTGCATATAAAGAATCGATATCGTTATGATAGAGGATGTCTTACATAGGAAGATTTTTTAGTTTCAGAAGGAAAGTAACATAGGCTGTATTTGCACATCTGACTGCTGTCATTCCCTTTTGCATGAAACCAAGATATGTTTCAGTGACAGCATTAGTATTAGGAAGCATGGCGCCCGATTTTGAATATGTTTTACATTTTCAGCCGAACGGTGTTATTGGACATATATGGTTAGGTTTTTTATTTGAACTTACTGCTTGGCGTGTTTACTGCTCATGCATTGTTAGACCTGTATTTTCAAATTTTACAAATCGGGAGTATAATAGTATCCAGAATTACAAGTGTTTTTTGGGGATATTCATTGTTTCAGCAGTATATAAAGTAAAGGAATAATCTAGTTAATTATGAATAAGAGCGTTAGGAGTAATAAGAAGATGAAAGTATGGAAAAGTATTTGTATTTTATGTAGTTCTATCGTTTTGCTCAGTGGATGTTTTCAAAAGGAAGAAAAAAAAGAGGTAAAGAAAGAAACTATTCCAGAAACAACTGAGTATGGTGGCAAGGAATTAAAGAAAGTTGGACAGGCTGTAAAAGAAAAAGGATGGGGTACATTTAAATTAGAACAACTAAAACATGTGAATCAAACATTTGAAGTACTTCCAATGAAAATTCATGTGCAAGATGTAAAAGTTATCGCATTATCACAAATGAGTCAAGATGCAAAAGATACATTGAAGGTATATACAGCATTAACTCCAGAGGAAGTGCAGCGTAGACTTGGAGATAAAGTTAATCGAGAAGATGCTGAGTTGTACGCTTCGTTAAGTGGAAAAGATATTGCAGATAAAGTGCGCTATGTGGAAATTACATATAAGGTAGAAAATAGCGGAGATAAAGACATGCAGTTTTTCTCTATAAATGATGTCACGATTAATGGAACACAGCAATTCAATGTCCCAAAACAAAACTTCTTATATGAAGAGGATACGCTTGTAGACACGAAAAATGTTACAAAAGAAGAGTATAAGCGAGGTGAAACAAGGGAAGGGATAATTGGATTAATACTCGATGATGAGAACAAAGAGATTACTCAAATCGCATTTACAACTGATGTTCTTGTATCGAATGAAACACATGACATTGTTGCAGAACCGCAAACATTTAACATCTCACTGTCTAAGTGAGATGTTTTTTGTATAGAAAATGAACAGGAAATTTGTCAAATCAAAGCGAATGTATTATAAAGTGCAAAGGGGGAAGAAAAATGGAAAAAAGATGTTACGAATGTGGTAGTAAAGAAATAGAAAAAGGAACGATAGCACCAGACCAAAAAAACTATCTTACTTTATTTGCACAAACAGTCGCTGAGGTAGAAATTTGTAAAAAATGCGGTACTGTTATCACGATAAAAGAGGAACATCCAAGTTATCAAAATCAACAAATGGACTGAAAAAGTATACCATTTTTGAAACAAACAGCCGTTTTTATGTGCTTGAGGACTGTTTGTTTTGTTCGTTTAAATAAGTTTCTATGGCTTGTAATTGTTCAGAAATTCGAAATGCTTCTTTTTGTTCCTGAAATTGCTTTTCATTATAAGGACCAAAGCGACGATTGTTGTTCATATCAATAATCCAATAATATTCGCTCTGCTTATTTGTAATACTAGATTCTGGGTTGTTTGGGTCAGATTTTTCTTCAATTTGTTTTGCAATAATATATATATCGTCCCAAGCAATTTCTACAATTTTAGCTGGGACATATTGTGTAGCATATACAGCATCTTGTGTTGGGAAAAGTTCAAATGCATTTTTGGAAGTTTTTACTAGTTCATATTCGTCATTGATGGTGTAAGCTGAATGGCTATTAGAGTTTGTTGTGCAACCAGTCAATAATATAATGGCGATTACGGTCATCAATCGCTTCAATATGAGGCCCTCCTTATAAAATGCTTGTTGTAAACACATTGTACAAGAAAAGGAAAAGAAACGCCAATATATGAGTTATTTACAATGGTTTTTAGAAATGGTACTATGAGACAGGTAAAGTAGGATACAAAGGAGTCGACATAAAATGAAGTTAAAGATGCATCGTCCAGCGGTGGTAATGAATCGCATAGGTGCTTCCATTATCGATATGTTTCTAATCTCGGTGATGTATGGGGCGGTTGTGGCAATTGTAACGGGAAATTATGGAGCCATTTTCAATCGCTTTAATATAAGCTTAGGTGATTATCGATATGATCTTGCGCTTGTTTTAATATTAATGGCTATATATTTTATTCTTGTTCCATTTATATGGAACGGTTGTACAATTGGCAAGAAAATAACAAGAATAAGACTTATATCATTAACAAGTGAAAAGTTAACAATTCAAACGATAACAATACGTTTCTTTGTATGGTTATTACCGAACATATTGCTACTTGGAATACCATCTATTTGTAATGTATACATGATGTTGTTCCGTCATGATAATTGTGGTTTCCATGATATAATTATGAAAACGAAAGTGATGAGTCTTGTTTAAAGAATAATAGAATAGAAAGATAAAGGATTATATTTTGTAGTTCTTCCTTTTTGAGTGACAATATGTTATTCAAAAAGGAAGAAATTTAGGAGATGTAAAAAAATTCTATACACTTTTAAATTTTTACAAAATTCGATGAATTTAATTGATATAATGGAGTTCATATAGGGCGGACATCTCCTATATAGTACCCTCCATATTGATGTAGGATATGTTAGAAAGTAAGCGAAGGCAAACTTTTTAACATATTCTATTTTTTTGTACATTAGATTGAAAATTAAGAAAATGATATAATAAATGGAACAATCATGTTATATAACAAAGGGGTGATCAAAATGACGGGCAGTAGCTTGCTTTTTTGGGTGATACTTATTTTTATCGGTCTAGCTTTTGATCAATATAACAGTAAGAAAAAAGAGAAAACAAAAAGGTGAACGCATACAAGTTGTAATGACGATGAAGCTTGCAGGAAAAGTTGCCGTTGTAACTGGCGGTGGCATCGGTATTGGACGTAGTACAGCTCTTTTGTTGGCAGAACAAGGTGCAAAAGTAATTGTGACGGATATTGATCAGGAAAATGGACAAGCAACAGCGGAGAAAATTGTAGAATTAGGTGGAGAGGCGCTTTTTGTAACCCATGATATGGCGAAACAAAGAGATCGGCAACGTGTTATCGAAGTGGCTATTGACGCTTATAATCGTATTGATGTGCTCTTTAACAATGCTGGATTATATAAAATAGATTCTAATTTTTCACGTCAACAAGAGAACGATTCCAATATACTTTGTATTAATGACGTTTGGATAGAAATAAAGCAATTGACGTCATCTTTTATGAAACAGCAAGAAGAAGTAACACTAACTAATTTACCTGTTTTTGGTATTTTAAGTGCGGAAAAACGGTCATTTTATGCAGCAGGAACCCTAATATAATAATAGAAAACCGCCCCAAAAATATATGCGGACGGTTTTCTTGTATCTGTTTGAGGTGAAGAAAAGCGATATTTTAGCGAATACGTTTTTCTGTTTTACTATCAAAGAAATGTGCCTTATTCATATCGAATGCAAGTTTGATTTGATCACCATGTGTAAAGGTATGTCTTGCATCAACACGGGCTGCAAAATCTTGATTTCCAAGTTTCATATATAAAATAGATTCTGCACCTAATAGTTCGGCAACTACAATTTGAGTTGTAAATGTTGTGCCTTGTGAAGCCTCTAAAAATAGAAGTTCATCATGGATATCTTCTGGACGTATTCCTAAGACAATTTCTTGATTCACATAGCCTTGTTCACGTAATAATTTCATTTTGCCTTCAGATACTTTGATAGTTATTTTATCATCTATAACAAAGTCTTGTTCTGTTAATTTACCACGGAAGAAATTCATTGCAGGTGAGCCGATAAATCCACCAACGAAAATGTTTTCAGGTGTTTCATATACTTCTTTTGGTGAACCTATTTGCTGGATTTTTCCATCTTTCATAACGACAAGGCGTGAAGCCATTGTCATCGCTTCTGTTTGATCATGTGTTACATAAATTGTTGTTGTTCCAAGCCTTTGATGTAGTTTAGAAATTTCTGAGCGCATTGCTACACGTAATTTTGCATCTAGATTTGATAACGGCTCGTCCATTAAGAAAACTTTTGCGTCACGGACAATCGCACGACCTAACGCAACACGTTGACGCTGTCCGCCAGATAATGCTTTTGGTTTTCGGTTTAAATACTCCGAAAGCCCTAAAATTTGCGCTGCGTCTTTTACACGGCGATCAATTTCGTCTTTTGGGATTTTACGAAGCTTTAATCCAAATGCCATGTTATCGTAAACGCTCATATGTGGATAGAGAGCGTAGTTTTGAAAGACCATTGCGATATCGCGATCTTTGGGAGGAATATCATTCATTACTTTACCATCAATAGAAAATTCCCCTTTTGAAATATCTTCAAGTCCAGCTACCATTCGTAATGTCGTCGATTTTCCACATCCGGATGGACCAACGAAAACAATGAACTCTTTATCTTGAATGTGTAAATTGAAGTTTGTTACTGCTGTTACGTTATTGTCATAAATTTTATAAATATTTTCTAACTTTAGTTCTGCCATGACTTTTCCTCCTAGAAAAATTATGCAAACGTTTTCTTTGAATTTATTATAAACGAATGTTTTTGAAAAATAAATAAAAATGATACAAAAAAATAAAACGTTTTCATGAATAGAGTAAAATATTTAATAAATAAAGCCTTTTATCTATGTAAACTGACTAAATGAAAAGAGAAAAATGTAAGCGCTATTTTCAATTCTTATAAAATCTGCTATCATTCATTAATGAAAACGTTTGCGCCTGGGATTTTTTGATAAGAAAAATGAAATGGGGTAGCATGATGAGAAAACAATGGTGGAAAGAAAGTGTTGTATATCAAATTTATCCACGTAGTTTTATGGATAGTAATGGTGATGGGATTGGTGACCTTCGTGGAATAATTTCAAAGCTTGATTATTTACAGGAACTAGGTATAGATGTTATTTGGCTATCACCAGTCTATGAATCTCCAAATGATGATAATGGCTATGATATTAGCGATTATCGAAAGATTATGGATGAGTTTGGAACAATGAACGATTGGGACGAATTATTAAACGAAATGCATAAACGTAATATGAAATTAATGATGGATTTAGTTGTTAACCATACTTCTGATGAACATAATTGGTTTATCGAATCTCGCAAGTCAAAAGATAACCCGTATCGAGATTACTATATTTGGCGCCCTGGTACAGAGGGAAAAGAGCCAAATAATTGGGGAGCAGCTTTTAGTGGATCTGCTTGGCAGTATGATGAAGCGACAGATGAATATTATTTACACTTATTCTCTAAAAAGCAACCTGATTTAAATTGGGATAATGAAGTGGTACGAAAAGACGTTTATGAAATGATGGAGTTTTGGCTTGAAAAAGGAATTGATGGTTTCCGTATGGATGTGATTAACTTTATTTCTAAAACAGAGGGATTACCAACTGTGAAAACAGACAAAGAAGGTTATGTTTCAGGCCATCAATACTTTATGAATGGACCGAACATTCACACGTACTTACATGAAATGAATCAGAAGGTATTGTCAAAATACGATGTTATGACAGTTGGTGAAATGCCAGGTGTAACAACAGAGGAAGCTAAACTTTATACAGCAGAAGAACGTCAAGAATTACAAATGGTATTTCAGTTTGAACATATGGATTTAGATTCTGGAGAAGGGGGGAAATGGGACGTAAAGCCGTGTTCACTCCTTACGTTAAAGCAGAATTTGACAAAATGGCAGAAAGCTTTAGAACAAACGGGATGGAATAGTCTGTATTGGAATAATCATGACCAGCCTCGTGTGGTCTCTCGCTTTGGTAATGATAAAGCATATCGCATAGAATCAGCGAAAATGTTAGCGACGGTACTTCATATGATGAAAGGCACTCCTTATATTTACCAAGGAGAAGAAATTGGGATGACAAATGTTCACTTTGATTCGATTGATAAGTACCGAGATATTGAAACGCTGAATATGTACCGTGAAAAAGTAATAGAGAGTGGTGAAGATGAAGAACAAGTAATGCAATCGATTTATATAAAAGGGCGAGATAATGCGAGAACACCCATGCAGTGGAATGCAACGGAATACGCTGGATTTACTACCGGGGAACCATGGATTGGATTAAACCCTAATTATAAAGAAATCAATGTAGAACAAGCATTACAAGATTCAAACTCTATTTTTTATTACTACAAGAAATTGATTGAGCTTCGTAAAAAACATGAAATCATTGTGTATGGTACATATGATTTGATTTTAGAGGATCATCCATCTGTTTTTGCTTATATAAGAAAATGGAAAGATGAAGAATTACTGGTGATTGCGAACTTTACTGAGGATGAGTGTGTATTTAAAATACCGAAAGAGATAACTTATAATAGTTCAGAATTATTAATACACAATTATGATGTGCAAGATGAAATAATTGAGAGTATTGATTTACGGCCATATGAAGCGAGAGTGTATAAATTAAGATAATGAACAACACCCCTTTTAATTCGCATATTAAACATGCGAATTAAAGGGGTGTTGTTCATTTGTTACCTTTTTCCACCGCGAAGTATATATTCTTACGTGGCTCTTCCATTTTATGTGATATGCAATCTATGGGGAATTTGGATTTTGATTTATAAGCCTCGGCAGCCTCAATTACAACATTTACCATATACTAGATTTGTCGCATTCAGTATCTCAATTTGCAGCTTTATAGCTGTTCAAAAGTTGGCATACGAATTCGTAGAGCTAGAGTCACCTTTATTTTTTATCTTATCGCTTATAGCATATGGTTTTGTTGTTTATAAATCCGTGTTATTCTGGATTAAATATTTTACAGCCCGCTTAAGGAAGATAACAGATCAAGATGTAAAAATTCCTAAAATCGTATTTTTTTCAGTTGTTTTCTTGTCTCTAGGTACACATTTGTATTTTTATTTTGATTTCAAAAAACAATTCATGGCTTCAAGGCATATCAACATACCACAGTCTCAAAAGAAACCTAAACTTTCAAGAAAGGAAAAAAGACAATGAATTCACAACTTCACCCTATAGGCTGAAGGCACAAAGAAACTTATGATTTTCGGACGTAAACAACAAGTGGAAACAGATAATGTGAAAAATTTGATCAAGCCTTTATTTTGTAAAAGCCCGATTGATCAGAACTAATAATCAGTGGGGGATGAAGAAGCCCTCACTGATTAAAATTTCACTCTATATTTTACCATTTCAAAATTGAAAATCCATATGATGGAAGTGTAACCTGTAATGAGTTTGCCTCTGCAGAAAATTCTTCATTTGTATATAGGTTGACGATTTTTTTACTAGAGATATCAAAAGGTATAGGGGCGGATATTTCATTGTTTGTTGGATTTAAAACAATGAAGATTGTTTCTTCTCCATATGTCTTCGTATAAGAAATATAACCCTGTTCATCATTTGCTTCAATAAATTGAAATGCCCCATGGCTACCAAATGCTTTGTATTGTTTCCGTAATGAAATTAATGTTTGGATATGCTTAAATAATGCTTTATCTTGCTTATCCTCATCCCAAATCATACATTTTCGGCACTCAGGATCCATTCCGCCGTCCATGCCGATTTCATCACCATAATAAATGCATGGGGAACCGATGAAAGAAAGGTGGAATATATATAGTAATTTTACTTTATCTTTATTTTCACTACAGGTTGTTAAAATTCTCGGTGTATCATGACTGTCTAATAGATGAAAAGCAGCTTCGTTTACGTTCATGGAATAGGAGTGAAGAGAAGCTGTAATTTGTTCCATAAATTCACTTGCCCCAATTGTTTCGTTTGCAAAATAAGAATGTAGGGCATTGGTGACAGGATAGCTCATAACGGCATCGAATTGATCACCTTGTAACCATGGCAGAGCATCGTGCCAAATTTCTCCTAAAATATAGACCTCAGGGTTAATTGCTTTTACTTCACTACGAAATTCTCTCCAAAAGTTATGATCGACTTCATTTGCTACATCGAGGCGCCAGCCATCAATGTGAAATTCCCGTACCCAATAACGTCCTACCTCGAGTAAATACTCTTTTACATCTGGATGGGCAGTATTTAATTTTGGCATATAGGGTGTAAATGCAAAGGTATCGTAGTTCGGAAGTGGCTCTGTCACGATTGGAAACTCATGAATATGAAACCAGTTGATATAGCGAGATTGCTCACCTTTTTCTAGCACATCTTGAAATTTATCAAAAAAGTACCCACTATGGTTAAAAACGGCGTCTAGCATGACTTTTATACCACGTTCGTGGCAGGCGATAACTAATTTTTTGAAAGTTTCCTTCGTCCCAAATTGCGGATCAATTTCCATGTAGTCAATTGTGTCATATTTATGATTCGAGTGTGCTGCAAAGATAGGAGTAAAGTAAATTCCAGAAATACCGAGTTCTACAAGATAATCAAGCCGTTGAATGATTCCGGCAAAATCCCCTCCAAAAAAATTAGTAGGTGTTGGATCAGTACTCGCCCAAGGTAGTGTATCTACTGGATTACATGCAGGATCCCCATTAGCAAATCGTTCTGGGAAAATTTGATACCAGACTGTATCTTTTATCCATGAAGGTGCTTTAAAAACATCCTGTTCATGAATAAATGGAAAGCAAAAAAAGTTGCCCACATCACCATTAGGTGTTTCATGGAAAAAGCCACGTTCTGTATAGATGATCGTTTCCGTATTATTTTTTAGTTCAAACCCATATCGTAAGCGCTTAAAGTTTGGTTTGATTGAAATGAACCAGTAATCAAATAAATCTGTTGATCCACTTTTTTTCATTGGCATGTTTGCTGTGATCCATTTCCCATCTTGCCATTCATAAGGATCACCATGAATAAATGAGACGATATCCACATCATTTTTTTTTGTACGCAATCGAATATGAAGCGTTTCTTCATCATAAGCGTATGCGTAATTGTCTTTTGGTCTATGGTATATTGCTTCTTTAAACATATAGAAAATCCCCCTTTGATATCTCTATAAATAAAAACATATTGCAAACGATTGCTTTTGTTACAATTTTAATATTGCTTATAAGGGTAGTATTCATTTCATATAAAGTCAATGGAAAGAAAGAATAATGTCATAATTATTTCTGAAAAATACAGAAATAAAATATTTGCAAAATATATAAAAGAATGTATAATGAGAGACAAATAGCGCAAACGTTTTCATAGATTGAAAGATTGTTTGCGCTTCTATTAAACTAGTTAGTGCAAACGTTTTCATTTGTTGGATCAGTACATATAATTTAGGGAGGTTTTTAGGGTGAAGAAAGCATTATCATTATTAACAATTTCAACGTTGGCGATCGGTATGCTATCGGCATGTGGTCCGAAAGATTCAGGGAAAAAGGAAGCGAGCAAGGAGAAGAAAGATTATGATCTTCTTGTTTGGGAAGATGAGAAAAAGGGTGTCGGGCTAGATCCAGCAGTGAAAAGTTTTGAAAAGAAATATAATGTGAAAGTAAAAGTTGTAGAGGTTCAGATGACGAAACAAGTAGAAAAACTTCGTCTCGACGGTCCAGCTGGTACAGGGCCAGATGTTGTAACACTGCCTCATGATCATATTGGTAATGCGGTAACAGAAGGGCTACTTTCAGAAGTGAAAGTGGATGATACTGTGAAAAATAAATTTACAGATTTATCAATACAGGCAGAAACATACGATGGGAAAATGTACGGTTTACCAAAAGCAATTGAAACACCAATCTTTATTTATAATAAAAAGTTAATGCCAAAAGCACCAGAAACAATGGATGAGCTTTTTAATTTCTCAAAAGACTTTACGAAAGATGGAAAGTACGGATTTTTAGCATTAGGGGATAACTTCTATTTTGCGAATGCATTTATGGCAGGTATGGGCGGTTATGTATTTGGTGAAAAAGATGGAAAACCGAATCCGAAAGATATTGGATTAAATAATAGTGGTGCGGTACAAGGTGCTGAATATATTCAAAAATGGTATAAAGAAAAATTATTCCCAAAAGGAATTATTGGAGAATCTGGTGGGGCAGCTGCAGATGGATTGTTTAATGAAGGAAAAGCGGCATCTATAATGAATGGTCCATGGGCATTCCAAGCGATGGAAAAAGCAGGCATTGATTATGGGGTAGCACCGATGCCAAAATTACCAAACGGTCAACCGATGAAAACTTTTGTGGGTGTAAAAGGATGGCATGTAACTAGCTTTTCCAAACAGAATGATTTAGCAACAAAATTTACTGAGTGGGTAACAAATGAAGAGAACGGAAAAATCCGTTTTGAAAAAACGAAAGAAATTCCTCCTGTTAAATCAGTAATGGAAGATCCAATTATTAAAGAAAATGAAGCTGCAAAAGCGGTGGCAGTTCAATCAGAGAATGGTATTCCGATGCCGAATATTCCAGAAATGCAAGAAGTTTGGAAACCAGCTGGAGATGCGCTTCAATTAGTTGCAGCAAATAAACAAGAATCGAAAGCAGCACTTGATGAAGCTGTAAAACAAATTAAAGGAAACATTGAAGCAAATCATAGTAAGAAAAAATAAGATGGGATTCGTCTCTCTCGTAAAAGGGAGATACGGATTCTCTTCCTTCCAAGGGGAAGAAAAAAGGGGGAAGAAATATGCAAACATCCATTGAACCAGCACAGGAAGTGAACGGTTCAAAACACCGCAAAACAGCCGCGATGTTGTCAATTATTCCAGGTATTGGTCAAATATATAATAAACAATATCTAAAAGGTCTTATCTTTCTTGTATTAACAGGTTCATTTGTCGTAGCATTCGCTGATTTATTAAATATAGGATTGTGGGGAATTGTTACGCTCGGTACAGAAGTTCCTCGGGATCACTCTATTTTTCTATTAGTGAAAGGGATTTTAGCACTAATTGTTATTGCATTTGGATTAGGTATATATGCTTTTAATTTATATGATGCCTATCAAAATGGAAAAAAGCGTGATGTAGGAATACCTTTAAATTCTGTGAAAGAACAATATCGTAATTTATTAGATCAAGGTTTTCCGTATTTAATGGTTTCACCAGGATTTCTGCTATTAATCTTTGTTGTTGTATTTCCAATCATTTTTGTTATCTTAATTGGATTTACAAACTATGACTTATATCATTCCCCTCCTGCAAAATTGGTAGAGTGGGTTGGATTCAAAAACTTTATTGATATTTTTACATTACCAATGTGGAGAGACACGCTTTTAAGTGTATTCTCTTGGACTGTGATTTGGACATTCGTCGCGACTACTTTACAAGTAGCCCTTGGGATTTTCTTAGCAATATTAGTGAATCAGCCTGGTATTAAAGGAAAAGCAGTAATTCGTACGATTTTTATTTTACCGTGGGCTGTTCCAGCATTCGTATCCATTCTTGTCTTTGCAGGTATGTTTAATGAATCATTTGGAGCAATTAACAATCAAGTGTTAGCTTTATTTGGAATCGAAAAGATTGCTTGGATGACAGATCCATTTTGGGCGAAATGTGCTTTGATATTTATCCAAACATGGCTTGGTTTCCCATTTATTTTTGCAATGACCACAGGGATATTGCAATCGATTCCAGGGGAATTATATGAAGCAGCTACAGTAGACGGGGCAACGGCATGGCAACAATTTCGAAAAATTACATTGCCGCTTGTTCTATATGCAACAGCACCAATCTTAATTACACAATATACGTTTAACTTTAATAACTTCAGTATTATTTATCTGTTTAATAGCGGGGGACCTGCTGTGTCTGGGCAAAATGCAGGAGGAACAGATATTTTAATTTCATGGATTTATAAATTAACGATGACATCAGCACAATATGGAAAAGCAGCGGCACTTACGATGATTTTATCGTTAATCGTTATTTCAGTTGCATTATGGCAATTTAAGAGAACAAAATCATTCCAAGAAGAGGATATGATGTAAATGAATATAAAACGACAAAAGATGTTACGTCTCTCATTAAGTTATTTTGTAATTTTCATAATGTGTGTCATTATTTTTTATCCATTATTGTGGATTGTTGGTTCATCGTTTAATCCAGGAGATAGTTTATCAGGGTCAAGTATTATTCCGAAAAATGCAACGTTAGATCATTACCGAAAGTTATTAGATCTTTCACAAAGCAATTATTTACTTTGGTATAAAAATACACTCAAAGTAAGTGTTTTAACGATGATTTTCTCTGTACTATCCATTAGTTTTACAGCTTATGCATTTTCAAGATATCGTTTTGTTGGAAGAAAGAATGGTTTGTTAACATTTTTAATCTTGCAAATGATTCCCAACTTTGCAGCTTTGATTGCACTCTATGTATTAGCACAATTAACAGGATTAATTGATACACATCTTGCATTAATTTTAATTTATGTCGGCGGAGCAATTCCAATGAATACGTGGCTTATGAAAGGGTATTTTGATACGATTCCAAAAGAGTTGGATGAGTCAGCACGTATGGATGGGGCAGGACACTTCCGTATTTTTTGGCAAATTATTATGCCGCTTGCAAAACCAATTGTGGCAGTAGTAGCTTTATTTACCTTTATCGGTCCGTTTACAGATTTTATTTTAGCGAGCATCATTTTACGCACACCGGAAAACTATACGTTAGCGGTTGGATTATATGAAATGGTCGCGAAAAAATTTGGTAATGAATTTACAACATTTGCAGCTGGCTCTGTATTAATTGCAATACCGATTTCTATTTTATTCTTATCATTGCAAAAATATTTTATTTCAGGCTTAACAGCTGGAGGTACGAAAGGATGAGGATGGGACATTATGTCCCATTTCTCTTTTTTTAGGAGAAATTCGGGTTCATATGACATCGTAAGGGGAAAGATGTGAAAAAAATAGTATATTATAGTATAGGAAAATAAGCCTGTATCCCTTACAATACATGAAGAGGGAGAATATTAGTTTACATTAATATAATTTTTTTTGAGAAATGAAATAAAGTAATGGTAGCTTTCGTTTTCTCCTAATATCTGTGGAGTACAGAATAATAATAGATATGAATGAAGAATAAGAAGAGAGGAGGAGATTTAATGACAGTTACAATTAAAGATGTAGCAAAAAAGGCAAATGTTGCACCATCTACTGTGTCTCGTGTAATTGCTGATAATCCAAGTATAAGTGAAAAAACTAAGCGTCGTGTTCGTAAAGTAATGAGCGAGTTAGGGTATCATCCTAATTTAAATGCGAGAAACCTTGCGAATCAAACGACAAAAACAATTGGTCTTGTTATGCCGAGTTCTGCAAGTAAGGCATTTCAAAATCCATTTTTCCCAGAAGTAATTCGAGGGATAAGTTCCTTTGCACATGTTGAAGGTTATGCGCTGTATATGTCAACTGGTGAAACAGAAGAGGAAATTTTTAATGGTGTTGTGAAGATGGTACAGGGGCGTCAAATCGGTGGAATTATTCTTCTCTATTCACGTGAAAACGATCGTATTATTCAATATTTACATGAACAAAATTTCCCATTTGTTTTAATTGGAAAGCCGTACGAAAGAAAAGATGAAATTACATATGTAGATAATAATAACTATACAGCTGCAAGAGAAGTAGCGGAATATTTAATTTCACTAGGACATAAACAAATAGCGTTTATTGGCGGCGGCTCTGATTTACTTGTTACAAAGGATCGTTTAGCTGGAATGAGCGATGCATTAAAATTAGCAGACATCGTGTTGCCAAATGAATATATTTTACATTTTGATTTTTCAAGAGAGAGTGGTCAACAAGCTGTAGAAGAATTAATGGGTCTTGAAAAGCCACCAACAGCAATTATGGCAACAGACGACTTAATTGCCCTTGGGGTACTGAGTGCACTTGCGAAAAAAGGAGTTGCTGTACCGAAAGATGTTTCTATTGTGAGTTTTAACAATGCTTTATTATCTGAAATAGCAAGTCCACCGCTCACAACGGTTGATGTAAATATTTATCAATTAGGGTATGAAGCTGCAAAAGCGTTAGTTGATAAGGTGGAGCATTCTGAGTCCACTTCAAAATGCATTATTATTCCGCATAAATTACTGAAACGTCAGACTTGTGATCATTATGCGTAAAAAGCTAAGAGTGTTATCTCTTAGCTTTTTGTTTTAAAAATCTTTCTAAACGATCACAGCCTTCTTTCAGTGTTTCCATGCTATAAGCGTATGAAAGACGGAGATACCCTTCGCCATACTCTGAAAATGCCGTTCCTGGAACAACTGCGAGCCCAGCTTCTTTGACAAGATCAATAGCAAAATCAAATGATGAAGATGCGAGATTTCCAACATATGGGAATAAATAAAAGGCACCCGTTGGTTTTTCAACAGTTAAACCCATTTGAATCAGTCTGTTGTATACGTAATCACGGCGTTTTTTATATTGATGACGCATCATTCGCGGTGCATCTTTTGCTGCTGTTAACGCTTCAATTGCAGCATATTGTGAGATTGAAGTTGCACATGTAACGTTGTATTGATGGACTTTTAAAATATGCTGTGTTAAATAGCTTGGAGCAAATAAAAGACCGATGCGCCAACCTGTCATTGAATGTGATTTTGCTAGTCCGTTAATAACAATTGTTTTATCACGCATTTCTGGAAAATGAGCAATGGATATATGATTATCTTCATATACAAGCTCACTATAGATTTCATCTGAAAGAACGAAAATATTTTTATTTTTTAAAACAGATACAATATCTGTTAGTTCTTCTTTTGACAGTGTAACACCAGTTGGATTAGAAGGATAAGGTAAAACGATACATCTTGTTTGATCTGTAATTGCTTTTTGAATCGCTTCTGCTGTTAAACGAAATCCAGTTTCTCGAACATCTACAAACACAGGTGTTGCGCCGCATAGTCTAATAATAGGTTCATAGCCTGGGTAAATAGGGGCAGGTAAAATAACTTCTGTTCCAGGTTCTAAAATAGTACGGAACGTAACATCAATCGCTTCACTAGCACCGATTGTAACGATGGTTTCGTTTTCAGGTGAATAGTGTAAATCGTAATTGTCATTTAGAAAATGACAAGCTGCTTTGCGTAAATCTAAGAGGCCAGCGTTGTGTGTGTAGCTTGTATGATTTTCTGTAATCGCTCGTTTGGCAGCTTCTTTTACTAAAGAAGGCGTTGGGAAATCTGGTTGTCCAATTGTTAAAGAAATGAGATTATCATAGTTTTGAATCATATTAGAGAATTGACGAATACCAGAAATTTGGATATCCTTCACTCTAGGGTTAATGAATTGTTCCATTTTGTCTCCCTTTCTTCTGTTTGCAAAATTTCTTTTATTTTATCATAAATTTTATATTTTCGCTTTAGAGTGCATAAAAAAAGCCGCTTAAAGCGACTTTTTAGTACCCATATTCCCAATCTATTTCATCTTCATTCCAAAGAACTGAAGATACTTTTCCAAGGTATACAACAGATTCATTTACAGCGCATGTGCAATTTTCTTCACCAGCTTTATCTTGCAATTCTTCGTATACTGATTTCTCCACATTTTCGAGAACAACCAAATTTTCCTCTTTTAGAACAAGCGTAGTTCCTGCCATATTTATCTTCCTCCTACTAAAATAATGATTACTTATTTATAAACATAGATAGTATGGATTATATGCTACATGTTGTTATAGTTGTCCGTATATTGGACTATTTTTGTTTTATTCTTTAACCCGTATTCATTGTATACTGCATCATGGTAGTTTGGTACAGGGTTTACAATCATTTCGGAAAGTTGTAACATTTCTTAACGTTTATTCACAAATGATTTACAAATGTGTTAAGAAAAATCTAAATTTTAAAACAAAAGTGACTGTAAAATGATATAATCATATCAAAATACATGTAGAGGATGAAAGGGTATGGAGCTAATCCGTGACTTAATGATCCAAGTTGCTATCATTATTCTGCCACTGTTTTTATATGAAGCGATTCGTCTAAATCGCTATCAAGATATGCTTCCAAAGCCCAATCGCTACTTTATTATGTTTTTATCTAGTATTACGCTTGTTCTTTCTGTGACGTATCCGATTTGCTTTGGTGATTTGTGTGGTTATAATTTCTATCCGATTCCAATTATTAGTGCTTTTTTGTATGGTGGGATTGCAGGGGTTATCCCAGCTTTTATCTTTGTTATATACGAATGGTTTTTGAATGGTTTACAGTGGTTTCGGATAATAGAAGTTTTATGTATTGCGATTATTCCTTTATTATTATCAAAAAAGTGGTCTGTTTTCCCAAGAGAGAAAAAACTCATTTTAGCTCTTATTATTTCATCTTTGTACGCTCTGATCAGTTTAGCATGTAGTATGTTTGGAATTTTACTGAGAGTAGGCTTTACGCCACCTATGTCGCATTTATATAGTGGATACATATTTGCTTCCCTTATTATGGTTATGACAATGGTATTTCAAGTGTATTTAACAGAGTATTTAAACGAAAATGCATTGTTACGTACAGAAATGCAAAAATCTGAAAAGCTAAACATTGTAAGTGAGCTAGCGGCAAGTGTAGCGCATGAAGTTCGAAATCCACTTACAGTTGTTCGTGGTTTTATTCAGCTATTAGAGAGTACAGAAGATATGAAGAATAAAGAATATATGCGTCTTGTACTAGCTGAACTTGATCGGGCTGAACAAATTATTTCAGATTACTTAAATTTAGCTAGGCCGCAAATTGAAACAAAGGAACGTATATGTTTATCAGCGCAACTCATAGAAATGACTACTTTAATGTCTTCATTTGCGGCTATGCAGGGCGTTTATTTACAAGTTGAAATTTCTGAGAACCTATATACAATTGGCGATAAGACAAAGTTAAAACAAGCAATTATGAATATCGTTAAAAATGGAATCGAAGCAATTCAAGAAAACAAAGGGTATTTAAAAGTAACCGCCATTCAAAAAGATAGTGTCATTATGGTACGAGTAAAAGATAGTGGCGTGGGAATGACGAAGGAACAGTTAGCTAGGCTTGGACAACCATATTATTCATTAAAAGAAAAAGGAACAGGCCTAGGGCTTATGGTTACTTTTAGTATTTTACAAGCACATAATGGTACGCTGGAATATAAAAGTGAGAGTGGAAAAGGAACAGAAGCAATTATTACATTACCAGCAGCTAGAAATAAGGAATGAAAGTTACCGATAGAAGGTAACTTTTTTATTTATCATAAGCTCAAGTGAAAAAACGAAATAACCCCATTCTTTTTAGTTGAGAGAATCCAGCCATGCATAGAGGTGGTCACTTTTTCTTCTTTGCATGAGTGACTTATATGTCGAAAAGCTAAAATGGATTTATATACGTAAAAGTGAAAGGAGTGTAAAGTTTCTACCTTGATGATGGAAAGCTAACGACGAATGTTGTACTTTATTCATTTGTTTTTTCTGGCTTGACTCGAATAAATAAATTTTTAAATGATTGAAATAAACCTTGCTCCTTTGAGGCGGCGATGAGTCGTTTTGTTTCTTGAATTTCACGAATGACTTGCATAAGCTGTGCATCTCGATTGTTATCTTTATTGTAAACATGATTGACAAGTTTGTTCATTTTTTCTTCTTGTTTTGATTCCCGCTTATACATATGATTCATTAATAAGTCCATTTTTTCTTTTTGCAAGGCATCTGTTTGAGCTGCATGATCAATAAGCTCTTGCAGCATTTCTCCCTGCTGGTCTTCTTTTACATAAACTTGTTGCATTAATTCATCTAGTTTTTCATCTTTTAAGCGGTTTTGTGTGATTAAGGTGGAGTTTTGATGAATAATTGCTTCATTTAATTGAGCAAGCATATCGAGTTTTAACATAAATTCTTCAAAATTTCGGCCCTCTTCTTTCGCGTGTACCTCTTGATTTTGTTTTACTATTGGTACAGGTGGACTGTCTTTTTCTTTTAAAATAATTGGAATGGTTTCTGTAATATCTTCTTGTAAAGTGGCTGCTCGTTCATGAATTAATTTTAAAAGCTTCAAATCATCCATTTTATATATACGAGCATCAGCGGTTTTGGTAATCATATAACCGTGTTGTTCTAAAAGTTGACTATATTTTCGAACTATGTGTTTCGGGATTCCTGTTTTATTTGTAACATCCTTCGTTTTATATGTTGCTTCCATGACATTTCCTCCCCAAAAAGTATCGTATGTACAAATTCCATTTTTTATTTGGACTTCCTTTGAAAAAGAATGTCGGAAGCCTAGAAGTTTTCTACATGATTAGCGAAAAGTTGCATAAAAATGAATGTTTTTGGCGTAAAGGAGAGGAAGGGATAAAATAATGTCTGAAAACATATAGAGAGGATGTTTGATATAATAACCTAGGAAAAGAAATTGGATCGAAAAACGGAGGTACATCTATGAAACAAATAAAAGGTATTATCATTTCAATTATTGCGATTCTTTCTATTTTGGTTGCTGTATATGAAGTATTTTCACCTACAGAATCAAAGAGCAAGAAAGAAGTTACATATGATCAAGTTTTAGAATTTCCAAAAGAACGCTATCCCGAGACAGGGAAACATATTGCAGATGCGATCAAAGCAGGACATTCTAAAGTGTGTACGATTGATCGAAATGGTGCAGCTGATAGAAGAAAGTTGTCTCTAGCTCCATATCCAGCAAAAAAAGGATATGATCGTGATGAATGGCCAATGGCAATGTGTAAAGAAGGAGGAAAAGGTGCACATATTGAATATATTAGTCCAGCTGATAATAGAGGGGCTGGTTCTTGGGTTGGAAATAAGTTAGACAAATATCCGGATGGTACTCGTGTGAAATTTGTAGTGAAGTAGTAGGTGAATGTAAGGAGATTTTACTTAAAGTCAATAGTAGAAGGAAGATGACGCTTGTGGAATTAACAATTTCCTATTCACAATTAATCGTGATGAATTATGATGGGGAACAGCCTTATGTAGAGTGGACGAATGAAGCTTTTGAGAGAGGATACGTCGAAGCAGAAGGTGTAGTTATTTTTGAGGCAATTTCTGATTATACGTGTGAAATAGAAGTATCTGTAGGAAAGCACATTGAAAAAGAAGGGGTAATAAAAACGATATCAGCACCGTTTACGATAGGGAATGAGGGTGTTTTTATACGCAGCATTCTTTCAAACACTTTACATATTCCTATTTCGCAAGGTGAATATGTGTTAGTGATGCAAGCCATGCCGCTTGAGAAACCAACGGATGATGAATTGTACAAGATACAATATGAATTGTTTTTCGAAGAGAAAGAGTGAAAAAGCCACGACATCGTGGCTTTTTCTTTATGCGTTTGTTGTTAAAAGGGAACGAGCTTCTTTCGCAGCTTGAACCATATGCTCTAAGGCAGGTATAACTTCTTCTGTTCTTCTTGTTTTTAAACCACAATCTGGGTTAATCCAGAAGTATTTTGGGTCACATACTTTTAAGGATTGTTCTACAATGGTATACATTTCATCTTTACTTGGAACACGAGGGCTATGAATATCATAAACACCTAAACCGATTCCTTTTTCATATGTTGTATGTTCTAATGTATGAATGAACTCACCATGGCTTCTTGATGTTTCGATAGAAATAACATCAGCATCTAAAGCACGAATCGCGTCAACGATATCTTCAAAGTTACTGTAGCACATATGTGTATGAATTTGTGTTTCGTTCGCTACAGAAGAAGTCGCTAAAAGGAATGATTGAACAGCCCATGTAATGTATGCATCCCAATTTTTTTCCTTTAATGGCATCCCTTCGCGAAGTGCTGGCTCATCGACTTGGATAATGTGAATACCAGAAGATTCAAGTAATTCAATTTCATGGCGAAGTGCCAATGCAATTTGATAAGAAACTTCCTTTCGTGAAATATCATTTCGAACGAATGACCAGTTTAGAATTGTTACTGGGCCTGTTAACATACCTTTTACAACTTTATTTGTAAGGCTCTGTGCGTATGCAGTTTCTTTAATTGTCATCCCATCAATAAAGGCAACGTCACCATAGATTACAGGTGGTTTTACGCAACGGGAACCGTATGATTGTACCCAGCCGTTTTTAGTGAAAGAGAAACCAGCAAGTCGTTCGCCGAAGTATTCCACCATATCTGTTCGTTCAAATTCACCGTGAACGAGCACATCAAGTCCAATTTCTTCTTGATAACGAATCCATTTTGCAGTTTCTTTTTCAATAAATTGTTCATATTGTTCATTTGTAATATCACCGCTTCGCCATTGTTTACGCGTTTGACGAACCTCAGTAGTTTGCGGGAAGCTACCGATTGTTGTTGTTGGAAGTATCGGTAATTGTAAAGCTTCTTGTTGCAAAGCATAACGTTGTTCAAATGGAAGAGGACGAGAGAAGTCTTCTTCTTTAAGCGTTGCACGTGCTGTTTTTACATCTTCACGATTACGTGCAGCTGAAGAACGTATAGCTTCATGGGCGCTACGGTAAGTAGCTAATTCAGTACTAACACTTTCCACACCTTCAGAAATTGCACGTTTAATAAGCGTAAGTTCTTCTAGCTTTTGATTTGCAAATGCAAGAGCACCAAATAATTCTGCTGATAAGTGTGTTTCTTCCGTTTTATCAATTGGAGTATGCAATAAGCTACACGAAGGTTGAATAATCCATTCTTTTGGTGTAACACGGTCCTGTAATGTTTTAAATAAAGAAAGAATGTCATCAAGATCAGCTCTCCAAATGTTACGGCCATCTATACAACCGAATGCTAAGATTTTGTCGGTTGGGAAGCCGTGCTCTAGAATAGCTCTTACATTGCCTTCTTTACCATGAACAAAGTCCAATCCAATGCCGGATACAGGGAATGTAATAATTTCTTTATAGTTTTCTTCTACGCTATCAAAATAAGTTTGTAGAATAAGAGATACATGTGGTGCTTCTTTGCGAATTGTTTCATAAAGTTCTTTTGCTTCTACAATTTCTGCTTTAGTTAAAGATGCAAAAATCGGTTCATCAATTTGTACGAAGCGTGCGCCAGCTTCATGTAATTCAGTTAATAGTTGTACATAAGGTGCAACTAGTTGATTTAGAATAGTAGCAAATTGATCTTCTTTATATCCTTTTGCTAATTTTAAAAATGTATAAGGTCCTAATATAACTGGTTTGCCGTCAATACCTAATTCTTGTTTTGCTTCCTCGTATAAGCGAAGCGGTCGATTGTCTTTTAAAGAAATATCTAATCCTTCTTCATATTCAGGAACAATATAATGATAGTTTGTATTAAACCATTTTGTCATTTCAGAAGCAACGTGATCTTTAGAGCCGCGTGCCATTGCAAAATATACATCAAGATACGAAGAAAACTCAGAAAAACGTGATGGAATAAAGCCAAGCATGTAGGCTGTGTCCAGCACATGATCATAATATGTAAAGTCGCCGATTGGAATTAAATCGATTCCTTTTTCTTGTTGAACTTTGACATGTTGAAGACGAAGTTCTTTCATGGTTGTTGAAAATTGCTGCTCATCGATCTTATTTGACCAAAAAGCTTCCAACGTTTTTTTCCATTCTCGGTGTAATCCAATGCGTGGATACCCTAAATTACTTGTTTGAATTGCCATTTAAATTTCCTCCCTAATTGAAAGTAAGCACTTCCGTTTACTCGGAAATGCATGTGACGAAAAGTATAAAGGTACAGAAAATAACCCTTTCTTCTCGTTTCTAACACCTAATCATCATCCGTGAGTCTATCAGTGTTGTTAAAATAGGCAGGTCTCCTGGCTTATGCTTTATACGATTTCTTTCACCTTCCCGTTTTCACAGTGGTATAGGAAAGAATTCTCTGCACTTACAGTGGCGGGACCGCGTTGGAATTTCACCAAGCTTCCCTTTTAAACACGAAATAAGAAATTCCATGTACCTATTTTCCTTTTGAAAGGAATTTAACAAGCAAATATGATATTGAAACAAATTCTAACATAATTTTTCGAATCTTGTCTACTGTTTTGAAATAAGAATATTTTAAAGTTTTAAATTATTGTTATCCTAAATATTATGAATAATAAGGTGTATAATGGGAGTGCCTTTTACAAAAATATGTTTAATACAAGAAGTTGTAAGAAGAGGAATGGGTTGGAAGATATATACCCGTGGATAAAATAAAAAACTGCTTATAAGAATCTAATTAATAGAGAGTCTTATAGCAGTAGAGGAGACGGTAAGCAATAGTAGGCCTACTATATATCTGTTCCAATTTCGGAAAGGCAACCAGCACTTGCATCTTTATGGAGTTCATTTAACCAACGTAATTCAACAGTAATATGTTCGATAACACTTTTTAAAATATAAAGTTGTGCACGTGGAACATTTTCTTTGCTATGTTCGTATATGGATTGCATCGTATGTAAATATTGAATCGTGTCATCCATCTTTTTTTCTAAAATAGGAATGATTTTTTTTTCATCACCAAAATGAGCGAATGATAGTGCTGAATAGATTGGCTTATATATATGATTTTTTGCTTCAAATTGTTTTAAAAGCAGTGTATGGAAAAGCTTTTTTCCCGTTTCAGTTATATGGAAAATGGTCTTATCTGGTCGGTTTGTATCTCGTACTATGTTTGTAACCGCAATGGCTCCTTGCTTTTCTAATTGTTCAAAAGCGTAGTAGAGGGAGCCTTTTGCATATTTAATATAACAATCCATTTGCCGTTCTTTCATTGTATGCTGTACTTCATATGGATGTTTGTCTCCTTCGAGTAGTAAGCCGAGAATGACTAGTTTCATACTCACGCTGTCTCAACTCCTGTAATTTAAACTTTATACATATTATAAACGGTATAACCCTTTCCATAAAGGGTTATACCGCTCCGTTTTATCATGTATTAACTTACTTGTTTCTGCTTTTTCTTTGTTCCAGTTGCAAGACGTTCTTTCCCCATCAGTGTAATGCAGATAATACTTAGAGTAGCTGGGATAAGTGCCCAGAAAAATGTATCAGCAATAGATATTGCGAGCGCCTGTTTAATTCCATCCAATATTTGAGGCGGGATTTTTTCGGTAGCATGTGGTGCTAATAAAAAGCTTGTATCTCCGCTTTTTGGTGCCATTTTTGCCAACTCTGGAGGGAAAATAGTTTCTAATTTATTTGTGAAAATATGATTTTGAATAGTCCCAAAAATTGTTACACCAAGAGTCATGCCGAGAGAACGGAAGAATGAGTTTGTTGATGTGGCAGAACCTCGGTCTCTCATTTCTAAGTTGTGAATAGAAGACATACTTAAAACAGAGAAAGAGAAGCCTACTCCAAGTCCAGCAAGAATCATAAAGACTGTTACGAGTACACGCGGTGTGTCCATTGTTAAAGTGCTGAGTAAATAGATACCAAGTATAAAGAAAATACCAGACACGATCATAATGTTACGGTAACTCGTACGCGAAGCAAATTGTCCGCCTGCTTGACTTCCAATTACAGAACCGACCATCATCGGGGTTAAAATTAATCCAGCATTTGATGCGGAACCCCCAAGAACACCTTGGACAAAGATTGGAATATAAACAGTGCAAATAATAAAAGCCGCTCCATAGAAAAAGGCAACACCTTGACTTGCTGCAAATAAAGGTTTTTTAAATAAATGGAAAGAAATAATTGGCTCTGTTGCACGTCTTTCTACGAAGAAGAAAATAATAAGCATAATAGCAAACGTAGCAAATAACCCAAGAATCATATTGGAATTCCATGCATATTCCTTACCGCCAAGTTCTAGTGCAAACATTAAGCAAATAATACTTATTACAAGTGTAATAGCGCCAGCCCAATCGATTTTTTGTTTTCTATATTGTAGAGATTCTTTGTAGTACTTGGAGATAAAGAAGAAGGAAATAATGCCTAATGGAATATTGATATAAAAGACCCAGTGCCAACTTATATACTCCGTAATATAAGCGCCTAATAAAGGTCCAAATACACTTGATGTTCCAAAAACTGCTCCAAATAGTCCTGTCATTTTCCCTCGTTTTTCTGGCGGGAATATATCATACATGATTGTGAAGGCGATTGGCATGAGGGCACCGCCACCAATTCCTTGAATTGCTCTGTAAATGCTTAACTGTTCAATGCTTGATGCTGTACCGCAAAGAATTGACCCAAGCAAGAAGAGAAGTAAACCGCCGATATAAAAACGTTTACGTCCGTACATATCAGATAATTTCCCGAAAATCGGCATTCCTGCCATCGTTGCTACCATGTAGGCTGATGTGACCCAAACAAATTTATCAAATCCTCCTAGGTCTCCAACAATTGTTGCCATGGCAGTGGCGACAATTGTATTATCCATTGCTGCCATTAAAATACCAAGTAATAATCCAGCTACAACAAACTTTGTTTTGCTTGCTTTGTTTTGAGATGTTTGTTCCTGCAAATATATTCCTCCTTTTATATAAGATTAACTGTTCTTTAAGAAAATCTAATTAGTAGTTTGTGCTTTAACTTGTCTTTATTATGTACCACTATAATTTTATGGTTGCTGTTATAAGGGAAGATAGTGTTTTCGTGCCATAAAGAATAGAAAGCATACATCATATTATAGTCAAATTTGACTAAAAGGCAAATTTTTTATTTTATAGCTTTTACTATTTAAGAAATAAAAGGAAATGAGTGACTGATGGAGTTTATCTCGCATTAACGGATCGTAAAAGTCAATTGGTGAGGGATCATAATCAGTGTGGGGATGAACTCCACACTGATTAAAGTTTCACTTTATAGCTATTTAAAATGGTTTTTTCATCACGTTGCCGAATATGATAAAGGAGAAAGGTAAAAATGTTGAAAACGTATATTTTTATTGGGCGAAAATAAGAGAATGTTTTAAGGTGAACGAATTGGAGAAGGCTGGTTTATTATTTAGGAGAGCACAATAAATTTGTGCGGAGAATACCATCTGGAATGAGGTGAATTGTTATTGTGAAAATGTGGGAAATAAATCTAGATAAAGAAGTGTTCCCGTTGTCTTTACAACCTGTTATGTGGAGGGAAGGTGGTTCTAAAGAATTTACGAAAAAACAGCCTAATCCAAATGTAGCAGTGACATTACAAATTCGCGGTATGAAAGAAAAGAGTTTTTCACAAGAAATTGCTTATGATGTACATGAAATTCTTTTTGTCCAATTAGAAGTTGAAAACAGAGGAAGCGAAGGGATTTCTCGTGTAATCGTTAGTCATATGATTCGGGATTATTTTGCATATATCCCCAATACATTACAAACGAATAAAGGGGCAGGAGAGTTTTTATTTCGACTTGTAAGATGGCGTATTGATGAATTATCATCAGGTGAAAAAGCGCAATTAATCTGTCAGGTAAACGCATCACGTATACAAATCCCATCACGTATTTCATTGCGTGCTACATATACATTTCAGCAGATGGGCCGATTATATGGACCGCTTCAAACAACAGAAGCAATTTTGATACAACAATAAAAAGGAACCCCGGGCGTGGGTTCCTTTTTTAATGCAAATTATGCTTTTTTAGTAATTCTTTTTGGTCCAGGCCTTTCTTTCCTACATAGTTATTTTTATATCCGAAGTATAAAATAAATAAGAAAGAAGCAACATTTATGATTGCATCGATTTGGTCATTTGTAATAAAAGAAAGACCAAATGATTCAAATAATAGTTTTAATGATAAGAGAAATCCTGCAAAAAAGCGAATGATGTCTGAAATGTTTTCTCTTTGTAACATTTTCTTCTCCTTTCGATAATGGTTATATACTATATATATGAAATAGAAAAGAAAATGAATACAAGTTTGAGAGAGAAAATGTACGAAGGGTAAGTGCATTTTTTTGTAAAAAAATATTAATGATATAGAAGTATATATCATTTTAAAAGAAGAAAGTGCATAAAAAATAAAGGTAGAGTTGCTAGTTTCTTGATTAGTAATGTAGAGACTGCTGCAAAATGGTTAGCAATGCAATGTGTACAGATGCTTGATCTGTTTATATTATACAAAAGGCCATCAACTATTATCTTAGACGATGGATTCTCTGGGAGGACGGAGTGCAGTTGTATAAAACAGAGATTAAAAAAGATAGAGTAATAAAAGTTTTTTCGTAACAATTTTTTCTCTTTTGTTACAAAAAAGCATTATTTTGTAACAAAAGTCTTTAAAAATAGATTTAAACATCATATAATTGTGATGGATGTGTCAATACATTTTGCACAATGTTTTTTCATTTAAAAAAGTGTAGGGGGAAAACTCTACACTTTTCCTTTTAAGGAAATAAAAAGAATATATGTAAGTTGTTGCAAGTGAACTTTTAAAATGTGTAAAATGGATTAGAAAAAGATTGATAGAAAGTGAGAAAGGGAATGGTAGAATGATAGACGTGAGGAGCCGACGATCGCCTTTAATCAGGCGGCTAATTATAATTGCTAATGCAATTTGTGCTGTCGCGGCGGAGGGGGCATATTTTAATCCTTTACATCACTTGCAAGAGCTGGAGCCGATCAGAAAAACCTAATTCAGCTTGCTCATGATTAGGGAGAAGTTGAGTTAGATAAAAAGCAACGTTGAAATTTAATTAGGAGGAAAAGAAGTTGAAATATAATAAAATAGCAATTGTAGCAGTTTTATCTATGACATTATTAGCAGGTTGTTTCGGTCCAAAACCAGAAGAGGAATTATATGTAGCATTTGAAAATGCTGCGAAGCAAGAAAAACCGATGTTTGAAGACGCGAAAAAATTAGAGGAACTGGAAAAAGAAGGCCAAACATTATACGGTCAAATTGTACAGGAAGGAAAAGATAATAATCAAGCTGTGAAAGAAAAATTAGATCAAGCAATGAAAAATACAGCAGAACGTGGAAAAGTAATTGATAAAGAAAAAGAAGCATTGAATAAAGCGCAAGAAGAAGTAAAATCGGTTGATACATATGTGAAGAAAATTGAGAATAGTAAGCTAAAAGAACAAGCGGATAAAGTAACGAAAACATACGAAAAACGACATGAGTCTTTTAAGAAAATGTATGATAATTATAGTAAATCATTAAAATTAGAAAAAGAATTATTTACAATGCTGCAAGATAAGGGAGCAAAATTAAAAGATATTAGTGATAAAGTAAAAACAGTGAACCAATCGTATAAAGATATTGATGCTGAAAAAGATAAGTTCAATGAATACACAAAATCATATAATACAGAAAAAGTAGCATTTTATAAACAAGCGAACATTAAAATAAAAGAAGACAAAAAATAAAGCAGGTTGGCCTTTATAGGCAAACTTGCTTTATTTTTTTGTGTACGTACGACGATACCAAGGAATTGGTTCGCTTAATTTTTTTTCTTGTTTTAGTGCTTCTGGCCCAATGTAATCTTGTAGCGTTTTTTTTGCTACTGCTAAAGAAAGAGTTGTTTTGGGGTTTCTATAGGAAGATTCAAGGCTACCGAGATGTGGAAGAGTATTGAAATCATCTTTTGTAGGAGGGATATGGAAAAAATAGTCGCCTAACCGAACGAGAACATCAGATTGTTGTTGACTAAAACGTGGATTCCTAGAGAAATGTAATCCTTCTTTTATTGCTTTCTTTTCACGAATTAAACGTTCTAAAGCGATCTTTTTCAACCAATATAAATATTTAGGATTTGTAGCAGCTTTGGCATGCCGGTTTACAATGAAGATAGATTGAGCCAATTGATCAATAGAATATCGTTTGTGTGAATGAGACTGTGGCTGTGAAGGTTTCATGATGGGACCCCTTTCTAATTTTTCACTATTATAGCATAAATAAAAGTAGTTTTTATTATATACAAAAAATGATTGTATATATTTTCAATATTAAAGCAATATTGTTACAAAAAACAACTATTTTGTATAATAGTGATAGGAATGAATTCTAGAATTTCAATGATGAAAGAGTGAGAAGTGTGAAAGATATATTGAAACAGCAATATGCCATTATTGATATTGGTTCAAATACGATGCGACTGGTGATTTATGAAAAACAAAATGGAGGTTTTTATAAGGAAATTGAAAATACAAAAGTTGTTGCACGATTAAGAAATTATCTAATAGATGGTGTGCTCATAGAAGAGGGAATGCATATACTGCTCCAAACACTACTTCAATTTCAAGAAAGTACAAGGTTTCACGGATTACATAATATACTTTGCGTTGCGACGGCAACAATTAGACAAGCAAAGAACCAAGAAGAAATTAAAAAACTTGTAGAAGGAAAAACTGATTTTGTACTTAGGGTTTTATCTGAATATGAAGAGGCACGCTATGGTTACTTAGCTGTGATGAATTCGACTTCTTTTACTGAAGGGATTACTGTCGACATTGGTGGGGGGAGTACAGAGGTTACATATTTTCGAGACCGAGAAATGATAGAATATTATAGCTTTCCTTTTGGTGCGCTTTCTTTAAAAAAACAATTTATTCATAATGAAATACCAACGATAGAAGAATTAGAGGAACTAAGAAGGTATTTATGGTACCAATTTCAAACGTTACCTTGGTTAAAGGGCAAAAGGCTACCTCTTATTGCGATAGGTGGAAGTGCTCGAAATATGGTGAAAATTCATCAAAATTTTCTTTCTTATCCGATAGCCGGTTTGCATTTATATAAGATGAAGGAAGTGGATATAAAGGGTGTAAAAGAGGAATTAGAAAGTCTTTCTTTTACAGACTTGCAGAAGCTAGATGGGTTAGCGAAAGATCGAGCTGATACAATTATTCCAGCGGTAGAAGTATTTTATATGCTAACAAATATTATACAAGCTCCGTCATTTGTATTAAGTAGAAAAGGATTACGAGAAGGTGTTTTCTATGAGGAACTTACAAAAAATTTAGGTGTTTCTTATTACCCAAATGTGATAGAAGAGAGTTTACACTTATTGTCCTATGAATATGAAATGGATATGAACTTTGTGGTTCAACTCATTAAGCAAGGAACGTTAATTTGTACACAACTTGAAGAGTCTGAAATTATCTCTTTTTCAGAAAAAGATTGGGAGGTCTTTTATCAAGCTGCCAAGGTATTTAATATTGGGAAATATATAGATGCGGAAGCAAGCCGTTTACATACATTCTATCTATTGGCGAATAAGACAATTGACGGCATGATGCATAAAGAGCGTATTAGACTTGCACTTATTGCATCTTATAAGTCGAAAATGTTATTTAAGCAGCATTTGGAGCCATTTGAAGGATGGTTTGATAAAAGTGAACAAAAAAAGATTCGTTTGTTAGGAGCAATCTTACAATTTTCTGCTTCCTTAAATGTGAGGCAAAGGGAACTAATTGAAACGATTCAAGTGAAGAAAAATAAAGAGGAACTTGTATTTCATATTGTGTGTGAACAATCGGCTTTAGCAGAAAAGGTACAGGCAGAAAAGCAGAAAAAACAACTTGAAAAAGCATTAAAGATGAACATTCACCTAGTGTTTGAAGAGAAAGGTTAAGTTGTACGGACATATTTACAAAAAATTTACACTTTTATAAATTGGAATTTGTTACAATAAATGTAACTAAATTATATTGAAAAAGTTTCAAGGGGAAGTGTGAGGGAAATGGAATTAATAAAGGGAAATGCTGTGAATTTAAATGATACTGCTTACTATAATAACCGTGAATTAAGCTGGCTTGCTTTTAATGAACGTGTATTGCAAGAAGCGCAAGATGAAAGTAATCCACTTTTAGAAAGATTAAAGTTTATTAGTATTTTTAGTTCAAATTTGGATGAATTTTTTATGGTACGTGTTGCGGGATTAAAGGATCAAGTAAAGGCGGGATTCAATCAACCGGAAAATAAGGCTGGATTAACACCAAAACAGCAGCTGAATAAAATTGCCATGAAAGCTCATGAATTAATGAAAGTTCAGTATAATACATTTAAAAATACGGTGTTGCCGGCGCTTGAAGTAGAAGGTGTTGAGCCGCTAACATTTCAAGATTTAACGAAAGAACAGCGTGAATTTATTGAAGAGTATTTTGATGAACAAATTTTCCCGGTGTTAACACCTGTCGCAATAGATGCATATCGTCCATTCCCTATGTTGTTAAATAAAAGTTTAAATTTAGCTACTATTCTGTATGATGAAAAGCAAGAAGAGGAAGAGAATCGAACGAAGCTTGGAATCGTTCAAGTGCCATCTTTGCTCGAACGTTTTATTTTTTTACCAAGCGAAGATCAAAAACATAAATTTATATTATTAGAAGATGTAATTAGTAGCTTTACTCATAAGTTGTTTACAGGATATAAAGTATCCTCTGTTACTCGTTTTCGTATTACACGTAATGCGGATTTAACAATTCATGAAGAGGGTGCAAGGGATTTATTAAAAGTAATTGAAAAAGAGTTAAAAAAACGTAAATGGGGAGCGGCTGTTCGTTTAGAAATTGGCAAAGAGCATTTAGATGAAAGAGTGTTAGCTTTACTGTATGAAGTGCTAGAATTGAAAGATGAAGATGTATATATAATGGATGGGCCATTAGACCTAACATGTTTATTTTCCCTATATAAAAAATTAGCACCTTTATATGAACATCTGGTTTACCCCGCTCTTATACCGCAGCCACCTCAAGATTTGGATGATGAAGAAGATGTATTTGAAAAAGCAATAGAGCATGATATTTTACTACATCATCCATTTGAATCTTTTCAGCTAGTTATTGACTTTGTACGTGATGCGGCTGATGATCCGAATGTGCTAGCAATAAAGCAAACGTTATATCGTGTAAGTGGAGGATCTCCAATTATTCAGGCGTTAAAGATTGCAGCTGAAAAGGGGAAACAAGTAACGGTGCTTGTTGAATTGAAAGCCCGTTTTGATGAAGAAAATAATGTCCATTGGGCAAAGGAACTTGAACAAGCTGGTTGCCACGTTATTTATGGTGTAAGTCATTTGAAAACGCATAGTAAAATTACGCTTGTTGTACGAAGAAAACACGGGAAGATTGAAAGATTTGTCCATTTAGGAACGGGAAATTATAATGATGCTACGGCAAAGTTATATACAGATTTTGGATATATTACATCTCGGAAAGACTTTGGGGTAGATGCGACCAATTTCTTTAATTACTTAAGTGGTTATACAACAAAGCCACATTTCCATCACCTATCAGTAGCACCGTTCGATATACGTCATCAATTTATGGAATTGATCGATGAAGAGATTCTCTATCATAAGCAATATGGAAACGGACGTATTATTGCAAAGATGAACTCGTTAACAGATAAACCTTTAATTCAAAAACTATATGAAGCATCGCAAGCTGGAGTGAAAGTAGAACTTGTTGTTAGAGGAACGTGCTGCTTGCGGCCTGGTATTAAAAACGTGAGTGAGAATATTCGGGTGATTAGTCTTGTTGGACGTTATTTAGAACATAGTCGTATTTATTATTTTCATCATAATGGGGATGAAAAAATCTACTTATCTTCAGCAGATTGGATGACAAGGAACATGGAAAAACGGGTAGAAATATCATTTCCGATTGTAGGATTTGAAATGAAAGCAAGAATCAAAGCAATTTTGCAGCTTATTTTAGCGGATAACGTAAAAACACGTGAACAAAATAAAGATGGTGAATACTATTATATAATAAATAATGGTTCCCAAGAGATTGATAGCCAAGTGAAATTATTTAAGATGGCTTATCAAAATACTGATGCAGAGTAATGTGTAAATTGGAAAACGATATAAAACCATCCTTTGTGAGGTGGAGAGAATCTAACCGTGCATAGAAGTGGTCAGATCCTTTTCTCCCCATGTTAAGTGAAAATAAAGGGAAAGCATGAGTGGAGGCCATGTTTTATTTTCCTAGCAGTGACTGGTATATCAACGAATTAAAATGAATTTACATATATTAAATAGTTAAGTGTAATAACTTGTGAGCAAGTAAACTCCTGAATGCAAGATTATGAGAATACGGCGAAAAAAGCCTCTTGTAAGTTAAGGGGCTTTTTTCATAGTTTTTGTTTATATTAATAATAATATGGTTGGCACGGACTTCCATAACAAGGAAATGGCGGTGGATATGGAGGATAGTAAGGTGGTCTAGGGCCGAATGCTAATGCTCCGCCAATTAAGCCGCCAGCAAGTCCTGCTAAGAATGGGACACCGAAGAATGGTAAGATGCGTGAGTCACTTACTGGGCCAATAGGTCCTGAACGAACTAGATAGGGATGAGGGTATGGGTACATGAAAAAACCTCCTTTATTGGACTCATTGTTATCATATGGTGAAATAGCATGGATGAGCGAGTACAAGAAAGGATATATAAGAAAATAGGCAATTATAGGTTATAAGTGCTGAAGAGTGAATACTGTAATTTCAGGCTTGGATAAAAAACGAAATGGAACACGTGTCCTTCCAAGACCGCGATTTACATAAAGAAGTAATTCTTGAATATGATAAAATCCTTCAATGTAATGCTTTGCTAGTGCTGGGGTAACGATCGCTCCTAAAAAGGGAAGTTGTACCTGTCCCCCATGACTATGCCCAGAAAGTTGGAGATTTACTGGGAATTCTGCAATTTTAGGGGCTATATCAGGTTCATGTACGAGCACAATTGTATATAGCTCTTTCTGCACATTGTGTAATGTTACATCGATTTCTGGCTTACCAAGAAGCATGTCATCGATTCCGAAAATAGAAATTTCACTATTATCTAATAAACGAATACGTTTTTCGGTATTTTGTAATACTTCAAAACCTGCGTCACTCATAATTTGACTATAGTATTCGGTTCCATATCCCCCATGATCATGGTTTCCGTAGATTGCAAATTTACCAAAGGGCGCACGAATGTTTCGTAAAATTGAAGAAACAAAAGGAGTTTCGCTATATGTTTGGTAGTCATCGATTAAATCACCAGTAAAAAGTACAATGTCGGGCGTAGTTTCATTTATTTTAGAAACAATTGTAGAAAGATGTTGGAGAGAAAAATAGTACCCCAAATGTAAATCACTAAATTGGACGATTTTCATACCATGAAAGTTTTTTGGAATGAGTGAAGAACGAAGTGTATGATGTGTTAAAGAGAGAAAGTTCGGCTCTATATACTTTGCATAGTAATAACCAAGACCACCTGTAACACAAGTATAGAGAAAAGTGCGTATTCCTGTTTTTATAAAGTTTCTTCTCGTAATTTGTTTCATAGGAATATGAGCGAACCTATAGTATACAAAAGGAAGTTTATAAGGTATACAGGCAATTCATTATAGGTCACTTGGATCTCCTTTCTGTTTATTTCTTGTTTCAAAAGTGTATTTTTGGATATTGAAGAGCCATATATAAATACAAATTGAAAAGCCGACCAAAGGCTACTTTTTAGGTGGGAGAGAGCGTCTGGCCATGTATAGAAGTGTTCGAATCCTTTTCATGCCCATATCAAGTGAAAAAAGAGAGAAAACAAGTGTGGGTCACTTTTTCCTCTTCATAACAGAGAATTATATGTCGAAAAGTCAAAATGGATTTATATAGATTATAAGAAATATTACAGAGAAAGTGATTTTCTTATCTAAAGATATCAGAAAAGTTTAAAAATATAAAGATTTCTATGAAATAAAGTGGTAAAATGAATGTGTATTCATTTTTTGGGAGGGGATATTTTGAAAGAAAAAGTAGCGATCATAACAGGTGGTTCAAGTGGAATGGGAAAAGGAATGGCAGCTCGTTTTGCTAAGGAAGGAGCACGGGTTGTTATTACAGGGCGTACACAAGAAAAGCTTGAAGAAGCAAAAAAAGAGATTGAGCAATTTGCAGGACAAGTATTGACAGTACAAATGGACGTTCGAAATATAGAAGATATAAAGCGTATGATTGAATATGTTGATGAAAAATTTGGACGTATTGATATTTTAGTAAATAATGCAGCAGGTAATTTTCTTTGTCATGCAGAAGATTTATCGATAAATGGCTGGAATGCGGTTATTAATATTGTGTTGAATGGGACCTTTTATTGCAGTCAAGCAGTAGGAAAGTATTGGATTGAAAAGGGGATAAAAGGAAATATAATTAATATGGTAGCGACGTATGCTTGGGATGCAGGACCGGGTGTTATTCATTCTGCTGCAGCGAAAGCAGGTGTGTTGGCAATGACAAAAACGCTCGCTGTCGAGTGGGGGCGTAAATATGGTATTCGTGTCAATGCAATTGCTCCTGGACCAATCGAACGAACAGGTGGCGCGGATAAATTATGGATTTCAGAAGAGGCAGCCAAACGTACACTGCGAAGCGTCCCACTTGGTCGACTTGGTACGCCAGAAGAAATTGCAGGTTTAGCTTTTTATTTATGCTCTGATGAAGCAGCATACATAAATGGAACGTGTATGACAATGGATGGTGGACAGCATTTGCACCAATATCCGTTTTAAAGGGATTATATAAGAGTGAAACTTGGGGATTATTTCCCATTCATGTGAGGTAAAATGTGACGGATTTGTGACATATGGTAGAAAAGTGTTTACAATAGGTTTTTTATAAGGTATATTTAAGACCTCTTTTTTCTTCATAGTAGAATTGCTAATTCCCCTTAGCATTTTACCCCTCTAATCCCTTCAGGAAAACTGAAGGGATTTTTTATTATTTTTCTATACATACCGTGTTATAATTTTGAAAAGTAAAGGGAGGGAAACATTTTGGTAGATGCATTAGATGTGATGAGTAATTTGGATAAAGTCCTTCCTTATTATCAAGCTATTTTTAGTGCTGATGAACATACAGTAATTGGATATGAAGTAGTAGGACGTATCCAAACGGAAGATGGGATACAAAGTCTTGCTTCTTTTTTTCGCGATGATTCCATTCCGGGAGAATTCCAATTAGAGGCAGATAATGTCATAGTAGAAAAAGCATTAGAGCGCTACTTAGAAACAAATCAAGATTTTTTATTGTTTATACATCGGGGTGCAAACATATTAATGAATGATGAAGAAGAAAGTTTACTTCATTTACTGTTAATGTATGAAAAAAAAGGATTGAACTTAGGCCATATCGTTTTAGAAATAACAGAGCACGAGTGTAAGGCAGATATAGAACAATTTAATCATTTACTTATGTATTACCGTACATATGGAATTCAAATTTCAATTAATAAAGTCGGAACAGGAACGAGTAATCTAGAACGAATTAGTGTACTAGCACCTGACATTTTAAAGGTAGATTTAACGAACTTAAGACAAACTGCACTTTTACAATCTTATCAAGATATTTTATATTCTTTGTCACTACTCGCAAGAAGAATTGGTGCGACATTATTATATGAAGAAATTGACGCGTTTTACCAGTTACAATATGCTTGGAAAAATGGCGGGAGATATTATCAAGGCAATTATTTAAAAAAGTGTTTTCCAGATTTTATTGAAGCAGATATTTTAAAAGAACGTCTCGGTAATGAATGTCATCAATTTATTCAACATGAAAAGAAAAAACTACAAAAAATTTATCAATTAACAGAAACATTACGTGATCAAGTTGGGAATGTTTTATCTAAGCAGAAAAAGAATGAAGACGTTAATGATTGGTTATTACATTTTAGTCAACATGTATCGCATTATAGTTTTCGAATCTTTATTTGTAATGAAGATGGTTTTCAGCAATCGGGAAACATTATGAAAAAAGATGGTGAATGGATTGTGATGCCAGAGTATTATATGAAAAATTGGAGCTGGCGCCCGTACTTTTTAGAAAATATAATGAAAATGAGATTTGAAAATAAAGCAAGACTCTCGGATTTATATGCAGATATAGAAACAGGGGAGATGGTGCGAACATTTTCATTTCCAATTGATGATGAGAATTTTTTATTTATTGATTTGTCCTATGAATTTCTATACGAGGAGGATGTTTTATTTTAATGCACGAAGCAATTCGTGCATTTTTTGTTTGGTTTTATCATAAATTGGTAATAGTGAAAATGATGGTGAAAATGCTGTCTATCATTGTAAAGATTTTACGAACGAAACCATCCCTTTCTTTGCATAATCATTGTTACAATGAATAATACAAAGACAAGCTCTGTTAAAGGAAGGTGAAAGAATGAAAAAATATGGAATTTGGTTTGTTCTCTTTCTATGTATGGCCTTTCTGGTTGGGTACAGTGTTACAACAGTTCTTGGTAAAGAAGAGATAAAAGTGGATCGAAAAGAAGTATTTACAACGATTCAAAAGGGATACGAGGCACAATTTTCAATTCGTGGGAAGCACTTGCCGATGAATAAAATGGTTGATGCGTTATCACTGTACTTTACAGATAATTTTCTTCAAGTTTTTACAGATGAAAATAGTAGGAATGATAAACAAAGTGGTGAATATTTACTTCCTACGAAAGAAGCACCTTTTTCATTTAATTCGGCAACTAAAATGTTGTATGATGAAGAACATCACCTTTTGTATGTATATGAACGGTCAAAAAATGATCAATATCAAATAGTAACATTACAACAGGATAAAGGAAAATGGAAATTAGCGGGGTATCATGAGAGTCAGGAACTTTTAACAGAAATGAAAAAGTTAGAAGAGTTAAAAGAATAGGAATAGGTGCATAGTCACCTATTCCTATTCTATATTTAGTAACTGTTGTAGCTTTTCAATTTGAAAACCTGCAACAACTTCACCGTCAATGACAACTGTTGGAGTTGAATATGAATCATAGTCATATAAAAGACGATTGCGAGCTGCAGTATCTTTTTTTACATCGAATTCTTCATACGTTACGTTATTATGTTTTAAAAATTCTTTTACAATGGAACAGGGTGGACAATCTGGTTGTGTATAAACCTCTACTTTTTTCATTATAAACCCTCCTCTTTTTCTGCTCTTTATTATATTCTGCAGCTACAAAAACCGCAACAAAGGAAGAAAAAGATTTTCTTTCTGTTTTTTACTTCTTTTTTCGACAAATTTTAGTTGAGTTTCTCGCCAAGAAGCTTTATCCTAGAGTGTGGAACATTTTTTCTGTTATGACGGATAGAATGAGTATAGCTGTAAAACCTATTGGTAGGAAGATTAGAGAAAGGGGAGATTTCATGTCTCTACTCCAAGGAATTTTAACTCGACTTGTTAGTCTACAAGAACAAGCTGAAAGCGGTGAAGTAGCACAACGCTATTTTGAAGTGAACGGTGAACGCAAATGTAGCGTGAAATTTTTCGATAAAAGTGAAATGTATGAGTTAGAAGTGTATCAACAAGGCGAAAAGCCACAAGTATATCAATTCGATAACATTGATATGGTTGCAATTGAAATTTACGACATTATTTCTTGATACATACAAAAAAGGTACCGTTTCTCACGGTACCTTTTTTGGTGATTTTAATAAAAGATTTTATTTTTTATTACTAGATAGTAAAAGGATAAAGAATTGAAAAAGATATGTGGAGATAATGAACTGTAAAATCTTGATGGAAGCTTCACGTTATCCCGCCTTAATGGACAGTAAGCCCCCCACTGATTAAAGTTTCACTTTATATGTATAAGATTTTTTGGTTGTTCCTACACTGGTATTAAAAGTTTGAAAGGAATGTGAAATATGGAACGACTACCAATTGTTATTTGTCCCAAATGCCATATGTCATTTGAAATGGATCATGTACTAACAGCGCAATCTAATCAGAATGTAATTTATATCTGTCCAGCATGTAAGTATTCTGTTCGAAATATAGAAACGAGTAAAGGATAATAAGTCATATTTTACTCTTTTGTCCCATACAATGAGAATGCAAAAAGTCTGTCTAATTGAAGGGACGTGACTAAGTGAACGGTGAATATCTATTTTATAACGTGTCAGAGAGGCATATGGATTTTGAAACAGTATTCTTACGTATTTGTAATTTTATTGAAAGGGATCCACGCAATTTGTATCGTCTATCTATTGGGACAGATTCACAAGCACATCAAAAAGATACCCGTTTTATTACGGCAGTGCACATTCATCGTGTTGGGAAAGGAGCATGGGGATGCTTAAGGTATAAAGCGGTACGTAAAAAACCAACTACTTTACGTGAAAAAATATATTTAGAAACACAGTTTAGTCAAGAAGTCGCTTATTTGTTTACGCCAGAACATATAAGACGTATATGGGAGTTGTTACATCCATATGCTCATGAAGGAGCGGGGTTTGTAATGGAAATTCACTTAGATATAGGAAATGATGGACTAACAAAAGAATTTATTTCTGATATGACAACGAAGGTGAAGGCGATGGGGCTAACTGCAAAAATTAAACCTGATGCCTATGCTGCATTTAGTTATGCAAATCGCTACACAAAATAAAAAAACTGAATTTTTCATCTATTAAACTAAGCGAATATTTTATATAATAAATACTAAGGAAAAAGGTATAAGGAGAGGAGTATATGCAGAAGAGTTTTACTTTAACAAAAGAGGAAAAAAGTTTGTTGTTAGATGTTTTGTTTCGACAAAACTATGCTAGTGAAATTCTCGCTGTTGAGCTTACAGATATTGAAAGTGGTTTAAAAGAGACTGATATTTCCCAATATAGAAGAATTACAAGGCTATTTAATCGATTGAAAAATGAAGGATACTAAGCGCTACCAGAAAGGTAGTCTTTTTTTTGTGTTCTATGGTAGAATGAACTGTGTATCATTATTTTTGTTGGAATAAAATTAGGACAAAATAATAATATGAAAACGCTATCATAAGATATGAATAGAAATGGGAAATAAAGTGAAACTTTTAGCCGTGGATATGATTAACTGTGAACAGTAAGGTTCTTATGAATTGTCTATTGGAGATCATGTTAGCAGGAAAAAGGAAGAAAAAGTGGGGGATATAATATGATTAGTATTCCGAAAGATGAGTTTCAACAAGTTCTTGTTAAGGATTTAATGATTTCATCAGAAAAAGTTGCGCATGTTCAAATTGGAAATAGCTTAGAACATGCTTTGCTTGTTCTTGTAAAGTCTGGATATTCAGCAATTCCTGTTTTAGATCCTATGTATAAATTGCATGGATTAATAAGTACTGCTATGATTTTGGATGGGATTTTAGGGTTAGAACGTATTGAATTTGAAAAACTTGAAGATATGAAAGTTGAGAATGTAATGAAAAAGGACATTCCGAATCTTAGACTTGAAGATTCATTTGCTAAAGCGTTAGAAATGACAATTGATCATCCATTTATTTGTGCTGTAAACAATGATGGGTACTTCGAAGGGATTTTAACAAGGCGTGCTATTTTGAAATTGCTGAACAAAAAAGTAAGACAATATAATCGATAAAGAAGGGTAAGCGACTTCGAATAAAAAGAGAAGTCGCTTTTTTATCATGCATCTCTTTTACGTATTTATATAAAGGCATTTTGATTTTTCGACGCATAAGTCACTGTTACGAGGAACGATAGATGATTGCTACTTGTTTTTTCTCTTTGTTTTAATTTGGCTGGGGCAGGAAAAGAATCTGGCTGCTTTGGTGCATGGCTGGATGCTCTTATTAGGTTTTATGTCGTTTTTTCAATTTGTACTTATATGTAGAGTGGCTAGTTTAAACAGGTATAAAAGGTTAGGGGAAATCATAATTCACCCAAGCTTCTTGGAAATAGTAATTAAATATTGCATGTTAGAGAATGGTGCAACGTATATATTGAGGTTAGATAGTTACATGTAAGATAAGGAAAGAGGGAGAAAGTTGCAAATTGATGATTTTCAAATGATGGTTGTTTTAGCCCAGGAATCCAATATGAGAAAAGCTGCGGAGCGCTTATTCGTTTCACAGCCTGCACTCAGTCAACGATTACAATCAATGGAAAAACAGTGGGGAATGAAATTTTTTATCCGTTCTCAAAAAGGATTGACAATTACACCAGAAGGAGAAAAAGTGGCCAATTATGCGAAAGATATGTTGCAGAGAGAAGAGGCCATTAAAAGTGAATTAGCAATCTATCATACGGAAACATACGGAACATTAAAGATAGCGGTTGCCTCTGTGATTGGACAATACTGGTTACCACCTGTTTTAAAGAAATTTGTACAAAAATACCCATCTGTTAAAATCTCTCTTTTTACAGGGTGGAGTAGTGAAGTACAAAAGCAATTTTATGAAGGCGATGTCCATGTAGCTATATTACGAGGGAAACAAGAATATAAAGGGCATAAAGAGCAACTATTTGAGGATGAGCTGTATTTAGTTGATACAGAAATTAAAGATATTTCTATGTTGAAAGATACCAACAGACCGTTTATACAATTTAAAAGCGATTCGACATACTATGGACAAATACAGAATTGGTGGTACGGTTTATTTTCTAATCCTCCTAAACGAACGATTGTAGTTGATCAAATTGAAACATGTAAGCAGCTCGTTTTAAATGGAATTGGTTATGCGTTGTTGCCCTCCACTGTTTTAAAAGAAGTAAGAGAAAAGACATATAAAACACCGGTTCAGTTGAATCGAGAAACGTGGTTATTGACAAGTGATTCTGCAAGGCAACTTAAACAAGTACAAGCGTTTTTAGATATTATAGAAGAAATTCAAGCGGAAAAATAAGATTATTGTCTTGCTAGTAGCTCTTTCGTTTGGTAGAGTAACATTATAAATGGATTTAGGAGGCAACAAGCATGAAAATGATGGATGCAAACGAAATTATTTCGTTTATTCAAAAAAGTGAGAAGAAAACTCCTGTAAAGGTATACATAAAAGGGGATTTAAAAGAAGTAACATTCCCTGAAACAGTACAAGCGTTTGTAAATAAAAAAGCTGGTGTTTTATTTGGAGAATGGTCTGAAATCAAGACAGTTCTTGAAGAAAATAAAAAGCACGTTGTAGATTATGTTGTCGAAAACGATCGTCGTAACTCAGCAATTCCAATGCTTGACTTAAAAGGTATTAAAGCTCGTATTGAACCAGGTGCGATTATTCGTGACCATGTTGAAATCGGTGATAATGCAGTTATTATGATGAATGCAACGATTAATATCGGTGCAGTAATCGGTGAAGGCTCAATGATCGATATGAATGCAGTGCTTGGCGGACGTGCTACAGTAGGTAAAAACTGTCACGTTGGTGCTGGTGCGGTACTTGCAGGTGTTATCGAGCCACCTTCTGCAAAACCAGTTATCGTTGAAGACGACGTTGTAATTGGTGCAAATGTAGTTGTTCTAGAAGGTGTAACAGTTGGTAAAGGTGCAGTTGTTGCAGCGGGTGCGGTTGTGACGGAAGATGTACCACCATATACAGTAGTTGCAGGAACACCAGCGCGTGTTATTAAAGAAATTGATGAGAAGACAAAGGCAAAAACAGAAATTAAACAAGAACTTCGTCAATTAAACCCAGAAAAATAAAAACAAAAAGCGTAAGGGACTATTCATGCCCTTACGCTTTTTATAAATGGTGGTGCGGACATGACAGTCAGTAAATTTGTACAAATTCGTAGGGATTTACATAAAATTCCGGAATTAGGATTTAAGGAATGGAAAACGCAAAAATATATTTTAGAGTATATTCATACTCTTCCTAAGGAATATATTGAAGTTAAAACATGGAAAACAGGTGTAATCGTTAAAGTGAATGGCAAAAAACCGGAGAAAATGATTGGTTATCGTGCAGATATTGATGGTTTACCGATTACTGAGGAGACTGGTTATGAATTCGCTTCTACTCATGAAGGGATGATGCACGCATGTGGTCATGATTTGCATACTACTATCGGTTTAGGACTTTTAACAGCTACTATAAATGAAAGAATAGATGATGACATTGTCTTTCTATTCCAACCAGCTGAAGAAGGCCCAGGAGGAGCTCTTCCTATGTTAGAAAGTGAAGAGTTGAAGGAATGGAAGCCTGATATGATTTTAGGTCTTCATATCGCACCTGAGTATCCAGTAGGAACAATTGCGACAAAAGAGGGATTGTTATTTGCAAATACATCAGAATTATATATTGATTTAAAAGGAAAAGGCGGACATGCGGCATATCCACATACAGCGAATGATATGATTGTTGCAGCGAGTCATCTTGTTACACAGCTTCAATCTGTAATTAGCCGCAATGTGAATCCGCTTGATAGCGCTGTTATTACAATTGGTAAAATTACAGGTGGTACAGTTCAAAACATCATTGCTGAAAAATCTCGCTTAGAAGGGACGATTCGAACATTATCTGTAGAGTCAATGAAACGAGTGAAAAGTCGAATTGAAGCAATTGTGGCGGGAATTGAAGCAGCGTTTCAATGTGAAGCTGTTATTGATTACGGAGCCATGTATCATCAAGTGTATAATCATGGTGCGTTAACGCGAGAATTTATGACATTTACATCTGAACAAACAAATATGAATGTTGTTACATGTACAGAAGCGATGACAGGAGAAGATTTTGGTTATATGCTTCGTGATATTCCAGGGTTTATGTTCTGGCTTGGAGTAGACTCAGAATATGGTTTACATCATGCAAAACTACAACCGAAGGAAGAAGTGATTGAACAGACCATTTCATTTTTAAATCAATATGTAAAATGGAAAGGGAACAGGTCTTAAACCTGTTCTTTTTAATTGAGAAATTATAAGATATAATGCATTTTTTTTGTAATTCTAACACAATACTTTATAATGGTAGGTGGAGGGAAAAGTTGATAGTAAGTTGTTTTGTAATGATTACCAATTGAAATTGACTGAAAACTGATTCCTCTTATATACTACAAGAGTGGACATATATGATAAAAATTTATGGAGGTTGATACATATGGCAGAACGTATGGTAGCAAAACAAGCGCCACGCTTTGAAATGGACGCTGTTATGCCAAACAAAGAATTTGGTAAAGTAAGTCTTGAAGAAGTTATGAAACAGGACAAATGGACAGTGCTTTTCTTCTATCCAATGGATTTCACTTTCGTATGTCCAACAGAAATCATCGCACTTTCTGATCGTTATGATGAGTTTGAAGATTTAGATGCAGAAGTAATCGGTGTATCTACTGATACAATCCACACTCATTTAGCTTGGATTAACACTGATCGTACGAAAAATGGTTTAGGAGAATTAAATTATCCGTTAGCAGCAGATACGAACCATGTAGTATCTCGTGACTACGGTGTATTACTTGAAGAAGAAGGTATTGCACTTCGTGGTTTATTCATTATTAGTCCAGAAGGCGAATTAATGTACCAAGTTGTACATCACAACAACATCGGACGTGAAGTTGATGAAGTAATTCGTGTTCTTCAAGCTCTTCAAACTGGTGGACTTTGCCCAGCAAACTGGAAACCAGGTCAAGCAACTTTAAACGTTTAATTTTATTGTAAACTATAGAAGGTCTAACAATATTTTGTTAGGCCTTTCTCTACATGTATTAGGAGGAAAAATAATGAAATTACGCGAATCAATGCCTTCTTTAGATGGTGCAACAAAAGTATTAAATGGAGAAGTTGTACGTGAATCACTAATTGGTGAAAAACCCACACTTATTCATTTCTGGTCAGTTAGTTGTCACTTATGTAAAGAAGCAATGCCAAATATTAATAACTTTCGTGATGAGTATAAAGAGCAATTAAATGTTGTTTCCGTTCATATGCCACGTTCAGAAGAAGACTTAAACCTTGAGCAAGTGGAAGCAGTTGCAAAAGAACATGGAATTTCCCAACCTATTTTAGTGGACAATCAACATAAGATTACAGATTCATTTGAAAATCAATATGTGCCAGCGTATTATGTGTTTGATAAAAATGGTGTACTTCGTCATTTCCAAGCGGGTGGAAGCGGGATGCAAATGCTAACGAAACGAGTAAATCGTGTGTTAGATGAAGCGCAAAAAGAAGCTGAATAAAAGGTGGATTTTCTATTTACATGCTAGACGGCTTGGAAGTAGAAATTTCTTTTGATATGTGCAAAAAACCTCCTTTTCATTAGGGGGTTTTTGGTTTTATAAATAGTAGGTTAAATGAGAGATATACATCTAGGGTGTGGATTTAATAATAAAAATTTGACTCAAAGCAATGGAACTGTATGTTTTAGTTTACTTTTCATGTGAAAAATGTGTAAAATCAATGTGATACATAGATAAAAGGGTGGGGGATTAGGTGCAGATTGGCAGCGCAATCTTATGTTTCTTTTTGTATGCATATGTTATTATTGCAGCGGTTTATTTCGGCATAAGTTTTTATGCATATCGTTTAAAGAATAAATGCGAATATGAAGAAACATATAAATGGGTGAAAGGTTATTTATCACCTGTATTAGAGATTATGAATGGATTTGTTCTTTTTTTATTTATTGGTTTAATTGCTTTTTCAACAAGCATAGTTGGAAATAAGACAACCTTATTTGTAATTGGTGTCATTATTTTTATGCTTTTAGGCATTCGAATAGGAAATGCTGTGTTTTGGAATGAAAGGAAAATTGATGGATGGACAGGTATGTTGATTCCAGGTATGTTAGCAGCTATTGTTACGAATATCGAACATGAATACAATCAATTACATTTTTGGTTAATCATCGTATTAACAATTTTTTCTGTCCTGTATATAAGTGCGGCATTTTTAACATATTGCGCAAATAAAAAAGGTGATTCTAATGGAATTCGATTTTTTCGAAGTCGAGCGTTATTTTGGAGCGTCCCTACAATGCTTGTCATTGGAATCATTGCACTTGTTGTAAATGGGTATAACTTTGCAGGATGGCAAGTTTTTTTAGAAACATGGTGGATTTTTATCATCTCGTTTTGTGCATTTTTAGGAGCAACTCATTATTTATTTCATCAACAACATTATAACTGGGCGCTCTTATTTGCTTTTATACAACTCTTATTTGCCTTTTTTGGTCAAGAAACATTATTATTTGTGTTTCAAACGTTTAGTTCGTTTGGAAACATTTTTGTTTTTGGTATGCTCGTTTGTATTATTGCGTTTTATTTACAACAGTATTTCTATATAGAGAAGCAAAAATAAGTGCAATTCGCTAAGCTTTGTGGTGAATATAAAATATGCTACAATGGAAAGAGATAGGACTTGATGTTATTGGAGGAATTCATGTGAGTGGGAAAGAGAAAGAATTTGCTGTCATCGGACTTGGACGTTTTGGAGGCAGTATTTGTCGTGAATTAGCCCAATTAGGTATGGAAGTAATGGCTATTGACTTAGATGAAGATAAAATTAATGAATTTGCCAATATTGCTTCGCATGCAGTGATTGCAGATTCAACAGATGAGATGGTGTTAAAAAGCCTAGGTATTCGTAATTTTGATCATGTTGTTGTTGCAATCGGAGATAATTTAAATGCAAGTATTTTAACTACGCTTATTTTAAAAGAGCTAGGTGTGAAAAATATTACGGTAAAAGCTCAAAATGATTATCATGAAAAAGTGTTATCTAAAATAGGGGCAGACCATATTGTCCATCCTGAACGTGATATGGGAAAACGAATTGCGAATAATATTGCTTCAAGTAACGTATTAGATTACTTAGAGCTTTCTGATGAGCATAGTATTGTAGAGATTATTGCTAATAAAAAGATTGATGGTCACTCGTTAATTGAATTGGATATTCGAGCGAAGTTTGGATTAAACATTGTTGCAATTAAGCGAGGGAAGGAAGTTATTGTTTCCCCGCGAGCTACAGAAAATATTCAATCGGGAGATATTTTAATTGTAATTGGTCATGATGATGAAGTAAATCGCTTTAAGCACTTCTTAAGATAAGATAGAACGTAAAATAAAAAAGACAATGCTCGTAAGCATTGTCTTTTTTTATATTTCCATAATGATAGGTAAAATCATTGGACGACGTTTTGTTTTTTCGTATAAGAATGGTGCTAATGTGTCTGTAATCTCATTTTTAATTTCAGACCATTGTGTTGTTTTTCGCTCCATTACTTTTTCAAGGTGCGTTGTAATCAGTGTTTGAGCATCATTGATTAAATCGCTACTTTCGCGCATATAAACGAATCCGCGAGAGATAATATCAGGTCCGGCAGCAACTTTAAATTCTTTCATATCAATGCTGACAACTACGATAACAAGTCCTTCTTCAGAAAGAATACGACGGTCGCGCAGTACAATGTTACCAATATCACCAATACCGTTTCCATCGATATAAACAGAGCCAGATGGGATTTTTCCAGCAACACTTGCTTCGTCTGAACGTAATGCAAGAACATCACCATTGTCCATGATGAAGCAATTCTCTTCTGGAATACCACAATCGTTTGCTAATTTCATGTGCATACGTTGCATGCGGAATTCACCATGAATTGGCATAAAGTATTTAGGTTTAATAAGACGTAGCATTAACTTTTGTTCTTCTTGTCCACCATGTCCACTTGTGTGGATGTTTGAAAGCTTACCATGGATAACATCAGCGCCAGCGCGATATAACATATTAATTGTACGGCTTACGCTAACTGTATTTCCTGGAATTGGTGAAGAAGAGAAGACAACTGTATCACCAGGAATAATTTGAATTTGGCGGTGTGTCCCATTCGCGATACGAGAAAGTGCTGCCATTGGTTCACCTTGACTACCTGTGCATAAAATAACGATTTTGTTAGCTGGTAGTCGATTGATTTGAGAGGCTTCAATAAATGTATCTTTTGGACAGCGAATATAACCGAGATCATGACCAATTTCAATTGCTGCTTCCATGCTTCGACCAAATACAGCCACTTTACGATTGTTTTCGACGGCAGCTTCAACAACTTGTTGCAAGCGATGAATATTTGACGCAAAGGTTGCAAAGATAATGCGACCTTCTACTTTGCGGAAAATATCTTGAATGCTATCGCCGACGCGGCGTTCAGACATTGTAAAGTTCGGGACTTCACTATTGGTACTATCAGATAAGAGACAAAGTACACCGTCTTTACCGATTTCCGCCATTTTCGTTAAGTCTGCTGGTTCGCCTACTGGTGTGAAATCAAATTTGAAATCTCCTGTATGAACAATTTGACCTTGCGGTGTTTTTACCACAGCACCGTATGAATCTGGAATACTGTGTGTTGTGCGGAAGAACGATACGGATGTCTTTTTGAATTTGATAACATCGTCTTCTTGAATTTCGTAAAGTTTTGCTTTTCGCAATAATCCGTGCTCTTCTAATTTGTTTTTAATTAGAGCGATTGCTAATTTCCCGCCGTAAATTGGGATATTCACTTGACGTAATAGGTAAGGGATACCACCAATATGATCTTCGTGACCATGAGTAATAAATAACCCCTTAATTTTATCTTCGTTTCGTACAAAATAAGTGTAATCAGGAATCACATAGTCGATTCCGAGAAGTTCGTCTTCTGGAAATTTAATTCCAGCATCAATTATAATAATTTCATCTTGAAATTGAACAGCGTATGTATTTTTGCCGATTTCACCGAGTCCGCCAAGAGCGAAAACGGCTACCTGATCATTTTTTAGGAATTTCATAAATTATACGAGCTCCATTAATGTTAAATCAGCATTTTGTTTTTCGTATTCAAGATGAGCACCAGTAACAGATTGGACAAACTCAATATTATATGCGAACTTTTGCAATTTTGTACGAACGTCTTTTTCGGATTCCGCTTCTAAATATAAAACTTTTGTATTTTCACGCACTGGAACCTCAGTCATTTTTTCTTGATAGAATACTTTAAAAATCATTGGGAAAACCTCTCCTTGTCTATGTTTTGCATTATCTGTTACCTATTATAAAGCAAATAGTTATGATTTTCATGTTTTTTCGAATCAGAATGAAGAAAAAGCCCGAAATGGGCACAATTTAAGCCATTGTCTTTTTACGGACTAAATCGTTTAAATATTGTTTTAGCTTTTTCTTCAGCTTCTTCAGCATGATTACTCCTTCCTTTCCTTATTTTAAACATGCATACTTAATTCTTATTTAGTAGTAACTCTTCATCTCCACATACTAGAAAACCATAGAAGATAAATGAGGGAATCGCCGCCTTGATGTTCAGTGATCTTATTGGCTCATGCAGACGTAATCTTATATTCCGTTTTTTGCTCTCACAGGCAGTATGCCCCCGGTTATAAATATAGTATGAGGTAGATTAGAAAAGAAAATTCATTCAAACTACTATTAATGTTCTTTTAATAGTATATGCATATTTCGTAAATAAGGTTAGAAAGTGAACGCTTTCTTCACAGATGTTTAATATGTTATACTTTTTTTTAGGATTTGAAAAGAAGTAGTCAAAATAGGAATATAGAAGGCTTAGAAAGGGTTTTGAAAATGAATAATAAAATCGTCTTTTTTGATATTGATGGAACATTGTTAGATCACGATAAAAAAATTCCACAATCTACAAGAGAAGCGGTGCGTACGTTACAAGAAAAAGGAGTACATGTGGCAATTGCGACAGGGCGTGCACCTTTCATGTTTGAAGACATTCGTAATGAGCTTAACATTCATAATTATGTTAGTTTTAATGGCCAATATGTTGTATTTGAAGATGAGGTTATATTTAAAAATCCATTACACCCTAATACATTACATACTTTTACAACGTTTGCTAAGCAAGAGGGATATCCACTTGTTTATTTAGATCATAAGGATATGAAGGCAACAGTAGAATATCATAATTATGTAAAAGAAAGTTTCGGAAGTCTGCAATTTGAGCATCCGTTATATGAGCCAAGTTTTTATGAAAATCGTGACGTTTATCAAACGCTTCTTTTTTGCCAAGCGGGTGAGGAAAAAAAGTTCATTTATGATTATCCAGATTTTCATTTTATTCGTTGGCACGCGTATTCTATGGACATTATCCCAAATGGTGGTTCTAAAGCAAAGGGAATTGAAAAATTCATTGAGAAATTAGGGTTTAGGCGTGAACAGGTCTATGCTTTTGGAGATGGATTAAATGATTTAGAAATGATTGAAGCAGTAGGAACGGGGATTGTGATGGGGAATGGTCACGACGATTTGAAAAAACTTGCTAATTATGTGACGAAAGATGTTAGTGAAGATGGGATTCTTCACGGTTTGCAGTGGGCTGGTTTACTCTAGGTAATATGGTGTGAGAACCATTCTATAAGAGGAGTAATATGATAATAGTAGTAAAAAGCAGAAGCTATTGCTTCTGCTCTTTATCGTTCTAGAGGTTTTGCATCCTCGGGGGCTACAAAAGGATTTTTTTGATTAATATGATCATAGAACATTACACCATTTAAATGGTCAATCTCATGTTGGAATACAATCGCTGGTAACCCTTTCAAACGTAATTTTACTTCTTCACCATCGACGGTAGTTGCTTTAACTGTAATTCGTGTATAACGTGGAACATATCCAGGAACTTCACGATCTACAGATAGGCATCCTTCGCCACCTGATAAGTATGTACGTTCAACAGAGTGACTAATAATTTTGGGATTGAATAAAGCGTAGCTGTATAAAGTTTCGGTTGTATCAGTAACATGAACAGCAATCATTCTTTTTGAAATACCAATTTGTGGTGCAGCTAGCCCGATTCCTGGACGTAAATTATATTTTTCAACCATTTCAGGGTTTTGACTGTTCATTACAAATTCAATCATTTCTCGTAGTACACGTGTATCTTCCTCATTTGCTGGCAGAGGTACTTCTTCTGCTACTGCTCGTAGAATGGGATTTCCTTCACGAATTACATCGTTCATTGTAAGCATTCACAATCTCTCCTTTCTCCTTTAGTCTACCAAAGGAGCTGAAAAAAGTCATGAGAAAGTACATAGTACCTATATATAAATTAAGCAAATAAAGAGGATGACTAGTGCTGTAATTTTATTATTAGCGATTGGTTGGTAAAAAAAGAAAAGACGGCAGAGCCGCCTATTTCTTTCTATAGTTGTTTTGTTTTACATTAACGAATGCAAGCAGCACCAACGATAATTAAAAGAATAAACAACACAACGATTAAAGCAAAGCCCCGTCCGTATCCACATCCTCCGCAAGAACCTCCGTATCCTCCGTAAGAACCTCCGTATCCTCCGTAAGAACCTCCGTATCCATAGGAAGGATATGAACAAGTTGGATAACAATATGTGTATCCGTACATGAGATGACCTCCTTTATCATTTCCCGCTAATACTGCGGTTATTATAAGGTATGGAAGAGTGGTTAGAAGTGTATAGACATTCGCCTAGAAAAGGAAGAAGTGATTGCATATTTTTGTTATAAAGAGAGAAAAACTAAGAAGAATTAAATCGTTTACATACTATTCTACGATGGAAAACAGGTTAAATAGGGAATAATATAACAGTAGGTTATTGCTTACTAATACAGATGTGAAAATAAAAACAACAATGTATAGTGGAAACCTTAATGTTATTCATAAAAAAATCGTAACCAAAGTAATTGACATCGTGATTAGAATAGTTGTAAACTAAAAAACGTGATCAAGATTGTATTAATATGTTTCTGAAAAAACATTAGTACAGATTGTTAGGTACACAAAATTATTCTCAACCGGCGAGGTTTCCTGTCGGTTTACATGGTTACGTTTTCGTACTAGTGAATTTCTAGTGAAAGCGTTTCAGAATATGGTTCAAGAGAGGAAGAGGTGAACGGAATGGGTACTAAAACAAAAAAGACCCTATTTAATGTTGATGAGCAAATGAAAGCTATCGCAGCTCAATTTGAAACATTACAAATTTTAAATGAAAACGGCGAAGTTGTGAATGAAGCAGCTATGCCTGAATTATCTGATGATCAATTAAAAGAATTAATGCGTCGTATGGTGTATACTCGCGTATTAGACCAACGTTCTATTTCTTTAAACCGTCAAGGACGTTTAGGTTTCTACGCACCTACAGCTGGACAAGAAGCTTCTCAATTAGCGAGTCATTTCGCACTTGAAGCAGAAGACTTCATCTTACCAGGATACCGTGATGTACCACAATTAGTATGGCACGGATTACCATTATACCAAGCATTCTTATTCTCTCGTGGACACTTCATGGGTAACCAAATGCCTGAGAATGTAAATGCACTAGCTCCACAAATCATTATCGGTGCGCAAATCATCCAAACTGCTGGTGTTGCGTTAGGTATGAAACTACGTGGTAAAAAATCTGTTGCAATTACTTACACTGGTGACGGTGGTGCTTCACAAGGTGACTTCTACGAAGGTATGAACTTTGCAGGTGCATTCAAAGCTCCAGCAATCTTCGTTGTTCAAAACAACCGTTACGCAATCTCTACTCCAGTAGAAAAGCAATCTGCAGCTAAAACTGTAGCACAAAAAGCAGTAGCAGCAGGTATTTACGGAATTCAAGTAGACGGTATGGATCCATTAGCTGTATACGCAGCAACTGCTTTCGCTCGTGAGCGCGCAGTAAATGGCGAAGGCCCTACTCTAATCGAGACTCTAACATTCCGTTACGGTCCACATACAATGGCTGGTGATGACCCAACTCGTTACCGTACAAAAGATATCGAAAACGAATGGGAACAAAAAGATCCAATCGTACGCTTCCGTACATTCTTAGAAAATAAAGGCCTATGGTCTCAAGAAGTAGAAGAAAAAGTAATCGAAGAAGCAAAAGAAGATATCAAACAAGCAATTGCTAAGGCTGACCAAGCTCCAAAACAAAAAGTAACTGATTTAATGGAAATCATGTACGAAAAAATGCCTTACAACTTAGCTGAACAATATGAAATTTATAAAGAAAAGGAGTCGAAGTAAGCCATGGCTCAAATGACAATGATTCAAGCAATCACTGATGCTTTACGTGTTGAAATGAAAAATGACCCTAACGTACTTGTGTTTGGTGAAGACGTTGGTGTAAACGGCGGTGTATTCCGTGCTACTGAAGGTTTACAAGCTGAATTCGGTGAAGATCGTGTAATGGATACTCCACTTGCAGAGTCTGGTATCGGTGGACTTGCAGTTGGTCTTGCACTTGAAGGATTCCGTCCAGTTCCAGAAATCCAATTCTTCGGTTTCGTTTATGAAGTAATGGATTCTATTTCTGGACAATTAGCTCGTATGCGTTACCGTTCTGGTGGACGTTGGACTGCTCCAGTAACAGTTCGTTCTCCATTTGGTGGCGGTGTTCATACTCCAGAATTACATGCTGATAGCTTAGAAGGATTAGTGGCTCAACAACCTGGTCTAAAAGTTGTTATCCCATCTACTCCATACGATGCAAAAGGTCTTTTAATCTCTGCGATTCGTGACAACGATCCAGTTATCTACTTAGAGCATATGAAATTGTACCGTTCATTCCGTCAAGACGTACCAGAAGGCGAATACACAATTGATTTAGGTAAAGCTGATATCAAACGTGAAGGTACAGATGTATCTGTTATCGCTTACGGTGCTATGGTTCATGCTGCATTAAAAGCTGCTGAAGAACTTGAAAAAGAAGGTATCTCTTTAGAAGTTGTTGACTTACGTACAGTTCAACCATTAGATATCGAAACAATCATCGCTTCTGTTGAAAAAACAGGTCGCGTAGTTGTAGTTCAAGAAGCTCAAAAACAAGCTGGTATTGCAGCTAACGTTGTAGCGGAAATTAACGATCGTGCAATCTTAAACTTAGAAGCTCCAGTTGTACGTGTTGCAGCTGCTGATACAGTATTCCCATTCTCTCAAGCTGAGAGCGTATGGTTACCAAACCATAAAGATATTGTTGAAGCTGTAAACAAAGTAATGAACTTCTAATTTTTAGTTTTTCATGTGCAAAAGAAATCAGCACATGCTGATTTCTTTTGCCATATTCCATAATAAAGAAATGAATCAGGGGGCTGAATTCCGTGGCATTTGAATTTAAACTACCAGATATCGGTGAAGGTATCCACGAAGGTGAAATCGTAAAATGGTTTATTAAACCAGGCGACGAAGTAAACGAAGACGATGTACTTCTTGAAGTGCAAAATGATAAAGCAGTAGTAGAAATCCCTTCTCCAGTTAAAGGTAAAGTACTTGAAGTACTTGTAGAAGAAGGTACGGTTGCAGTAGTTGGAGATACATTAATTAAATTTGATGCTCCTGGATACGAAAACCTTAAATTTAAAGGTGACGACCATGACGATGCTCCAAAAGCTGAAGAAGCGAAAGAAGAAGCTCCAAAAGCTGAAGCTACTCCAGCAGCAACTGCTGAAGCTACTCCAGCAGCAACTGCTGAAGTAGTAAATGAGCGCGTAATCGCTATGCCATCAGTTCGTAAATATGCTCGTGAAAAAGGTGTAGATATTCATAAAGTAGCTGGTTCTGGTAAGAACGGCCGCGTTGTGAAAGCTGATATCGATGCATTTGCAAATGGTGGACAAACTGTAGCAGCAACTGAGGCTCCAGCAGCAGTAGAAGCTACTCCAGCAGCAGCAAAAGAAGAAGCACCAAAAGCACAACCAATCCCAGCTGGTGAATATCCAGAAACTCGTGAGAAAATGAGTGGTATCCGTAAAGCGATTGCAAAAGCAATGGTTAACTCTAAGCATACAGCTCCTCACGTAACATTAATGGATGAAGTAGATGTAACAGAACTTGTTGCTCACCGTAAGAAGTTCAAAGCTGTTGCAGCTGACAAAGGTATTAAATTAACTTACCTTCCATACGTTGTAAAAGCTTTAACATCTGCATTACGTGAATTCCCAATGTTGAATACTGCTTTAGACGATGCTTCTCAAGAAATCGTTCATAAACATTACTTCAACATCGGTATCGCAGCTGATACAGACAAAGGTCTATTAGTACCAGTTGTTAAAGATACAGATCGTAAATCAATCTTCACTATTTCTAACGAGATCAATGATCTTGCTGGTAAAGCACGTGAAGGTCGTTTAGCTCCAGCTGAAATGAAAGGTGCTTCTTGCACAATTACAAACATTGGTTCTGCAGGTGGACAATGGTTCACTCCAGTTATCAATCACCCAGAAGTAGCAATCCTTGGTATCGGCCGTATCGCTGAGAAGCCAGTTGTGAAAAACGGTGAAATCGTTGCAGCTCCAGTATTAGCATTATCTCTAAGCTTTGACCATCGTTTAATTGACGGCGCAACTGCTCAAAAAGCATTAAACCAAATTAAACGTCTATTGAATGACCCACAATTATTAGTAATGGAGGCGTAATAACAATGGTAGTAGGAGATTTCCCAATTGAATTAGATACAGTCGTTGTTGGTGCAGGTCCTGGTGGATACGTTGCGGCAATTCGTGCAGCACAATTAGGTCAAAAGGTAGCAATTATCGAAAAAGCTAACCTTGGTGGCGTATGCTTAAACGTTGGATGTATTCCTTCAAAAGCGTTAATCAATGCAGGTCATCGTTATGAGAATGCAATGCATTCTGATGACATGGGTATCACTGCAGAGAACGTAAAAGTTGACTTTACAAAAGTTCAAGAATGGAAAAACGGCGTAGTTAAGAAATTAACTGGCGGTGTTGAAGGCCTTCTTAAGGGTAACAAAGTTGAAATCATTCGCGGTGAAGCTTACTTCGTAGATGCTAACACATTACGCGTAATGACTGAAGATGCAGCTCAAACTTATACGTTTAAAAATGCTGTTCTTGCAACTGGTTCTACACCAATCGAAATTCCTGGATTCAAATACTCTAAACGTGTTATCAACTCTACAGGCGCTCTAAGCTTACCTGAAATTCCTAAAAAACTTGTTGTAATCGGCGGCGGTTACATCGGTATGGAATTAGGTACTGCATATGCTAACTTCGGTACAGAAGTTACTGTAGTAGAAGCTGGCGACGAAATCTTAGCTGGTTTCGAAAAAGCAATGAGCTCTGTTGTTAAACGTGCCCTTCAAAAGAAAGGTAACGTAAATATTCATACAAAAGCTATGGCTAAAGGCGTTGAAGAAACAGAAACTGGCGTAAAAGTTAGCTTCGAAGTTAAAGGTGAAGTACAAACTGTAGAAGCAGATTACGTATTAGTAACTGTAGGTCGTCGTCCAAACACTCAAGAAATCGGTCTTGAGCAAGTTGGAGTTAAAATGACTGATCGCGGTATCATCGAAATCGATGAGCAATGCCGTACAAACGTACCAAACATCTATGCAATCGGTGATATCGTTCCTGGACCACCATTAGCTCACAAAGCTTCTTACGAAGGTAAAGTAGCTGTTGAAGCAATTAGTGGCCATGCATCAGCTATCGATTACATCGGAATTCCTGCAGTATGCTTCACAGATCCAGAATTAGCATCTGTTGGATACACTAAGAAACAAGCTGAAGAAGCAGGAATGGCAGTAACTGTATCTAAGTTCCCATTCGCTGCAAACGGTCGTGCATTATCATTAAACAGCACAGACGGTTTCCTACAACTTGTAACACGTAAAGAAGATGGTCTTCTTGTAGGTGCACAAGTTGCAGGTGCAGGTGCTTCTGATATTATCTCTGAGATTGGTTTAGCTATCGAAGCTGGAATGACAGCTGAAGATATCGCTCAAACAATCCATGCTCACCCAACATTAGGTGAAATCACAATGGAAGCAGCTGAAGTTGCTCTTGGAATGCCAATTCACATTGTAAAATAATACGAATAACCAAAATAACCCGCCTTTGATCTTTTTAAAGGCGGGTTATTTTTTATTTTATGGAATTTATCTTGCAAAATCCCGATTTGTGAGAGCTGATCGTTAGTGAGAATGAAGAAATCCATTGATTAAAGTTTCACTTTATCCATTAAAGCTTTAGTAGAGCTAACAAGGTCATTATGTATATTTATGGAATAAATACGTAATACTATATAGTCTAAATTGGAATGTACGTAACTTTTTTAGAAATATAATGGACTCAAATCGATTACATCTTTTCGTATTATGTAATCGATTTGAGTCCAATACCATATCTTATTATAAAATAGAGCATGTCAAAGGAGATGGTTTCGTGAAAATCATACATGTTATATTTTATCATTTCCTTTTATGGAGTGGATTTTCTATTGTACTATTCTTATCAAATGGTGATAAATTTCATTATAAAGTGATGCTCTTTTTCGTGTTCCTTTATTTAGCATATGTAATTGCATATGTTGTTCTTCGTATAAGAAAACAGGCACTATTTCTTACTTGCGCAAATAGTATGCTCTTTTTACTGATATCTTTCCTTTTTTTATAGTTAGCGTTTATAAAAATACATTGTTCTTCCATTAAATAACTTTAATTCACCCTCTAATTTTTTTGCTAAAAAACGGCAGAATTCATTTGCTTTTCCTTTATCCCCAAATGTGGCGGTAGAAGGTAAGGAGATTTGAACGAAAGCTTGGTCGTTTTCTGTTCCTATCCCCACATAAATAGAATTATAACGATCATGACTAGATTTGAGCTCAAGTGTAGTATCTGATGTATCAAATATCTCATACGGAAATGCTACGTTAGTATATGCATAGCTAACTTGCGCGCCGGTTTGCGAAGTAATGGTTTTATAATAATTAAAAAGTTGTTTAACATCTTCTAATGAGACAGCTTGTTGTTTCGATTTAGGTACAAGTTTAATAAATGCATGTTGCATAAAGATTTTCCTCCTAAAGTAATATATACAGACATTTTAACACCGTTGCAAATTTTTTGACAATTAAAAAGGTTCTTTCCTTTTTTTGTTTAATATATACGGTAGAAAGTGTTGTGAGGAAAGGAGGAAGAAAATGTTTGAAAAATTGTATGATGAGCATGAGAGTGTGAAGGTACGATTTTTGGGATTTATGACACATGAAAACCGCTATGATTTTGGTGTTATTTATACAAATATGTTTTTTGGAAAACCTCTTGTTGTTTGCATGCAAACAGGGAGAGCAACTTTACTAGGACAAGACGATGTAGATAATGTTCAACATTTACAACAGGTCTTTAAATTACAATCAGAGGAGGAAGCGAATGACCTAGCACAATTCTTTAAGTTTCTTGTACCACCTACTTCCTTACATGCTGAATATGAAGAATAAATAAAAGGAAACAGTCGTACTTATTAAGATATGACTGTTTTTTCATGTTATTGTCTCATACTAATATAAAGTTAATTTTTTTAATGTGTTATACTAAAAACCTATTGACGTAAAAAGTATAACATATTAAAATAAAGACAGAAAGTTAAGCGGTTACAAAAAAGTTTTTGGGATTATAAACTTAGGGGGAAATAAAAAAATGGGAACAATCGTATGTCAAGATTGTGAAAGTACAATTGCACACTTCGAGGATGAGAAAGTAACAGTACTTTACGGGAAATGCGGATCTTGCGGATGTGATCACAAGGAGCATACAAAAGCCCAGTAATATATAGGAATATTCTAGCTGAAAAAGTTTTTAGGACCATAAGCTCAGGGGGAAATGAAAAATGGGAACAATCGTATGTCAAGTTTGTGAAGGAACAATCGCACACTTTGAAGATGAAAAAACAACGGTACTTTACGGGAAATGTGAATCTCATTGCGAATGTGGTCACAAAGAACATACAAAAGTTCAGTAATATATAGAACGTGTAAATATAAAGGTTTTCAATCATAATTCAAACTCAGGGGGAAATGAAAAATGGGAACAATCGTATGTCAAGTTTGTGAAGGAACAATTGCACACTTTGAAGATGAAAAGACAACAGTACTTTACGGGAAATGTGGATCTCATTGCGAATGTGGTCACAAAGAGCATACAAAAGCCCAATAATTAAAAAAACGCCTGCATATTTTGCAGGCGTTTTTTAATAGATTGTAGTTGTGTGGCCAACCGTTGCAACAATTGCATCATCTCGAATGGGAATGAATTTGAATGTGGTTTGTAGGGTATTAGCAGAGGCATGTTGGCTCATGAGGCGACTATCTATGCGGGTAATAAAATCTGTTAAATATGCTGAGATAAAGGCATAGGGAATTCTTCGTTCATTTAATAGATAAATGATTTGTTCCTTTGTTTGTACTCCTACACCGTGCCCATAAAAAAAGAAATTACCTAAATAAATGGCATTTTCTCCTTGCCATTCAACTGAAGCTGGATTCACTTGTGGATTTTTAAAGTAAACAAGATCGCCAGGAACGATATCCCCACCGTTTTTTGTCACCAGTTTTAAATCTCGATCATAATCCCATGTATATAGTAGAAGGTTTGCGAATAAACGGTTAAAAGTTTGCTCATCATATAGAGCTAAAAGTGCTTTGTAAAAAATAATAATCATTGCTGTTGCACATTCTGTTCCATACTTTTTTCCATCTTTAAAAATATCTCGTATCGCGACCGAGGGTGGTCTATTTGGAAGTAATTGAAATCCTCCTAGTGGTGTCCTTTGCCAAAATTCAGGGTTACAATAGGACTCTTGGAATGTACGGAACTGTAATCCACTTTGAAAGAGTTCTAAGGAGGATGTAATGATATGAATTCGTAAATTTAGATCAAAGCTGAGTTCATCAGTTGTTCGGAATGAATATACTTCCTGATTTCCAGCCATAATGGCCAATATTTGTTGTTTCTCAGTAGCGAACGGTTCATTTTCACTCGTGATATAAGGATGTACAATAGAACGACCAATCACAATCATAATTGTATCCCCACCTATAAGTTACATTCTTTAGTATCGTATGAGTAAAAGAAAAAATGGTGAAAAAAAGCCTATCAACTGATAGGCTTGTATTCTTTAATAACGCGTAGTGTTTGGAGTGTCATATCTTCAGGACCTTGTACTGGTAGGCCAGCATCTAGGTTTTTATTAATGTAGTCTAGGTTTTCTTGCGTAATGATTTCGCCAGGGGTGAAGATTGGAATACCTGGCGGATAAACCATAACAAAATCTGCTATAATGCGACCAGCAGCTTCTTCAAATGGGATGACTTCTGCTTCTGAGTAAAAAGCATCCCGAGGAGAGAGGGCAAGTACAGGGATTTCTGGAATTTCAACTTGTACTTGAACACCTTTGTCCGCTCTATCTTTAAAGGTAGTTGCTAGTTCTCGTAAGGCCTCAATAAGAATATTAGTTTCGACCTCTGTATCTCCCAATGTCACAAGGCATAGAATGTTATATAAGTCTGAAAGCTCGACTTCAATGTTGTAATGTTCTCTTAACCATAATTCTGCTTCGTGACCTGTAATGCCTAGATCCTTGACAGATACAATCAGTTTTGTTGGATCATAGCTGAATGTTGCATCCATACCTAACATTTCTTTACCAGGGCAATATAGATTTTCAATCTCATTTATCGTACAGCGTACATGTTCGGCTAACTGAATTGTTTTTGTGATTAATTCTTTTCCTTCAGTCGCAAGACGTTTTCTTGCGACGTCTAAAGAAGCTAATAGAATATAGGAAGTTGATGTTGTTGTAAGCATGCTAATAATCGATTGAACATGTTTTACATTCACAAGGCCTTCTTTGACATTTAGAATGGAACTTTGTGTTAATGAACCTCCGAGCTTATGAACACTTGTCGCTGCCATATCTGCACCAGCTTGCATAGCTGACATTGGTAATTCGTCATGGAAATGAATATGAACACCATGAGCTTCATCAACTAATACAGGTATTTCATAGGAATGAGCTAATTCTACAATATGCTGCAAGTCTGCGGCGAATCCAAAGTATGTTGGATTAATAACGAGTAACCCTTTTGCATCTGAATGTTCCTCGAGTGCTTTTTTTACAGATTGAATCGTAATCCCATGTGAAATACCGAGCTTCGGATCGATTTCAGGATGAATGAAAATTGGTTTTGCACCTGAGAAAATAATGGCTGACATTACAGATTTATGAACGTTTCGTGGTACAAGAATTTTATCTCCTGGGCCACAAACGCTCATTACCATTGTCATAATTGCACCGCTTGTACCTTGAACTGAAAAGAAGGTATGATCTGCACCGAATGCAGTTGCAGCTAAATCTTGAGCTTCTTTAATCATACCTTTTGGATGATGTAAATCATCGAGCGGAGCAATATTAATTAAATCAATTGCTAATGCATTATGCCCAATAAATTCGCGAAATTCTGGGTCCATCCCTTGTCCTTTTTTATGACCTGGGATATGAAATTGAATTGGATTTCGCTTGCTGTGCTCTACTAAAGCGGTAAACAATGGTGTTTTGTATTGGGACAATCTATACACCCCTTCTTCTTCGTAATATTTATTATGAGTTGTTTTATGTGTATCTTGTTCAGTAAGAAAGTTATTTCCCCTATATAGTTATATAACTGTCTATAAGAACTTGACTTGTTCTACTTACCAAATGGAAGTTTCACTTTATTTTCAATAAAACAAAAGCATTATATCACCAATGATTATATATGTATAGAAAAAACTATTATTTTTATTATATGCATAATTAGTAATAATTTGTATGCCGTTATTCGTGAGCAGTAAAGTTTTAACTTAAAGTTCTGAGAAAGCGAGGAGATACGTAGAATTCCGTCAATGGAAGTTATATTTCTATTCGCGTTCAGTAATATCCTCATCTTAAAAATCAGCGAAAATAAAGGAGGATGGAGGAAAAATAAAGTTTCAATTTATCGAGGCTTATTTTCAAAAAGGAAAGGAGATCTATGCCTTTCATCGCCTCGTTGTCTTCGGTATGAAGAGAGACAATGCCATAATAAAAGAGAAATAGTGTATAATGCAAAAGGGACTATGATAAAGAAGGATGGAAGGTTTATTTTTAAGGGAGAATAAGGGTAAAAATGAAAGAGGTGTACATATGGAATATCAATATCCACTTGATTATGATTGGTCGAATGATGAGATGATTGCGATTGTGACATTCTATGAGGCAATTGAAAAGGCGTATGAAAAAGGTATCATCAGAGAAGAATTGATGAGATTATATCGCCGTTTTAAAGAAATTGTGCCGTCGAAAGCGGAAGAGAAAAAAATTGATAAAGAGTTTCAAGAAGTAAGTGGTTACTCTATATACCGAGCGATTCAAAAGGCGAAAGAAGTAGAAGAACAAAAGATTGTGAAAATGTAAAAAGATTTTGAAAAATCGAATTCTAAGTGCTATAATGGGATAACAACTTAAAACGGACAATATAAATTGTCCGTTTTCTTACTATCGATTGCAAATTTTATATAAAGGAAGGAGTGAGTGCATCGTAGTTTGTATCTTCTCAAGAAATTGTTCATCATCGAGTGTTGAGCACTCTTCTGGAGAAATGTGAATACCAACTAGTAGCTCTGCTTTTTTTATAGTCGCTAGGCGTTCAATCATTTTTTGTAAGTCATTTGTTTCAAGTAAGTTATGCGATTTTACAGCTGGTTTGGTATGGTCAATGGACCAAACGAAGTCATTTGGTATATTTGTTTTTAAATCATTTAAATGTTCTAAGAAGGCATGAGCCGCTTCCACTTTTTGTGGACACTCATAAATTAAACCAAAGTATATAAAAGCATGGGTACCCCATAAACCAATTTGAAAATGTGGCAGCATTTTATATCCGCGTTTATTTGTTGAAAAAGCAACCCAAGTATCGTTTGGTGGATTGACTTTACGTCGTGCATGTTTTGCAACATGATAGAAAAAAGTTTCCCCAGTTTGTTCTGATAAATAATGAGAAAATTGCTCGCCTAGAGCTTCTAATTTAGGGTGAATATTCGTTTTAATAGCATTCATTCGTTCTTCGAGACCATCAACTGCAAAGACAGCAAAGTCAGTTGATTTAAATGTTTGTAATGTCATGATAGTTCCTCCAACTCCTAGTTTGTTTTTTATTTTAGCATAGCTTGTACGATTCATAAAAAAAACAGTACAAAAAAACTTCAGTAAAAAAATATAATTTTGTTGCATAGATGATTTATCCAACATAGTATAGTATAAAACAAAAAATCAGAAAATTAAGTTAATTCTAGTCCGAGGGCAGACGAATATTGGGAGGAGGCAATAAAAATGAGACAGGTGATTAACGCGTTAAAGAGAACAGATGCTGAAAAAAGAATTCCGGTGCTAAGATTGGAGTTAGATTATGAATTAGCAACGCTATATGATGCAATGATGGAAAATGATAATCAGAAAAAAGAAGAGTGCGTGCAAAAGCTAGAAGTGCTAAGACTTGAAATGATCCGTTTAGAAGCGTAATAATAGTATATGTATAAAAATTAAGTTGGTGCGAACCTTATAAAGGGTTCGTTTTTTCTGTGAACAGTGTAGATCGGAGTGTTTAAACATGCAAGAGGTATGGAAAGAAATCGATACACATGCAAAACAGTGGATTCAAGAAGCTGGTGAGCGTTTAATGGCATCATTGCAAAAGACGCTTATTGTGGAGACGAAATCAAATGCAGCTGACCTAGTAACAAATATGGATCGAGAAACGGAACAGTTTTTGATTGGGAAAATTAAAGAAACATACCCACACCATTATATTTTAGGAGAAGAGGGATATGGAGATAAGCTTGCTTCTTCGGATGGGGTTGTTTGGTTAATTGATCCAATTGATGGTACGATGAATTTTGTTCATCAGAAAAGAAATTTTGCGATTTCAATTGGCATTTATGAGAACGGTATCGGAAAAATCGGCCTCATCTATGATCCGGTTCATGACGAACTGTATCATGCTATAAAGGGGGAAGGAGCCTTTTGTAACGGTGTAACCATTCCCACTTTAGAGAAAGGTACATTAGAAAGCGGGATTATTGCTTTAAATGCTACGTGGCTTACTGATAATCCATTACTTAATATGGAAAAAATGATGAAGCTCGTGAAAAAAGCACGAGGAACACGCTCATATGGTTGCGCAGCACTAGAAATGGTATATGTTGCAACAGGAAGATTGGATGCTTACGTGACGCCGCGATTATCTCCTTGGGATTTTGGCGGAGGACTGATTATTGTAGAAGAAGTCGATGGCAAAGTGACGACGTTTGCTGGTAAAGCACTTTCTATTGTAGAAAAAAGTAGTGTATTAGTTGCGAAGCCGGGGGTATATGAAGAGTTACTACCATTTGTATCACAGTAACAAAAAAAGTAAGAGGCTACGAAAAGCTTCTTACTTTTTACTGTTACTGTGATTTACGCATTTTTCGTTTTGTTACAAATCCGTATCCAACTGTAACAAATGTGCCGATAATGCAAATAATAATACCGATGGGACTATTTTCAGCAATCATAATTCCAATGCCAATTAAGAAAATAACACCGATAATAGCTGTTAATAAAAAGCGGTACTGAATTTGTTCCATATCTTCACCCTCCAATTTCATTTTACTTTCACAAAAGTAAGAATACAACTATATTTTCATTCTTGATTTTATTTTGATTGCCATTGTATCCCCTTCACTCTTATAATAGAGAAGGATTAAAAAGACACTAGGAGTTGGACATGTTGAAAAAACGACAAGATTTACGAAATATAGCAATTATCGCCCACGTTGACCATGGTAAAACAACACTTGTTGACCAATTATTACGTCAAGCGGGGACGTTCCGTGCAAATGAGCACGTAGAAGAACGTGCAATGGATTCGAACGATTTAGAAAGAGAACGCGGTATTACAATTTTAGCCAAAAATACAGCGATTCATTATGAAGATAAACGAATTAACATTTTAGATACGCCTGGACACGCTGACTTCGGTGGTGAAGTAGAGCGTATTATGAAAATGGTTGATGGTGTTTTACTTGTTGTTGATGCATATGAAGGTTGTATGCCACAAACGCGATTTGTTTTAAAGAAAGCTCTTGAGCAAAACTTAACTCCAATCGTTGTAGTAAACAAAATTGACCGTGACTTTGCTCGCCCGGATGAAGTAGTTGATGAAGTAATCGACTTATTTATCGAGCTTGGTGCAAACGAAGATCAATTAGAGTTCCCAGTTGTATTTGCATCAGCAATGAACGGAACAGCAAGCTTGGATTCAAACCCAGCAAATCAAGAAGAGAATATGAAATCATTATTTGATACAATTATTGAACATATTCCAGCACCAGTTGATAACAGCGAAGAGCCACTTCAATTCCAAGTAGCACTTCTTGACTATAATGACTATGTAGGTCGTATCGGGGTAGGTCGTATATTCCGCGGCACAATGAAAGTAGGACAACAAGTTGCACTAATGAAGGTCGATGGAAGCGTAAAACAATTCCGCGTAACAAAACTATTTGGTTACATGGGATTAAAACGCCAAGAAATTGAAGAAGCAAAAGCTGGAGATCTAGTAGCAGTTTCAGGTATGGAAGATATTAACGTTGGTGAAACGGTATGTCCAGTTGAACATCAAGATGCGTTACCATTATTACGTATTGATGAGCCAACACTACAAATGACGTTCCTTGTAAATAATAGTCCATTTGCAGGTCGTGAAGGTAAATACATTACGTCTCGTAAAATTGAAGAGCGTCTTCGTTCACAATTAGAAACAGATGTAAGTTTACGTGTTGATAATACAGAGTCTCCTGATGCATGGATTGTATCTGGACGTGGAGAATTACATTTATCTATCTTAATTGAAAACATGCGCCGTGAAGGTTACGAACTACAAGTATCTAAGCCTGAAGTAATTATTAAAGAGGTTGATGGCGTAAGATGTGAGCCTGTAGAACGCGTACAAATCGATGTGCCTGAAGAATACACTGGTTCTATTATGGAATCAATGGGTGCACGTAAAGGTGAAATGTTAGATATGGTGAATAACGGAAACGGTCAAGTTCGCCTTACTTTCATGGTTCCAGCACGTGGTTTAATTGGTTACACAACAGAATTCTTAACATTAACTCGTGGTTACGGTATTTTAAACCATACATTCGATTGCTACCAGCCAGTACATGCTGGACAAGTTGGTGGACGTCGTCAAGGTGTTCTAGTTTCACTTGAAACAGGAAAAGCATCACAATACGGTATTATGCAAGTTGAAGACCGCGGTGTAATCTTCGTTGAACCAGGTACAGAAGTATATGCTGGTATGATTGTCGGAGAACATACACGTGAGAATGATTTAACAGTTAACGTTGTAAAAATGAAACAACAAACTAACATTCGTTCTGCGACGAAAGATCAAACTTCAACAATGAAAAAACCACGCTTAATGACTTTAGAAGAGTCATTAGAGTACTTAAACGATGATGAGTTCTGTGAAGTAACTCCAGAATCAATTCGTCTTCGTAAAAAGATTCTTGATAAGAGTGAGCGCGAAAGAGCTGCTAAGAAAAAGAAATCTGTAGAAGCGTAAAAAATATGAAGCTGCCTTTTTAAAAAAGGCAGCTTTTTGTTTTGTTTATTTTTTTAGAAAATTTACTCTTTTATCTAGACAGTAGTTTTTCTGCAAGGTACTCTTATAGTAGGGAAAATAGAATTTAAAAAGTAAGAATCAAGGTACTACTAGTTAGTGGATTGGACTCATATGGGTTGTTTTCGTTCATCTTTGCAAAATAAGGGGGGAGTATAATGCTAGAGAGAATGTCATTTTTCGCAAAATTATATAATGTAGATACGAATCCAGAAATAGGGATGTGGCTTTTATATGGCACAATGATTCTTTTAAGTGCCCTTGTATATAATTTAGGGTTTGCTAGGAAGTTATCGCTATTAAAAAATATTGTGGTGTATGTGGCGCTGGCGTTAGGATGTACAGTCTTAACTTTTTTAGGAGTTTTGTTGCCGGTGGGAGAAGGACTTGTTGTAGCCGCAATTGTACTAGGAATTTATAGATTACGTTTACGTCAAGCAAAGCAACAAAGAGTAAGTTAAGGAGGTTCTTTATGCGCTCTGTACAAGATACATTATATAATTGGTTAACGATTAAAACGGTTGCGGAAGCAAGACCCAATGATGCAGCTGCACAAGAAACATATTTGCTGTTTCATGATATGTTGCATGAAGATCATCAATTAAGTGATGTGGAAGTGGAAAAGAAAGAAGATATGTATTTAGTTACATATAAACGAGGCGGAGAAAAGCATTCTACAAGATTTCCAGTAGAGCTTATAGATTGTTTCTTAGATCAAATGAGACAAGAGCCGGAGAAATATAAATAAGTCCTCATCCGAATGATTAAGGACTTATTTGACAGTTTACCACTCATCTTCTACTGTTTTATCACGATATAGGTGGAATTTTCCGGTTGCATGGCGTTCTATTGTACGTTCTGCAATACGTTCTGTGCATTCCATGCACATATATGTATGAATAGGACGGTTACGAAGCCTTTTGGCCATAGGATTTTCGTCATCTAACTCTTCTTTTTTATCACAAAGCATACATTTGACTCTCATTTCGTCACCTCAATACAAATTCTATCGATATAAGTATAGCATGTAAATTTGATATTTTTGAACTATGGAGGAAAAAAATAATATTTTCGCAATTCGAAAAATAAGTTATCATTAAGATAAATAAAATTTTGGAGGTGGAAATATGGCAAATGTAGTAGAACCTACATTGACAGATTCTTTAGTTCAATCTTTACGTGAAGGACGTATTATAACAATTGCAACAATTGATTTTGAAAAGGCTGTTCCAAATGTAAGTGCTATTTCATGGGTATATGCAATGAATGAGGCGCGTATTCGGTTTGCAGTTGATTGGCGATCTCGTATTGCGGAAAATTTACGCCATCATGCAGGGCTTGTACTCACTGTAATGGCGAATGAATCTGTATTTTCCATTAGCGGTGAAGCAAAGATTTTAACGGATAGAATGGAAGGGATTCCTCTTAAGTTAACTATAGTAGAAGTATCTGTTCAAGAAGTGCGTGATGTTATGTTTTATGGAGCAAAGCTTGCTTTGGAACCAGCATATGAAAAAACTTATGATCTTCGTGCTGCTGAAAAACTTGATAACCAAGTTTTAACGGCAATGAAAGGATTGTAGAAAAGTGGATGAGTACTATGGGTGTTCATCCTTTTACTGCTATTTTAATCTGGGTGAATAGGTAACCTTTGTTCCATGTTCAAATATAAATTTTGATGAATATGATACCTAGTTATAAATGAAAAAAATGATTGAGAAAAGTTTTAATTTATATGAATTTAGATTCTACCTCGTTAATACATTACATATAATTATAACAATGGTTCGTCCATATCATAATCATGGATGAAACCCTTGTTCTACAAATTTAAAAGTGGAGTCAGGGGGTAACAGGTTGGATAAAATTTATGTGTTAGACACGAATGTACTTTTGCAGGATCCTTTATCTATTTTTTCTTTTGAAACAAATGAGGTAGTGATTCCAGCAGTTGTATTAGAAGAGGTTGATTCGAAAAAACGTTACATGGATGAAGTTGGACGAAATGCTCGTTATGTATCTAAACTGATAGATAAATTTCGTGAATTAGGAAAATTGCATGAGAGTATTCCCCTTGAAAATGGAGGGACATTTCGTATTGAATTAAACCATCGCTCATTTGTTCAACTACAAGATATTTTTGTTGAAAAAACAAACGATAATCGCATTTTAGCTGTTGCGAAAAATATATTTTTAGAAGAACAAGAGAAAGAGGATGGAAAGTCTGTTGTTTTAGTAAGTAAAGATGTGCTTGTAAGAGTAAAAGCAGATGCTCTTGGCTTACAAGCAGAGGATTATTTAAGTGATCGTGTCATTGAAGTGGACAATATATATTCAGGTTTTTTAGAAGGCTACATATCAAAAGAACAGTTAAATTATTACTATGAAAAAGGAGAACTTCCTTTATCAGAAATTGCAAATCATCCATTTTATCCAAATCAGTTTATTGTGATGAAAGATGCATTAGGTGGTTCTAGTTCTGCGCTTGGAATTGTTGATTATTCAGGGAAAAAGGTGAAGAAACTTATTTTTCATAATGAGCAAGTTTGGGGAATACGCCCGCGGAATGTGCAGCAAATTATGGGATTAGAATTGTTGCTTCGTGAAGATATTCCACTCGTAACGTTAACAGGAAAAGCAGGAACTGGTAAAACTTTACTTGCGTTAGCTGCTGGTCTTATGCAGACCGAAGATTTAGGGTTGTATAAAAAACTCCTTGTTGCCCGGCCCATTGTTCCAGTCGGCAAGGATATCGGTTATTTACCGGGAGAAAAAGAAGAGAAATTAAGACCGTGGATGCAGCCAATTTTCGATAATCTAGAGTATTTATTTAATACAAAAAAACCTGGTGAATTAGATGCGATTTTAGCAGGAATGGGTTCAATTGAAGTAGAGGCACTTACTTATATACGAGGACGAAGTATTCCAGATCAATTTATTATTATTGATGAAGCACAAAATTTAACGAAACATGAAGTGAAAACAATATTAACAAGGGTTGGAGAAAAAAGTAAAATTGTATTAATGGGAGATCCGCAACAAATTGATCACCCTTACCTAGATGAATATAATAATGGTCTAACCTATGTTGTAGAGAAATTTAAAGAACAAAAAATTAGTGGACATGTAAAGTTTGTAAAAGGAGAACGCTCTAATTTAGCACAATTAGCGGCGGACTTATTATAAAGTGGAACTTTAATCAGTGAGGGGATTTATTAGCTTGCGTCTAACTGTATTGCATGTGTGGAATTTTGAGATAGAAATATTACTGATAGTAAAAGGCTAAAAAAAGGAGTGGCTTTTGCCCACTCCTTTTTTTAAATAATTGTAAACTTACGGATATTTCGAATTGGATTGTTTATATTAGAGCCATCACCAAAGTAAAGGTGAACAGGTCCATCTTCTCGCAATGGTTTTCCATCTTTTGAAAATCCAAGAATAGCATTGTTTGCTTCTTCTAATAAAAGTGTGATGGAATCATGCAATGTATGGATTTCAACATGTGTTGCTTCTGCTACAATCTCAGCATTTTTGAAAAAGGGATGAAGTGGTATGCCAAACGTTCCTGTGATAAGCTGTTCTTTTTTAAATTTTTTTACGCTTTGTTGTATAGGTGGAAAAGCGGCACCATCACGAATTTCGCGATCCCAGTGTTCGGAAGTATGCTTGAGATAGTCTTCTAATTCTGATTTTTCTTCTTTTGTTTCGGTGAAATAAGTTGTTAAATCTACTTTTCGATCATCAAAAATCCAAACGCTTGGGTCAAGTGTGATCGGAAAGCGTACGTTTCCATTTATAAATAAAATTTCACTCATTGTTGTTCCCCCATTTGTATTATGCTCCCACTTTTCAGTATAATAGTATTAGACATGATTGTCACAAAAAATGTTTCTATTGCAATTTATTAAAACTATCGCTAATATTAATAGATAGGATAGGAGAGTAGGACGGAAACGGAGGGAATCAATTTGGCGTCTGAGACAGTAGCAAATCATCAGGAAAAGGCACTTGCCCTTCTACAAGCGGATGCGGAGAAGATTTTAAGACTTATTAAGGTGCAAATGGACCACCTTACGATGCCGCAATGTCCATTATATGAAGAAGTGCTTGACACGCAAATGTTTGGACTATCCCGTGAAGTTGACTTTGCGGTTCGTCTTGGTCTTATTCCAGAAGAGCAAGGGAAAGAAATGCTAGGAGAGCTCGAACGGGAATTATCAGCACTTCATGAAGCATTTACAAACAAACAACAATAAAGGGTTCAAATAAGCGGGCTCAAACTGACTAAGTTTGAGCTTTTTATTTGTATAATAAAGCAGGAAGAATGGCGATACATATGGAATACAACAATTAAACTGAAAACAGAAAGAGGATATTGAATGAAAAAAGTATGGAAGTCAATGGATTATTCATTATTGCTTCCTCTTGTTATTTTATGTGTACTGGGAGTTGTAATGGTATACAGTTCTAGCTCTATTTTAGCGGTTACAAAATATGAGAAACCGGCTAATTACTTTTTTTATAAGCAACTACTAGCATTAGGAATAGGTACAGTATTTGGATTAGGGATAATCGCTGTGATTCCATACCAGTTTTGGAGAAAAAGAATTATTTTATTACTAATGATGATAGGAAGTATTGGTTTGCTTTCGTTATCTTTGTTACTTGGAACGAAAGCAAATGGTGCGCAAGCTTGGGTGTTTGGTATACAGCCGGCTGAATTTGTTAAAATAGCTATCATTATCGTACTTGCACGTTTCTTTGCAAGAAGGCAAGAAACAGATACTTCAGTATGGAAAGGATCAGCAGGTACAATTCTATTTATAGGATTAATAGTATTTTTAATTCTAAAACAAAATGACTTAGGTACAGTTTTGTTAATCATAGGTATTGTTGGAATTATGTTCCTTTGTTCAGGGGTTCCGATTAACAAGTGGATAAAGCGTATTGCATTAAGTGCAATTGTATGGATTCCGCTTTTATACTTATTTGGAAACTATGCATTGGAAGATTATCAGAAGGCACGTTTTACAGCGTTTTTAAATCCATTTGAAGATACTCAACATGATGGATATCAGCTGGTGAATTCCTTTATTGCAATTGCATCAGGCGGTCTAAATGGTAGAGGACTTAGTAACAGTATACAAAAATTCGGTTATTTACCTGAACCACATACAGACTTTATTATGGCGATTATATCTGAGGAACTTGGCTTTATCGGTGTAGCGATTGTTTTAATTAGTTTGCTACTTATTATTATTCGGGCATTGCGAATTGCTCAAAAGTGCAAAGATCCATTTGGAAGTTTAATTGCAATTGGTATTGCTAGTCTGATTGGGATACAAACATTTGTTATTGTTGGTGGTATGACGGGGCTAATACCTCTTACTGGTGTACCTTTACCATTTATCAGTTATGGTGGTAGTTCTTTAATGGCGAACTTAATTGCAATGGGTATATTGATAAATATAGGTAGTTACGTGAAACGACAAGAGAAGCAACAAAAAGAAGTATATGAGAAAAAAGAACAGGGTGAGCCACATCTTGTTGTTGTAAAATAAAAAAGGCTTTGTGTTTGATGACACAAAGCCTTTTTATTATGGTGTTATAATGAGTTATACTTTGTGAAGTTTTAATAAGAATAGTGTGTCATATTTATCTGAATGTGATATACATTAAAACTGTTAGAAAAGGAAGAGTTGTGCTATACTATTTTTGTGAAACAAATTGATTAGAAAACTTATCATTTGTTGAAAAATAAGGTATGATGTATAAAAATAAAGTGAAGCTTTCCAAGTATAATTTAGAAAAGAAAGTGAAGAACTTCACGCTTTTTAGAGCGTGTGCCTATTTAATCTCTAGAGTGGTAGGAAAGTAGAGGGGGAAAATCATGTCAAAGCTGCAACGTATTCAAAAAGTATTAGTAGCTAACCGTGGCGAAATTGCAATTCGTGTATTCAGGGCTTGTTCAGAACTTGGATTAAAGACAGTTGCAATTTATTCAAAAGAGGATAGTGGTTCTTACCATCGCTATAAAGCAGATGAATCTTATTTAGTGGGGGAAGGCAAAAAGCCAATCGATGCTTACCTTGATATTGAAGGTATTATTGAGATTGCGAAAAGCAACCATGTGGACGCGATTCACCCTGGATATGGATTCTTGTCAGAAAACATCCAATTTGCTAGACGTTGTGAAGAAGAAGGGATTATCTTTATCGGACCACAAAGTAAACATTTAGATATGTTTGGAGATAAAGTAAAAGCAAGAAAACAAGCACAATTAGCAAATATTCCAGTTATTCCTGGTAGCGATGGACCTGTTCATTCACTAGACGAAGTTGAAGAATTTGCTAAGAAGTATGATTACCCGATAATTATTAAAGCATCACTTGGTGGTGGTGGCCGTGGTATGCGTATTGTACGTAGCGGTGATGAATTAAAAGAATCTTATGATCGTGCAAAATCAGAAGCGAAAGCAGCTTTTGGTAACGATGAAGTGTATGTTGAAAAATTCGTTGAAAAACCTAAACATATAGAAGTGCAAATATTAGCAGATGAAGAAGGCAATGTTGTGCATTTATACGAACGCGATTGTTCTGTACAACGTCGTCATCAAAAAGTAGTTGAAATTGCGCCAAGTGTATCGCTTTCAGATGAACTTCGCCATCGTATTTGTGAAGCGGCGGTACAGCTAACGAAAAACGTAAACTATTTAAATGCTGGTACAGTTGAATTCCTTGTAAAAGGTAATGACTTTTATTTCATTGAAGTAAATCCACGTGTTCAAGTAGAACATACAATTACAGAAATGATTACAGGAATTGATATTGTTCAGTCTCAAATTTTGATTGCTGATGGACACTCTTTACATAGTTCAACAGTGAGTGTACCAAAACAAGAGGATGTTATTATACATGGATATGCAATCCAATCTCGTGTAACAACGGAAGATCCGCTTAATAATTTCATGCCGGATACAGGAAAAATTATGGCATATCGTTCTGGTGGCGGTTTTGGTGTTCGTCTTGACACAGGTAACAGCTTCCAAGGAGCAGTTATTACGCCATATTATGATTCATTACTTGTTAAAGTAACGACTTGGGCACTTACATTTGAACAAGCAGCTGCAAAGATGGAGCGTAACCTAAAAGAGTTCCGTATCCGTGGTATTAAAACAAATATTCCATTCCTAGAGAATGTAGTAAAGCATAGAAACTTTTTATCAGGAGAGTATGATACATCGTTTATTGATGCTTCGCCTGAACTGTTCGTCTTCCCGAAACGTAAAGACCGTGGGACGAAGATGTTAAGTTATGTAGGTACAGTAACAGTAAATGGTTTCCCTGGAGTAGGTAAGAAAGAAAAACCGATTTTCCCGGATGCACGTATACCGAATTTGAAACATTCTGAATCAGTTCCAAATGGAACGAAACAAATTTTAGACGAACGCGGTGCAGATGGTTTAGTAAAATGGGTACAAGATCAAAAGCGCGTACTATTAACGGATACTACATTCCGTGATGCGCATCAATCATTACTTGCAACACGTATTCGTACAAAAGATTTAAATCAAGTTGCTGAGCCAACAGCTAGAATGTTACCCAATTTATTCTCAGCGGAAATGTGGGGCGGTGCAACATTCGATGTTGCGTATCGTTTCTTAAAAGAAGATCCATGGGAACGCTTATTAGAGCTTCGTGAAAGAATGCCTAATGTTTTATTCCAAATGCTTCTTCGTTCATCAAATGCAGTTGGTTATAAAAACTATCCAGATAATTTAATTCAAAAATTTGTGGAATGTTCAGCACAGGCGGGTATTGATGTATTCCGTATTTTTGATAGCTTAAACTGGGTTGAAGGTATGAGAGTTGCAATTGATGCTGTAAGAGAGAGTGGCAAAATTGCAGAGGCAACAATGTGTTATACAGGGGATATTCATGACCCAATGCGTAGTAAATATGACTTAAATTATTATAAAAACTTAGCGAAAGAATTGGAAGCATCAGGAGCGCATATTCTAGGTATTAAAGATATGGCTGGATTATTAAAACCAAATGCAGCTTACGATTTAGTTTCTGCGTTAAAAGAAGCGGTATCGATTCCGATTCACCTTCATACACATGATACAAGTGGAAATGGTGTTTTAACGTATACGAAAGCAATTGAAGCAGGTGTTGATATTGTCGACGTTGCTGTAAGCTCAATGGCAGGCCTAACATCACAACCAAGTGCAAATACGTTATATTATGCGCTAGGTGGAAATGAAAGACAACCAGATGTGAATGTGGATGCATTAGAAAAACTTTCACATTACTGGGAAGATGTTCGGAAATATTATGCACCATTTGAAAGTGGTATGAATGCACCGCATACAGAAGTATATATGCATGAAATGCCAGGTGGTCAATATAGTAACCTTCAGCAACAAGCGAAAGCGGTTGGTTTAGGAGATCGATTTGATGAAGTAAAAGTAATGTATCGCCGTGTAAATGATATGTTTGGTGATATTGTAAAAGTAACACCATCATCAAAAGTTGTTGGCGATATGGCACTATTTATGGTGCAAAATCATCTTACAGAACAAGACATTTTTGAACGGGGACATGCGTTAGATTTCCCAGGTTCTGTTGTAGAGATGTTCTCTGGAGATCTTGGACAACCATATGGCGGATTCCCAAAAGAATTACAAAAAATCATTTTAAAAGGAAAAGAGCCATTAACGGTAAGACCAGGAGAACTGTTAGAACCAGTGGATTTTGATGCTTTAAAAGAAGAGTTATTCCATAAACTTGGACGTGAAGTAACTATTTTTGATGTTGTTGCATATGCATTATATCCAAAAGTATTTATGGATTATCAAAAGGTAACTGGACTTTATGGAAATGTATCTGTACTTGATACACCAACATTCTTCTATGGTATGAGATTGGGTGAAGAAATTGGTGTGGAAATTGAACGTGGTAAAACATTAATTGTTAAATTAGTGTCAATTGGTGAGCCTCAACCAGATGGAACGCGTGTACTTTACTTTGAATTTAACGGACAACCGCGTGAAATTGTTGTGAAAGATGAAAGTGTTAAAGCAACGGTTGCGCAGCGTGTGAAAGGAAACCGTGAAAATCCAAATCATATTAGTGCAACAATGCCAGGAACGGTCATTAAAATCGTTGTAAATGAAGGCGATGAAGTGAAAAAAGGTGATTCCATGGCAATCACAGAAGCAATGAAAATGGAAACAACGGTTCAGGCGCCATTCGATGGAAAAGTGAAGAAAGTATATGTAAAAGATGGCGATGCGATTCAAACAGGGGATTTACTTATTGAATTAGAACAATAAAAATCAAGAAAAGAGCTGCTCAAAAGTAGCTCTTTTTTTGATATAAAAATAATAACTTGCCATAATGGCAAGTTATTAAAAGGATTGTTTATTTTGCGTTGTAGTTGATTGTTGTGCCTCTTTTGCGTTTCTTGTACTTCTTGTACCTAGCATCACTAGATAACATAATACGGCAAACAAACAAGAGATAAAGAGTGAATGTAACAGTGCCATTGAGAGGCTAGCGTTCGTATAGACAACCAAAATACCAACAATTGCTTGAAGCGTAACGAGAATAAATGAGATAATCCATCCCCAATATACAACTCGCTGTTGCTTATAGTGGCGAATAGCAAGAATCATTGCGTATAGGATCCAAGCAAATATTAATATTGCGGCAATCCTATGTCCCATTTGAACCCATTCATGCAATTGAGTAGGAAACGGTCTGTTTTTACTACAAAATGGAAAGTCTGGACAAGCCAAACTAGCATGCTCATGACGTACTAAAGCACCTGTATAGACGACGATATAGCTGTAAATTGTTACACCGTAAATATGAAACTTCATTTTTTTATCCATAATGAGAGAACGTGCATCGAATTTCTTGTCAATTTCAAAAATAAGGCAGGCTAGTAAAATGACAGAAGCAAATGAAATTAAGGAAATACCAAAATGAATAGCTAGTACAGCTGGTACTTGTCCCCAAACCACTGCCGCTGCTCCCATTAGCGCTTGTGCAACTAAAAATACAAATGATAAAATAGCAAGCGTCTTTGTTTCACGTACATGTTTATAATATTTCCATGATAAGATACAAAGCAGTGTAACGAGAATTCCTGCCGATCCTGATGTTAAACGGTGACTGAGTTCGATAATTGTTTCCATTGATAGATTAGAGGGAACGAGTTCACCATTACAAAGAGGCCATGATTTTCCACATCCTTGACCTGAACCTGTTTTTGTAACTAAAGCCCCCCCTAATAAAACCCCTAGTAAGTCAAGGCTTGTAATGACTGCTAACCATTTAATAAAGCGTTGCAATCTTTTCACCATCTTTCTGTTATGAAGTTATTGCGAAATATTTTCATTCCATCAATTTTATAGAACAAAACGCGCTACAGTCCTATGATATATAAAAAATAATAAAATAGCAAAGAAATGAAGAGGGAGGATGAAGTACTTGGGATAAGAAAAAAACGGTGTAGATATTACAGTTTTTAAGTGGAAATACTTCTATTATAAAAAGAAATAAGGAGAATGCATGCTAAATATGACAAAATAGTTTATTATAGAAGATAATCTCGTGTTATGATAGGGAGTAATAGGAGAAACTTTTTTGTTATTCGACACAAAAAGTTCATGTTTTCTTCACAAAATGTTCGGGAAATATGATTTAATATATTCGAGTATGAGCGTAGATTAGTAGTAGAGTGGGAAAACAACATTTCTACTGTAATAATATTGCTATATAGAAGCGTACTACTTTTGTAAAGGAAAGACGCGTTTAAGAGGGGGTTGAAATGATGAACCATGCAACAAGTGAGCTGCATGATGAGTCAGCTATAACAAATGTGCCGGAAACAACACGTGTACAAGATTTATTAGCGCTCGTTAAGATGGGGATTGTAAACTCAAATACACTTACGGTGTTTACAGGATTTTGGTTGGCTTTACACTTTAATGGATTAAATGCTGCTAACCATTTGGATAAAATGTTCTTTACAATTGTCGGTTCTGCTTTAATTATGGCAGGATCATGTAGCTTAAATAATTATATTGATCGAGATATCGATCATTTAATGGAACGGACAAAAAATCGTCCGACAGTAACAGGAAAATATAAACCTGGGTTTGCGTTAACATTAGGTATTACTTTATTACTTCTAGGTTTTGTATTCTTGTTATTTACAACACCGATGGCAGCATTGATTGGTTTCATTGGTGCTTTCACATATGTTGTTTTGTATTCATTATGGACAAAACGAGCATACACACTAAATACAGTAGTAGGTAGTGTATCTGGAGCAGTTCCACCTTTAATTGGCTGGGCAGCAATTGATCCTAGTTTAGATCATCCGATTGCTTGGATGCTATTTTTAATTATGTTTGTTTGGCAAATCCCACATTTCCTCGCATTAGCGATGAAACGTGTTGATGAATATCGAAATGCAGGTATTCCAATGCTTCCTGTTGTACATGGATTTGATATTACAAAACGTCAAATCATGATTTGGACAGTATGTTTATTACCACTACCGTTTTATATGAGTGGACTGGGAGTAACATTCATGGTAATTGCAACATTGCTTAACATTGGATGGATCGTATTAGGATTCTATGGATTCCGTAAGAAGGATGACATAAAATGGTCTGTACAAATGTTCGTCTACTCCTTGAATTACTTGACAATCTTATTTGTGTCAATGATTGTAGTTACATTCTTCTAAGACAACGACATGAGGGGATTTCTTTACGTTGAGATTTACTTTACTTACTATAAATAAAGTACAATCTAATTCACAAAGAAAGTGGGGGTTGTTTGTATGAAGAAACAGTGGCGACTGCTTTCATTCGTTTCACTGCTGGCTTTACTGTTAGGGGGATGCGGTAAAGCCTTTCAATCTACTTTAATTCCGCAAGGTGAAGTAGCAAAAATGCAATATGATTTACTCTTGTTAGCAAGTGCGATTATGGTAGGTGTTGTACTTGTAGTTACTATTATTTTCTTGTATGTAATTGTGCGTTTCCGACAAAAGAAGGGCCAAGAGGATTATATTCCAAAGCAAGTTGAAGGAAATCACAAACTAGAAATTATATGGACAGTTATTCCGATTATTCTTTTGCTAATATTGGCTGTTCCGACTGTTACATATACCTTCAAACTTGCTGACGTAAGTGCGATGGAGAAAAAGAATATTGATAAAGATACAATCGTTGTTGATGTAACAGCGAATCTTTATTGGTGGGAATTTTCTTACAAATCAGAAAAGATAGTAACTTCGCAAGATTTAGTTATCCCCACAGGTAAAAAAGTGTATTTGAATCTGAAAGGTGCTGATATTAAACATTCATTTTGGGTTCCATCTTTAGCTGGAAAAATGGATACGAATACAGATAATGTAAACAAAATGTGGTTAAAGGCAGATAAATCAGGCACTTATAATGGTTTTTGTACAGAATTTTGTGGCCCATCACATTCTTTAATGCAATTTAAAGTGAAAGCTGTTGATGAAAGCGAGTACAAAACTTGGATTGCAGATATGAAGAAAATTGATGGTAAGAAGGAAGTAGCTTCTACAAAAGAACAACAAGGTAAAGAGATATTCAACAAAAGCTGTATCGGTTGTCATGCAACTGGATCAAATGATAGTAGACCACCTTCTGCACGTATCGCACCAAACCTAGCAAATTTTGCTGATCGCGATATGGTTGCCGGCATTGCTGAAAATAATGAAGAAAACCTAAAAAAATGGCTAAAGGATCCTGAAAATATGAAGCCAGGAAATAAAATGACTGGTAAATATGGCAACTTAACGGACGATGAAATAGAGGCATTAAATGCCTATTTGAAAACGTTAAAAGTTGAGAAGTAAAAAGGGATTATTTGCGAAGGGGAGGTTGAAAACGTGAGTTCTGTAGCAAAGAAACAGGGGATGGGTGCTGTTATATGGGATTATTTGACGACAGTAGACCATAAAAAGATTGCCATTCTCTATTTAATTGCAGGTGGGTTATTTTTTATCATTGGCGGAATAGAAGCATTATTTATCCGTCTTCAATTAGCCATTCCGAACAATGCTTTTCTTGTTGGGGATGCTTATAATCAAGTATTAACAATGCACGGTACAACAATGATTTTCCTCGCAGCTATGCCGCTCGTGTTTGCATTTATGAACGCTGCTGTGCCACTTCAAATTGGGGCACGCGATGTGGCGTTTCCATTTTTAAATTCACTTGGATTTTGGTTATTTTTCTTTGGAGGCGTATTTTTAAACCTAAGTTGGTTTTTGGGAGGAGCACCTGATGCAGGATGGACATCTTATGCATCGTTATCTCTTGCTTCTAAAGGACATGGTGTTGACTTTTATGTATTAGGATTACAAATATCGGGTATAGGTACACTGATTGGTGGTATTAACTTCCTTGTCACAATTATTAATATGCGTGCACCTGGAATGACCTATATGCGTATGCCGATGTTTACATGGACAACATTTGTAACGTCTTCACTTATTTTATTTGCCTTTCCACCATTAACAGTCGGATTGGCGCTACTTATGTTAGATCGCCTATTTGGTACAAGTTTCTTTAACCCAGCTTTAGGTGGTAATACGATTATATGGGAGCATTTATTCTGGATCTTTGGTCACCCAGAAGTGTACATTCTTATACTCCCGGTTTTCGGAATATTCTCAGAAATATTCGCTACATTTTCTAAAAAACGACTATTTGGTTACTCATCTATGGTATTTGCAACAGTGTTGATTGGATTTTTAGGATTTATGGTATGGGCACATCACATGTTCACGGTTGGCCTTGGTCCTGTTGCGAATGCTATTTTTTCAGTTGCAACAATGGCAATTGCAGTCCCAACGGGGATTAAAATATTTAACTGGCTCTTTACAATGTGGGGTGGAAGTATTCGGTTTACAACTCCAATGATGTGGGCTGTTGCGTTTATCCCATCATTCGTAATGGGAGGAGTAACAGGGGTTATGCTTGCTTCAGCGCCTGCTGACTATCAATTTCATGATAACTATTTCGTTGTGGCACATTTCCACTATGTAATCGTTGGTGGGGTTGTATTTGGATTATTAGCCGGTGCACACTATTATTGGCCACTTATGTTTAACAGAGTATTAAATGAAACACTAGGGAAAATTACATTTTGGTTGTTCTTTATCGGCTTCCATTTAACATTCTTTATCCAACATTTCCTTGGTTTAATTGGTATGCCGCGTCGCTACTTTACGTATTTACCAGGACAAGGATTAGAAACAGGGAACTTAATTAGTTCGATTGGTGCTGTATTTATGGGACTTGGAACGATTGTTCTTTTATTCAATGTTGTGAAAACATCATTGTCTAAAGAGAAAGCGGGTCGTGATCCATGGGATGGTCGTACATTAGAATGGACAATACCAGCTCCGACACCAGAATATAACTTTAAGCAATTACCATTCGTTCGAGGTCTGGATCCGTTTTGGATTGAGAAACGTGAAGGGAATAAAGAGATGACACCAGCAGAGCCTGTGAGTGACATTCATATGCCAAACTCTTCATTTTCACCATTTGTTATTTCGCTTGGGTTATTTATAGCGGCATTTGGTGCAATGTACATGCAAGGTGGAAAAGATAAGTTTTGGCTCCTGGTTGCAATAATTGGGCTTATCATTACGTTTGGTGCAATGTTCTTACGTTCAGTAATTGATGACCATGGTTATCATATTCATAAAGAAGATTTGGATGATAAGGGGGGCACAGCGTAATGCATGTAGAGGAAAAATTAACAAATGAAACATTTCCAGCAGAGCCTGAAAAAGCAACCCTTGAGGGGAAAAATAAGTTTGTTGGATTTTGGCTATTCCTTGGAGGCGAAACTGTATTGTTCGCTTCCTTATTTGGCACATATTTAGCATTGAAAAATTCTACAAATGGCGGCCCCACTTCTCAAGAAATGTTTCAAATGCCACTTGTCTTTATCATGACGATGCTTTTGTTAACAAGTAGTTTAACAAGCGTGTATGCGATGTATCATATGAAGAACTTTAACTTTAAGCAAATGCAGCTTTGGTTAATTGTTACAGTACTATTAGGCTTGGGGTTTTTAGGATTTGAGATTTATGAATTTTATCATTATACACATGAATTCAAACATACGATGAGAAGCAGTGCATTTGGTTCAGCGTTTTATGCGCTTGTTGGAACTCATGGATTACACGTATTGTTCGGATTGTTATGGATCTCAACATTAGTTTTTCGGAATGCGAAGCGAGGGCTAAATTTATATAATGCTCCAAAGTTTTACGTCGCATCGATTTACTGGCACTTTATCGATGTAGTTTGGGTGTTTATTTTCACTGTAGTATATTTGATGGGAATGGTGGGATAAACAATGGCGATAAAGCAAACAAACACAAGTAACTCAAAGGTAGATCTTGTTTATCGTAGAAGAAAAAGTGCAGAGGAAATGAGGCATCAAGTGATTACATTTGGTCTAATGATTTTCTTAACGATTGTAGCTTTTGTGGCAGTCGCTTATCCGAAAACATTTAGTCCTCTTTTCTCAGTGCCATTTATTTTATTGTTAGCTGTTGTGCAAGTAATATTTCAATTGTACTATTTCATGCATATGAGTCATAAGGGACATGAAACAGCAGCCTTTTTCTTATATGCAGGGTTATTAGTGGGATTATTAACCATTTTAGCTTTTATGACGATTATCTGGGTTTAAAAAAGCAAAGGATAGGGAGCTTGAAGTTATCTTCGCTCCCTTTTTCCTATGAGGGTAAGGAATTCAAATTGAAAGGGTGGGTGTAAAAATGAGCAACTTATGGATATTTGGTTTTCAAGCTTTATGGAGCCCGATCTTTTTACTTTTTATGGTGTCTATCCTTATCTGTTACTTTCTTATTATTGGGCCCCATAGAAATCGGTTCGAAAATGCAGATAAGGTAAATAAAAAGCAGATATTTTATTTTACGACTGGGATTGTCCTATTGTATTTTGTAAAGGGTGGACCTATTGATTTACTTGGACATATTGTATTTAGTGCACATATGTTTGAAATGGCAGTGATGTATATTGCGGTACCACCATTATTGTTATTAGGAATTCCGATTTGGTTATACAAATATATTACTTCTTTTCGTTTTATCCAGGTGATGTTGAATATGTTTACAAAACCGCTGATTGCCCTGTTTGTATTTAATGGATTATTTTCCATTTATCATTTGCCGGTTGTGTTTGATGCTGTAAAACAAAATCAAGTCGCTCATCCTATTTTTCTTGCTGTTTTATTTTTTACAGCAATGATGATGTGGTGGCCTATGCTAAATCCATTGCCGGAGTATCAAACATTAAGTGAAATTAAAAAAATTGGCTATATGTTTGCGAACGGTATATTATTGACACCAGCTTGTGCGCTAATCATATTTGCTAGCGAATCATTGTTTGTTACATATACGGATCCAAGTGCATGGATGAAAGCGATGGAGCTTTGTGTGCCTGTAGGGACACTGGCTGATTTAAATATAACCGGACCAGAATTTTTACACTGGATGCCGATTGTACAAGATCAACAAACAGGTGGTACCATTATGAAAATTGTCCAGGAAATAGTATATGGTACAATTATTGGCTATGTATTTTTTAAATGGGCACGTAAGGAACGTAAAAAAGATGAGGAGCAACTACAGGCAGTACCTCCTTATTTGCAAACGAAATAAAACAGGCATGTCCACATGGGCATGCCTGTTTTATTTACTCGATAATTTGAAATTCCTTCAATTCCTTTTCAATATTTTGCAGTAGTTGTTCGCTTTTTTGAAGTACGTTTGTAGGGAAATTTTCATTCTCTCCATATTCAACACCATGTGGATAATAGTGTTTTCCTAACAATGGGGGAAGTAATTTAACTTGTGCGTGTCGTCCTCCGATTTCTCCTTCTACAGCAAATCCTTGGATCCGTAAATAGTATACATCCTTTAATATTTCAAATTTATAGTCATATGTAACTCGTTCATAATCCCACTGTCCGGCAAGTACGAAATGATGATTTTGCATGACTTCTGTGAGAAGTGTAAAATCAATAGTTGCGTCTATAAGTTTTGAATTTGTAAACTGCATAGAATTCCTCCTTATTTTTATTTGAAACCATCTAATTTTATAATAGTATGAATAATGAGAAATCGCAATTCATATTGAGAGAAAAGGGATAATCACGGCTTTTTTTATAAAAATATGATATAGTGAAAATAGTATGGTACAAACAAAAGAGAAGACAGGGCTTTGTGTATATCTCAATTTTATGTTTGACCAGGAGGTATATTTTTTGAAAAAATTATTACGTATCGTAATGATTACGGCTTTGATTTTAGCAATTGATTTATACGGGAAATTACTCGTTTCGCAATATATATTACAGCCATCTCATTCTAAGCAGGAACATAAGATTGTCAAGAAAAAGAAACAGATAAATGAAGGTTTTCCAGAGACAATCTCCCAATTAATAGGAGGAGATTCGGAAAATTTATTAGCAAAATGGGGTGAGCCAGCTCGAATCGAACCTTCTGCTTATGGTTACGAATGGTGGATTTATAATCAAGATTTATCACAATATGTACAGTTTGGTGTTGCAGAGCATAAAATTGTAACAGCTTATGTTGCTGGTGATCAAGTGGATGTAGCCCCGTTTCATATGAATGAAAAGTATGAAGATGTCTATAAAAACAATCCATTTTCACATGAAATTTCTTTGGAAAAAGGAAGGAACAGTTACCAATTTGAATTATCTGATACTGAAATTGCAGAACAACCACTTGTTTCGATAGAAGAAGATGATTGGGCGCAGTTATACTTTGATCGGTTTACACATAAACTTGTTGGAATTAGGTATATGGATGATGAAACATTGCTTCGACAAAGACCGTATCAGCTTGTTTATTCTGGAGAATTAGGGACGGAGCCATCAATCCCTCAGGAGAAAATGGCACAAGTAGAACATGGGAATATGCAACAAATTCTAGATTTGACTAATATTATTCGTAGTCGTCATCAATTGCCATTACTAACATGGGATCAACAAACAGCTGAAGTAGCTTTTGGACATAGTAAAGATATGAAAGAGAATAATTACTTTTCACATGATTCACCGAAATTTGGAACTTTAGGAGATCGATTACAACGTGGTCAAGTCACTTTTCAACTAGCGGGAGAAAATATAGCAGCGCAGCATACTGATGGAATCGCGGCAGTGCAAGGTTGGCTGAATAGCGAAGGGCATCGGAAAAACTTGTTAAATGAACAATTTACTGGACTAGGTGTTGGGGTCTTCGATAAATTCTATACTCAAAATTTCATTAGAAAATAAGAAAAGGTGCATGAAACGTCTAAAAATAGGCGAACCATGCGCCTTTTTTTTCTTACAATATAGTAGATACATCTGAAGAGGTGAGGATTATGACAAAGACAAAAGGACCGTTACATCCTTCTGTTCAACAATTTAAAGAGTTTGTAAACCATCACCCTAAAATGGTTCATGAAGTTCGAAACGGTCAAAAAACATGGCAACAATTTTATGAGGAATGGTATTTACTTGGGGAGCAAGATGAAATGTGGAATGCTTATAAAGCGGATGGAGAAGCGATTTCTTCTCCTATACAAGAGAATCGTACAGAAAATAATGATGAAAAAGCTGCTGATTTAATGGGACAAATGCTTTCGTTTTTTAAAAAATTAGATGCAGAACAAATGCAGCAGCATCTAGCTAATGTAACAAGTGCAATTGGGAGTGTACAACAAGTTATTCAACAATTTCAAGGGAATCGTACACAACCTGAGCAAAGAACTTCTGAAAATAATCCGTTTTTCTTTCGAAAAGATTAGGAGGAAAAGAGGATGAGGGCAGAACTTATGGAATTTATAAAAGCTGACAAAGATTTAGAGCGTTATATTCGTGAACAACCCCATTGGTATCGGAAATTATCACGTAATCCTAAGGAGAAGGAGGCTTTTGAATTAGCTGCCTTACAGTATTATAAAAAGACAATTCCTGATAAAGTTGCAAAATTTCAAAATCAACTGGCGGTTGCTTCTATTATGATTGACATGTTTCAATATATGAAGCAGCAGAATGCAACATAATTGGAAGGAAAAACTATGTCCGTCATGCGAAACATTTGTTACAATAGGAACAGATTATTGAAAAAAAGGAGTTACAGCATGACGGAAATTTGTTTAGTGCGACATGGACAAACTGATTGGAATTTTCAAGAGATTATTCAAGGGCGTGAAGATATTCCACTTAATGAAGTTGGGAAAAAGCAAGCCAGTCAAAGTGCAGCTGCATTAAAATTGGAAACGTGGGATGTAATTATTAGTAGTCCCTTAATTAGAGCACAAGAAACAGCACAGGCAATTAGCGATGCTGTTGGAATACAGTCTATTCTTCTAGATGAGCGGTTTGTTGAACGGAATTTTGGAGAGGCTTCAGGAAAACCAGTTCCTGCAGTTAGAGAGCTTATTGCAGAGGGAAATGTAGAAGGTATGGAGACAGATGAAGAGATTGTAAAACGCTGCTTTGCTGCATTGCAAGACGTTGCACAAGTACATGTGGGTAAACGTGTTATTATTGTTGCACATTCACATGCGATAAAAGCAATGTTACACGCAATCTCACCTGATGAAATTACATTTAAAACGCCATTAAAAAATGCGTGTATTAGTTATGTAAAAGAAGAGAATGGAAGCTGGGACGTACTACGATATAATATTGCCGAGCATATTTGCGTATAAGAAATTATAATGGATGAGTATTTTCAGTAATAGAACTTTTAACTTTATATTCAAATTAGTAGTTCTGTTCTAAATGTGTTATGATGGATACTCGGAGGTGTCTCTCATGATTGTAGCGACGCTTGAAAGCGTAATGATATTAGACGAAGCAGAACAGCTTGCAAAAGCGATTGTCTGTTCCGATGTAGCTAAGAGCTATCGTAAATGTTATAAGGCATTACAGGAAGATTTGGAGGCTCAAACATTAATTGGTCAATTTACAGTAATGAAAGAGCGATATGAAGAAGTGCAACGCTTTGGAAAATATCATCCTGATTATACTTTCGTTTCGAAAAACATGCGAGAGTTAAAACGTTCTGTAGACTTGCATGAAAAGATATCTGCTTTTAAAAAGGCGGAAAATACTTTGCAAAAACTATTAGATGAAGTCAGTGCAGCAATTGGTTCCGAAGTATCATCTGCGATTAAAGTTCCTACTGGAAATCCGTTTTTTGATGCAGGTGGCTGCGGAAGCGGGTGTGGCTCTGGTGGAAGTTGCGGTTGTAAAAAAACGGGGTGATGTGCCCCGTTTTTTAGAATATGGAAGAAAACGTATACAGAATTTGTTCTATAATTTCACAAATTTCTGATTGATTTTTATAAAATACAAGAATATGAGTATATAAAAGGAGAAGATGGAGAAGATTATGTTCGGGCAACGACAAAGTATGATTGTTTATTTACATTCATTGAAACATGCCAAAATTTTAAGGAAATATGGTAATATTCATTACATATCAAAGCGTTTGAAATATGCAGTTGTATATTGTGATGTGGAGCAAATAGAGCATATGATGCAAAAGCTAAATAAGCTTCCTTTTGTGAAAAAAATTGAGCAGTCATATCGCCCGTTTCTTAAAACGGAATTTGAAAATTCGCGTCCGGATCGTGCGAAAGAATACGACTATAGTTAAGGAGAATCCCCCCACTAATTTTAGTGGGGGGATTCTTTATTTTAATAAAAATACAATGGGTATAAATTGCTACTGCATTGGAGGAATGAAATGATTCATTCGTAAAATGCCGATAAGGTGATTAAAATATAATTCTTTTTCTGGGAAAGTTGTAGAAGGTTTTACAGTAAAAGAAACGACATTTTTTTCAATTTGTTCAGCTGTTTCTTCGAATAAAACAATTCGTTTGCTTTTTTTATTTTCAAGTATAGGAATCCCTTCGCGACATATGTATAGCGGTTGGAAATCACCAACTGTTGTTGGTTTCAGAACAACAACTAGTGAGCATACTTTTTTATCATTTTTTAAGGTTTCGAATTGTAACATATGTGACACACGGTCTTTATTTGTTTTTGCAATCTCAAGTAATTCATATAAATCGGAGTAGCCTTCTCCTAGTTCAATAAAACGTTGAATCATATTATTTCCTCCTCTTTCTTTTACTGTATCATTTCATTTTTAAAATGAAAAGAACGCAAAGAAAAAAACCCTGCAAAGCAGGGCCCTTCTTATACTAGTATGTACTAGCAAGAAGGCAAAGGGAGAGGAGAAACCGGAGGAAGAACTTATGGGGAAACGTAAGTCTTCTCCGCGGTTGGCAACAACATCGAAGGTGATGTTGTTATATTTATTTATGTCCAATCTAAATGAAGATATACATAATGAATTTAAATTTTATCGTAGGCTTTTTATTTTGCTTTTTTTTATTTTATGATAGGATAAAAAAGATAAAGGGAAACTTGTATCAGTAGAAGAGATTTTACTCGCATATAGCGAGATGAATATACATATTGGATACTGGAAAGTGATCATACAATGATGGCTATTAAAAGAAATAAAGTGTTTTTTCTTTTAATAGGTAGCGGATTAGGTTATCCTTTAATGGGAAAATAACCAGGAAATATTGGGATTTGATAGCGATTACCAAAGCGGATATGTATTTGTAATAATCGCTCGATAGATTGAAATAAAGGTAGTGACAGCGAATGAGAGTAGTTTCAGGAAAATGTAAAGGGCATCCACTTAAGGCTGTACCAGGTAATACAACGCGACCAACAACAGATAAAGTAAAAGAAGCCATTTTTAATATGATTGGTCCTTATTTCGAGGGAGGAGTTGCTCTCGATTTATTTGGAGGTAGTGGAGGACTTGGGATTGAAGCACTTAGCAGAGGGATTGACAAAGCTATTTTTGTGGATCGAGATAATAAAGCGGTGAAGGTAATTCATCAAAATTTAGAAAGCTGCAGAGTACATGATCAAGCTGAAGTGTATAGAAATGATGCAGAGCGCGCTTTGAAGGCGCTAATTAAGCGTGAATTATCATTTGATCTCATACTGTTAGATCCACCATACAAAGATCAAAAAATCATTTCGTTAATTAGTGTTATGGACCAACATGGAGTATTGAACGAAGATGGATTGATTATGGCAGAACATGGGGATGATATAGTCTTACCTGAGACGATAGGTAGACTTGTAAAGGTAAGAGCAGAAAATTATGGTATTACGGCGATTTCGATTTATAAGTATGAAGGTGAGGAGACCGAATGACAAGTATAGCAATTTCTTCAGGAAGTTTTGATCCAATAACTCTTGGACATTTGGATATTATTAAAAGGGGCGCAAAGGTGTTTGATGAAGTATATGTTGTTGTTTTAAATAATTCTTCTAAGAAACCGTTTTTTTCAGTAGAAGAGCGTCTAGAGCTAATTCGAGAAGCAACAAAAGATATTCCAAACGTAAAAGTTGATTCGCATAGCGGACTGTTAGTTGAGTATGCAAAAATGCGTAATGCAAACGCGATTTTACGTGGTTTACGTGCGGTTTCTGATTTTGAATATGAAATGCAAATTACATCAATGAATCGTAAGTTAGATGAAAACATTGAAACATTTTTTATTATGACAAATAATCAATATTCATTTTTAAGTTCGAGCATTGTGAAGGAAGTGGCTCGTTATGGTGGGAATGTAGCTGGTCTTGTTCCTTCTGTTGTAGAGCGCGCTTTAAAAGAAAAGTTTCAAACCCCGTTAAGATGAACGGGGTTTTTCTTTATTTATTATGCGTAAGAATAATAAAATAACATATAGATATAAACAAAATAGTGTAAAAGTAGGGCCGTAGTGAAGCAATATATCCCAAGCCTTTGTAAGAATAGAAGACTGATTTGATAAGAAAACCGGAATATCTTGTTGATTTGGTGAAAAAGAATGTAATTTTTCGTAAAGTGGTACCCAAAATATAAAGGTGTATATTGGGGCGAGAATACTTTGGATAATTCTTGCAAAGAAATAAGGCTTAAAGCGAATATCAGTTTCGGCTAAAATGCTTGCCACTTGAGCTTGGATAGAAAGGCCGCTAAATGCGAGGATAAAGCTTGTGACCATTGCTTGTTCAAGAATTGTAGTATGATTGGTTTGGCTAATCATTTGGCTACCCAGTGTCATTTCGAAAAGCCCTGACAAGATGGGGATGCTAAAGTGTGGCGATAGTTGGCAGAATGTTAAAATATGTTGCATAATAAGAGCTAGTGCTGTTGTGATTTGGAAGACGGTAATCATTTTATTTAAAACGGAGAATAAAATAATAAATCCGCCAATCATGAGTAAAGTTTGAATAGAGGAAATAATAGCATCACCAAGTAGTTTTCCAATTGGTCTGTTCTCTTGCAAACGTGTCTCATGGAGGATTGAAAAAGCGTGCTGTAAGGGACGTTTTTGAATGGATTGTTTTTCCTTTATGTAAGTATTGTTGTTGCCGTAAAAACGCATAAGTAAACCGACAGTAAAGTTGCTAACGTAATGTGCAGTAGCTAATATAAAACCTAATTTTGGATTGTTAAAAAAGCCAATAGAAACAGCTCCAAAAATAAATAGTGGATTAGAAGAGTTGGTAAATGATACGAGCCGTTCTGCTTCTATTTGAGTTAGCTGGTTACTTTGCCTTAGTCTGGCACTTAATTTGGCGCCCGCAGGAAAGCCAGAAGCCATCCCCATTGCCCAAACAAAGCCTCCAATACCAGGTACACGGAAGAGTGGGCGCATAAGCGGTTCTAATATAACACCGATAAACTTTACAACACCTATACTAATTAAAAGCTCCGCAACGATAAAAAAAGGTAATAGCGAAGGAAAGACAACTTCCCACCATATATTTAATCCGCGAATAGAAGCTTGCAAAGCGGCTTGGGGGTGAAGTACGAGAGAAAATGTTAGAAATATCATCGTTATGGTGAGAAAAGCTGTTTTCCATTTTTCATACATTTTAACGTAGCCCCCCTTTGTCCCAAAAACGTTCACTTCAGTATACGTGGATACATGGTGAGTTTAGACCATAAGTATGAAAAAGAGGACAAAAAAATTTTAAGGGTGAGAGAAATGAAGGAACCGAAAATAGGTTTAGCTCTTGGATCTGGAGGTGCGAAAGGTTTCGCGCATGTCGGTGTGATTAAAGTGTTACGAGAGGCGAATATCCCTATCCATATGATTGCCGGAAGTAGTATGGGGGCATTGATTGGTACATTTTATGCAGCGAGTTGCAACGTAGAGAGGCTCTATCGAATGGCTACATTATTTAAACGAAAATACTATTTGGATTTTACTGTACCCAAAATGGGCTTTATTTCTGGAAAGCGTGTAAAAGATATGATTAAAATGTTTACATATAATAAAAAATTAGAAGAGTTAGATATCCCAACTGCAGTTGTGGCCACTGACATTTTAAAGGGGGAAAAAGTTGTATTTACAAGCGGTTCTATTGCTGATGCGGTCAGAGCAAGTATTTCTGTGCCAGGAGTGTTTGTACCTGAGAAAATAGATGGTCGTTTATTAGTGGACGGTGGGGTAATTGATCGTATTCCTGTATCTGTCGTAAAAGAGCTAGGTGCGGATATTGTGATTGCTGTAGATGTATCGCCTATTAAGGTGAACGGAGAAATTACATCCATTTATGATGTTATCATGCAGAGCATTGAAATTATGCAGCATGAACTTGTTGTCAATCGGCAAATTGCTTCGGATTTAATGATGCGTCCGGCAGTAGAACAATTTAGTTCTCGTGCTTTTACCCATATTGAAGACATTATTCGAGTTGGAGAAGAAGAGGCGGAGAAGCATATTCAGAAAATTTACTTATTAATTGAGCAGTGGAAGGAGAAAAATAATGTTTAAGCGTTTTCGGTTTATATATGCAATTTTAATTGGAGTTATATTGGCGATGTTACTTGTCTACGTACGCCTTCCGTATTATGTAACAAAGCCAGGTATGGCTGCGAAATTAGAACCATATGTACAAGTTGATGGTGGAAAGAAAGAATCAGGTGATTTTATGCTTGTGACAGTTTCAATGGGGCCAGCGAATGTTGTAAACTTAATAGCTGCCCAATTTAATAAATATAATCACATTTCTAAAGCAGAGGAAATTTTGCAAAAAGGTGAGAGTGATGAGGAATACCAATTCCGCCAAGCGTATGCAATGAAAGATTCACAAAATGCAGCGATTTATAATGCATATAAACGTGCGAATCGTCCAGTTTCTTTTCAAAATAAAGGAGTATTAGTTGCTGGGATTGCAAAGAATATGTCCGCTGAAGGAAAATTAAAACTGGGAGATGTAATTGTCGCTGCTGACGGTCAGCCTTTTGAAACGATAGACCAATTTACTGCGCACATGGCAGGGAAAAAAGAAGGGGAAGAAGTACATATTGAATATGTTCGAGATGGAAAACGTTTTGAGGAAAAGTTAACATTAAAACAAATTCCTGATGGTAAGGGGCGTGTGGGAATCGGAGTTTCTATTGTCACTGAAAGAGAATTAGTAGTAGATCCAAAAGTGAAAATCGACTCGCACGAAATTGGTGGGCCCTCGGCGGGATTAATGTTTACATTAGAAATTTATAATCAATTAGTTGAAAAAGACATGACAAAAGGCCATGAAATTGCTGGGACAGGAACAATTAATGAGAAGGGAGAAATCGGTCCTATAGGTGGTATTCAGCAAAAGGTTGTAGCAGCTAGTGATGCGGGTGCAGAAATATTCTTTGCTCCAAATGAAAAAGGGGCATCGAAATCGAATTATAAAGAAGCGCTTGAAGCAGCAAAAGATATTAAGACGAAGATGAAAATTGTACCAGTAGATACATTGGATGATGCATTAACATACTTAGAAAAAATGTCAGAAAAAAAGTAAGCCTCTCGCAAGAGAGGTTTACTTTTTTATAAAAAGGTATTTATTGTTTCATCATACCGAATAGGATGTTGCGTTACATCTTTTTGTATACATTTTGTACGTAGCGGTTCTTGTAGCACTGAAAAATAAACAGCGTTTGCTTTTCGCTCTATATCTAGAACAGGATGCTTGAATGTCTTTGTGTGAGTAAGAAGAGGGAGTCCTAGATTTTTTTTATGTTTCGAAACATAAGTTTGTCCTTTTTGTGACATACCAAGTAAACGTATATATGGTGAATATTGCTCTGTATGCGCCTTCTCCATTTCTTCTTTTGTTGTATTCGTTAAAATATGTGTACACGCTCGTTGTAATCTAGTCCATGTATAACGTTTTGTTTTTAACGCTTCCATGAAAGTAAGAAATGAAGAGCTATTATGTATTTTTGATAAAATACGATGCTCCAATCCTTCCTCTATCTCATATATATGTTGTAGCTCCTTGGAAGACATTGTCAAAAGTTTGTATTTAAAAAATGGGAAATACTTCTCCCAACAATGTAGCATGTGATAGGTTTGGTTATAGCTTTCTAAAAAAGATGCAGTAAAATTTGGTACAAAGGGATAAATGGTTGTGAATGAATCATTTTCACTAAATAATTGTTTGCGAATGCTGGTGGCACTTGCAATATGGTTATCTTGAAAGGTTTCGTCATGATAATGAGATGCGAATCTTTCAATGGTATGTGCATGAATTGAACTTTTCTGGGAAAGAATTGCTTCAATGTAATGTAAGCCTAATATATTATTTGGCTGTGACATATCAACAGTATTGCTGTCCGATAAGATATGGAAGAAGGCTTGAGAAGTTGCTTTTGCATAGCTGTTTCCATTATCCATAAATTGCTGTACAAGTTGATTGAAAGTATCATTTTCTTTTTGGCGTAACGAAATGGTGTTATAGAAATTTTGAACTTTTCCATCCTCACTGCCAAAACAAATTTCAGAAACGCCAAGCGCATCTAAAATAGAAATAGCTCCGCTAGCAAATGTTTCGGCCTTTTGTGTTGCGAATGCATAAGGGAGTTCAACAACAAGATCTACGCCCCCAGCTAGAGCCATTTTGGTTCGCTGCCATTTTGATACGAGAGCTGGTTCACCGCGCTGTAAAAATGGTCCACTCATGACAGCGATTGTAATGTCGCACTGTGTTAACTTTTTTGTTTGTTGCACATGATAAGCATGACCGTTATGAAAGGGGTTATATTCCACAATAATACCACTAGCCTTTATGATAATCTCTCCTTTCGATGTAGCATCTTTTCTGAAAACATGATAATCTATATATTATTTCCTATAATGACTTCATTATAGTGTAAAGAAAAAACTTACACTATAAATGCATTATATCACTTACGTCGCAGGGTTTAACCCTCTTGTTTTTCTTCACTGCTCACTTTTTGACCACTTCGACCACTTTTTAGTACATTTCCTAGCATTTCAGTTACCTCAATTTGACGTTCTTCATAAACATCAGTATAAATATTTAAAGTTGTAGAAACATTTGTATGACCAAGTAATTTTGAAACAACCTTTGCATTTGCGCCAGAATCGATTAAAATGGTTGTAAACGTTCTTCGGATATCGTGGAATCTAATATACGGTACGTCAATTGCTTCGCACAAAGCTTTCATTTGATAACGTATCGTATATGGATGCACGATTTTTTTATTTCTTGTACAAATTAATAGGTCGAAAGAATTTTCCTTTTTGTGGTTTTGATATTCTAACAACTCTCCCATTAATTCTTCCGTCATTGGAATCATACGATTGGATGCTTCGGTTTTTGTTTCACCTAGTTCATACTTACCGTCCACAAGCGTTAACGTTCTTTGTACATGAATAATCCTGTTTTCAAAATTAATATCATTCCACTGTAAAGCTAACACTTCTCCGATACGCATGCCTGTATGCAAAGCTAAAACAAATGCAATATAGTAGCTTCCTTGTATTTTTGCATACTCCATAAACTTCATTGCTTCTTCAACCGTCCAACTAGCTTGCGCTTTCTTTTTTACTTTCGGCCGCTTTGCTTTCTTAGCAGGATTAGAGTTAATCATTTCTAGCTCTACACCTTTATCAAGGATTTGTTTTAACATAACATCAACGGATGAAATGTATTTTGTAGTTAGACCCTCTTTAAGCAGCTTCTGATGAAAGTTATGCACAGTCAGAGGTTTTATATCTGACAACCTCTTCTCGCTAAATTCAGGCATAACACGTGAGCGTAGAATGCGTTTGTATTGATACAATGTTGATGGTCTACATGATGATTCTTTCTCTTGCATCCAGATTTCTACGAGCTGAGAAAAGCGAATATCACTATTCTCATAATCTCCATTTGCTAAATCATTTGTTACTCTAGCCACTTCTTCTTGTGCAGCTTTCTTTGTTTTAAAACCACCTTTAGTGATTTGTTTCCGCTTACCTGTGAGTGGGTCTTTGCCGACATCCATAGTAAAAGACCACTTCTCACCACGTTTACGAAAGTATGCCATGATTTTTCACCTCGTCATAATCGTTTTCTAAATACAAGCTGTGAATGTGGTAGTGGTATAAGAATGATAGCATGTTAGCGTATTTTTTGTAAAAGGTATAATTTGATGTTTATTAAGCCATCTATTTCATTTATTTGTTCCAATATCCGACAAAAAAGCTATAATAGAGAAAGACATAAAATACATATTGCCATGTATAAGATATAGAAGATGGGTGGGTTACGAAGTATGGAAGTAATGGTTCCACAGCGCTTTAATCGCAGTACAATGTATGAATTGTTAGAAGCGGTAATTGATGAGGATTTAAAACCTAAAGCTGAAGAAATTACATTTAATTTCCGAAAACTAAAATTTATTGAGCCTGCTGGTGTAACTATACTAGGAAATTTATTTGAGTGGTTAAATAAAAATGGTGTTACATGCGATAAAATATTGCCAAGAAGTATAGATGGTAGGGATGCCGTTAGGTATTTGGATGATTCTCTATTTTTTGAGCAATACTTTGGAGAAAAATTAAGAGAGCAAGCAGGTTTGAGGCCCACAACCATCCCGTTAAATTTGGTGTCATATGCAAACAGTTATCAATTCTTACGCGGTAGGTTCGCTTTTTGGCTTGCAAATAGATTAGATGTAACTGTTGAATCTGTTAAAAATATAACGGTTTCCATGGAAGAAATTTTCAATAATATTAGGGATCACGCGCAAGAAAATACAGGTTGTATTTTCGCGCAACACTACCCGAATAAAGATGGCGAAAACACAGTACATATCACTATCTCTGACTTCGGTGTCGGTATTCCGCATAATATACAAAAGGAATATCCTTCAATGGATGATGGAGAAGCTCTAAATATGGCGATCACTGCGGGATTTTCTACAAGAAGTACTCCAAGAAACAGAGGGGTTGGTTTAGCTACATTAGTTGATAATGTTGTTAAGGACCTTGGTGGTGAAGTGTATATCCACTCTAACCATGGTATACTAACTTGTAAAGCAGGAAACACTGACAGTGATGTAGAATATAATGTATCACCATCATATTATCCAGGTACTTTAATTCAAATGAAATTAAAGGCCGATAATATAGAAAATATAATATCAGATGAGGAGGACTTCGGCGAATGGGATTAATTAATGTTTTAGATCATGTAGAACGATGCTATTCAAATGACGACGGACAAATCATTCAAGATTTAATCAGGCATAGTTTTAAACAAAATGAGAAAGTGATAGTATCATTCAAAGGAGTAACAGCATTAAATTCATCTTTTGTAAATACTGCATTTATCGAATTGTTAAATGACTATGAATTTTCTTTCATAAAAGCACATTTAGGTTTTTCTAACTCAACAGCGCAAATTAATAAAATGATAAAAAGTAGATTTAATTTTGAGGTAAATGAAAGAAAAAACTTAGTAACCGCTTAGAGAGATTTGACTAAAAAGAGCTATTTAATATAGCTCTTTTTTCTTTAATTTACAGATATAAAAGAACTGGGATACAATATCTATATATTATATAAAGGAGGGGGTAACATGGGAGAGTTCACAAAAGAACCTGGTGGTCATAAAGTTGCTGATCCTGGTGTAGGTTGGCACAATGAACCAGGCGGCGGTGGTTGGAAGACAATTACTGGTCCAAGTACATGTGTATAAGAAAAGGGGGATTACGAAATGAAAAGGTGCATAACAGATTCAGGTGGTTCAAAGGTGATTTCCGATCCAGGTACAGGAATGGGGATTTTCGACCCGGGACCAGGTGGAGGATATACAATAAATCCAGGTGGTAGATGGAGAAAAGAACCAGGAGGTTTGAGAAATGAGAAAAGATAACTTTGATCCAGGTGGTCTAGGCGGAAGTCGATTGATATATGATCCAAATCTAGGTGGAGGGTATACAAAAGACACCAGTGGCGGATACATAAAAGACCCAGGAACAGGAATATAAAAAAGAGAGCAATAGGCTCTCTTTTTTTGTTGATAAAAATTTGTTAATTTTTACCGTTGCGATTGGAAATGTTTTCTACTACAATCGACTCATAACAATTCTTTTTTCTCGTTTAAGAACTGCGTGTAAAAAGTGAGTTGTTTACAGAACTGTTCTCGTTGGGATTCATCCAGGCCTGCGAAAACCGTTTGAATTTCATCTAGAACAGTTTCTAAGTGCTTTTCACTTGTCTTGAATTTCCGGCCCATTAGTGTATCGACAGAGATATCAAAGAATGACGCGATACGATCTAACGAATCCAAATCAGGCTCATTAAAATTAGTTTCCAAATTACTTATCTGACTACGGCTTAATTTGACTTTATCTCCGAATTCAGCTTGTGTTAAAGCGCGAGCGTTCCTAAATTTTTTTAAATTTTCTCCAAATGTATTCATGCCTTTATTATAAATAAGGCATTATTTTTAGACTATATATACCAAGTAATTTGGTTCAAATATTATGTTTGCTTAATTTTTTGGATTATATTTAAAAATAAACTAGAACAAGTGTTCTTTTAATGGTAAAATATTCTTAGTGAAAAAAAGATTTTTCGAAAAAAAACTTTCTCAACATGATTTGACTATAAATAGAACGAAGATTCTAAATCTTGTGATAAACTGATTTTAAATATAAAAATAAGAACAAAAAAGACCCATAGCGCAGCAAAAGTAGTGTGCAGCCACTCTTATGCTGTTCCCCTAATACGGTAGGGAAAACACTTGCCATGAGTCAGCACAAGTATAACATATAAAGTTTGAAAAAACTTGAATGGTATAGTTTTTCTATTGAGAAAATTCAGGGAAGGTGTCTCGCGTTCAAAGGAGGCTTCGTTATGAATAAAGTATCTAGTTTAAGCAGTATTGTTTTAGATGATGAATTAAATTCAGTTAAGCTTTCAAAAATCACAAATTTATCGCAGTCAAATTTATGGAAAACACTGAATGGAAAAGTACCTATGACTTTCGCAAAATTAGTTAAGATATTGAGTGGTCTTGACTCTGAAGAACAGAAGATGGAAGTGGTTCAAGAATTTTTAAAGTATACAGATAAAGAAGCAGATATAAGAACTGCAATGTATTATTTATATCAGTCAGGTTATACAGAATTACTTCAAGATCTTGTGGAGAAAGATTACAAACAATCTGTAACTAATAATTACAGAGATATATTCCGAGTTTGTTTAGATAGACAAACTCACTCATTAAGATCAGGAGCGTTTCTTAAAGAAATCGAAACATTACGTACAAAAGTGAATTTAAATAAAACAGGTGTGAATATTCTTGTGAATACCTTAAGCGTATATGGTTATTTTGATTTAGGGGCATATAATGTATTAACAGTTCTCCAAGGAATTATTCAGGAGAAAATTGATGAAATGCCAAAAGGTTTAGAAAAGACTTTAAACGAAGTAGAATTAAATATAATCTGTGCATACGCAAGTTTAATGCAAGACGAAGTAAAAACGGCAAGAGAATTATTACAGCATGTGCTAGAGAAACAAGAGATTCCATGTTTATTGAAAGCTACAGCACTTAGTATTTTTGCTGAGAGTTATATTTTCAGTAATCCTGATAAAGCATTGTATTTTTTTGAATTATCGCTTTCGGAATTAAAGAAGATAAAAAATAACAAATCATTACTGAAAAGAAAATTAGTGGAAAATACAACTGCTTTTTGTTGTATTATTCATAATGTTCATGTAAAATCAGAATATATACATGATAATGCTGAAATTGCGTTACAGTATATTAATCAAAACAAAAACGATGAAGCTTGCGAAATATTAAATCAAATTAGTAATCGAACTGCAATTCAAGATTTTTACTTATCTATTGCAACGAAGGATGAAGACTTACGCAGAAAAGCATATCATCGATTTTTAAAAGAAGGAAACTTATTCTACATAAAAATTTTTGATATCTTAAAGTGAGGGATAGTGAGGATGAAGAAAATAGTTGCTTGTGTAGTTATTGCATGTACGCTCGCATTATCAGTGTTATCGATTGGATCGGTACCGAGTAAAGATAATCAAGCCGCAGAAAAAGTAAAAGAAGTACAATTAATGAAAATGGATCCAGGTACTTTAGGATAATAAATAAATGAAAATGCCATTGCATCTAAGGGTGCAATGGCATTTCGTACGTTTAAGGGGTTATTCATTTTCTACATTTTGATATTTTTGAATAAATAAGGATGATGGGGGAACCGACGATGAAAAATGTACTAGAGAGCACATTATGGGAAATGTTAAAATTAGGAGTATTAACTACAGATGAGAATGAAAAAAAGTTGGTAGAAAATATAAAAAATATAGTTAGAAAAGAAAAAAATGATTGTTAGCCTAATTGCTGACAATCATTTTTTGTTATGGCCTACAGCAGCCTTCATCATATCCAATAACATATCTTGTTTTTCTTTTGGCATTTTTTCTAACATGTCAATTAGCTCGTTAAATTCTTTTCTTAATTCAGTGAACTGAACTGCATTTAATTCCGGATCATCAGATCGGCCTAATAAATAATCAACAGATACATTTAATACATCTGAAATGATAACTAAAGTTTCATTAGATGGCGAACTATAGCCTGTTTCATAATTAGAAATTGTAGTTTTTGTTACTTTAGTTTCCGTATCCATCTTTTCTTTTATTTTTAATGCTAATGCATCTTGTGTTAATCCACGTTGTTTTCTAGAAAGTTTTATCCTCTGCCCTAAAATAGTCATAAACTCACCCCATATATATATTATATCCAAAACTGTAAACTGTATTTTGAATTTAAAAGTACAACTAAATTGTACTTTGTTTGTAAAAGTTTTGCATTAGTTTTTTAAAATTTTGTTTAAAAGTCCAAAAAACTCAAATATTATTATTGACAGTACAAAAAAATTGGATATATAATAGGTGTAACAAGTTCAAGAAAGTTGGATTTTAGGAGGTGTCATCATGGGAAAGAAACGACATAATTTAATTAAAGCTCGTAAGCGTAAAAATTTTACCCAGGAACAACTAGGAGCGTTGATAAATAAACAGAAAACGGTAATCAGTAATTGGGAAACTGGTTACGCAACTCCAGCATTAGATGATGCAATGCAAATAGCACAAATATTAGAAGAAGACATATATAACCTTTTTTCAGGTGTTGAAGTTCAAGAAAATCAAACTTAATTTTAAAAAGTTCAATTTTAGTAAGGCTTATATGAAAAATGAAAAGGAGCTAAAAAACATGTACCAAATAAAACAATTACCATTCTCACTGAAAGCAGAGGATGTACAAGAATTCTTAAATATTTCTCGATCAGCAGCATACGCACTTATGAAGAGAAAGGATTTCCCAACAATTGTGATTGGGAAAAGCAAACGGGTTAAAGCAGAAGATTTCCTTAAATGGGTAGAAGCACAAAAGGTGGGAGCAAATGCTAGCTAAAATTAAATTTCGGATTTTTAAAAAAATTACCGTTTGATCAATAAGGAGGTGATGTAGTGGAAGATACAACATCGGTAGCTGTATTTGGAATATTTATCGCATGTATTGCATGGTTGCTTTACATTACTTACGAACCAATAAAACAATGGGCTTGGAGTGACGTAGAACAAAATAAAAAGACCCACGGCAATGGGTCCTTTGAAAAACATAAGTTGTTATAAGTATATCACGGAAAGTAGGGAAATGGTACGTGGATCTAATCGAATATCAAGTGCTATTACCTAATAAGTTCTGGGACTTAGCAAAAAGCAAAGATGAATTAAAACAAATGATTGAACAGTATTTCGGTGTTGGTTATTCGCATTACGAAATTCAACGGATTACCAAAAGTGGACAAGCACATATTGCAGTTTGCATAAGGAGGTAAGGACTATGTCGGAAGTAAACGTAAAATGGATTAAACTTTCAACTACCATGTTTGAAGATGAAAAAATACGAATTATTGAGAGTATGCCAGAAGCAGACACGTTATTAATTATTTGGGTCAAGTTATTAGCTCAAGCAGGAAAGATAAATGCGAGTGGTTACATCTTTCTAAATGAAAATATACCTTACACGGAAGATATGCTAGCAACTATTTTTAATAGACCATTAAATACAGTTCGGATGGCACTAAGCACCTTTCAAAAATTTGGAATGATTCATATCGATGAAAATCATTACATTAATGTTGTTAATTGGGGAAAACATCAGAGTTTAGATAAGTTAGAACAAATTAAAGAACAAGATAGATTACGCAAACAAAAGCAAAGAGCCAAACAAAAACAACTGAAATTAGGTGTGTCACGTGACAGTCACGGGACAAGTCACGATGATGTCACGGACATAGATAAAGATTTAGATAAAGATTTAGATAAAGATTTAAAAGAAAAACATAGTCCTAAAATAATTCAGGACAGCGCTCAATCTATTCCATATCAAGAAATTGTTGAGTATCTCAATATGAAAGCAAAAACCAATTATAAACATACATCTAAAAAAACACAGGATTTAATTAGAGCAAGATGGAAAGAGGGGTTCGGATTAACTCATTTTCAACAGGTAATTGACATCAAGGCTTCACAATGGATTGATAATACGGAAATGAGTGGCTATTTGAGACCTATCACGTTATTTGGAACTAAATTCGAAAGTTATTTAAATGAAAAACCTGTACAACGAAAAGGAGTTTTTAAAGGAGGTCCAACTAATGCAAGCAATAAAAAAGATAGTAGCTTCATCGACAAATACGACTTCAAGAAACGCTAGTCAAAGATATGTATTGTCGCCTAATAGATGTACGAATGTATTTTTAGTAGGAAAAAAAAATTTAAAAGATGTTTGCAGTAAACGCATGTTGATAGATACAGAAACAAATGAGGAATTTTGTCCTCAATGTAGATCGGTAGAAAAAGAAGACCAGCAATTAGCTGTAGAGACACTAGCTATAAAAAAGAAAAATGAAATCATTCATTTATATGATTCATTTGCTGATAACAGCTTAATAAATGACAAGTTAAAAAAAGCTACGTTTGAAAATTATGTACCACCTAAAAAGGAATTGGCTGATGCGAAAGAAACGATTATGAATTTTGTTACTTCATTCAATAAAGAAGAACCAACAAGCATGATTATTACAGGTGATTACGGAGTAGGAAAAAGTCATTTATGTGTGGCAGCCACTAAGGAACTTATGAAAAAAGGTCACAGTGCAATGTTTATTCAAATGAATAAGCTATTTACCAAAATCAAATCCACTTGGAATAAAAACAGTGAAATGACAGAGGACAAGCTTATGTCCCTTCTAGCAAAAGTTGATGTCTTGATTATCGATGACTTTGGAGCGGAATTCACGGAGAAAGATAAGGAAGGCGTCACTTGGAAACAAACGAAGACAAATGAAATCGTAGATAGTCGTATAGGTAAAAGTACTTTATTTACTACTAATTTTACAATCGGTGAATTAGCAGGAATGTATGGAGAGCGTGATTTTAGTCGGATGATGGAAAATGCCGAAATGTTAGAAATGCATGGCGACAATTATAGATTACGAAATTTCAGAAAGGAGCAATAACAATGTGTGCATTATGCAACGGTAAAGGTGTTATTTATACAGAACCATTCAATGGGGCGTTAGCAATTGAATCTTGTACTTGTGAAATTTCTCAATTAAATGAAGCGACATATTCAGAACGATGGGAAGCATGGTTACAGTATTCCGAAATGGAAATGCAGAAAGTAGAAGCTCAAAATCAGCAACAGGCTAGTTAATAAATAAGGGGGAGTCATATTGAAAAGCACAGGAATCGTAAGAAAAGTGGACGAGCTTGGTCGTGTGGTTATTCCAGTTGAAATGCGCAGAACATTAGGAGTTGTCGAAGGAACGTCAATGGAGTTTCATGTTGATAATCAAGACATTGTTTTAAGAAAACATGAGAAAGCTTGCCTAGTAACAGGTGAGCTTTCTGAAGACAATGTGGAGTTGTTAGATGGGCGAATTGCTCTTAGTAAGAAAGGAGCAAAAATCTTAATGGACCTTATTCTTCAAGAAGGAGAAACGAAGGGGTGGATTCGTAAATGATTATTCAATTCAAGTTCAAAATAAGCACTGTTTTTGATACTTGGCCATGTGAAGAAATCATTGTTGCTGGTACTGATGTAAAAGCAAAATATGAGTATTTTCTTAAATTCAAACATAGGTTTCTCACAATGAATGCTCATGAATTTATGAAATTTGTAAAATGTGAAAACTTAGGAGTTCATAGTATAACACCATCACCTCGTAATAAAGTGGCATTCCGTAGGATGTGTAAGAAACGTAAAATCGACTTTGTGTATGTTGGAATGAGAGTTGAAGTTGTCGGGCGCATGGGAACAATCATAGGGAATTGTAAAAATAATTTACTTGTCATATTCGATGGAGATGTACACGGTTGTGACTGTGATCCAAGATTCGAAATAGCTTATTTTGATAAAGACGAACAGATTATCAAAGATACAAGAAAAGGCGTTTATGCGGTGTAGCCAATAGATTACTAATCTAATTAAAAGAGTAGGTGTAAAAATGGTGAAACAGTTAAATATCTTCGATGTAGAGCCAGAAATCATTCAATTTGATATAACGAAAGCTAATGTAAAGAAGGGAGCTGGGCGAGTTACATATACAGATGTACGTGTCCAGGTTCCTAAAAATGCAAAGTGTACGGATGAATTACCTCGCACTACAAAACAAGATGATCGGTATGACATCTTTGAACAATATACAATGGCAATTTGGCGGTTTCAACGCAGACTGGACAAGCTATTTAACTGGGAAGCCGCTGAAGAATTATGTAAGGCAGCAAGAGATAAAAAAGAAGCTATTCCAGTAAGTGTTTATTTAGGAAGTGGATTTAAACCTGATGTTGTCGAGTACATGCGGTAGTGAGAGGGAGATAGACATATGAAAAAAATAGAAATCGATGTAACAAGCAATAAGCTCTATGTAGTTAAGGATGGAAATGTAATAGCAGTTAATCCACCAGTGAGCGGATTCGGTGAACAGGTTGCGGTTTGGGTAAACGGGAAAGTTGATCGTGTGGATACTAAGTTTACTGAAAAGATAAAATAATCATTCTTTCAGAAGAGGTGAACAGGGTGACAGTTTTAAAAATACATGTCGCATTGGAAGAAGTGAATTTTCTTTGGGATGAGAGACAAGTAATTCTTTTTCGTGAAATGTGGAATAACGGTGTTAGTTTATCGGAAATGGCAAAACGATTGAAAAGAAAACAGGTGGAAGTGGCTGTGTTGATTTTAGATCAGGCAGATAACTATAAGATCGGAGGTCGCTCTGAAGGGATAGGAGATACAAGTGTAGAGCTTATTAAGAATAAAGGGAACCACGAGTTCCCTCTAACACTATATATCGCATTAGAAGAAGCGAATTTCCTTTGGAATGAAAAAGATGTAATTCTATTTCAAGAAATGTGGGATAGAGGTATTAACATTGCAGAGATATCACGAAAATTAAAGCGGCATCAAATTGAAGTAGCTGTACTTATATTAGATCAATTAGGCTTGGAAGATATGTTAAGTGGTATTCAAAATAAGCCCGTACAAGTGGCATAAGGAGAGATGAGAAAATGATTAGAAAAGAAGTTAAATGGTTTGCGGAACATATGGAAAGTAGGTTACAGGAAAATAATCATAAAACAGGTTGGGAAGATTGCACTGTTGATTTTCTATCTTCACAAATAAATAGAAATCTAAATGAATTAAATGGTTTGTTTGAAGAGCTACCAGCTAACTACTCTGTATTATCCGCTAATATCATAAGACAATGCAGTGATATATCAAATTACGCAATGATGATTGCTGATATTTCAAATAAGTACGTTTGTAAATATGATCCACCAATATATGCAAAAGTTGGTGAAGAACAAGTGGAACAAATACAAAATGGTGTTTATGAAGTCACTCAGTTTTTAGCAGAAGCGAAGGGTGGGATTAAGTAATGTTAGCAACTGTATTCGAAGCGCAAGACAAGCTAGATTGTAAGATTGTTGAGGTTCATGGCTTAGAAGGTAAGAGTTTAACAGCAAATATTACACACGCTTTATATGTCGAATTAAGTGAGTTGGCAAATGAAATTGAGTACTTTAAGCATTGGAAAAAGAACAAAAGAAACAATAAAGCAAAGCAACGTGATGAATGGGCGGATTGTATGCATTTTGTAGCATCACTTGGCAATAAATATGGACACGTTGAATTAATTGTAGGATCGGACAGACATTTCAGATTGGCAAATAAATTCACAGGATCAAGCAGTGGATTTCATGAGTTGTTTGGATGCATGTATAAGACAGACTACTCTTGTATTTTCGATTATGCGAAGGCATTAGGAGCTTTGATTGCTATTGGTTATAAATTAGGAATGAGTCAACAAGAAATGATGGATTCATATTTCGTTAAAAATAAAGTTAACTATGAGCGACTAAGTAATGGTTATTAATCAAATTTGAATTTTATGAAAAGTGAGGGTGAGAGTTATGAAAACTTATGAAGAGTTGGTTGAAAAATGTAAAGAGCTTATTAATAAGGGGTGGACTCCACAAGCGGTGTATGAATGTTTCGAGGCATATTCAGAATGGGGACCGGATAGTATACAGCATGCAATTAATGAAGCATTAGGTAACGATGGAAGTGGATTTTCGGATAACGTGTTAGATCATCGTCCGAACTTAGAAAATTTAAAAGCAATTGGTAAAGAAGATGATTATGTATTTCAAGCGTTAGCATACATGGGGCATGCAACACACTTTATGAGTTGGGCAAATACAGTGCTAGAACTCGTGGAAGAAGTTCCAGAAGGGTTGAAGGAAGAAATTAAGAAGGTGCATTCAAGTATTTGGGAAATGCAAGAAAAATTAAGGGAATTTAAGAAGGATGAACAATGAGTGTCATAACAAGTTCAAAAGAATATGTGGTCTATAAAGGTGAATCACTCATATGCATCGGGACCATGTTGGAGTGTGCTAAACATATGGGCGTACTTCCCGAAACAGTCTACTTTTACACTACGCAGGCGTATCAAAGGAGATTGGCAAAGAGGAAGAGGGCTAGAAACTATTTAACTGTTACGGAACTTGATGAAGATTAGTATAAAAATTTCATTTTGTAGAAAAGGAAGATGCTAAATGTACTTTATGGAAAAAGAAGAAGACTTAATTGGGAAAGAAATAGCTTTTACACACATGGCCCAATTCGCTGAAGCTATTACAATCGTTACAAAAGATAAAGGAATCTTAGTAGTGAAACAATGGTCAGATGATGATATGAGTGAAATCAATGTGTATGGTAAATATCAGGCAAGGGTCTATGTATTAAAACATAATTGGATAAGAAAAACATTGCATGAAAAAGGGATAATCTCTCACGAAGAAATTGAAGAATACGAGAACGAAATACGCCTAGCGCAGCAAAAACAACAAGAAGAATCTAAAAAAAGACAAGAAGAGCAAGAAAGAAGAGAATATGAGCGTTTGAGAGCAAAGTTTGAGGCTCCTGATGACGTTGTTTATTACGGAAGCGGACATCCTTATAACTAAAAGAGCAGCTAGCGAAAGCTAACCGCTCGGCTCCAATGGGGGACTGGAGAAAGATTATATCTACAGTATTGACGGAATATTGAGTTTTATTCAGGGGGTAGAGGGAAATGAAATCGGAAACTCATGTTTTTATAAAGTTATGCAGTAATGAAGATGTAGCAGTTGGAAGTACACTTCAATTTGCTGATGGATCAGAAGGAGTAATAACTTCGATTAGGTCAATTAAGTTTATTACTATGCATACAATTGAGGTTATTGGTAGAGCGAAGTTTGAAATCTTAACAAAATAATCCTTTTAGAAGAAAGAGAGGTTAGGAGAATGAAAGGTTTAAAGAAAAGAAAAATGAGAAAAGCTATTGCTCGTCGTGCAAAGTCAGTAGATAAATACAGACTTGAGAATGCGTGGAGAAACATCTTTGTACAAGCTGGTATTTTAAAGTGAGGGGAAACAGAATATAGTCCGGCTAGAAAACTAGAGGACACCAATCATTAGAGCAGTAGCAAGATTGCTGCAATATGACTGGTGTTCTTTTTATTTTATAAAAGGGAGATGTGGGGAATGAAAGCACTTAAAGATCAGTTACGTGAATGGAAAAAGCAAGCCAATCAAGCAAAAAAGAAAAAGAAGAAAAAACGAAAAGAGAAATTAACTACACGTGATATTGAGGATTTAATGGGGATTCATGGACCGCGTTATGAACGTAGACGTGGAGCATTAAGACAGAAGTAAGAAATAAATTAGGAGGAATTTAATATGAATAAACAATTATCATTCAAAATGCCAGTTGTAGATGGGAAGAAAACAAAAAAAGAAGTTGAAAAAGTATTTGAGAATTATCGTATGTATTTAGCGACAATGCCAAGCGATATTTTGCCAAAGGTTACACCAGCATATTCTATTGTTCCTCCATCAGTTACAAATGAATTTAATAGTTCTACAGAGAGCATCGCAATTGAGAGAGTAGAATACGAGCAAGAAAGAAATGAATTTATGGATTGGGTTCATGCTGCAGTAAATCGTTTGAGAGATGACGAAAGGAAAATTATTATCAAGTTCTTTATGGAAGATGTACAAGGATATGATCCAGATATCTGGCTGGAACTTGGAATAGGAAAAACAAAATACTATGAGATAAAAGGTCAAGCTATATTGCGTTTAGCTTTTAACTTAAAAAAAGAAGTATATAAAAAGAAACATAGACAAAAAGAGGTGCAGAGTGTATGAATCTTGTTCAGCCAATTCGAGATAAGGAAGCGATTCAAGAAATAAAAGAATATTTCAAGGAACAGAATGAACGTAATTACATTCTGTTCCTTCTTGGTATAAATACAGGTTTACGTATTTCAGACATCTTACGGTTGCGAGTTCGAGATGTAGAGGGGTGGAGTATCTTTATTCGTGAAAAGAAAACGAAGAAGGTAAAAGAAGTAAAGATGCCATCTGAATTAAAGAAAGCATTACGAGAATATTCGAAAGGAAAGCCTAAGAATGAATTCCTTATCAAAAGTAGGAATGGAAAGAATAAGCCTATAACTAGATCAATGGCATATGTCATATTGAATCAAGCTGCACAAAAGTTTGGATTAGAACGTATTGGGACTCATTCACTTCGAAAAACGTATGGTTATCATCATTATAAACAGTTTAAAGATGTAGTGGTTCTACAGCGAATGTTAAATCATACGGACCAAAAAGAAACGTTAAGATACATCGGTATTGAACAAGATACATTGAATGATTATCAAAAGAAATTCAAAATCTAAGATTATATATTTTTTTATGTATTTTTGAATTAGCTACAAAAGAAATGTGTCAAATTCATTTTAGTGATGTGTTAAAAAGCTTGATGTATCTAAGAGAAAACGAGATACCTTAATTCAACACAATATGGTTTATAGCGAATTCAGTTTTGAAGATAATAGGCATAAAATATAAAAAAACATTAAAAATAATTCGGTTTATAGCAGTGGAAAATAAAGTTTATTGACTCATAACAAAAAACGCGGAAGAAGAGATTATCTTACCACGTTTTTTGTTTTATGAATTTAATTTAACTCTCTTTTTGCAGTTTCTAAATTATAGTAGAGATAAGATAATTTATGTTCAATAAAATTAGATGGAAATCCTAAATCTATTAATATCAAAGTATGAATTAGAGCGCTTAATCTAATGTTGGCTAGGTATAATGTACGGTTACTGAAGATATTACTATCTTCAGTTTGAGGATGAGTCATTTTATTTCTTGTTTCTTTTACTTTATTCATAAAACCTTTCATATCTTTCTTGTTTTTAAAAATCCTATTAAAAATAGGAGCGTCAATTGAATTAGCAACCTCAATTAATCTCTTTTTAAAAGGGTATTCATAAGCATAAGAAATAGAGTTTTGCATATTTTTCTTTAAATCCTGAAGTGTTTCATCAGTTATAGTTTCTTCTAAATGAGTAATAATTGCAGTTTTAATTGGATCATAGTCCGAAGGATTACAGAAAGTGCTATCTGTAAATCGTAATCGATGATATCCTTCGAGACTACGTGTATAATTAAGGAATTTCCATTCTTCATAAATGCCATGATACTTAGTATTTATATATAAATTATATATAGGTTCTAAATCGTTATATAGGAGGTACCATTTATTTAAATAGATAGCTAAATTATCCTTGATATCAGAAAATGTTATACTCTCAATCGAATCGATATCTTTTTCTTCTTTAAAATCTTTTTGTGTAAAGAAGACTTTATATTTATTATTTTGAACCTCAGGTGTATCTTCGATTTTAAAAGATAAGTCTTTTAAGAACTGTTCTTTTCCAGTGAAAAGAGAAAATAAACTTAAAAGTTTATATATTTTGTTTAAGAACCAAGAATAATTTTGGGGTGAATTTGATATTAAATCTAATAATGCTGTATATTCCATAATTACATCTTTATGACCGATTGTACTGAATTTAAAATGTGAATTTGTTGCAAAAGCACAATCTATACTAGGAATTTCCCATTTGTTGATTTCTGGATGCTTAAAAGAAGCATCTGCACTTTTCATAAAACCATTCACATCATCTTCGAAGTTAAAGGTATACGGTGATATATTCATGAAACTTTCTAAATAAGTACTATTAAAAGAAACTTTTTGGAATATTAGCTCGTCAGCAGAAGAAAAATGTCCACCAACAATCATGAATTTAAACTTATATGTTTGACTATGATATCCTGAAAATCTTATTTTATTAGATGTTTGGATAATGTGAAATAAACAAACTAATTCTCCGGATAATGTTTCCCCGCATATAGTATCAAAATGGATTCCTTGGCGAAGACCAAATAGGTCATTATCAATTTCTGTTAGACTACCAAGTAAATTAAGAGATGCATCTTTTGGAGAAAACGAAAGTTTTCCGTGTACTTTATGATTTGGATTGTTCGGGTTAAACCAAACTCCTTCTACTTCAAATTCATCTATCATTGTTTGCTTTACTAATTTAATAGTTTTCATAAAAATACCAACCATCCTTTCTAATGATTATTATATAGGATTCGCGAACTTTTTGCGGAGGATTTGCGAACTATTTACGGACGAACCTAGGATTTGAACATGATATATTTGTATTGTGAGAAGTGGCGGAAAACACAACTCACGCCTACCTTTATAATAGATCGTCATGACAAATGGTGATGGTTGTTGGTTGGATGGATTGCCGTTTCATATTTCCGACAACAATTTGCATGACATGCATTGAAAATGATGAAGGGCTTTTGCTCTTCTCTCAGCCACTTGATACTGCATAGGTGCAGTTGAATACACAACATCAGGTGACTGAGAGAAGAATAAAAATTCATGTACCGTATTTAAATTACAAAATAATAAGTAATAACATAGCATCCATTCGGGTGCTTTTTATTTTGTGGAGGGAGTGAGTAGATGAGTTGGTTTAGTTATTTTCTTGGATGTGGAACAGGATTGATAGTTGGTTTGCTAATCATGATTCAATTCCTTAAAGCAAAGGAAGTAAAGGAATTAGATTGAGGGGTGAGATGAAGATGGAACTAACTAAATTGGAGAAGGCGATCACCATTGGAATAATCCTTCGTGCTCTTCGTAAAAGGAAATTCAAAAGGTATGTGGACTTAGAAAAGCTACCAGCTTTCATTAAAGTGTTAGATGAATTGAAAGAGGATACAACGCTTGAAGATAGGGAAGAAGCCACAGCAAGTTTAATTAATAAACTGATGGATGATTTAATTGAGAAAGATAAGGAGTGAGATGAATCATGAAAATGCCATTAACGAAACACAGTTGTTTAAATAAAGGCTGTGGATTTGAAGAAACATCTCATAAGATTCGTGATGGATGGAGATGTCCTAAATGTAATGGACCAATGATGAGTAAGCGTGTTGTTAAGGAAAGGTAAGGAGTGAGGGTAATGTGTGAGCATAAGTATCAAGTATTAGATAGTGAGACTACTTCTTTTTATTCCGATAATAAACAATACATCCAGAAAGTCTCAGTCACTTTCTACTGCGAGAAGTGTCTTGATATTAAGTATCGAAGTCAAGTGATTAATACAGGACAAGTAAGTACGAAAGGTAATAGTGAGAAGAGTGAGATAATAAGAGGTGTAGGTACTGTAACACATAGGAGTTATTGTTAGATTGTGGGGTGGTAGTTGTGGAAAAGGAAGAACTCATTCAACTCATAAGAGAAGATAAGCTTATGAAGTTCTATAAGTCAAAAGAATGGAGAGCGCTAAGAGTTAAAGCATTACAGCGTGATAACTATGAATGCCAGAGATGTAAATCAAAAGGTAAATACAAACCTGCCGAGAATGTACATCATCTGAAAGAAGTTAAGACGCATCCACATTTAGCGATGGATTTGGATAACCTACAATGCTTATGCATTCGTTGTCATAATGAAGTACATGATCGGTTAGATAAGGTTGAGAATAAGAAACCTAAGTTCATGAATGAGGAGCGATGGTGAATGGCTAAACCAATTAGAACAAAGCAACAGTTAAACGAGAGATTGGAGCTTATCAAAGTAATATCAGATGACTGTGAGGCTGCTCATGCGGAGCAAGATAAGTTATTACGTGATGTTCTTGTAGGTATTGCGAATGGTGCTGAGAATCCTGTGTACTTAGCTGGTAGAGCCTTAGAAGTATTTAACATTGAGTTTAGTAGATGGTATGCGTAGGTGAATGTAAATGATAATAACAGATAGTAGTTGGTCATTCGATACTGACTTAATGATTCAATATGCTGATACTGATCAGGAAGAAAGAACTTCATATGAACGTGACATGTTGAATCAATTTAGAAAGTATTCTTACTGGCGTTACTGTCAGATAAGAGACTGTGTCAATCCAAGAAAGTGCAAACGTCTTACAATAATTAATGTAAGAGAAAGATTGCAAGATGAAGACAATTTAAAATTTACAACAGACATTCTAAAGATTTCTAGTGAAGAAGTCTTTTTTGTTTTGGATTTTATTGAAACATATTTCGAATTAGTTTCCTAAACACCCCCGGGTCAAAAATTTTAACTTTTATTTGGAGGACCATTCAACGGGGGGTGGAGATCGGTTAAAACATTTTTGCGAATTTAAAAGTAAGAGGGGGGGTACTTGTGCGAAAACTATCAAAAAAAGCACAGATAAAGCAAGATTTATTACAACAATTGGAAGTTAGCGGTTTGTGTGGTATGCACTACGTTGATCTTGTTGATGATTACATGACATTGTTTGATGCGAAAAATAAGCTAGCAAGAGAGATGAAAAAGAACGGGCCAATGATTGAATGGCAAAATAGCGAGAGTCAAAAAGGAGTTAAAGCGAATCCAGCTACAAAAGAATTTCGTGAGACAAATAAGCGCATGACAGAATTATTAAAAGTCCTTGGTTTGAAAGAGCCGATATATGATGAAGGTAATGATGACGATGACATCTAAATATCCAACTACATATCAATATCATCCATACATTGATGAGTATATGCGGATGGTTGAGAATGGGGAAATTCAAAGTTGTGAAGAACAAAAGCTACTTATGAAGTTCCTTCGATGGAAGTTAGATCAACCGGATGTGGTAATTGATGCGGATGCTATTGAAAAATCGGTAGAGAAGCCAGCCCCCTATTTTCCTTTTTCGCTTTTCGCTTGGCAAAAGTTCTGTAATGCATTTTTTTACGGCGTACGTTATGCAGATGGGCGTCTTATGTTTGATAGGTATTTGTTATTACTTGGACGTGGTGCAGGTAAAAACGGATATATAAGTTATGACAGCTTTTATATGTTGAGTGGGCACCATGGAATTAAAAATTATGATATAGACATTGTAGCGACATCTGAAGATCAAGCGAAGACATCATTTCAAGATGTTTACGATATTTTAGAAACACCAAAATTTGTGAGGAAGTTAAAAAAAGTTTTTTACAAATCAAAAATACTTATTAAACATTTGAAAACAAAATCTAAGTTTGAATTTAACACATCAAATGCTCGTACAAAAGATGGTAAGCGAAGTGGAGCTGTAATATTTGATGAGTTACATGAGTATGAAGATTATTCCAATATAAAAGTTTTTACGTCTGGTTTAGGTAAAAAGAAGGATCCAAGGATTTTCTATATTACAACAGATGGAAATGTCCGTGGTGGAGTGCTGGATGATATGAAAGAAGAAGCTCAAATGGTATTAAATAAAGAATTACCAGACTCCACACTATTTCCTTTTATATGCAAACTTGATAATGAACAAGAAGTTCATGATGAGTCAATGTGGGAAAAGGCGAATCCTTCATATAGGTATAATGAAAATCTACAGCATAAAATGCGCAAAGAATACCATGATATGAAACGCAATAGTGCATTACGTATTGAGTTTATGACGAAAAGAATGAATTTACCTATCGAGGATACAAGAAAAGAAGTTGCTACCTATGAGGAAAGATTAGCCACGAAACAACCATTCCCTGAGAATATGCAGGGGATAGAATGTATTGGAGCGGTTGACTTTGCTCAAATTCGAGACTTTTGTTCAGTGGGTATATACTTCAAAAAGGATGGAAAACGTTATTGGATGCAACATACATTCATGCATCATACGGCGCCTAAGTTGCAAGATATTAATCCGGATATCATTCGAATTGCAATTGAAAAAGGATTACTTACTGTTGTTTATGACAAGTCAATTAGTGCGGAGCATGTGCTGAATTGGTTCGTCATGATGAATAAGAAATACCGTATAAAAAAAGTTAGCATGGACTTATATCGTTCAGCGATTTTAAAAGAGTCGCTTGAAGCGGCAGGTTTTGAAATTGAAATTGTTCGGCGTGGTCCAGCAACTCATAGTAAACTAGCTCCACTTGTAGAAGAGATGTTTATCAAACATACAATTGTTTTTGGAGATGATCCACTTATGCGTTGGTATGTTGGGAACGTCTATAAAGAAGAAAAAATGAATGGCAATATTGAATATAAAAAGGTTGATAAAGAGAAGCGAAAAACAGATGGTTTTTTCGCTTTTTTACATGCTCTAAACTTTGATGGTGAGTTAAAAGAATCAAGCGCTTTAACGAAAGACAATGTTAGAAAGATATTCAAATCATTTAGTGTATAAAAGGTGGTGAGAATGTGGGATTAGTAGACTGGGTACGTGGTTTTTTCGGAAGTAACAATACTCTTACTTTAGATTCATGTTGTTATGAGTTAGCGATTGATTACTTCTATAAAAGATTAGCTGTGGAGAGTTGTATTGATTTAATTGCAAATGCTCTAACGAGGTGTGAATTTCAAACATTTGAAAAAGGCAAAGAGAAGCGTGGAGAAAATCATTATTTATTAAATGTACAACCAAACCAAAATCAAAACGCATCAGAATTTATGCATAGCTTGGTAAATCATTTAATTAATGAAAATGAATGCGTAGTTATTATGCAAAATGAGCAATTGTATATTGCTGATTCTTTTGATGTTAATGAATTCGCGTTAAAAGAAAACATTTATAAAAATATAACGATTGGTGATTTCACTTTTGAAAAAGCTTTTAATGAATCAGAAGTGTTCCACTTTAAATTAAATGACCGCAATATCATGCATGTTATCGATGGAATGTATGCTAGCTTCGGTAAATTACTTGCATCTTCAATTGACTACTATAAAAGAAAGAACAATAAACGTTTATTAATTAAAGGTGATTTTTTAAGAGCGCAAGATGAAGCAACTCAAAACGCTATTAATGATATGTTTGAAGGTCAGTTAAAAAATTGGTTTAACGCTGATAAAGTTGGTTCAGCTTTTCAATTGCAAGATGGTTATGTTATCGAAGATATGAGTGATAGTAAAAGCGGTGTTGCGAATAGTAGTACAAGTCGTGATATTAGTGATTTAGTAAACGATATTTTCGGTTATGTAGCGACGGCATTTCATGTTCCAATTGGTATTTTAAAAGGTGACGTGGCTGATATTGAAAAGCAAATGGATTCATTTCTAGCATTCTGTATTAATCCAATCGCTGAATTGATTCAAGATGAATTTAATCGAAAGATGTATACGAAGAAAGAGTATATGGATCGTACTTATTTGAAAATCGATACAACAAAAATAAAAGTTGTAGATATTACTAAAATGGCAACAGCTATGGACAAACTCTTTGCCATTGGTGGTTTATCAATTAACGATATATTAATTATTCTTGGTAGAGAACCACTTGAAGATGAATGGGCAAATAAACGATTTGTTACAAAGAATTACCAAGAAGCTGATTCTTTGGAAGGGGGTGAAAAGGATGAGACGTTATAAAAATGAAAAATACAGTCATTTAGCTAATGTTCAACATTCATTTAAAGCTGAAACAGAAGGTGATTCCTCCACAATTACGATTTACGGATCTATCGGTGAATCTTGGTGGGGAGAATCTACTTCAGCCAAGGATATAGAAAATGCGTTAAATAATGTGAAGTCTGATACTGTCACGCTTCGTTTGAATAGTGGTGGTGGAGATGTATTTGACGGTATCGCTATTTACAATCAATTAAAGAACCATTCAGCAAAAGTGATTGTTCATGTGGATGGACTAGCCGCTTCCGCTGCATCTCTAATCGCAATGGCGGCTGATGAATTAATTATGAATACTGGGTCTATGCTAATGATTCATGAAGCATCAACATTTGCCTGGGGTACAAAATCAGATATTCAAAAAACTCTTAATGCACTCGAAGGAATTGATAAATCAATTGCTGATATCTACATGACTCGTTTTGAAGGGGAACGTTCTGAAATAGAAACGATGATTGAAAATGAGACATGGTTTACAGCAAGTGAAGCAGTTGAAATTGGTCTTGCTGACAAAGTGGATGAAGAGGAAGAAAAAACAGATCCAGAAGAGTATAAAAATAACTTCCTTCAAATGTTCCGCAATAAAAAGAAACAAAGTGAACCGATTGTAGCAAGTACAAATCAAATAACGGGAATGATGATGAACTACTTGGATACTAGCAAGTAGTTTTTAATTTGGAAGGAGAATGAAAATGACGATTAAAAATTTAGATCGAGATAACAATAGTATGGTAGAAGTTGAAAATGAATTTAAAGCAGCTATTGAAAATAACGATAATGAAGCATACGCAGCAGCGATGACAAAAATGGCTAATGTCATTCAAATGAACATTTTGAATGAAGTAACGCCATCTGTTAAAAGTGAAATTGCAAGCAACTTAAACAATCAAGCGGTATTAAATTCTCGTGGGTTACATGCTTTAACTAATGAAGAGCGTTCATATTACAATGAAGTTATTGCAAGTGGCGAGGCGTTCGCTGGCGTTGAAAAATTAATCCCAGCAACTGTTATTGAACGTGTATTCGAAGATTTAGTAAAGAACCGTCCGTTACTTCAAGCGATTGATTTTGTGAATGTAACTGGTTTAACTGAATGGATTATGAAAAAAGGTGAAATTCCTGCTGCTTGGTGGGGTAAATTGTGCGATGATATCAAACAAATCATCGATGATGGATTTGAGAAAGTACAATTAAACCTATACAAATTAAGCGCATATATTCCAGTTTGTAAAGCTATGTTAGATTTAGGTCCAGAATGGTTAGATCGTTATGTTCGTACGGTTCTAATGGAATCTATGTATATCGCACTTGAAAAAGCGGTTATCAGCGGTACAGGTAACGGTGAACCTATCGGTATGATGAAAAATCTAGATGGTGCGGTTGTTGGTGGTGTTTATCCAGACAAAGCATCTGTTACTTTAAAAGATCTAACTCCTAAAACATTAGGAAAAGAAATCATGGCTCCACTTACAAATGGTGGAAAACGAAATGTAGCAAATGTAATTATGGTTGTGAATCCAGTTGACTACTGGTCACGCGTCTTCCCGGCTATTACTTTCCAAAATGCAAATGGAGAATATGTACAAAATACAGCTATTCCTATGCAATTTATTCAATCTACAGAAGTTTCTACTGGAAAAGCGGTTGCTGGAATGGCAAAAGATTACTTCTTAGGAATTGGTTCTACTCAAAAAATCGAATACTCTGATGAGGTGAAATTCATTGAAGATGAGCGTGTGTATATCAGTAAACAGTATGCGAACGGTCGTCCAAAAGATAATAAATCATTCCTTGTATTCGATGTTAGTACATTAGGTGACACAGTAACACCCTAATACAACCCTTCTAAATGAAGGGATAAATTATTCATCGTTAACAAAAGCTGAGATTCAATCACAGTTAGATGAACAAGGGATTTCTTATAAGACTAGTGCAACAAAAGCCGAATTAATCACTTTATTAGCAGGTGATGTGGATGGATAATCTTCTAAATGAGTTGAAAGACCATCTTAAAATTACATGGAATGATGAAGATGCAAATTTAAATAAAATTATATCTCGTGGAAAGGCGTATTTGTTCGGTTTAACAAATGCGTCTTTTGATTTTTCTAAAGAAGAATGGCCAAAAGAATTGTTATTAGAAAGATGTCGTTACGTTTATAACAATGCTGGTGATGAATTTGAAAAGAATTATAAGGATGAATTGTCCAGGCTTATTTTACAAGTTGCATTAGGAAAAGTTGGTGTGATTAATGGCAATTAAGGATTATAGAGAAACATTTAATGATGGTTTCTTGCGATATGGCTATAAAAAAACCGAGCGTTCCGAAAATGGAAAGCGAATAGGAGATGTCTTTCATCCAGAAGGAAAACTTGCCTATAAAGAAATGTCTATTCGCGATAGTGACTATCAAATAGTTGGAGTTTTAACAACTGGTTTAGATTATAAAGTAAAAACATTGTATCCACCTTCTTTTAAGAAAATCAACAAAAATAAACTTAAGGTATTGATTGATGGGATTGAATATGACGTGATTAAGGCGGATTCTGATTCCAGTAAACGATATCTTTTCTTTTATTTACAACAGGTGGTGAAATCGCGTGAATGAGAAAGCCAAGACTTTGATGAAAGAACAGAAGAAAGGCATTAAAACAGGACTTGAAGAACGTTTTGACTTATTAGTGGTTGAGGATGAATTGGCAGAGGATGAAGAAGAGCAACTGCAACAGGATAAGTATAACTGTTTCATAATTGAATACGGTGAATTTCAGCCTTCCACAAACGAACGTACCGTTTCTCAAACTGTATACATCAGTTATTTATCTGAAAACCAAGATGACTTGGATGAACAAACCATTGATATTATTTCACTTGTTAGCAAAGTGAAAAAGGTATCGTTTGTTAATTCTAAAAATGATCGTCTTCAAGTGAAAGATACAGATAGATATATTGATAGAGTAGTCTTTACATTTAAGAGGGTGATACCAATTGAGTGTATTCAATCTTGATTTTGAACAGTTGCAAAGGCTTGAAGAGAAAATGATGCGGTTACCTAACAAAATGGAGCCGACTATAAATAACATTCTTCATACTGACGGCATACGTATTGCAACAGAAGAAATTACGAAGCTTATTCGAGTTTCCAGGTCTAAGTGGAGTGTTCGAAATAAAACACATGCTAAAAATAGTAATTGGTCAAAAAGCGAAAAGTTGAACTTAGGTTTTAGAATTATTTCACGTGGCGGATCAGCCAATAAGAAAGGTAGTTTTGGGTATCTTGTGTTCCCAAACGAAGGTAGAGGTTCACATAATCCACTAGAACAACGATTCGCTGAACGTGGAATACAAAATGCAACACCAAAAATTTTAGAGAAGCTACACGAAGGTGTAGACAAAGTATTAAGGGAGGAAATATAAATGGCTGTTACAGCAATTGAAGAATTTGATTCCGTATCGATTAAAAATGCGAGTGTTCAATTTAAAAAAGGTGGCATACAACAACCTGGTACAAAGTTTGGTTGTGTGGGAAGTATTGAAGGTGAACCGGAAGTAGCTGAAATGAAAAAACTATGTGGTGCTGTTACATTGAAAAAGAAAACAAAAACAACACAAATTAACATTACAGTTTCCGCACACATTCCGGTACAAGTAGCACGTGATTATTTCGGATTTGAAACAACTGGATTGAAGCCTGGAATTTGGTCATATGGTACTGAATCTAAAGGTACTGACTTTGTATTCACTGCTGATGTTGTGGATGAATTCGAAGATATCGTTAAATTAATCGCATTCCCAAATTGCGCAAACGCTACTGGATTTAAGTTTGCTATTGCGAACGGAGAAGAAGAATTAGCGATGCTGGAATTAGAATTTACTGCTTTACCGGATGAAAAAAATAAATTCTATTATGAAGCGTTCGTTTCTGAATTAGAAGATGCAACAGTTGCGACAAAATGGCACACACAATTTAATACTGCCCTAGTAGAAAAAACAGTTACACCGTAAGTCCCGTTTTATACGGGGCTTTTTTCGATAGATTTAGTAAAAAATAAATTAAAGTGGGGATATAGCATATGAAAATTCAAAAAATCACATTAAAAGATATTGAATTCGTAAAGGTAGATGGCGAGTTCGAGCAACGTTTTGTGAATGAACAAGAGTATCCAGCATTCTTAACAAATTACGCATTAAAAAAAGGAAAAGAAGAAGGAATAATTGAGAGCTCAATCATTAGCGATTTATTAAAATTCCAGGCATTAGAAGGAATTGATAAAGGAAATAGTTCTGATTTATCTGCATTTGAAAAGATCGATCAAACTAGTATTCAAAGAATTATTTACCTGGCACTTAAGGGCGCGAATCCAAAAGTTGACTTATCATTCGATGAATTTTTAAGAAAATATCATGACTCGTTAGCGGAATCAATGGAATTATACGCAAAGCTCGTTATCGATGTAATCAGCCAGGATCCAAATAAATTCGCTGCTGAATTTCAGAAAAACACAAGCACTGGAAGTAAAGGCGAAAAAAAGTAAAGGCTCCGAAGATTAACCTGGAATGTGTGGAGGATAAATACGTTTTATATTGTCTAGTCTCTGGAATTGATTCAGAGACTTTTTGGCATGAACCTATTGCATCAGTGGATCGTATTTACGAAGGAATATCAGCGTTTAAATCTTGGAGTAACAATCCAAAGTAAAGGTAGGTGAGAAAATGGCACGAAATAATTCGGAAATTGAAGTTACCTTTAGGGCGCAGAATAAAGAATTTAATGATGCGATAAAAGGGATGAATCAAGAATCGAAAAAACTTCGCCAGGAAATGAAATTACAGCAAGAACAAATGAAGTTGACGGCAACTGATTCTGAAAAATTACAAGCGAAACTTCAAAATTTATCCCAACAATATGCGGTTGCACAAAAAGCAACACAAGCAACTGCTGAACATCTTCAACGAGCAAAACAGTTATACGGTGAAAATTCAACTGTAGTCGCAAAATTAGAAGCAAAACTAAGAAGTCAGCAAATTGCAGAACAACAACTTGCGAATAGTATCAGACAAACATCTGATAGCTTAAAACAAGTAAGAGAAGCTGAAAATGAACGTACAAGCGAGTCTGCAAAGGCTATACAAAAGTTAAAAGAGTTAAAATCAGCAGAAGAAGAATTAAAAGCTTCCTCTGCAAGGTTAGCAGCACAACACGAATTGCGAATGGCTCAACTTGGTGAAAATGCTTCTGAAACTGACAAACTTCGTTTGAAAATTAGTAATTTAAGCGAACAACATACACTTGCAGCAAGTAGGATTCAAAATTATCAGCAACAATTAGATCGTGCAAAGTTAGCTTATGGTGAAAATTCAGCAGAAGTACAAAAGTATGAAGCTAAATTACTGCAAGCGATGACAGCACAACAAAGAATGTCTAATCAAATAGATGCTGCAAATAGAAGTTTGCAAGAACAAGCAAATGAAAGTAGAAGGGTAGCTAGTGCAACTCAACAATTAGAGACTCTATTTCGAGCGACTGGCACAAGTGTTGACCAATTCGCAAACGCATTAGGTGGACATTTAACAAGCGCTATTCGGCAAGGTACAGCGACATCTAGTCAACTTGAATCAGCTATTGATCGGATCGGTCGGGAAGCATTAGGAACAGAAACAGATATAGAAAGATTGAGACGTGCTCTTAGATCTATTGATGATGTAAACTCTATTGAGAGTGTTCGAAATGAATTAAGAGACCTTTCTAGAGAGGCAGAAAGAGCGAGTCAAAGTTTCAAAGAGTTAGATATTGATTTAGAAAACATGTTAGGTGGAATGGTTGCCGCTGGCGGTATTTCAGGAGCTATTGAACAAGCACTTGATACATCTAAGTTAAAAACAAAAATTGATATTACATTCGAGGTTCCTGAGTCTTCTAAAAAATCCGTAGAAGAAGCTGTAAGAGGTGTTACTGCATATGGTGTGGATGCAGAAGCATCTTTAGAGGGTGTACGGAGACAATGGGCATTGAATAAAGATGCTAGTGATGAGTCGAATGCAGCAGTTGTAAAGGGCGCAGCAGCTATATCCCAGAGTTATGAAGGAATAGATTTCACTGAGTTAATTCAAGAAACAAATGAAATTGCAAACGAATTAGGGATTACTAATGAAGAAGCTCTTGGTTTAACAAATTCCCTTTTAAAAATAGGATTTCCACCAGAACAATTAGACATTATTGCTGAATATGGGCAACAACTAACACGAGCTGGATATGATGCCCAAGAAGTCCAAGCAATTATGGCAGCTGGCGTTGAAACAGGCACTTGGAATATTGACAATCTCTTGGATGCTTTGAAAGAAGGTCGTATCAAAGCGGCTGAATTTGGCCAAGGTGTCGATAAGGCTATGAAGGAAGCTATTCAAGGTACTAATATTTCTGCTGAACAATTGGAAAAATGGGGGCAATCAGTAGCAAAGGGCGGTAAAGAAGGTTCCGCAGCTATGTCAGAGATTGCAAAGGCTTTAGTTAGTATTGAAGATGAAACTAAGAGGAATGAGATTGGTGTTAAGCTCTTTGGTACTATGTACGAAGATCAAGGAAAAAACATCACTGATACATTAATAAATGCACAGAATAAAACGATTGATTTGAAAAACAATCAAGATCAATTGAACGATTCTATTAAGAAATTAGATGCATCACCTGCTGTTCAATTACAAAAAGCAATGCAAGATTTAAAGATGGCTCTTGAACCAGTATTAGCTGTGATAGCAAAGGTTGTAGCTGCGTTTGCTACATGGGTTTCAGCGCATCCAGCATTAGCAGCCGCAATAACAACAATAGCTGTTGCTCTTGGTATTCTTGTCGGAGCCTGTATGGCATTAGCCCCAGTATTTATAACCTTATCTAGCGTTGCTGCTATGTTTGGTTTAAGTATTGGGGCTATTGCTTGGCCAGTTGGAATCGTATTAGCAACTACTGGAGCAATTGCCGGGCTTGTCATAGGTATAAAGAATTTATGGAATAACAACGAAGGTTTGAGAAACAGTATTACTTCTGTAATAAGTAGCTTTCAAAGTTTTTCTTCTACACTTGCTGCTTTTGGTAAATATTTAGTTGCGGTTGTGGAAGATGGTGATACGCTAAACGATTGGATCACTCATTTACCTAAAGGTTTTCAAGGTGCAGCGCAATTAATAGGTGAAGCAGTAGTAAAGATTAAAGAGGGTGTTACAAGTCTTTTTAATGCTATTAAATTAGCTTTCCAGGGTGATTTCAGTCAAATAGGTGAGATATTCAAAACGATTGGTCCAACAATAGCTGCTGCAATTATCGGTGGTCTACCTGGTGTACTTATATCGGTTTCTAGATTTTTACCAGCTATTTCAGAATATTTGACTGCAAATTCGGGAATTATTCTCGAAACCATTACAAATATATTCACGAATATAGCTACTTTCATTACAACCGTACTACCACAGTTTCTACAAACTGGATCGCAAATTATTTCAAATCTTGTGAATGGATTAGTCTTAGCATTCCCGATAATTCTTGAAGCAATGGTTAATGTAATAAATACTATTTCACAATCAATTGCTACGTATCTACCTTTACTTATTCAAACCGGAATGCAAATTATTCAAACTTTAATTTCTGGTATTGTTTTAGTTTTACCGACTATTATTCAAACTGGATTGCAATTGGTAATGACATTAATTAACGGAATCATGCAAATGATACCGCAGTTAATAGAAATTGCTGTAACGATTATTCAAACAATAATAAATGGCATTATGTCATTTTTACCTCAGCTAATTCAAATGGGGATAAATTTACTAATTTCATTGATTACTGGAATTACACAAGCTTTACCTATGATTGCTTTAGCAATTATTACTGTTATAACTACATTAATAAATGCGTTGACAGCAAATTTACCTAAAATTGTGGAAGCAGGTGTTAAAGTACTAACAAGTTTAATAGACGGCATTATTAAGATTCTTCCGCAATTGATAGATCTAGCAGTAAATTTGATAACAAAAATAGCTGATACAATACTGAAAAATTTACCTAAAATTATAGATTCCGGTGTAAAGATTTTGATGTCATTGATTGATGGAATTATTAAGATATTGCCACAGTTAATTAATGCAGCTTTAACACTTATATCTAAAATAGTAGAAACTTTAATTGCTAATTTACCAAAAATTATAGAAGCGGGTATAAGAATTTTAATGGCATTGATTGCAGGAATTGTACAAATTATACCGCAATTGATTTCTGCAGCTTTAAGACTTATCACTACTTTAGTAGGTGAATTGATTAGGAATTTACCACAAATTCTTTCAGCAGGTGTTCAATTAATTTGGGCTTTAATAAAAGGTATCGCAAGCATGGCAGGACAACTTGCTTCCACAATTTTTTCCGATATCATACCAAGTATAGTTGATACCGTTCGGGAAATTGATTTATGGCAGATTGGTAAAAATATCATTACCGGACTCATAAATGGAATCGGTTCAATGGCAAGTGCAGTGTGGAGTAAAGTGAAGGAAATTGCAGGTGGAATTAAAGACACAATTATGGATGCGTTGGATATTCATTCACCTTCACGCTGGATGAGGGATATGATTGGTAAAAACCTTGGGAAAGGTCTCATTATTGGTATGGATAGTATGAAGGCATCTGTTCAAAATGCTGCTGAAAATATGGCAGATTGGGCGAAACCCGATATAGGTTATATTGATGCGTACGGTAAAAACCAACAAGCAACGATGTCATCAAACTTATCATCAGAAGCATCAAGAATGGCACAGTCTACACAAAATGTTGATAGTAGCCAAAATATAATAAATATCAATAATCCAGTGGTAAGAAATGACCGCGATGTTGATAATATGTTCGAAAAAGCTGATAACTGGCTAGCGCAAAGAGGTAGAAACTTAAACTTAGGCATAGGGAGGGGATAGCATTGCTTGATATAAGAATAGATGATTATTTTGCGAGTGATTTTAATATGTGCATGGTAGAACGTCCTAAAATCCCAACCGCTAAAAGGGAAGTTGAATACATCAAAGTGCCAGGCAGACACGGATCACTCACAAAAAAAGGGGCGTTTGAAGACGTCCCTTTAACTATTAAATTTAACTTACTTGAAGATGAGAATGCCAAACCTTTAATTAGACGTATTAAATCATGGCTTTTAAATGGAAAAGTACTTCACTTTGATGATGATGTTGTTTATAGGAAGATTAAAAACGTAGAAATAGATGATATCGAAAACCAAATTGAAGAATATGGAGGATTTGAAGCAACGTTTACATTTGATCCTTTTGAATATGTGGAAGATGAAACAATTATTTTAACCACTCCAGGTGTTCTATATAATCCAGGAACAGAAAAATCAGATCCGAAAATCGTGATTGCTGGAAGCGGCACAGTGAATATAACTATAAATGATGTCACTTTTCAAGTTAAAGATATTGTAGATTCTGTAATTATTGATTCAGAGTTATTAGAAGCGTATAAAGGGACAACAAACATGAACAATAAAATGATCGGTAACTTCCCTGTCTTTGATGTTGAAAATAATTCGATAACATGGACTGGTACCGTTCAATCATTAACCATTACACCGAGGTGGCGATATATATGATTATTTTATATAAACCAAATGAAACAGATTTTACACATAATGGTATCGGTGTGTTAGATGCAAATATTTATGAAGCTGAAGTTGAAGAAATATTAAATGGTTTATATTCATTGACGTTTAGTTATCCGCTATTCGCTCCACACGGTTTAGAAATACAAGGGATGTGCATTGTTAAAGCACCAACTCCTGATGGTGACCAATTATTTAGGGTTTCTACACCAACAGTTAGCATGGGAGAAATAAAAGTACAATGCTATCACATTTTTTACGATTTAACTGAGAATTTGATTGAGGATATTTATATCAATCTACAGTCTGGAATTGTAGCTATGAGTAAGATTTCAAGTGGTTGCCAATATGCACATCAATTCAATTTCTCATCAGATATTCGAAGTGTTGCCAGTGCGCGACTTGTACGAAAAAATCCCGTTGAGGCTATTTTAGATACAAGCCAGGATAATTCCTTCTTGAATCGTTGGGGAGGAGAATTAAAAAGAGATAATTTCGATGTAAAGATGTTAGTTAATCGTGGGATAGATCGTGGAGTTGTCATTCAACATAAGAAAGACCTATTGGGGTATGAAGGTAATGTTGACTGGAAAAGTCCAGTTACTCGTATTATGCCACAAGGATTTGACGGATTATTTTTACCAGAGAAATATGTGGATAGCCCTCTAATTAATAAGTATCCGCACCCTAAAATTAGAGTTGTGGAATTTAAGCATATAAAGGCAGCTATTGGCGATAATGCAAAGGATCCCGATGCGGTACCGCTTGAAGAAGCGTATAAATTATTACGTCAAGCAGCTAAAGAAATGTTTGATGTACAACATGTGGACCAACCAAAAGGGACATATAAGGTGGAATTTCAAGAGCTTTCACAAACCGAAGAGTATAAAGATTATGCTATTTTGCAACATGTGTGGATGGGTGACATTGTTACTGTTAAACACATTGAAGACGGAATTAATGTTCAAGCGAAAGTTATAGCATATAAATATGATCCAATAAAGAAAGAGTACAAGAATATTACAATAGGAAATTACAAAGCGTCATTTACTGATATAGCAGGTAAAGTTGACCAAATACAAAATGATATATCTGATATGCCCACTTCTATACTTGAAGCAGCAAAAGAACATGCAACGAGCCTTATAAATAGTGGCTTTGGTGGTCATGTACGTAATTATCCAGATCGAATTTTAATCATGGATACAGAAGACGAGATGACAGCAAAAAAAGTATGGCAATGGAACATAAATGGATTGGGTTATTCTTCCACAGGGATTAATGGTCCATACGGAACCGCAATTACTATGGATGGACGTATTGTTGCTGATTTTATTACAGCTGGAACACTTAATGCTAACTTGTTAAACGGACAGTTAATAAAAGGGGTAACGATCCAAACATCAAATTCTAAAACTTTTGTTAGCATCGACGATCAATTTATACGACTTTATGAGGGTGGACTTGTTAGGGCGTTTTTTGGATACCACAAAACATTAGCTGGAAATATAGAAGCTAAATATATTTTTGGTGGGGATAATACAGCTGAAGGTGTGCTAGGTTCTTTATATGTATCACATAGTCACTTTTCTAACAATGATTCATTTGGCAGGTTCGGAATTGTAGATAGCGTTAAATACCAACCAAATGATCCCACTCCATATGTAGTGTATAGTTCGTATTTAGAAATGTATCGAAAGAAAAGAATATGTACATTGCACGGGGACGAATATGCAGTATTACAGTCTAAAACAGGTAAGATTAGGTTTATGAAGGGTGATGAATCAGCAGCTTCTATGTCATTAGGAGTCACTGGTTATGACAATTATACAGATCTTGAGTTACCTACTGTAATATTGAGGAATTCTTTACTTGCTAATCAATCTGGAATCTTTCAAGTGTTAGATAAGGGCGTTGGTTTTGGTTCAGTCCAAGCTCATATAATAAGTCCATCACTAAGAGAATACAAATCGAATATTCGTGATGTTCCATTTTCAGCTTTAGAGAAGATTAGAAATGCAAAAGTGAGAGAGTTTAATTACAAAAGTGATGTAAATGAATTATATGAAATGAGAGAGAATAAAGCTCCTAATGATCCGCCACTTACAAAACGAGATATAAAACAATATTATGGTTTTGTTGTTGATGAATGTGATGATGTGTTTGTAGATAAGGCTGGAACAGGAACTCATTTATATTCCACAGCTTTACTAACCGTAAAGGCTGTACAAGAGCTTGAAGAAAAACATGATGCGGAAATAGAAAAGTTACAAGAAAGAAATGCTGAGCAAGAACGTGTAATCCATGAGCTACAACAAAAAAACAATGATTTAGAAGAGAGAGTACTAGTGTTAGAAAGGATGGTTACACAGTGAGATCAAAAACGTTAACAATTGATATAGCAGATCCTCACTTTACAAAGGTTATTACTTCAAGAATTAATGATAAAAATGGTCTGAAATTAACTGTATCACTTAAAGATAAAGGTTATCCTTATAATCTATCAGGTTATACGATTAAGTACGAAGCCGGAAACAATTTAGGAAGTTTCATCCGTGATGATTGCAAAATTATAGATGCTTCAAACGGTGTTTTTGAATATACATTTTCGGCAGCGGCTGTTTCTGCGAATGTCTGGGTTGCTTATTTTGCTTTTGAAAAAGGTGAAGAGCGTTTTACTACACAAGATATGAAAGTGTTGCTAAGTGTGGATGTAAAGCAAGGAAAAATAAAAATGGAGAATTATATTTCCGATTTTGACAAAGCTCTTGAAGCTGTAGCTGGTTATCGAAAAGAAATTGATGCAACGAATGCGGAGATTATAAAATTGAAACAGCAAATTGCTGCAAATAATGTACAAGTTCCGAAAATCACGCTTGATGATGGCGGACAAACCATTTCAGTTAGTGATGTTTCCAAGAATATTTTAAATGAAATTGTGGTAAAAGGGAAAGGTATGAACACTATTTATTGTGCAACTGGGGTGCAAGGTCAAACACCTAATAATAAATCTTGGAGAGGAGTCTCTTACTTAAATTCTATTAATCATGGATTTGTATGGGCTAAAGATTATCAAGGAAAATTTTTCACAAATTACTTAGATAATGGAAATTGGCTTGGGTGGGTAGAACATGCAACTACTGCACAAGTGGATGCAGGTGATGCGAAACAGGTTTCAAAAACAGGCGATACGATGACGGGTGACTTAAAAACTTCAGGATCGGCAATGTTTGACTCGTTAGGGTCAGGTATCATTCAAGGTGGTGGCGCATCAAGTTTACGTTGGCGAATGTACCAATCTAGTAATGGAGAGTGTACATTTGTACCTAGTGCAACTGTTGGTGGTAGTGATTGGGATTTTACTAAGGCATTTCGAATTAAACCGGACGGTACCATTAAACAAACGTCTGATACAAACTGGGTTCCATTGACTTTGTTAAATGGTGTACAACAGCAGAGTACTCAACCTCAATCAGCTGTGAAGAGATCCGGAGAAGTAGTTTGTATCGAGTGTGCTATTACTGGCTTTAAAAACAAACAGATAATTGCGAATATTCCAGAGTTATTCCGTCCAGGCAGAGAAATGTTCTTTACATGCAGTTACTTTGTAGGACTGGCATTAAAAGAAGGTTATGTGATTGTAAAGCCTAATGGTGATGTCTATATTGAGAATATTGAGGATACGGTTTCGCTATGGAGATTCACACTTACTTACATCATTTAAGATAGGAGGTGATGATTTTTGAAAATTGTACACGTATATGACATAGAAACAGGAGCTTATATAGAAGATAGACTTTTCTACCCTATATACGAAGATGTGGTAAATGGCGATGGTGAAGTTATTGGTTTGAATGAGATATACAAGGATATTCCTGAAAACTCAACAGAGCTACCATTACCGCAACCGAATTGGAAACCTGTTTTTCAAGATGGAAAGTGGGTTGAAACCATAACTCAAGAAGAATTAGATGAATTGAACAAACCGAAACCACAAGAGCCGACTGAACTTGAAAAATTACGAGATCAAGTTGAATTCTTAGCAAAACAAGTAGCTGATCTAGAATTAGGAAAAACAGAATGAGGTGAACGTAATGCCGAGCAAATACTATGAAAAATGGAAGATGTTTTGGTTTTGTGGTGTTACTGTAAATCAAATGTTAAGAGCTGTAAGAGTAAAATATATAACTATTGCTGAGTTTGAAGAGATTACAAAATTAAATTTCTATGAAGAACTCGAAAAAGACGGAACCGTTATTATTGATTGGTTGTAAAGCGTACAGAAGTAGGCTTTTTTATTTTGCCTAAAAGGGGTGGTCAATGTGGAGGGATTACAAGAAATTAAACAAGATGTACTGGAAATGAAGCAAGAAATTAAAGAAATAAAGTTTGATATTAAAAGTTTAGAAATGCGTACAACAGGTAACGAAAAGGACATTGATAATATCAATAAACAACTAGATAAAATCAGTGCTAACACTACCTGGATTCTACGTCTTATTGTGGGTGGAATTATTGGAACAGCTCTCACTTTCTTATTGAAAGGAGGTGGTATGTAATGATTGAAATAAGCGTAATGATTGCCATTGTAGTGGGTCTTTCGCAGATTGCAAAAACAATAGGGTTACAAACAAAATATATTCCGTTATTAAATTTAACGCTTGGCATTGCGCTAGGCGTTTTATTTTTGCCACAAGATTTGAAAATGAATGTATTTCAAGGAATCATCATCGGACTGTCAGCAAGTGGATTATTTGACCACACAAAAATTTTAAAAAAGGATGCTGATGCAAAATGAGAAAAACATTTAAAGGGTTCTCATCAGTTTTATTAGCCATTGTTTTAGTATTATCCATTACAACAAGTGCTTTTGCTGACAGAACGCTTATTATTCCAGATTTACCAAAACAACCTTATCGTTATGGTGTAGGTGCTTATGAGGGTGTTGTGGCACATAGTACAGCAACTCCAGAAGCTCCAGCTATTAATATCCAAAAGTATGAAACTCGTACATGGCGTTCAGCTTTCGTTCATTACGCAGTAGATTGGAATGAAACAATCCAAATTGCTGATACAAAATACATTGCCTATGGTGCTGGACCAGGTGCGAATAAACGTTTTGTACATGTAGAACTATGCGAAACAAAAGACTATGAGAAATTTAAACGCAGCTATGATAAATATGTAAAGCTTCTTGCAAAAATCTTAAAAGATAACAATCTATCTGTAGAAAAAGGATTGTGGACTCACTATGATGTAACGAAATATCTTGGCGGCACAGACCATGAAGATCCACTTAATTATTTACGTAGTCATGGTGTATCAGAAACTCAATTCCGAGCTGATGTGCAACGTGCATACAATAATTCTAGTGTGGATGTTTCTGTTCCTGAAAAACCATCCAAACCAGGCGAACCTGTTGCAAATGTGGAAGGCATTGCATATATTGAGGGTTATAATGTAAATCTTCGTAAAGGACCAGGTGCAAGTTATTCTGTTATTCGTCAGTTAAACAAACCAGAATCCTATAAAGTATGGGGCGAAAAAGATGGTTGGTTAAATCTTGGTGGAAATCAGTGGGTATATAACAATCCTTCTTATATCAAATTTGAAAAGAAAGAGCCAGTTAATCCGATAGTAGGAAAACGCGTTGTTTCTAAAGTGGACAACCTACGTTTCTACGATTCTCCATCTTGGCAAGATAAAAATGTTGCTGGTACTTTAGATGCTGGATTAGGATTTACAATCGATGCAAAGGTAACTGTCAATGGATCATCACAATATAAAGTACACAATAGCAAAGGACAGACATACTATATTACTACAAACGAAGCCTATGTACATGTGAAGTAAAAAATAAGAGCCGTCATTTGACGGCTTTTTTTATTTCTATGTAATTAAAATTTACTTTTAGATAATGTCTTTAATATAGGATTTATGATTTTACTCAATATACGAAATGCGTTAAAAATAGAACGAATAGCTTTCATATTAGTTTTCCCCTTGTTATTTCCACTCGATTAAAGTGTTTTTATTACAGCTATGACATTTAAAATTGCCAATCCCTTTTTTTACTGTCTGTTTTCTATTGCAGTTAGGACAATCCACACGCTGAAAACCCAAAGAACCAACAACAAAAGGTAACCCAAAGATAATTAACGGTATACCAGCGATTGCACCAATTATGGTTAAACATAAGATAATTCCTATAACTAAAAAGAATACTCCTGTTAAAAATGATAATGTTCTTGCTACAATCCCCTTTTTTGAAGCCTTCTTTTTCTCAACTTCAATAATATAAGAATTACCATCCGCAGTTGTTCGCAATTCCATAAAACCGCCCCCTTGAATTAAGTAAATCATACCAATTAATGTAACATTTTAGAAGGGTTATTTCTTATCACTGTACGTGCATGTTTTTTAATCTTCTTCAAACCAAATGTCCTCTATATGTAATTCGAGCACCTTGGAAATACGATATGCAACAGGTAATGTAGGCGTAGCTCCTTTAATTAAGTTTGTCATAGTTGAATTTGAAATTGATGCTTTTTTTGCAATAAAGCTATACTTGAAACCTTTGCTATCTAAAATTTCTTTTAAACGACTTCGCATAATATTTTATCCTCCTAACAAAAAAGTACTAGGTCTTTCTTTTATTTTTTTACTTGGACAGGCAAAATCCTTCTTTCTAGTTCATATACCTATATCAAGACCACGAGGAATACCAAGTGGAACTAAGGACATCAAGAGGGGAGAGGATTACATGCGTTGGCAGTATAACCACTTGAATACAACTCCATATTTACATCCTTCAAAAGAATTACGTCAAATGTATAACGAATCTAAATCAAGATTAGAAACGGAATCAATTATGAATCACATGAAAAATCATGAAGTGTTCAATAACAAGGAGTATAAAAGATATTTCAGTTTATCTCAGGTTATTGAAGAGGATCTATACGGTGAGGAAGAAGACATTCTAAATTGGGAAACTTTAATGGATTGTTATGATGCAGTCCTTACGAAAAAAGGTATTATATTCCGTGAGAAAGAAGAGGAGGAATAGATATGACACTCGCAGGGGAAGCGGTAGTTATTTGGACGGCAACAGGTTTGTCAGTAGTTGCAATGAAGGTAGCAGAAAAAATGGGGAAGAGTGTTCCACATTGGCTTCCACGTATTACTTTGTACACAACGCTCACGGGCTCATTCTTATACCTTCTACGTTATGTTCTCGTTTTGTTTCTATGAAGGAATACGATGTGGAAACTCTCAATCACATATAGTGTAAGGGGATGAGCTTGTATTCACATCTTCTTTTAAACAGGGATATATACCCTCTATTAGAGGGATATAAGGAGTGATTTTATGTTGGAGTTATTATTTGTCCCTACGGTGGCATTAATTTACGCTTTGTATAGTGAGAAGTTCGGAAGTGAAAATGACTATCGGAAGAAAATACAAGTATTCTTTGAAGTGAGTGGAATTGCAATAAAAAGGGAAGATAAACTTCAATATCCAAAATTCCAAAAACAAATTGATGATGATAGAAGTACGACTTATGTATATAAATTACCTGTTGGAATGCCGAGTAAACTCATTCGAAAAGTTGAAGACGTAGTAAGTGAGGGGTTAGGAAAACCTGTACGCATTCAGTACGATAATTATAAGTTGAATATCCGTGTATTTCATAAAGAAATTCCTGAGAAGTGGAATTGGTCTACAGATTTAATACAGCAGGGGAAGTGGTGTGTGCCAATGGGGCAAAGTTTAGAACAGTTAATTTATCATGATTTTGATAAAACTCCTCATATGACACTTGGTGGCCTTACAAGAATGGGGAAAACAGTCTTTTTAAAGAATGTATTTACTTCTCTGATTTTAGCGCAACCAGATCATACTCATCTATATATCATTGACTTGAAAGGCGGTTTAGAATTTGGACCATATAAGAATTTGCGACAAGTGGAATCAATTGCTGAGAAACCAATAGAGGCATTCACAGTATTAAATAACATTCTTGAGAAGATGGAAGAAAAAATGAGTTACATGAAGGATAAACATTATACAAATGTCGTAGAAACAAATATAAAGGAACGGTACTTTATCATCGTGGATGAGGGAGCAGAACTTTGTCCAGAAAAAAATATGAGGAAAGAGAGGCAAAAGTTATTAGGAGCTTGCCAACAAATGCTTTCTCATATTGCACGTATAGGCGGTGCGCTTGGTTTTAGACTGATTTTTTGTACACAATATCCAACTGGTGACACGTTGCCACGTCAAGTCAAACAAAATAGTGATGCTAAGCTAGGATTTAGATTACCTACTCAAACAGCATCAAGTGTAGTTATTGATGAACCAGGGTTGGAATCGATACAAAGCATTCCAGGTCGTGCGATTTTCAAAACAGATAGGCTTACTGAAATTCAAGTACCTTATATAAGTAATGAAATGATGTGGAATCATTTAAAACAATACGAGGTGGAGAAATATGAGAATGCAAACGCACGTACAGATCAACCGTCAAATGATGATACTTGCGACGATTAGGAAGCTTCAATTTGCAACAAGAAGGCATTTAATGTGTGTGCATGATATGGGGGGGATTAGAAATGCAAATCGTATTATGAAAGACTTGTCTAACTATACGAGTAAAGTAATGCATAATAAAGAGTATGTATATTACTTAAATCAATTAGGACATAAGTTATTTGGGGAAGGAAAAGTTGTGCATCATGGAAAAGTGGCGCATGCCATTTTGCGTAATGAAGCATGGTTGCATTTGTATTGTCCTGATGATTGGCAAGTGGAAGCAGAGATTAGATATATAAAAGATGAAAAGAAGAAAAAGATTATTCCAGATGTGAAGTTTCGAGATGAAGAGGGAATACTTCATGTTGTAGAAATAGATCGTACGCAAAAAATGGTAGTAAATAATGAGAAGTTAAAATGTTATGAAGAGTTCACAAAAATTTATAAACAAAAATATAACGGAAAAGTACCAGTGATCCATTTCTTCACGATTACAAAATATAGAGAAAAGAAATTGGAACAACTGGCAGCAAAATATGATGTGTTTGTAAAAGTATATGTAATTCAGGAATTTTAATCACATTCAAATTTAAGGGAATATATATAAGAAGAGAGTGGTTATTTTTAACCGCTCTCTTTTGACCACACGTACCACATTGACCACAGCTTGTACCACATTTATTATTTACTTTATGTCCATTTTGTCTAAAATATAAAATATAGCTAGACAAAAACACTTATTTTATAACATAATGGACACAATGCATCCTTAGGGGTGTAAAGAAAAAACATTGACAAATATAAAATGGCTAGCTATAATTTTGTTTGTTGCCTTGAGGTGATATGATATGAAATGGTCCATCCATCAATTAAACAAATTGAGACATAAAGGATTGACATTGGATGAGATGGTAGATGTAAGTGAGCTAAAAGAAGTCGAGAAAGAAATTCGTAAAATTAGTCCTGTTCATGTAACAGGTAGAGTTGATTTTGGCTCTAGTAAGTTTACGTTTCATCTACATATAACTGGAAGCATGGTGTTACCATGTTCTCGCTCTTTAGTAGATGTAACATTACCATTTGACATTAAAACAACTGAGGTGTTCCAAACTTCAGCAGAAGAGTATGAAACGGAAGCGGAAATCCATTACTTAGAAGGAGAAGTACTTGACTTACTCCCTATAATCAAGGAAAATATACTTTTGGAGATTCCAATGCAAATTTTCAGTGATGATGTTTCCGGTGGAGCACCGACGCAAGGTCAAGACTGGCAAGTGATTTCGGAAGAAAGCAAAGAAAAGCCTGTTGATCCAAGATTGGCAGGACTTGCGAAGTTTTTTGACAAATAATCGGAAGACTGGTTCAGGCCTTCATATGAAAATAACTATTTCTTTTAAGGAGGTGGGAAGAATGGCTGTACCTTTTAGAAGAACTTCTAAAACAGTAAAAAGAAAGCGTCGTACGCATTTCAAATTATCAGTACCTGGTATGGTAGAGTGCCCAAGCTGTGGTGAAGCGAAATTAGCTCACCGTGTATGTAAAGCATGCGGTACTTACAAAGGTAAAGAAGTAATCAGCAAGTAATTGCAGAAATAAACGTAGAAGAATATCTTCTACGTTTATTTTTTTTGTCTTAACTTTACATGTTGGTATTCTATCTTTTCTAGTAACTGCATATGCTTAATAAAAAATGCATAAGGAGGACTAGAGGAATGGCGACAACAAGACAAGATGCATGGACTGATGATGAAGATTTACTTCTGGCAGAAGTGGTACTCCGGCATATTCGTGAAGGTGGAACGCAACTTTCCGCATTTAAAGAGGTAGGAAGGCATTTATCTCGTACACCTGCAGCATGTGGATTTAGATGGAATTCTTACGTTAGAAAGCAATATAAGGAACGTATTGAAGAGGCCAAACAAATTCGTAAGGCAGAAAGTTATGAAGTAAGGCAACCGAAAGTTGTGGACCTTTCTCCTGTATCGATTACGTTAGATGATGTTATTACCTTTTTACAAAAATATAAAGATGAAAAAGAGGTAAAAGAATTACATCAAAAAATTGAATTGCTACAAAAGGAAAAGGAATGGCTTCTTCAGCGTTTATCTGTATATGAAGAAGAGTATCGTACTTTGCTTGATTATATTGATCGAAAAAGAAGTGTGATGGTGTTAGAGACAAAAGAAAGAGATACGATTCATGAGCATGAAACATTAGAAAAGTTGAAAAAATAAAAACAGCTGATAACAGCTGTTTTTATTTATGCGGATTCTTCGTTTGTAACCGCATTCAAATTAGTTTCTGGATGCCAAATATAAAATTCGCCATCAGCCGTTGATACTTGCTCGAAATTTTGTTTATCCCAAAACGCAGCAGAGTGTATACGGGCAGTTGTTTTGATTGGAAATTGTAGTTGTTTTGCATAGTTAACAAGCATTTGACCAAAACCTTGTTTTTGAAAGTTTGGTAACACCTCAAGTTTTGAAAGTTCTACGTAAGGTCCAGCAATCTCAGAGTTGGACTCACCGTTTCTCCTCATGTACAAACTCATACGTGCGATAAGGGATCCGCCGTAATAAATGCCGTAAAAGGGAGATTCGCTATCATTTTCAATAATATTTGCTTGTAATTCTTCAAACATGGAGAGTTCTTGGGCACCACAGCCCTTAAATTTTTTAAATTCGTCTAGCGTTTTATAATTGATGAGCAAGCGCTCAACTTTTGGGAATGTCATTACATCACATCCTCTTCTTAGTTTGTAAAATAAAGAAAAGTATAAATATTTTCAATAATATTATAACTCATTTTTTCATTTTTATGAAGAAAATAGAATATTTCTTTCGGTATTTTTTTGAAGTGTTTGCTACACTAGTCATAGGAAGGGGATTTCTACATATTTATGAAATGTACTTTCGATTGTTGAAATATAAATTAAGATATAATCAATGTTAGGACAAGTATAGAGAGGGGGGAATCAGAAGGCTTCTAGTTGATGGTAGGATATAATTTATTTTGGTACCGGTTAGGAGCTTCTGAAGGATAGAGATGAAAATTGGGATTGTTGGTCCGGGAGCGATTGGTCTGCTTTTTGCATTTTATTTAAAAAAGAACAAACAGGATGTTACATTATTTACAAGAACGGTAGAACAAGCTGAAAAGTTAGTTCAGGAGGGAATAAAGTGTATTCGTAAGGGAGAAATGGAAACGGTATTTATAAATGCTATGCCCTTAGAGAATATTGTAGATGAACAAATGGACTATCTGTTCGTTGCTGTAAAACAATATCATCTAGTGAATATTCTTCCTTTTATAAAAGAACAAAGACGGATTATCTTTTTGCAAAATGGGATGTCTCATTTGCATATCTTGCAAGAAATAAAATGTGAAAATATAGCAGTGGGAATTGTAGAGCATGGAGCAAAAAAAGAAAATAAATATACAGTGAATCATACAGGAGTAGGGGTTACAAAATTTGGGGTGGTAAATGGAGAGTTGTCTCAATTTGATTCACTATTAGATTGTTTTTCTCCAAAATATTTTTCGGTGCAAGTCGAAGAAGATTGGAAACAGACGATGTATTATAAACTTGTAATAAATGTATGCATTAATCCGCTAACAGCTTTATTTGGTATACAAAACGGAGTGTTGCTGTCGAACCCTTATTTTTATAGAGTCATGGAGCAAATATTTCAGGAGGTCGTGTTTCTTGTAGGGGAGGAAAGAAAAGAAGATTTGTGGCTATTGGTTTGTCGTGTATGTGAAACCACAGCCAGTAATACATCATCTATGTTAGCTGATATAAGAGCGGGCCGGGAAACGGAAATTGACGCTATTATTGGTTATGTGATGGAGGAAGCAAGAAAACAGCAAAAACAAGTTCCAGTACTGCAATTTGTATACAATTCCATAAAGGGATTAGAAGTATAAGAGATATTCTTTGCTTTTACATGAAACATTGACTACAATTTGGATTGGTGAGAGAACAGGATAGGAAAGGAAGAATTATATGGAGATAAAAGAGATCTCTGTTCCACTACAAGGTGTTGTGGCGGACTATATGAAGGGTAAGAAAGAAGCGCAGGCATACTTTGATTATCCGTTGACAGAAGAAGGATTCGGGCAACGTCTGCATGATTTGCGTAATAAGAAGTTTTTCCGTCAAGATTTAGTGGCACATTTATTAGAGTATAATACTAATTTACATGCTGGAGAGCATACTCTTCAGAATATAAAGGCGCTAGCGGATGAAAATACATATGTTGTTGTTGGAGGACAGCAAGCGGGACTATTAACAGGCCCTCTTTATACAGTGCATAAAATTATTTCGATTTTACAGCTTGCAAAAGAAAAAGAGGCGAGTTTAGGAGTACGTGTCGTTCCTGTTTTTTGGATTGCTGGTGAAGATCATGATATCGATGAAATTAATCATGTGTTTGTAACGAAAAATAAAAAAATAAAAAAGACGATTTTTCATGATCGTCTTCTAAAAAAAGCGAGTGCATCTGAGTCTGAGCTTTCAAAAGAAGATTGTAGAAAGTGGATTGAAGAAATTTTTAAAACATATCCAGAAACGAATTTTACAAAGGACGTATTACAGTTTGTTGAAGATGCCTTGCAGAATTCGCGTACTTATGTGGATTTCTTTGCGCATCTTATTATGAAATTATTTGTAGATTCAGGCTTGATTCTTGTTGATTCACATCATCCAGCGTTAAGAAAATTGGAAGTCTCTTTTTTTAAACAAATATTAAGTCGATATCAAGAAGTGCAAATGAGTCTTCATAAACAACAGCAATTAATAAGAGAACAAGGATATAAACCGATTATTGAAACAAAATCAAATGCGGTACACATATTTATGCAAATTGATGAAGAACGTGTGTTGTTAGAAGAAGAGAATGGGCAATTTGTTGGGAAAGATGGTGCTTATTCATTTTCGTATGAAGAATTGATAGCGGAAATGGAAAGAAGTCCGGAACGATTTAGTAATAATGTTGTAACGAGACCACTTATGCAAGAATATATATTTCCGACATTAGCATTTATTGGAGGGCCTGGTGAAATTGCTTACTGGAGTGAATTGCAACGAGTATTTCATGTGTTCGGATTTCAGGTACCTCCGGTTATTCCAAGGCTCACAATTAGTTATGTGGAACGTGATATTTCAACAGATTTACACGATTTGCAATTACAAGAGAGTGATCTGTTTGTAAAGAGTATAGATATGTTACGTGAAGAGTGGCTTTCTAATCAAATAGAAGAGCCGATTGGTGAACGATTTATAGAAGCGACAGAGAAAATGATCGATATTCATACTTCTTTACAACAGTTTGTAACAAAAATAGACCCAGGAATGCAGAAATTTGCTGAGAAAAATGAGCGGAAAATTAAAGAGCAAATTGAATTGTTAGAAAGAATGTTAAAGCGGAATGTTGAGAAAAAAAATGAAGTAGAGCTGAATAAATTCAGGCGTGTACAATACGCTCTCCGTCCGTTAGGCGCACCGCAGGAGCGTGTATGGAATATATGTTATTATTTAAATCAGTTTGGATTAGATTTTGTTGAACGGGTAACGAAACAATCGTACTCTTGGGACGGGAAACATCATATTATAAAACTATAAAATCTTGCTCTTAGGAGCAGGATTTTATTTTTGATTTGTGGAATTAAATGTAAAGCGAAAAACTGAATTATCAAACTATACAAACAAGAGTGTGATATGGAGAACAAAACGCATGTATATGACAAAATAGAACAAAATGTAAACGCATTATTGTGTTTTTCGACATGTTTTTATTTAATTTCCCGCAAAAGATGATAAAATTTAGTATATAATAAAGTGAAACTGCGATTAGTGGACATTAGATTTCCACTAACGCCAAGTTGGATGTGACATGTTTTCATAGCGTTAATTTCCCAACATATTGTGTATGGTATTAAAAGGGAACAAGTGATACATTCAACGTAATTATTTTGCAAAAAGTAGGTGCAACAATGTTTAAACACGTAACAGTTCTTTTAAAAGAAACAGTAGATGGTTTGGATATAAAGCCAGGTGGTACATATGTAGATTGTACGCTAGGTGGTGGAGGACATAGTTCCTATTTATTATCCCAACTAACGGAAGGGGGAAAATTAATTGCATTTGACCAAGATGAAGTTGCGATTCAAAATGCGAAAGAAAAATTTTCTTCTTATGGTAATCAATTTATAACAGTGAAGAGTAATTTTCGCTATTTGTCAGAAAAACTTCATGAACTAGGAATAACAGAAGTAGATGGAATTTTATTTGATTTAGGTGTTTCATCCCCACAATTAGATACACCAGAACGTGGCTTTAGTTATCATCATGATGCACCCTTAGATATGAGGATGGATCAAGATGCCTCATTAACAGCATATGATGTTGTGAACAACTGGTCATATGAACAACTCGTAAGAATCTTTTTCCAATATGGTGAAGAAAAATTTTCAAAGCAGATTGCAAGGAAAATTGAAGCGTATCGCGAGAATAAGGCGATTGAAACGACAGCAGAGTTAGTGGAGTTAATTAAAGAAGGAATTCCTGCTCCAGCTCGTAGAACGGGGGGACACCCTGCAAAACGAGTATTTCAAGCGATTCGTATTGCTGTAAATGATGAATTGAAAGTATTTGAGGAAGCGTTGGAATCTGCAATTGAAATGGTCAAGCCGGGTGGAAGAATAAGTGTTATTACGTTCCACTCATTAGAAGATCGTATTTGTAAAACAACATTTAAACGAAATAGTACAACGCCACAGCTTCCGCCAGGCTTACCAATTATTCCTGATGAGTTTAAGCCAAAACTAAAGCTTGTCACAAGAAAACCAATCTTACCTTCTGATGAAGAGTTAGAAGAGAATAATCGAGCGCGTTCTGCGAAGTTAAGGATCGCTGAAAAACGATAAAAAGGAGAGAGAGGTATGACAAATTTAGCTGTAAAGTATAAACAACAACAAGTACAAGAACAAGTACAAGTACAATCTCAAGCTCCGCAGCAAAAAGTACAACCAAAGGTGAAAACAAAAATTACAAGAATTGAGAAATTACTATATGTGGCTTTTGTTGGCTTTTTATTATATGCTTGCGTTGCTTTTATTGGAAATAAAGCGGGACTGTACCAAGTTGATGCGGAAGCAGCAAAAATAGAGAGTACAATTGTGAAAAAACAAAAAGAAAATCAAGAATTACAAGCTGAAGTAGAAAAATTAAGTCGCTATGAGCGTATCGCAGAGATTGCAAAAAAACACGGGCTAGAAATTAATGCGAATAATGTGAAAGGTTTACATTAATATAGTAGGTGTGAAGAAAAATGAAGACGAATATGAACAAAATTCATACCAATAAAGGAGCAGGTTACTTTATGATATTTTTCCTCCTGCTCTTTTTGGTGTTGTTAGCCCGATTCTTTTATATTCAAGCAACAGGAACAGTACATGGTCAGGATTTAAAGAAACTTGCACAAGAAAAGCATAATAAAAATGGTGTACTTGAAGCGAATCGTGGAACGATTTATGATCAAAATGGACATGTGTTAGCGCAAGATGCGAACTCATACAAGATTGTTGCGCAGCTGAAAGGTGAAAAACCTGTAAAAGATAAAGAGGATGCTGCAAAAAAAATTGCAGGTGTACTTGGGTCAGGTGAAGAAGAAATTTTAGCCGCTTTAAACAAAGATAAGAGTCAGGTGGAGTTCGGAACGCTAGGAAAGAACTTGACGAAAGAGAAGAAAGAACAAATAGAAAGTCTTAATATACAAGGTATTTCATTTGTTACAGAAAAAGCTAGGGTGTATCCAAATGGAGATTTTGCATCTTATGTGTTAGGTTTTGCAAAACCTGATGATAAAGGAATTGCAGAGGGGAAATTCGGATTAGAAAAGAGCTTAGATAAGTACTTGCGTGCTTCGAACGGGAGTGTAGCATATACAGGAGATCGTAATGGGGTTTCCCTTGATGGAGGAAAACAAAATGTAAAGCCGCCGAAAAATGGGGAAAATGTGTATTTAACAATTGATCAACGTATTCAAGGCTTTTTAGAGGATGCCATGAAAGCGGCTGAGCAGCATTATGAACCTTCTATGCTAATTGGAGTGGTTGCGGATCCGAAAACTGGAAAAATACTTGGGATGTCTAGTCGGCCTAGTTATGATCCGAATAAGCGTAATATTGAATACTATTTAAATGATCCAATCGCAAATGCATATGAGCCAGGATCTACTATGAAAATTTTCACATTAGCTGCGGCGATTAATGAAGGTGTATATAACGGTCAAGAATATTACCAATCAGGTACATATCCAGTTGGGAATCGTAAAATAAAAGATCATAACGGTGGTGCAGGTTGGGGATCTATTACATTCGATGAAGGTGTTGAGCGTTCCTCTAACGTTGCATTTGCTATTTTAGGGGATCAAAAACTTGGTCCGGATCGTTTCCGTCAATATATTCACAAATTTGGATTGGATGAAAAAACGCATATTGATTTACCTGGTGAAGGAGAAAATACGATTATATTTGATCAGCAAATTCAACAGGTAACAACGGCCTTTGGGCAAGGGTCTACTGTAACGCCGATACAGCTTGTACAAGCTGCGACTGCAATTGCAAATGATGGAAAAATGATGAAACCTTATGCAATTGATCGAATTGTAGACCCAATAACAAATAAAGTGGACTTACAGCATAAACCAGAAGAAGTAGGACAACCAGTTACAAAGGAAACAGCAGCACAAGTAAGGCAATTATTAGAACGTGTTGTTACATCACCAAAAGGAACAGGGAATGCGTATAAAATCGATGGATACTCTGTTGGTGGTAAAACAGGAACAGCACAAATTCCGGATGGAAAAGGTGGATATATGACTGGAAGAGAAAATTATATTTTCTCATTCCTTGGTATGGCACCAATGGACGACCCACAGTTAATTGTTTACTTTGCAATAAAGCAACCGAAATTAAAAGATAATGAATACGGAGCACAACCTCTTGCAGAAATGTTTAAATCTGTAACGAAAAATAGCTTAGAGTATTTGAAAATTAAACCGAATGAAGTAAAAGATGCGAAGAAATATGTGAAAGAACAGCAGACGGTTGTTCCAGATGTAACTGGGAAAACAATGGAAGAGGCAAAGGCAGTGTTAGAAAAAGCCAAATTCCGACCGATTATACTAGGTGAAGGAAAAGTAAAACAACAGGTACCAAAAGCAACTGAAAAAACATTGAAGGGCGATCGAGTCTTCTTAGTAGGAGATAAGCCGTTGATGCCGAATGTACAAGGATGGGCACTTCGTGATGTAATGAATTTAGCGAAAACGTTAAATCTTAATTTGAAACCATCTGGTACAGGATATGTGACAGACCAAAGTGTGGCGGAAGGAACGCCGTTACAAGCAGGTACGGAATTAGCTGTAACACTGGTACCACCGCTTGAACCACAACAAGAGGCAGAAAAACCATAATGTTTTAGGTGTAAGAAATGCGAGAGGTTCTATTCGAACAGGTACAAGCATATATTGGAACAAGCTAGGCGTAAAGGAGGTTTGTTCCAATATGCGTGTATCAAATGTAACTGTTAGAAAAAGACTCATTTTTATACTTATATCGGGTATACTCATTTTTACAATTATTGATATTCGTCTTGGATATGTACAGTTTTTTCTCGGAAATATGTTAACAGATCGTGCGAAAGATTCGTGGAGTCGTAATATTACTTTTGAACCTGAACGAGGGAAAATTTTAGATCGAAATGGTGTGGAGCTTGCAACAAATAAAAGTGCCCCAACAGTCTTTGTTGTACCAAGACAAATTGAAAAACCAGCAGAGACTGCAGAGAAGTTAGCTGCAGTTTTAGGTGTGCAAAAAGAGGAAATCTATAAACGGATTACAAAAAAAGAGTCTATTGTGAGATTGGATAAAGGTGGAAGGAAAATTTCTCATGATAAAGCAAAGGAAGTACGTACTTTAAGTTTAAAAGGTGTTTATATTGCTGAAGATTCCATTCGGTATTATCCGTTTGGAAAATATTTATCTCATGTACTAGGATTTGCTGGAATTGATAACCAAGGGCTAATGGGATTAGAAGCATATTATGATAAAGAATTAAATGGTGATAAAGGTCATGTGCGATTTTTTGCGGATGCAAAAGGACAAAGAATGCCGAATGTTGGAGATGATTTCAAAAAACCAGAGGCTGGCTTAGATTTAAAATTAACAATCGATTCTCGAATCAATACAATTATAGAAAGAGAAATGAATATCGCAGATTCTACTTATAATCCAGATGGTATGATAGCAATTGCGATGAACCCGAAAAATGGTGAGATTTTAGGTATGTCAAGTCGCCCAAGTTTTGATCCAGCAGATTTTCAGAGCGTTTCACCAGAAGTATTTAATCGGAATTTGCCCGTTTGGAGTACATATGAGCCGGGATCAACTTTTAAAATCATTACATTGGCAGCTGCTTTGAATGAAAAATTAGTAGACTTGGAGAAAGATACGTTTTATGATGATGGAGCAGCTGAAGTTGGTGGAGCTAGACTACGTTGTTGGAAAGCTGGCGGTCATGGTAGCCAATCGTTTTTAGAAGTTGTTCAAAATTCTTGTAACCCAGGTTTTATTGAGCTTGGGGATCGCCTGGGAAAAGAAAAGTTATTCCAATACATTCGTGATTTTGGTTTTGGACAGAAGACAGGGATTGACTTACAAGGAGAAGGAAAAGGAATTTTATTTAATCTAGATAAGGTTGGACCGGTTGAACAAGCGACGACTTCCTTCGGGCAAGGGGTTTCTGTCACACCAATTCAACAAGTTGCTGCAGTAGCAGCAGCTGTAAATGGCGGGACATTATACCAACCATATATTGCGAAAGAATTTGTTGATCCATCGAATAATCAAGTTGTCAGAAAGAAAACACCGGTTGAGAAAAGAAAAGTTATTTCCAAGGAAACATCGGAAAAAGTTCGTTATGCGTTAGAAAATGTTGTAGCGAAAGGTTCTGGTAAAGGTGCATATATTGATGGTTATCGTGTTGGCGGGAAAACAGGAACTGCCCAAAAAGTAAAAGACGGAAAATACTTAGATAATAACTATATTGTATCTTTTATAGGATTTGCTCCAGCAGATGATCCGCAAATCGTTGTGTATGTTGCGGTTGATAATCCAAAGGGGGTTACTCAATTTGGTGGTGTAGTTGCTGCGCCGATTGTGGGGAATATTCTTCGTGATGTGCTTCCTGTTATGGGAGTAGAGCCACGCAAGGAGCAAGTTGAGAAGGAATATAAATGGGGCGATACCCCTACAATAGAAGTTCCGGATTTAATCGGGATGAAGAAGAAAGATTTACAAACGCAACTTGTAGACTTACAGCTTGATATAAGTGGTGAGGGAGACAAAGTAATTAAACAATCACCAGAAGCTGGTGCGAAAGTAAAAGAAGGTTCGAAAATTCGAATTTACTTTGGGAATTAAAGGTCAGAGATTGTGTTTTATGATACAATTGGTGGAAGTTGAGTTAATATAAATATCTGTTTTCATAGAAATTTATTTCTATGAAAACAGATTATATTGCTCTTAGACATAAGTAATAAAGTAAACACTTTGTCAGCTTAACTATTATATGCTGCACTGATAAACGAGTCTGATTTCTCGGACTCTTAGCAAATGCTTCCTTCCTCAATTTTTAGCGAATGAAGGATGGCGAGAACTGCTTATTAAGTAAGAGATAAATAAACAATGTAGAGAGGGTTTAGTGAAATGAAGTTGCACACACTTGTATCATGTTTGCATGATTTTCCAGTTGTTCCAAAAGAAAATCCAGAAATTACATCCATTGAAGCGGATTCGCGTAAAGTGACAAATGGAAGCTTATTTGTATGTATGAAGGGGTATACGGTTGATAGCCATGATTTTGCTAAGCAAGCAGCCGCGCAAGGTGCGGCTGCTATTGTTGCGGAAAGACCGATTGATGTTGACGTTCCAGTTGTACTTGTGAAAAATACCTATCGTTCTTTAGCGGTTTTAGCTGATTATTTTTACGAACAGCCAACGCATAAGTTACACTTGATTGGAATTACAGGTACAAATGGAAAGACAACAACATCGCATATTATGGATGAAATTATGCGAGCGCATGGTCATAAAACAGGGCTAATCGGAACAATTAATATGAAAATCGGTGATGAAACATTCGAGGTGAAAAATACAACGCCAGATGCACTGACACTTCAGCAAACGTTTCACCGTATGGTTGAGAAAAATGTAAATAGCGCTGTAATGGAAGTTTCTTCACATGCGTTAAGCCTTGGTCGTGTACACGGTTGTGATTATGATGTGGCCGTATTTACAAATTTAACACAAGATCATTTAGATTATCATAAAACGATGGAAGAATATAAGCATGCAAAAGGTTTGTTGTTCGCTCAACTAGGCAATAGTTACCATAATAATCGTGAAAAGTACGCTGTGTTAAATAGTGATGATCCAGTAGCGGAAGAGTATATGAGAAGTACAGCAGCTACGGTTATTACGTATGGAATTGATACACATAGTGATATTATGGCGAAAGATATTGTGATGACGAGTGGTGGAACAACATTTACCCTTGTTACGCCAAGTGAAAGTATAGATGTTACGATGAAGTTAATTGGAAAGTTTAACGTATACAATGTTTTAGCGGCGATAGCGGCTACTCTTGTTTCAGGTGTATCTTTACAAACGATTGTTGAGGTTGTTAAGAAACTTACTGGAGTTCCAGGTCGTTTTGAAGTTGTGGATGGAGGACAAGATTATACAGTTATTGTCGATTATGCGCATACTCCAGACAGTTTAGAAAATGTGTTAACAACAGCAAAACAATTTGCGAAAGGAAACGTTTATTGCATTGTTGGTTGCGGCGGTGATCGTGATCGGACGAAAAGGCCAATTATGGCTGGCGTTGCTACAGAATATGCAACGCATGCAATTTTGACTTCAGACAATCCAAGAAGTGAAGATCCAAAATCAATTTTAGATGATATGTTAACAGGTGCAAAAGGAAATAATTATGAAGTAATCATTGATCGAAAAGAAGCAATCTTCCATGCGGTTTCAGAAGCGAAAGCAGAAGATATTATTATTATTGCTGGAAAAGGGCATGAAACGTATCAAATTATTGGAAAAGACGTACATCATTTTGATGATCGTGAAATTGCAAAAGAAGCAATCAATGAACGTCTAAACAACAAAGAGTGACAACATGAGAGGAGGACTACATGTGCTTGAACAAGGTTTATTAGTAACGGCTGGGGTAGCTTTCTTAATTTCAGTTGCCCTTTCGCCATTGTTTATCCCATTTTTACGTAAGTTAAAGTTTGGGCAGAGTATTCGTGATGAAGGACCGAAATCACATCAAAAGAAATCAGGAACACCAACGATGGGTGGTATTGTGATTTATGTGTCTATGATGGTGACAACACTTATCATGGCAATTAAATTTAAACATTTAGGTACGGAAGTATCATTATTATTATTAGTTACATTTGGTTATGGATTGATTGGCTTTTTAGATGACTATATAAAAGTTGTTAAAAAAAGAAATCTTGGTTTAACATCAAAACAAAAATTAATCGGTCAGTTAGTTATTGCAATTGCATTCTTTGTAATCGCAAAAGGACAGGGATTTGATACGCATTTAATGATCCCAGGAACTGAAATTAAATTTGATTTACACTGGGCATATTTTATCCTTGTGCTATTTATGCTTATTGGTGGATCTAATGCAGTCAATTTAACAGATGGTCTAGATGGATTATTATCAGGAACAGCTGCAATCGCATTTGGAGCATTTGGTATTATTGCAGTTGCGCAAGGTCAATATGCAGTAGCTATTTTCTGTATGGCAGTCGTAGGAGCAGTACTTGGATTTTTAGTATTTAATGCAAATCCAGCTAAGGTGTTTATGGGGGATACAGGATCGCTCGCTTTAGGTGGCGCAATAGCCGCAGTAGCTATTTTATTAAAACAAGAACTATTACTTGTTGTAATCGGCGGCGTATTTGTAATGGAAACATTATCTGTTATCATTCAAGTTATTTCATTTAAAACAACAGGAAAACGTGTCTTTAAAATGAGTCCACTGCATCATCATTACGAATTATGCGGCTGGTCAGAATGGCGTGTTGTTGTAACATTCTGGTCTGTAGGATTTTTATTGGCAGTATTAGGAATCTATATCGGGGTGTGGATGTAATTGAAAACTGTAATTGACTATCAAAATAAAAATATTCTTGTATTGGGTATTGCAAAAAGTGGTTATGCAGCAGCAACTTTATTAAAAAGCTTAGGTGCAAATGTGATTGTAAATGACGGGAAACCATTTGCTGATAATGTATTAGCTGCAGAATTGCAAGCAAAAGGAATGGACGTTGTATGCGGCGGTCATCCACTAGAGTTGTTAGAAAGAAATATTTCACTTGTTGTAAAAAATCCAGGGATTCCATACTCTAACCCATTACTAGTTGCTGCGAAAGAAAAACAAATTCCGATTGTGACAGAAATAGAGCTTGCGTATCGTGTTTCAGAGGCGCCGTTTGTTGGAATTACTGGATCAAATGGAAAAACAACAACGACAATGCTAACATTCGAGATGTTGAAAGAAGGACAAAAACATCCTGTTATTGCTGGAAACATAGGTACAGTAGCATGTGAAGTGGCACAATTTGCGAAAGAAAATGAAGTAGTTGTTACAGAACTTTCATCATTCCAGTTAATGGGAGTGGAAACATTCCAGCCTAAAATTGCAGTATTCTTAAATTTATTTGAAGCGCATTTAGATTACCATGGTACAAAGGCAGAGTATGGTTTAGCGAAAGCGAATATTTTTAAAAGCCAAACTGAGACTGACTATAGTGTAATGAATGCTGATGATACAGATGTAATGGCTTTATCAGCAAATAGTAAAGGACAAAAAGTATTATTTTCAGCTACTAAGGTAATTGAAGATGGTGCGTGTATTAAAGATGGTGCTCTTTATTTTAAAGGTGAGAAAGTTGTGGAAATTAAGGACATCGTTTTACCAGGTAAACATAATTTAGAAAACATTTTAGCTGCTATGAGTATTGCTAAATTGTTAGGTGTAGCAAATGAGGCAATTGTTCTAGTATTAAAACGCTTTACAGGTGTAAAACATCGTTTAGAATATGTAACAACAATTAATAATCGTAAGTTTTATAATGATTCAAAAGCAACAAATATGTTAGCAACGGAAAAGGCGTTATCAGCATTTACGCAGCCTGTTATTTTGCTAGCAGGTGGGCTTGATCGTGGGAATGAATTTGACGATTTAATTCCATATTTTGAACATGTAAAAGCGATTGTGACATATGGACAAACTGCACCAAAATTAGTAAAGGCAGCTGAAAAAGCAGGATTAGATATCATTGAAACTGTCGATAATTTAGAAGAGGCAGTAGAAAGAGCTTATGCTCATTCTGCAGATGGAGATGTTATTCTTCTTTCACCAGCATGTGCAAGCTGGGATCAATTTAAAACATTTGAAGAAAGAGGAGACATTTTTATACAAGCTGTGCATAAACTTATATAAAGTAGACAAAGCATCAGTAGGTTAACACCTACTGATGTTTTGTTACATAGATTAAAAAAAGCTTCTTTAAAAGAGGTGGTGCTCATTGCCAATGAAGAAAACACCTGATTTTATTTTAATTATCGTTACACTTTTGTTGTTAACAATTGGAATGGTAATGGTCTACAGTGCAAGTGCTGTCTGGGCTTCTTATAAGATGGGTGATTCATTCTTTTTTGCAAAACGACAGCTGTTATTTGCGGGAATTGGTGTAGCTGCCATGTTTTTTATTATGAGAATTGACTATTGGACATGGCGAACTTATTCGAAGGTGATTTTACTGGTTTGCTTTATTCTCCTTATCCTTGTCCTGATTCCTGGAGTTGGACTTGTTCGGGGGGGAGCACGAAGCTGGATTGGAATTGGAGCATTTTCGATTCAACCGTCAGAATTTATGAAATTTGCGATGATTATTTTTTTGGCTAAATTTTTAGCAGAAAGGCAAAAGTTAATTACTTCTTTTAAACGAGGACTACTTCCCGCACTTGGTTTTGTATTTGTTGCATTTGGCATGATTATGTTACAACCGGATCTTGGAACAGGAACAGTAATGGTTGGGACATGTATCGTAATGATTTTTATTTCAGGAGCACGTGTTTTTCATTTTTCGATGTTAGGGCTAATAGGGATAGCGGGGTTTGTCGGATTAATTGCATCGGCACCATATCGAATGAAACGAATTACTTCTTATTTGGATCCATGGTCAGATCCACTTGGGAGTGGATTTCAGATTATTCAATCGTTACTTGCAATCGGGCCTGGTGGTTTGTTTGGGCTTGGGCTTGGGCAAAGTAGACAAAAATTTCTTTATTTACCTGAGCCACAGACTGACTTTATTTTTGCAATTTTATCCGAAGAATTAGGTTTTATTGGTGGATCGTTTGTGTTATTATTATTTAGTCTATTATTATGGCGTGGAGTTCGTATAGCATTAGGAGCGCCTGATTTATATGGTACGTTTTTAGCAGTAGGTATTGTGGCGATGATTGCGATTCAAGTAATGATTAATGTTGGTGTTGTAACAGGACTAATGCCTGTTACAGGAATTACTTTGCCATTTTTAAGTTATGGTGGGTCGAGTCTGACCTTAATGTTAATGGCAGTTGGCGTATTATTGAATATAAGTCGTCATTCTCGCTATTAAACCCTGTTTATAAGACAGGGTTTTTCGTATGTATATAAATCTAAACCCTTTCTTTTTAAGGGGGAAGAGACAAGTGCAAGTCACTTTCTCTTCTTCACAGCAGCGACCTATGTGTAGAGAAATCAAACTTTATATAGAAAGCGGAAAAACAGATTATAGATATACGAATACATAAAATGGAATGTAGAATAGAGAAGCGGAGGAATTTGTAGTGCGAGTATTAGTTAGTGGTGGTGGCACAGGAGGACATATATATCCAGCTCTTGCTTTAATTAGAGAAATAAAAAAATTACATCCTGAAGCAAGATTTTTATACATTGGTACAGAAAATGGATTAGAAAGTACAATTGTTCCAAAGGCAGGAATACCATTTCAATCAATTGTCATTAGTGGATTTAAACGAAAAATATCTCTTGATAATGTGAAAACAGTGATGCGTTTTCTAACAGGTGTACAAGATAGTAAAAGGTATATTCGCCGTTTCAATCCGGATGTTGTAATTGGTACAGGTGGCTATGTATGTGGTCCAGTCGTATATGCGGCAGCGAAACTAGGAATTCCAACAATTGTACACGAACAAAATAGTGTACCTGGTGTAACGAATAAATTTTTAAGTCGATATGTCGATAAGGTAGCTGTTTGTTTTGAAGCGGCATCTGAACATTTTCCAAAGTCGAAAGTTGTCATGACAGGAAATCCACGTGCATCAGAAGTGATGAACCAAAACGGCATGATAGGGAAGCGCTCTGTTGGATTATCTCTTCCTAAAAAGTCTGTGCTTATTTTTGGTGGAAGCCGCGGGGCAAGGCCGATTAATGATGCATTTGTGGCAGCAATTGAACAATTTGGTAATAAAAACTATGAAGTATTGTATATAACAGGTGAAGTGCATTATGATAAAGTCATGGAGGCTGTGAAACAAAAAGGGAATCCGAATAATGTAATTATTAAACCATTTATTCATAATATGCCAGAGGTACTTACTGGTGTGGATCTTGTTGTTTCACGTGCTGGTGCTACAACATTAGCGGAATTGACAGCGCTAGGAAAGCCAAGTATTTTAATTCCAAGTCCTTATGTGACAAATAATCATCAAGAGAAAAACGCGAGATCAGTTGTCGATAAAGGGGCGGCAAAAATGCTTCTTGAAAAAGATTTAACTGCTGAAACTCTTCTTCATGATATTGATGAAATTCTATTAAATACACAAACATTACAAAATATGAAACTAGCTGCTACGCAATTAGGAATGCCTGATGCAGCAAATAAATTATTTGAAGTGATGAAACAACTTGTACAAAATAACGTTAGGTGAATGCCCTGCATACTACTGTAATACGGAGATTTCATATGGGGGAGATCATCATGAAACGATTAGCAAAGGAACTTGTCGAAGCGGAAGTTGGTAAAGTGCTAGAAAATGAAGCGTTAGCTCGTTATACAACTATGAAAATAGGTGGGCCGGCTGACATTCTAATTTTGCCAAGTAGTGTTGTTGGTGTGGAAAAGACTTTAGATTTAGTAAAGAAACATAACACAAAGTGGACAGCGATTGGACGTGGTTCTAATCTTCTCGTATCTGATAAGGGAATTGAAGGTGTTGTAATTCGTTTAGGAGAAGGATTAGATCACCTAGAGGTAGAAGGAACTACTGTACGAGTAGGAGGAGGATATCCTCTTATTAAGTTGTCAACATTACTTAGTCGCCAAGGTTTAGCTGGATTAGAGTTTGCTAGTGGTATTCCAGGAAGTGTCGGTGGAGCAGTATATATGAATGCTGGTGCACACAAATCAGATATGTCAGAAATTTTGATGAGCGCGCGTGTTATGTTTGACGATGGTACAATGAAGTGGCTAACAAAAGAAGAGATGGAATTTTCTTATCGCACTTCTGTTTTGCAAACAAAACGTCCGGGCATTGTAGTAGAAGCGGAATTGCAACTGAAAGCAGGAAATCGTGAAGAAATAGTTGGTATAATGCAAAAGAATAAGGAGTATCGTCGTGAAACTCAGCCGTGGAATCACCACTGTGCGGGGAGTATATTTAGAAATCCACTACCCAATTTCGCTGGGAATCTAGTTGAAAAGGCAGATCTACGTGGTTATCAAATCGGCGGTGCAAAAATTTCTGAAATGCATGGGAATTTTATTGTTAATACAGGATCTGCATCAGCAAAAGATGTGCTGGATTTAATTGCATTTGTCAAAAAAACAATTAAAGAAAAATTTGGTGTAGATATGCATACGGAAGTAGAAATCATTGGAAGATAGCTGTTATTTGTTCCGCTCGTTATCATTTATGGTATAATAAGAAGATAAGAACGGCATGCGTAACATGCCGTTCTTTATGTTACATAGGGGGATCGTACATGAAAAATAGTAAAGTGATTAAACTACAAGATCGTGTACCAAAACTAAAGAACCAAAAGAAGAAGAAGAAAAAACCTGTCAATCAGAGATTAATTTTATATGTGTCGATTTTATTTTTATTAGTACTTTTTTTAATTTATTTTCGATCTCCGCTTAGTAATATAAAAAAGATAAGTGTTTTAGGAAATCATTATATGACAGATGAACAGGTTATGAAGGAATCTGGAGTTACATATGAAACGAGTTATTTTCGAGTGACGGCACATAGGGCTGAAGAAAATTTGACAAAACGAAATGAAATCAAGAAAGTAATTGTCAAAAAGCGTTTTCCTAACAAAATTGATATTCACATTGAAGAGTATGTAACGATAGGTTATATAAACAAAGGTGGGAAGTTACAACCACTTCTAGAAAATGGTAAAACACTTGACGTGTTACCGAACGGAAAATTACCTGTCGCAGCTCCGATTTTTGAACCATTTAAGGAAGAGAAAATGAAAGAGTTAATTGAAGAGCTAGAAAAGTTAACTCCGACTACTCTCAGGTCTATTTCTGAAATTCATTATGCTCCAACGAATTCAAATGAAGATCATCTTACTTTATATATGAATGAAGGTTATGAAGTGAGTACAACTATACAAGATTTTGCCAAGCGTATGGAAGTATATCCACTTATTATAAAAAATATAGAATCAGGTAGAAAAGCTCTAATTGATTTAGAAGTTGGCGCGTATTTCAAATATTTAGATAACGAAGAAAAAAAGCAGTAGAATAGTAGATTTATTTCTTTTTAAATACAATAACGACAATTGTGTTCTTCTATATGTAAAATTTATTACAATTATGATTAATTTGTTGAAAAATAACTAGATTTTCTTCGATTCATGCTAGGATTGGTACAAGTTTAGCTTTTCTATGAGTACATCTTAGTGTAGACTTATATTTGGCGGTAATCTTTGCATTTGAAATACAGTTATTTCAAAGATAAAGTAGTCATTCACAGATTACGGTGATATCAATAAGTGAATGTTAAATAAAAATAAGAAAAATACCGGGTTAAAAAAGGGAAACGCATAAAGACGTTGAATATTTTTCTTATAAATAGTAAAGCTGCGATTGTTGTTCCATATATTGACTTGTATGGTATAAATAAAGAAGGAGGTGCCAAAGAATGAACAGCAATGAAATATATGTTAGTCTTGACATCGGTACATCCAATGTTAAAGTCATCATTGGTGAAATGGTTAATGACGGCTTAAACATTATTGGTGTTGGAAATGTAAAATCAAATGGTTTGAAAAAGGGCTCCATAGTTGACATAGACGAAACTGTTCGATCAATTAAAAAAGCAATTGAACAAGCTGAGCGTATGGTGGGAATTCACATTGAACAAGTTGTTGTAGGTGTGAATGCAAATCAGGTACAGCTTCTTCCTTGTCATGGAGTTGTCGCTGTTTCAAATGAAGATCGTGAAATTGGAAATGAAGATGTCTTACGCGTTCTGGATGCAGCACAAGTTGTATCAATTGCTCCTGAGCGTGAATTTATTGATGTGGTGCCTCGACAGTTCATTGTAGACGGTCTTGATGAGATTAACGATCCACGCGGGATGATTGGTGTAAGATTAGAAATGGAAGGCACATTAATTACAGGTTCAAGAACGTTACTACATAATTTACTACGTTGTGTAGAAAAAGCGGGCCTTGAAATTGTTGATATTTGTCTGCAACCTTTAGCTGCTGCGACGGTTGCTTTATCTTCTGATGAAAAAAATAGAGGTGTAGCTCTTGTTGATATAGGCGGGGGATCTACAACTTTATCAATCTTTCAAGATGGAGAATTACAAGCAACAAGTGTACTGCCTTTAGGTGGAGATCATATAACGAAGGATATTGCTATAGGATTTAAAACTTCAACTGAAAATGCAGATCAAATTAAGCTGAAATATGGACATGCTTTTTATGATACAGCATCTGAAGAAGAAGTGTTTACGGTTCCTATTATGGGAAACGATCAAACAGAACAATATTCACAATTAGAGTTATCTGATATTATTGAGGCACGTGTAGAGGAAATCTTGATGTTTGTTCAAGAAGAGGTCCGAAAGCTAGGAGTAAAACAAGTAGCGTCTGGCTACGTACTTACTGGTGGGATTGCTGCTATGCCAGGTGTTCTTGATCTTGCATATGATATTTTACATGAAAATGTTCGTATAGCAACTCCCGATTATATTGGTGTTCGTGAACCACAGTATACAATTGGGGTTGGATTAATTAAACATTCTTATCAAAAAGCGAAATTGCGCGGAAAAAATGTTCAGGAAAAGGAAGAACTTTTTGAACCAGTACCAGCACCAATGCCGGTACAGCAACAACCTGCAAAACAAACAACTCGTAAGCAAAGTAAAAATAATGAAGATAATGAGCGAATGATGTCAAAAGTAAAACGTGTATTCCGCTATTTATGGGATTAAAATTGCACACGAAAAATGAGGTTCTAGGGGGATTTCGACATGTTAGAGTTTGATACTACTCAAGATCAATTAGCGAGCATAAAAGTTATCGGTGTCGGCGGCGGTGGAAATAATGCCGTAAACCGTATGATTGAGCATGGTGTACAAGGTGTGGATTTCATCGCTGTAAACACTGATGCACAAGCATTAAATTTATCAAAAGCTGAAACAAAAATGCAAATTGGCGGAAAATTAACGCGTGGACTTGGTGCCGGCGCAAACCCTGAAGTAGGGAAAAAAGCCGCTGAAGAAAGTAAAGAACAAATCCAAGAAGCACTTCGCGGTGCAGATATGGTCTTTGTAACAGCTGGTATGGGCGGTGGAACTGGTACGGGAGCAGCTCCAGTTATCGCGCAAATCGCAAAGGAATTAGGCGCGTTAACAGTTGGCGTTGTAACACGTCCATTTACATTTGAAGGTCGCAAGCGTGCGACACAAGCTATATCTGGGATTACAGCATTTAAAGATAATGTAGATACAATCATTGTTATACCGAATGATCGTATTTTAGAAATCGTTGATAAAAATACACCAATGCTTGAAGCGTTCCGTGAAGCGGATAACGTATTGCGACAAGGTGTACAAGGTATTTCAGATTTAATTGCTACACCTGGTCTCATTAATTTAGACTTTGCAGACGTAAAAACAATTATGTCTAATAAAGGTTCTGCGTTAATGGGTATTGGTGTTGGAACTGGTGAAAATCGTGCAGCAGAAGCAGCAAAACGTGCAATTTCTAGTCCGTTATTAGAAACATCTATCGATGGTGCGCAAGGTGTTCTTATGAATATTACTGGGGGCACGAACTTAAGTTTATATGAAGTACAAGAAGCGGCAGATATCGTTGCTTCAGCTTCAGATCCGGAAGTAAATATGATTTTCGGTTCTGTAATTAATGAGAGTTTGAAAGATGAAATTGTTGTTACTGTAATTGCAACTGGTTTTGATGATAGTGTTTCAGTTCAGCCACCAAAACCATTTGTACGTTCGGCAACAACTACAAATCATGCGCAACAACAACCAGTAGCTCAACCACCAAAACAACGTGAAGTAAAACGCGAAGTGAAGCGTGAAGAGCCTGTTGTACACGAACGTAATACCGATTCAGACGATATCGATATTCCAGCATTTTTACGTAATCGTCGTAGACGATAAAAAAGAAAGGAGCTCAGCTCCTTTCTTTTTTATTACATAAACTTAAATATTTTCACATGAAAAACTTATCGCACTATTTGTAAATATGTAAATTCATTTTGATTTTTCAACATATAGGTCACGGCTATGAAAACAAAAGAACATCCCTACTCATTTTCTTACTTTATTTTCATATGGTATGAGGCTAAAATAGGTCCTGACCGTTTCTATGCATGGCCGGGCGCTCTCACCCTAAAAAGAGTGATTTTATGCTGATTTTTCAATTTGTATTTATATAGTAAGATCATCATCTAAGTTATAGAAAGTTTGCAATATATTCCTCACGACAGATTATGTCTAGAAACCACAAAATAACAAAAAAACCCCTCCGTAAATTGACACACTTTCCTATTGGATATGCTTTATACTAGTCTCAACTAAAAAAAAGAGGTGAATTGTTTGGTTGTTTACGCCGATGTTGTTTGGTTGTTAAACGCCTGCATTGATTTTCTTTTACTTTTATTAACAGCAACTGTGTTGAAAAAGAGGATCAAAAAATGGAGGCTTGTGCTAGGAGCATTCATTGGTTCTACAATTGTTATTTTTGCCTTTACTCCTTTTGCTTCTATGATGACACATCCAATTATGAAACTAGTATACTCATTACTTATTGTGTATACAGCGTTTGGATTTTCTACTTTTAGAGATTATACACAAACTGTTTTTACCTTTTATTTTGTAACATTTATGGTAGGAGGAGGGTTAATAGGGACTCATTTTTTCCTACAAACAAATGAAATGGTAGGTGGATTAGTCCAGTCAAAATCAATTTCTTATGGTGATCCTGTAAGCTGGATGTTTGTAATCTTTGGATTCCCGATCATTTATTACTTTTCAAAAAAACGTATTGAAAATGTGGAAGTCACTAAGATTCACTATGACCAAATTGTACAGGTGAATATTAAACTTGTTGAAAATGAAATTACATTAGATGGTTTAATTGATAGTGGAAATCAGCTTTATGATCCGTTAACAAAAACACCGGTTATGATTATGCATATTTCATCATTAGAGCATTGTTTACCAACATGGTTAACACAGCAGATTTATTCCAAGACAGAGATTCCGCAAATACCAGAAAATGATTCTGGCTGGGCAACGAGGCTTCGCTTAATTCCTTTTCGAGCAGTAGGAATTGATCATCAATTTTTATGGGCAATTAAGCCTGATATTGTTCAAATTCATCATGAAGGAAGTGATATGGTCGTAAACAAAGTACTAATTGGCTTAAATACACAGCAATTGTCTACAAATGGAGAGTACCAATGTATTATACATCCGAAAATGTTGATATCTCAGAAAATTACAATTGCTTAATTATGAGAGGTGGGAGAGTATGGCGAAATTAAAATTTTATTTCATATATATTTGGTATAAAGTATTATTGAAACTTGGAATTAAGACCGATGAAATTTACTATATAGGTGGAAGTGAGGCATTGCCACCACCTTTGACAAAAGAGGAGGAAGAAGTACTTCTTAATAAGTTGCCAAAAGGTGATCAAGCGGCACGGTCATTACTTATTGAGCGTAACTTGCGACTTGTTGTGTATATAGCGCGAAAATTTGAAAATACAGGAATTAATATTGAGGATTTAATTAGTATTGGAACCATTGGGCTTATTAAAGCTGTGAATACATTTAATCCTGAAAAAAAAATCAAACTCGCAACTTATGCATCACGTTGTATAGAAAATGAAATTTTAATGCATTTACGTAGAAATAATAAAAATCGTTCAGAAGTGTCATTTGATGAACCATTAAATATTGATTGGGATGGGAATGAATTGTTATTATCAGATGTTCTTGGTACGGATGATGATATTATTACAAAAGACTTAGAGGCCACTGTAGACAGGCACCTTCTTATGAAAGCCCTACATCAATTGAATGATCGTGAAAAACAAATTATGGAGCTCCGCTTTGGACTTGCAGGAGGAGAGGAAAAAACACAAAAAGATGTGGCGGATATGCTAGGGATTTCACAGTCTTATATATCTCGACTTGAAAAGAGAATTATAAAAAGGCTTCGAAAAGAATTTAATAAAATGGTATAAAGTGATGTTTTTGAAAAGCTGTATTATCAAGGGGAGTGTATAAAACCAATCGGTATTCCGATTGGTTTTGTCATGTTTTCTTGTAAAGTGCGAATGAAATTTTAATCAAAGGCAACAAAAAAACGGTATGCATAAAATTCCCTCCAAAGGAGATACTTTACACTGTACAGCAACTCCCGATAGGAGGGAACACTTTGACGAGAAACAAAGTAGAAATTTGCGGTGTTGATACAGCTAAACTTCCAGTACTAAAAAATGAAGAGATGCGTAAATTATTTCGAGAAATGCAAAGTGGAGAGATAAGCGCAAGAGAGAAATTAGTAAATGGAAACTTACGTCTTGTACTGAGCGTCATTCAGCGATTTAACAACAGAGGAGAATTTGTTGATGATTTATTCCAAGTCGGCTGCATTGGACTTATGAAATCCATTGATAACTTTGATTTAAGCCAAAATGTTAAATTTTCAACATATGCTGTGCCAATGATTATTGGGGAAATCCGGAGATATTTACGTGATAACAATCCAATTCGAGTCTCTCGTTCATTACGAGATATCGCGTATAAAGCATTGCAGGTAAGAGAAAAGCTAATTGCTGAAAATTCAAAAGAGCCAACGGCAATGGATATTGCAAAAGTGCTTGAAGTGACACATGAAGAAATTGTTTTTGCGCTTGATGCCATTCAAGATCCAGTATCATTATTTGAGCCGATTTATAATGATGGGGGCGATCCTATTTTTGTAATGGATCAACTAAGTGATGATAAACAAAGGGACGAGCAATGGGTGGAAGAATTGGCGTTGAAAGAAGGAATGAAGCGATTAAATGATCGCGAAAAAATGATTATTCGAAAACGTTTTTTTCAAGGGAAAACACAAATGGAAGTTGCCGAAGAGATTGGGATTTCTCAAGCACAAGTATCACGCCTTGAAAAATCAGCAATTAAACAAATGAATAAAACAATTCAAGGATAAGGTCTCATCATTTAAGATGAGACCTTTTTAAGTTGTGAGTCTCAAGATTCTGTTCATAGGAAAGATTACGTGTTCATATAATGGCAATAAAGTGAAACTGCTGGCAGGAGGAGAATAATAATGATACGGATTTCAGAGTTTCAAATTAAGGATGTTGTAAATGTCTCTGACGGAAAAAAACTTGGAAACATTAGCGATATAGATATTGATATGAACACTGGAAAGATTCAAGCTGTCATTATTTCAAAGCAAGCGCGTATGCTAGGGATATTTGGGAAAGAGGCGGAGTTTGTTATTCCGTGGAAGCAAATTGTAAAAATTGGAGAGGATGTAATATTAGTAAGAGCTGATCATGTCAATCCTGTAACAGAATCAATACAAACACCGACAATTTCTTAAAGAATATTACAAATTCCTCTTTTTTTTATGTTGTCATTATGGAAAAATAAAAGTATGGTAAAATAGACAGGAAGTACCATGCTTTTTATGTTATTTTATTAAAAGGAGCCGCTTTATGAGAGAACCATTTATATATGAGGACGGTATATTGTATTTACAAGCGTGGAAAGAACTTGGAAACATTACAGCAGGATTTACTACAAAAGATGGTGGAGTAAGTACAGGCTCCTTTCATGCGATGAATTTAGGATTACATGTAAATGATATGATGGAGAATGTTCATGAAAATAGACGTATTTTAGCGAACAAGTTACAAAAACCATTAGAAAATTGGATTTGTTCAGAGCAGGTTCATGATCATCACGTTGAAAAAGTAGGACACGGAGAAAAAGGACGGGGAATCTATTTATATGAAGATGGTATCCCAAATACAGATGGTATTTATACGACTGATAGAGATGTATGTTTAACGTCGTGTTATGCTGATTGTGTTCCACTCTATTTCTATGCACCATCACATGGTATGGTAGGACTTGCACATGCTGGATGGAAGGGAACTGTAAAAGAAATTGCAAAAGAAATGATTCAAAAGTGGAATGCAGAAGGGGTACCAGTTCATGAGATGTATGTTGCAATTGGACCAGCCATTGGGTCCTGCTGTTATGTAGTTGATGATCGTGTATTATCAGCAGCAAAACAAGCCGTAAACGGACCTGTTCCATATAAATTGATTTCAGACGGACAATATGCAATTGATTTAAAAGAAATCAATCGTATATTATGCATTCAAGCTGGCATAAAAGAAGAGCATATTGTGATGTCGTCTCTTTGTACAAGCTGTGAAGAACAATTGTTTTTCTCGCATCGCCGTGATCAAGGGAAAACAGGAAGAATGTTGAGTTTCATAGGCTTTAAGGAGGATTGAAAACAGTGGCAGTACAAGAGAAATTAGCATTTGTAAATGAGGAAATCAAAAAAGCATGTGAACGAGCAGGGCGCTCGGCACAAGAGATTAAGCTCGTTGCAGTAACAAAAACAGTAGGAATTGAAAAAACAAATGAAGTAATAGAAGCTGGACTTACTGATTTAGGTGAGAATCGTAATGAAGGTCTTTTACAAAAGTATGAGCATTTCGGTTCAAAAGTAAGCTGGCATTTCATTGGTTCGTTACAAACGAGAAAAGTAAAAGAAATTATTGATAAAGTTGATTATTTGCATTCATTGGATCGCATTTCGCTAGCAAAAGAAATCCAAAAGCGTGCTACAAAGCAGGTTCGATGTTTTGTACAAGTGAAAACATCGTCTGAAGAATCGAAGCAGGGGATAGCAGCTGAGGAAACGATTGCGTTTATTCGTGCTTTGCAAGAGTTTGATAAAATTGAAGTGGTTGGATTAATGACAATGGCACCATTTACTGAGGAAGAAGCAGAAATCCGTCATTGTTTTAAGGTGTTACGTGGGGTGCAAAAACAAGTGCAGGAACTAGAGTTATCAAATGCTCCGTGTGAAGAGTTATCTATGGGAATGTCAAATGATTATACAATTGCAATTGAAGAAGGCGCTACATATATTCGTTTGGGAACGATTTTAGTAGGAAAAGCGTAAAAGGAAGGAGAATGTTATTATGAGTTGGTCAAAAGTAAAGTACTTCTTTTTTGACACACCAGAAGAGCGGGAAGCTTACGAAAAGGAAAAGGAGCAAGTTGAAATGAAAAAACAGGAACCTCAGCAGCAGGATATCCCGGTTACGAAAGCACAGCCAAAACAAAATATTGTAAGTATTGAAACAGCAAAGCAGTCTTCTAAAGTTGTTTTGCTAGAACCGCGTACATATTCGGAAGCACAAGGTATTGCGGATCATTTGAAAGGAAGAAGAGCTGTTGTCATTAATTTGCAAAGAATGTCCACAGATCAAGCTGTACGTATCGTTGACTTTTTAAGTGGTACTGTATACGCTATAGGCGGGGATATTCAAAAATTAGGACCGAAAACATTTATTTGTACACCTGAGACTGTCGATATTGTTGGGGCCATTTCTGAGTTGTTCGGTGAAGAGGAAGAGACAAATATAAAGAGGTGGTAATACGCCATGATAACTATTTTACAAGCATTGCTTTGGATCATCCAGATTTATTCCTGGGCGCTTATTATCTATATTCTTCTATCTTGGTTTCCAGGGGCTAGAGAATCGACATTTGGTGATTTTCTAGCGCGTATTTGTGAACCATATTTAGAGCCGTTTCGGAGATTTATCCCACCTTTTGGTATGATTGATATTTCTCCAATTGTCGCAATTATTGCGTTGAAATTGGCTAGTAGTGGTTTAGTAAGTCTGTTTCGTTATTTCTTGTAACAAGAGGTTGCATGAATGAGCATCTATGAGCATTTTAGACCTGAAGAAGTGGTCTTTGTTGATAAAGCATTAGAATGGAAACAGATGGCTGAAGAATATCATCAAGTGAAACTAACGGATTTTCTTGATCCACGTCAGCAGCAAATTGTTGCTACGATAGTGGGGAATCAAGGAGATGCTACTTTACGACTTTATGGTGCTACGCCAAAAGCGGAAAGGAAAAGAGCTCTTATTTATCCGAGTTACCTTAATTTAAATGAAGAAGATTTTCAAGTTGAAGTATTAGAAATTGACTATCCTTCCAAATTTTATGCGCTTGAACATAGGCAAATATTAGGTGCATTTATGTCTCTTGGTCTCACAAGAGAAAAGTGTGGTGATATTTTGCTTCGAGAAAATCGTGCCCAAATTATAGTTGCAAAAGAGATTGTTTCGTACATTGAAATGAATTTACAATCGATAGGGAAAATGAAGGTCTCACTTTCCTCTGTACAAGCAGATAAAGTATTACAATTACAAGAAGAGTGGAGAGAACAGTCTGGAACTGTTTCATCACTTCGATTAGATGTCCTGTTAGCTGAAATGCTCCATATATCACGGCAAAAAGCACAGCCGCTTATAAAGAATGGTCTTGTGAAAGTAAATTGGAAAACGGTTGAACAAACTGCATACGAGTGTTTTCCAGGTGATGTTTTTTCAGTTAGAGGATATGGACGTGGGAAATTATTTTCTGTAGAAGGAAAAACGAAACGCGACAAATGGAGAGTTTTGTATGGTATACTAAAATGATTGGTTTTTTAGAAGGAAAATCTCTTATTTTGTCGAAGAAAAGATATAATTAAAAAGAGGAAAATTTAGATAACTACTTGGAGGTGGCGTTTGTGCCGTTAACACCATTAGATATTCATAACAAAGAATTTGGTCGCGGATTCCGTGGCTATGATGAGGATCAAGTAAATGAGTTTCTTGATCAGATCATCAAAGATTATGAATTGGTCATTCGTGAGAAGAAAGCATTAGAAGAAAAAGTTGCTCAGCTAGAAGGGAAATTGGATCATTTCTCTAACATTGAAGATACACTAAATAAATCTATCGTTGTTGCACAAGAAGCAGCGGAAGAAGTAAAGCGTAATGCACAAAAAGAAGCAAAATTAATTGTACGTGAAGCTGAAAAAAATGCAGACCGTATTATTAATGAAGCTTTAGTGAAATCAAGAAAAGTTGCATTTGATATTGAAGAACTAAAGAAACAAGCGAAAGTATTCCGCACACGTTTCCGTATGTTATTAGAAGCGCAGCTTGAAATGTTAAACAACGATGATTGGGACAAATTAATTGAGCTAGAAGAAGAAGTGGACGAGCTGTTAAAGAAAGAAGAAACAGTGTAAGCTTGACGTTTTTCTCATTATTACATATAATTTTAAACAACATATTTATTAAGAAAAACGAAGATAGGGATAAGTACCTTTTTTATACCTTATATAGCGAACTGAGGATGGTGTAAGCTCAGGATAAGGAGATAATGGGAAAATCACCCTGGAGTTCCGCGCTGAACAAAAAAGTAAGCGTAGGCGTATATTCGCGTTAAGAATACAAAGAGGACCAGTGCATATATGTATGGTCTACTAGGGTGGTACCGCGGGAGACTTTCTCGTCCCTTTTTGGGATGAGAAAGTCTCTTTTTTATTCCATTTTTTAGGGTCTTTCTTTTATACATTCGAGGAGGAATTGAGCATGGAGTATAAAAATACATTACTAATGCCGAAAACAGAATTCCCAATGCGTGGGAATTTACCAAAACGTGAGCCTGCAATGCAAGAAAAATGGGCTGAAATGAATATTTACGAAAAAGTACAAGAACATACAAAAGGCCGTCCTTTATTTGTATTACATGATGGTCCTCCATATGCGAATGGTGACATTCATATGGGACATGCATTAAATAAAGTATTAAAAGATTTTATTGTTCGTTACAAATCGATGACGGGATACTGTGCACCATATGTACCAGGATGGGATACACACGGTTTACCAATTGAACAAGCTTTAACAAATAAAGGTGTAAAACGTAAAGAAATGACGGTTGCAGAATTTCGTAAATTATGTGCAGAGTATGCATATGAACAAGTAAATCGTCAACGTGAGCAATTTAAACGCCTTGGTGTACGCGCAGATTGGGATAATCCATATATCACTCTAGAGCCAGCGTATGAAGCACAACAAATTAAAGTGTTTGGTGAAATGGCGAAAAAAGGTTACATCTATAAAGGACAAAAGCCTGTTTATTGGTCTCCGACGAGTGAATCTGCTTTAGCTGAAGCTGAAATTGAATATCAAGATAAAAAATCAGCATCTATTTACGTAGCATTCCCAGTAAAAGACGGGAAAAACGTATTAGAAGGTGATGAGAAATTTATCATTTGGACAACAACACCTTGGACATTACCAGCAAACTTAGGTATTTCTGTTCATCCAGAGCTTCAATATAGCATTGTCAAAGTAAATGGTGAAAAATATATTATTGCTTCTGAACTATTTGACACAGTTTCTAAAACGTTAGAATGGGAAAATGCTGAAGTTGTGAAAACAGTTAAAGGTAGCGAACTTGAGTATACAGTTGCGAAACATCCATTCTATGATCGGGATTCTTTAGTTATGCTTGGAGAACATGTTACAACGGATGCTGGTACAGGTTGTGTACATACAGCACCAGGACATGGGGAAGACGATTTCATTGTTGGGAAACAATATGGATTAGAGGTTCTTTGCCCAGTTGATGATAAAGGTGTATTAACAAATGAAGCGCCTGGATTTGAAGGTTTATTCTACGATAAAGCAAATAAGCCAATTACGGAAAAATTAGAAGAAGTGGGTGCGTTATTAAAATTAACATTTATCACGCATTCTTATCCACATGACTGGAGAACGAAAAAACCGATTATCTTCCGTGCGACAGCGCAATGGTTTGCATCTATTGAAGCATTCCGTAAAGAGTTATTACAAGCCGTTGAAGAAACGAAATGGGTGCCAGCATGGGGTGAAACACGTCTTCATAATATGGTTCGTGACCGTGGTGACTGGTGTATTTCTCGTCAACGTGCGTGGGGTGTACCAATTCCTGTCTTCTATGCAGAGAATAACGATCCAATTATTACAGATGAAACAATCAATCACGTAGCAGATCTATTCCGTGAGAACGGTTCTAACGTATGGTTTGAACGTGAAGCGAAAGATTTATTACCAGAAGGATTTACACATCCATCTAGTCCAAATGGTGAGTTCCGTAAAGAAACAGACATTATGGACGTATGGTTTGATTCAGGTTCTTCTCATCAAGCTGTTCTAGAAGAGCGCGAAGACTTACAACGTCCAGCTGATTTGTATTTAGAAGGATCTGACCAATACCGTGGTTGGTTTAACTCTTCGTTATCAACAGCAGTTGCAGTAACAGGTAAAGCACCATATAAAGGTGTTTTAAGCCATGGATTCGTCTTAGACGGTGAAGGTCGTAAAATGAGTAAATCTATCGGGAATATTGTTGTACCGAAGAAAATTATGGACCAATTAGGTGGAGATATTTTACGTCTGTGGGTATCTTCTGTTGATTATCAATCTGATGTACGTATTTCAGATGATATTTTAAAACAAGTAGCAGAAGTATATCGTAAAATCCGTAATACTTTCCGTTTCTTATTAGGAAATTTAGCTGACTTTAATCCAAGTCAAGATGCAGTAGCAAAAGCTGAACTACGCGAAGTAGATCGTTACATGCTGGTGAAACTAAATGACTTAATTACAAAAGTAAAAGAAGCATATGAAACATATGATTTTGCGGCAGTATATCATGCAATTCATAACTTCTGTACAATCGACTTAAGTTCATTCTATTTAGACTTTGCAAAAGACATTTTATACATCGAGGCTGCAAATCATCATGACCGTCGTGCAATTCAAACGGTGCTTTATGATGTTCTTGTTGCATTAACAAAACTTGTAACACCAATCTTACCGCATACAGCTGATGAAGTATGGCCATATGTTCCTGGTGTGGTTGAAGAAAGCGTTCAGCTAACTAATATGCCAGAAGCTGTTGAAATAGAAGGTGCGGAAGCGTTAAAAGCGAAATGGGATGCATTCATGACTCTTCGCGATGACGTATTAAAAGCGTTAGAAGTGGCTCGTAATGAAAAAGTAATCGGTAAGTCATTAAATGCGAGCATTACCCTTTATCCAACTGCAGAAATGAAACAAATGTTAGAGTCTATTAGTGAAGATTTAAAACAATTGTTTATTGTCTCTGAGTATAAACTTGGTGGAACAATTGAGGAAGCTCCAGCAGATGCTCCGAAATATGAGCATACAGCTGTTGTTGTGGTACAAGCAACTGGTGAAACATGTGAACGTTGTTGGATTGTTTCTGAAACAATTGGCAAAGACGTTGAGCACGAAACATTATGTGAGCGTTGTGCGACAGTTGTAAAAGAAAATTATGTAAAATAATAATGAAAAACTGACTGCTAATTATTGCAGTCAGTTTTTTATATGCATTACATGATTCACAGGTGGTAAAACCTTGTTTATGACATTATTATTTTATCAGTGATTCATCTCTTTCCTAGGAAGGAAAAATGTGTGAGCGGTAAGTGAGAAATTTTCGGACACACTAACGGTACATTGCAGCCGGGAGGAATGTACACGTGAATGAAATCTACATGGAAATCAAAGAAGAATTACAATTGATGAGAAAAGAATTACAGGAGCGACTGGCAAAAGAAGCGATGCACACATATCATATGGAATTCGGACAAGAACTAGGGTATGACATGAAGGAAGATGCGAAAAAGAAGTTATTTTTACATGATATAAGAGAAGATTTAAAAGATGTGGAACGAGCATTATTTAAAATGGAAATTGATATGTATGGAATTTGTGAAGAAACTGGAAAATATATTCCTGTAAAGCAAATGCAAATCATGCCAACAGCTCGTACAATTCATGAATTTTTATATGAGAAAGTAAATGTCTGATAGTACAATGATATTATATTACCTTTTTCCATTTTATTTTATTCTTCCGTAAAGGTTCATTGTGAAAAGACCGTAGCTATGCTAAAATTTTGAGGTACACTGTCTTTGTGGGGGAAATGAAAATGATATATTATTTAATAGCCTTATTTGTCATTGCCATCGATCAAATATCGAAATGGTTAATTGTAAAGAACATGGAATTAGGTACAAGTATCCCGATTATCGATAATGTATTATACATAACATCACATCGGAATAGAGGAGCTGCCTGGGGGATTTTAGAAGGTAAAATGTGGTTCTTCTATGTTATTACAGTTGTTTTTGTAGGGTTTATCGTATTTTATATGAAAAAGTATGCGAAAACAGATAAACTCCTAGGAGTTTCATTAGGCCTTATTTTAGGCGGAGCAATTGGCAATTTTATTGATCGTGTATTTAGACAAGAAGTGGTGGATTTCATTCACGTGTATATTTTTTCATACAACTATCCGGTATTTAACATAGCTGACTCAGCTTTATGTATTGGAGTTGTATTAATTATTATCCAAACATTATTAGAAGGAAAGAAAATGAAGGAGTAATTGAATGAGCGAAGTAGTACAAGTAACAGTTGCAGAAGAACAAAAAAATGAACGGATTGATAAGTTTGTTGCAGGTGTAAATAATGAATGGTCACGTACACAGGTGCAGCAATGGATTAAAGATGGTGTTGTAACCGTAAACGGAAATACCATTAAAGGAAATTATAAAGTAAAAGAAAAAGATGAAATTGCGGTAGCAATTCCAGAGCCAGAAGAACTAGATATTCGTGCAGAAGATATGAACTTAGAAATTTATTATGAGGATGCAGATGTATTAGTTGTCAATAAACCACGCGGTATGGTTGTACATCCAGCTCCTGGACATACAAGTGGTACCCTTGTAAATGGATTAATGTATCATTGTACAGATCTATCAGGTATTAACGGTGTAATGCGTCCTGGTATTGTGCATCGTATTGATAAAGACACATCTGGTTTATTGATGGTTGCTAAAAATGATATGGCACATGAATCTCTTGTAAATCAGCTTGTAGAAAAAACAGTAACAAGACGATATAAAGCAATCGTCCATGGTGTAATTCCACATGATAAAGGGACAATTGATGCTCCAATTGGCCGTGATAAAAAGGAACGCCAAAGTATGACGGTTGATGAAAATGGGAAGAATGCTGTTACGCATTTCCAGGTGTTAGAACGATTTAAAGATTTTACACTTGTAGAATGTCGTTTAGAAACCGGCCGTACGCACCAAATTCGTGTTCATATGAAATATATTGGATACCCGATTGCGGGAGATCCGAAATATGGTCCGAAAAAGACGTTAGATATAAATGGACAGGCGCTTCATGCAGGAATCTTAGGATTTGATCACCCTCGTACAGGAGAATATATCGAGTTTGAGGCACCAGTTCCAGCAGTGTTTGAAGAAGTCTTAAATGTTTTACGGAAATAGTATTGACAAAACAAATGGAATTTGCGATACTAACAACAGTTAAATAATGATCCTTTAACACAGCCCCGTGAGGTTGAGAAGGTAACGGTTTGAAATACTTAGGGTATAATTATACCCTTTTTTCAAAAGTCCTCTCGCACACGCTGAGAGGACTTTTTTTATACCATTCCTCTCACGCAAGAAAAAAGCTTGGAGGTGTAGAACATGCAAGAAAAAGCAGTCGTTTTAGATGACCAAATGATTCGCCGCGCTTTAACACGCATCAGTCATGAAATTGTGGAACGTAATAAAGGTGTTGATAATTGTGTTCTTGTCGGGATTAAAACACGTGGTATCTTTATTGCACAGCGTTTAGCAGAACGCATTGGTCAAATTGAAGGGAAAGAAATAGAAGTAGGGGAGTTAGACATTACATTGTATCGTGATGATTTAACACTACAATCTAAAAATAAAGAGCCACTTGTAAAAGGTTCTGATATTCCTGTGGACATTACGAAAAAGAAAGTTATTCTAGTGGATGATGTACTATATACAGGAAGAACGGTTCGAGCAGCAATGGATGCTCTGATGGATTTAGGTAGACCGTCACAAATCCAGCTTGCGGTTCTTGTAGACAGAGGTCATCGTGAATTACCAATTCGCGCTGATTATGTAGGGAAAAATATTCCAACATCAAGTGAAGAGCGTATTGAAGTTGATTTGCAAGAGACAGATCAACAAGATCGAGTAAGTATATACGATAAGTAAAGCCCTTTTAAATGTAGTCCTGTGAGGCTGCCAAAGGGTCTTGACTTTCGTATGTCAAATTTGACATACGAAAGTATAGGACTCTTTGTGCACAGTCACAAAGAGTTTTTTTATTGCAAAGTTTTAAACTGAAGGAGGATATAACAATGGAGCAAAAGCCAGTGTTAGACGTTCAGGAAGTACCGAAACCCGGGAAATGGTTATTTTTAAGTATACAGCATTTGTTCGCTATGTTTGGATCAACAGTGCTTGTTCCATTTTTAACAGGACTGAACCCATCAGTAGCTTTAATATCAAGTGGATTAGGAACACTAGCGTTCCTTCTTATAACAAAAGGTCAAGTACCAGCATATCTAGGATCATCATTTGCGTTTATCGCACCAATCATTACAGCAAAAACAGCAGGTGGGCCAGGAGCAGCAATGCTTGGTGGCTTACTAGCAGGACTTGTTTACATCTTAATTTCACTGGGAATTAAGAAGTCAGGATCAGAGTGGATCATGAAGTTACTCCCACCAATCGTAGTTGGTCCAGTCGTAATGGTTATCGGTTTAGCTTTAGCACATACAGCAGTTGATATGGCGATGAATGGTGCGGATGGCAAGTATAGCTTTACTCACTTTTCAGTAGCATTAGTAACATTAGCAATTACAATCATTTGCTCCATATTCGGAAGAGGATTTTTCAGCATCATACCAGTTTTACTTGGAATCGTCGGGGGATATATCTTCGCTTACTTCCAAGGGCTTGTAGATTTAAAACCGGTAGCTGAGGCAAAATGGTTTGACGTACCAGACTTCACAATACCATTTGTAACATATACTCCAGAGTTTTCATGGAAGATTGTACTCTTAATGGTACCAGTTGCACTCGTAACAATCTCAGAACATATCGGGCACCAAATTGTACTTGGAAATGTCATTAAAAGAGATCTAATTGAAAAACCAGGTCTACATCGCTCGATCTTCGGGGATGGGGTAGCAACATTAATTGCATCATTAATAGGTGGACCACCGAATACGACATACGGTGAAAACATCGGTGTACTAGCAATTACAAGAGCATACAGTGTATACCTATTCATTGGATCAGCGGTGTTCGCGATTATGTTCGGATTTATCGGTAAGATTTCAGCACTGATTCACTCGATTCCAACACCAGTTATGGGCGGAGTATCGATCTTACTTTTCGGTGTAATCGCATCAAGTGGTTTACGCATGATGGTAGATGATAAAACAGACCTAAGTGATAAACGAAACTTAATGATTGCATCAGTAATCCTGGTAATCGGTATTGGCGGCGCAGTACTACGCGTTGGAGAATCTTTCCAAGTAGAAGGCATGGCACTTGCAGCAATTGTAGGTGTACTATTAAATCTACTATTACCTGAAATGAAACAAAAACAACAATCTAAGCAGATTGCTTCATAAAAACAACCTTTTAATTCAGTCCTGTGAGACGAAAAAGGGGAGCTTCTTTCTTGCACCCTAGTCTCACATGACTAGGGTATTTTTATGCAGTTATTGTTATATAAATACAAAGGTGTTATCATAAAAATCAGAAAGATGAGGGATGACAATGAGCCATTTGTTAACGATGAGTGAATTATCGAAAGAAGAGATTTCAGAAATCCTAAAAGACGCAGAAGATTTTGCGAATGGAAAAGAGAGAAAATCAACAGAGCAAACATTTGTAGCAAACTTATTCTTCGAAAACAGTACAAGAACAAAGTTTAGCTTCGAAGTTGCCGAGAAGAAATTAGGACTTGATGTGCTAAATTTCGAAGTAGATTCCTCTAGCGTACAAAAAGGAGAAACGTTATACGATACGATAAGAACACTAGAATCAATCGGAACAAGAGCGGTAGTCATCCGCCATCAGCAAGATCGCTACTTCGATGAACTAAAAGATAAAGTAAGTATTCCAATCCTAAATGCTGGAGATGGATGTGGAAATCATCCAACGCAATGCCTGCTAGATCTTCTAACAATTAAACAAGAGTTTGGAAGCTTTGAAGGATTAAAGATTGCGATTGTTGGAGACATTCGTCATAGCCGAGTAGCTCGTTCCAATGCGGAAGCATTAACGAAATTAGGAGCAACAATTTACTTTGCTAGCCCAGAAGAGTGGAAAGGTGAAACAAACACATTCGGAACATACAAAGAATTAGATGAACTTGTTCCAGAAGTTGATGTGATGATGTTACTTCGTGTGCAACATGAGCGTCATGACCATTATGAAACAGACATCATGAAGGAGTATCATGAGCAGCACGGTTTAACAATTGAACGAGAAAAACGTATGAAACAAGGAAGCATTATTATGCATCCAGCTCCTGTAAATCGCGATGTAGAAATTGCGAGTGAACTTGTTGAGTGTGAGCGTTCCCGTATTTTCAAACAGATGGAAAATGGAGTTTACGTAAGAATGGCTGTACTAAAACGCGCGTTACCAAATGTATTAGGAGGAATGAAACATGAATTATTTGTTTAAAAATGGACGCTATCTAAATGAAGAAGGAAACATTGTAGTAACAGATCTTCTCGTACAAGACGGTAAAATTGCGAAAGTAGCAGAAAATATTACGGCAGATAATGCTGAAGTAATCGATGTAAACGGAAAATTAATCTCACCTGGATTAGTAGATGTACACGTTCATCTTCGCGAACCAGGTGGTGAACATAAAGAAACAATTGAAACAGGTACACTTGCAGCAGCAAAGGGTGGCTTTACAACAATTTGTGCAATGCCAAATACACGCCCAGTACCAGACAGCAAAGAACATATGGAAGATTTGCAAAAGCGAATTAAAGAAAAAGCGCATGTAAATGTATTACCATATGGTGCAATTACAGTACGCCAAGCAGGTTCTGAAATGACAGACTTTGAAACATTAAAAGAACTCGGTGCATTCGCGTTTACTGACGATGGAGTAGGCGTACAAGATGCAAGCATGATGCTAGCTGCTATGAAACGTGCAGCAAAATTAAATATGGCAGTCGTTGCACACTGTGAAGAAAATACATTGATTAATAAAGGTTGTGTACATGAAGGGAAGTTTTCTAAGAAACACGGATTAAACGGTATCCCATCAGTATGCGAATCCGTACATATTGCCCGGGACATATTACTTGCGGAAGCAGCAGATTGTCACTATCACGTATGTCACGTAAGTACAAAAGGATCTGTACGTGTAATCCGTGATGCAAAACGTGCTGGAATTAAAGTAACAGCAGAAGTAACACCGCATCACTTAGTATTATGTGAAGATGATATCCCATCAGTTGATCCAAACTTTAAAATGAATCCGCCGCTTCGAGGAAAAGAAGACCATGAAGCTTTAATTGAAGGATTATTAGATGGAACAATCGATATGATTGCAACTGACCATGCACCGCACGCTGCGGAAGAGAAAGCACAAGGGATTGAAAGAGCACCATTCGGAATTACTGGTTTTGAAACAGCATTCCCACTCTTATATACAAACCTTGTGAAAAAAGGGATTATCACATTAGAACAGCTAATTCAATTCTTAACAGAAAAGCCGGCTGATACATTTGGTTTAGAAGCAGGTCGCCTGAAAGAAGGTAGAGCAGCTGATATCACAATTATCGATTTAGAACAAGAAGACGAAATTGATCCAACAACATTCTTATCAAAAGGAAAGAATACACCATTCGCAGGTTGGAAATGCCAAGGTTGGCCGGTTATGACAATCGTTGGTGGTAAGATCGCATGGCAAAAGGAGAGTGCATTAGTATGAAAAGACAACTTATCTTAGAAGATGGAACAGTATTAATTGGAAAAGGTTTCGGAGGAGAAATCGAAAAGTCAGGTGAGGTTGTATTTACAACAGGAATGACAGGATATCAAGAAACATTATCTGATCCATCATATTGCGGTCAAATTGTAACATTTACGTATCCGTTAATCGGAAACTACGGAATTAATCGTGATGACTTTGAATCTATTCATCCATCTGTAAATGGTTTAATTGTAAACGAAATTTGTGATCATCCATCTAACTTCCGAAGTGAAATTTCGTTAGATGCATATTTAAAAGAAAGAAATATTCCTGGATTAGCAGGAATTGATACAAGAAAATTAACGCGAAAAATTCGTCAATATGGAACATTACGCGGACGTCTTTGCAACATGGATGCGGATGTAGAATACATCGTTAGCCAATTAAAAGCGACAGTCTTTACAGATCATGTAAAACGCGTATCAACAAAAGATCCATACCCAAGCCCAGGCCGTGGTCATCGTGTTGTACTTGTTGACTTCGGAATGAAACATGGTATTTTACGAGAATTAAATAAGCGCGACTGTGATGTAATTGTTGTACCTTACAATACAACAGCTGAAGAAATTTTACGCCTAAGCCCAGATGGAATTATGTTAAGTAATGGACCTGGGGATCCAAAAGATGTACCGGAAGCGATTGAAATGTTAAAAGAAATCATTGGAAAAGTACCTTTATTTGGGATCTGTCTTGGACATCAATTATTCGCTTTAGCATCTGGTGCAAATACAAGTAAGTTAAAATTCGGTCACCGTGGTTTAAACCATCCAGTAAAACACCTTGCAACTGGAAAAGTAGCAATTACTTCTCAAAATCATGGTTATGCAGTAGAAGAAGCATCAGTTGAAAATACAGAGCTTGAAATTACACATGTAGCTTTAAATGATGGAACAGTAGAAGGTCTTCGTCATAAGAAATTCCCAGCATTTACAGTACAATACCATCCAGAAGCTTCAGCAGGACCAGAAGATGCAAATGATTTATTCGAAGATTTCTTAACAATGATTGAAAACTTCAAGAAAGAAGGGGAAGAGTTATGCCAAAACGCCTAGACATTAACACAATTTTAGTAATCGGATCAGGACCAATTGTAATTGGGCAAGCAGCGGAGTTTGATTATTCTGGTACACAAGCTTGTCAATCTCTTAAAGAGGAAGGTTACAAAGTAATCCTTGTTAACTCAAACCCAGCAACAATTATGACGGATACTGCAACAGCAGATAAAGTATACATTGAGCCATTAACATTAGAATTCGTAAGCCGTATTATTCGCAAAGAACGTCCAGATGCGATCTTACCAACATTAGGTGGTCAAACAGGTTTAAACATGGCTGTTGAACTTGCAAAATCAGGCGTACTTGACGAGTGCGGAGTTGAAATTTTAGGCACAAAATTATCAGCAATCGAGCAGGCGGAAGATCGTGATTTATTCCGTACATTAATGAGAGATTTAAACGAACCAGTACCGCCTAGTGAAATTATTCATAACCTTGATGAAGCGTATGAATTTGTAAATGAAATTGGTTATCCAGTAATCGTTCGTCCTGCATTTACGCTAGGCGGAACTGGCGGCGGGATTTGCCATGATGAAAAAGAGCTAATTGAAACTGTAACAAGCGGTTTAAAACATAGCCCAGTAACGCAATGCTTATTGGAAAAAAGTATCGCTGGTTTTAAAGAGATTGAATATGAAGTAATGCGCGACGCGAACGATAATGCGATTGTAGTATGTAATATGGAAAATATTGACCCAGTTGGTGTGCATACAGGAGATTCCATCGTTATAGCGCCAAGCCAAACATTAAGTGACCGTGAATATCAAATGTTACGTAATACTTCATTAAGAATTATTCGTGCATTAGGAATTGAAGGTGGATGTAACGTTCAGCTTGCACTTGATCCATATAGCTTCCAATACTATGTAATCGAAGTAAATCCACGTGTAAGTCGTTCATCTGCGCTAGCATCTAAAGCAACTGGATATCCAATTGCAAAATTAGCGGCGAAAATTGCAGTCGGTTTAACATTAGATGAAATTGTAAACCCAGTAACACAAAAAACATATGCTTGCTTCGAGCCAGCATTAGATTATGTTGTTTCAAAAATTCCACGCTGGCCATTTGATAAGTTTGAATCAGCGAACAGAACGCTTGGAACACAGATGAAGGCAACTGGTGAAGTTATGTCAATTGGACGTAACTTAGAGGAATCATTATTAAAAGCGGTTCGCTCTCTAGAACTTGGCATTTATCACTTAGAGTTAGATCACTTAAAAGAACTTGATAAAGAAACGATGAAAAAGCGCATTATTAAAGCGGATGATGAGCGCCTGTTTATTGTAGCAGAAGCAATTCGTCAAGGTGTAACGAAAGAAGAAATCAACTCATGGTGTGAAATGGACTTCTTCTTCTTACAAAAAGTTGAAAACATCGTAAACATGGAACGCGAAGTAAAAGCGAATGTAGGAAATATGGAAGTATTACAATCTGCGAAAGAAATGGGATTCAGTGACCACTACATCGCAGCAGCTTGGAATAAAACTGAGCGTGAAATTTACGATATGCGCAAAGAAAATAATATGACGCCAGTATTCAAAATGGTTGATACTTGTGCGGCAGAATTCGAATCTGCAACGCCTTACTACTACAGCACATATGGCGATGAAAATGAATCAATCGTTACAGATCGTAAAAGCGTAGTTGTACTTGGATCTGGTCCAATCCGCATCGGTCAAGGTGTTGAATTTGACTATGCAACAGTTCACTCTGTATGGGCAATTAAAGAAGCTGGATATGAAGCGATTATTATTAATAATAATCCAGAAACAGTTTCAACAGACTTCAGTATTTCTGATAAGTTATACTTTGAGCCATTAACAATCGAAGATGTAATGCACATCATCGATTTAGAGAAACCAGAAGGTGTTATCGTTCAGTTCGGTGGACAAACGGCAATTAACTTAGCTGCAAAATTGGAAGCGCATGGTGTGAAAATTTTAGGAACATCTCTTGAAGATTTAGACCGTGCAGAAGATCGTGATAAATTTGAAGCAGCCTTAACACAGCTTGGTATTCCGCAACCAGTTGGTAAAACAGCAACGACTGTAGAACAAGCGGTAGCAATCGCTGAAGAAATTGGTTACCCAGTATTAGTAAGACCATCTTACGTACTAGGTGGGCGTGCGATGGAAATCGTATATCGTCAAGAAGAACTACTGCACTACATGAAAAATGCGGTTAAGGTTCATGCGGATCATCCGGTATTAATTGACCGCTATATGGTTGGTAAAGAAATTGAAGTAGATGCAATTTCAGACGGTGAAAATGTATTCATTCCAGGTATCATGGAACATATTGAACGCGCTGGAGTTCACTCTGGTGACTCAATTGGAGTATATCCACCGCAAAGCTTATCTGCAAAACTGAAAGAACAAATCATTGAAAATACAATTGCACTTGGAAAAGGATTAAACATTGTTGGATTACTGAATATCCAGTTTGTAGTATTCAAAGACGAAGTGTATGTAATTGAAGTAAACCCACGTGCGAGCCGTACAGTACCATTCTTAAGCAAAATTACAGGTGTACCAATGGCGAATATCGCAACGAAAGTTATTTTAGGTCAAAACCTTGTAGAACAAGGATATGAAACTGGCTATCGCCCAGAAGAGAATGAAGTGTATGTAAAAGCCCCAGTATTCTCATTTGCGAAACTACGTTCAGTTGATACAACATTAGGGCCTGAAATGAAATCAACAGGGGAAGTAATGGGTAAAGACTTAACGCTTGAAAAAGCACTATATAAAGGACTTGTTGCTTCTGGAATTAACATTCCAACGCACGGATCAGTAATCATTACTGTAGCGGATAAAGATAAAGAAGAAGCAATGGAAATTGCAAAACGCTTCCATGAAATCGGCTATAACTTATTAGCAACAGCTGGAACAGCAAAATCGTTAACAGAGCAAAATATTCCGGTGCAAGTTGTAAACAAAATTGATTCTGAAGACTACAACTTACTTGATATTATCCGTCAAGGGAAAGCACAGTTTGTAATCAATACATTAACAAAAGGAAAACAACCAGCGCGTGATGGTTTCCGCATTCGCCGTGAATCAGTAGAAAATGGTGTGGCTTGCTTAACATCACTTGATACAACAAGAGCAATTTTAAGAGTACTAGAATCAATGACATTCTCGGCTCACGCAATGAAAGAAATCGCGCCAACAAAGCGTCACGAGGTGGTACATGCATGATGCAAAAGCAAAATATGATCGTCGTTAACCAAAAAGAAATCGCAAAAAACATTTACGAATTAGTGCTTCAGGGGGATCTTGTGCAGCAAATGAACGATCCAGGGCAGTTTGTACACATTAAGGTAGCAGAGGGCATTACGCCTCTTCTGCGCCGCCCAATTAGTATTTGTAATGTCGATCAAGACAAGAATGAATTTACAATGCTATATCGTGCGGAAGGACAAGGAACGAAAACATTAGCAAAAAGAAAACAAGGTGAACTTGTTGATGTATTAGGCCCACTTGGACATGGTTTTCCTGTAGCAGAAGCGGAAGCTGGACAAACGGCTTTATTAGTAGGCGGTGGAATTGGTGTACCACCACTATATGAATTGTCACGACGTTTAGCAGCAAAGGGAGTACGTGTTATTCATATCTTAGGTTTTCAAACGAAAGATGTTGTCTTCTATGAAGAGAAATTCGCAGAGCTTGGTGATACGTATGTTGCAACGGTTGATGGTACACACGGTACAAAAGGGTTTGTAACAGATGTAATTGATAGCTATGGAATTGACTTTGACATTCTATATTCATGTGGACCTTTAGCGATGCTTCGAGCATTAGAAGGGCGCTATAAAGAGAAAAAAGCCTACATTTCATTAGAAGAACGCATGGGCTGTGGCATCGGAGCATGTTTCGCATGCGTATGTCACTTACAAGAAGATCCGAGTGGACATTCTTACAAGAAGGTGTGTAGCGACGGACCAGTATTTCCAATCGGGGAGGTTGTACTATGAACAGATTGCAAGTTGAATTACCAGGATTATCATTAAAGAATCCAATCATCCCAGCATCTGGTTGCTTCGGATTTGGTCGTGAGTATGCACAGTTTTATGACTTAAGTGTACTTGGATCCATTATGATTAAAGCGACGACAGAACAACCTCGTTATGGAAACCCAACGCCTCGTGTTGCTGAAACACCGGGCGGAATGCTAAATGCAATCGGACTTCAAAATCCTGGATTAGAAAAGGTAATGAATTCTGAATTACCGTGGCTCGAGCAATTTGATCTTCCGATTATTGCAAACGTTGCTGGTTCACAGGCTGAGGATTATGTAGCGGTTGCGAAAGAAATTTCAAAAGCACCAAATGTTCATGCGCTAGAATTAAATATTTCTTGTCCAAACGTAAAGACGGGTGGTATCGCTTTTGGTACGAACCCTGAAGTTGCTGCTGATTTAACGAAGCGAGTAAAAGAGGTTTCTGAAGTGCCGGTATATGTGAAATTGTCACCGAACGTGGCAAACATTGTGGAAATTGCAAAAGCAATTGAAAATGCAGGTGCGGACGGCTTAACGATGATTAATACATTGCTTGGTATGCGTCTAGATTTAAAAACAGCAAAACCAATTTTAGCAAACCGTACAGGTGGACTATCAGGCCCTGCGATTAAGCCGGTAGCAATTCGTATGGTACATGAAGTAAGTCAAGCTGTTAACATTCCGATTATCGGAATGGGTGGTATTGAATCAGCGGAAGATGTAATTGAATTCTTCTATGCTGGAGCAAGCGCGGTTGCAGTAGGGACGGCGAACTTTATCGATCCTTTCATATGTCCAACAATTATTGAAGAGTTACCAGCATTACTAGATGAATTAGGATTTGATCATATTTCGGAATGTCAAGGAAGGAGCTGGAAGCAAGTATGTCACAGTCGTTAATTGTTGCGCTAGATTTTCCAGGAAAACAAGAGGTAGAACAATTCTTACAACACTTTGAAGGGGAAGAGTTATTTGTCAAAGTTGGTATGGAGTTGTTTTACAAAGAAGGACCAGCAATTATTACGTACTTAAAAGAAAAAGGACATAAGATTTTTCTAGATTTAAAGCTTCATGATATTCCAAATACAGTAAAGAGCGCTATGCGTAGCCTAGCTAGTCTAGATGTTGATATGGTGAACGTTCATGCTGCTGGGGGAAGCAGTATGATGAAAGCTGCGATTGAGGGATTAGAGGAAGGTAAGCAAGAAGGAAAAGAGAGACCGATTTGTATTGCAGTTACACAACTAACAAGCACTTCGGAAGCTATGATGAAAAAAGAGATCGGCATTGAGAAAACGTTAGAAGAAGCGGTTGCGCATTATGCAAAATTAACGAAAGAAAGTGGACTTGATGGAGTTGTTTGTTCAACACTTGAAGTTCCGAAATTACGTGAAGTATGTGGAGATGAATTTGTAACAGTCACACCGGGTATTCGTCTTGCAAGTGATGATATAAATGACCAAGTGCGCGTTGCAACACCGAAACGTGCGAGGGAACTTGCTTCAAGTTACATTGTGGTTGGACGTAGTATTACAAAAGCAGAAAATCCGCTTGAAGCGTATGAAACAGTAAAACAACAGTGGGAAGGTGTAACAGTATGAAAAAAGAAATCGCATCACATTTATTAGAAATTGGAGCAGTATTTTTACAACCGAATGATCCATTTACTTGGTCTTCTGGTATGAAATCACCAATTTATTGTGATAATCGTTTAACTTTATCTTATCCAAAAGTACGCCAAGCGATCGCATCTGGATTAGAAGAGTTAATTAAAGAGCACTTCGGGGCTGTAGAAGTTATTGCAGGAACAGCAACTGCTGGTATCGCGCACGCTGCATGGGTAAGCGATCGTATGGATTTACCAATGTGCTACGTACGCAGCAAAGCAAAAGGACACGGTAAAGGGAACCAAATCGAAGGAAAAGCTGAAAAAGGTCAAAAAGTAGTAGTAGTAGAAGACTTAATTTCAACTGGCGGTAGTGCAATTACATGTGTAGAAGCACTTCGCGAGGCTGGTTGTGAAGTATTAGGAATCGTATCAATCTTCACATACGAGCTTGAGGCAGGAAAAGAGAAACTAGAAGCAGCAAACGTAGCATCATATTCTTTAAGTGATTACAGTGCATTAACTGAAGTTGCAGCAGAAAAAGGTATGATCGGACAAGCTGAAACGAAAAAATTACAAGAGTGGCGTAAAAATCCAGCTGACGAGGCTTGGATTACAGCGTAACAAAGAAAACACGACCGTGGGGGAAACTCGGTCGTGTTTTTTAATCTATTTAACAAGAATGGATACAGCACTAAATACCAACAAAATTGCCATAACTATATTAAACTGCTGTCTATATTGTAATAAGAGCTTTTGAAAAATAGAGCCAAATAGACTCCAACTAAATGTACTCATTAAGCCAACCATTCCTAAAAATAATGAGTAAATAAGGAAGCTGGAATAGGAATGGTAATAGGGGAGAATAAAGGTTGCTACTACTGTAAGCCCAAAAAGGATACCTTTTGGATTCACAAATTGTAACAAGATACCTATTAAGAAAAGATTTCGATTCTCTTCATCATTTCCCCCCGTATTTCCTTTACTAGTAAGTGTTTTAAAAGCCAAATATAGCATATAAGCTACACCAAAAATGGTTAAAGGAAATTCAATGATTGGCAGAGCACTTGTAAGTATGATGTTAAAAAAACTACACAATAATGTGAGAACAAAAAATCCAAAACTGACTCCTAAACAAAATGTAAAGGTTTTCTTTAATCCATGTTTATTCGCAAACGTCATTGCCATGATGTTATTGGGACCTGGAGTAAAACTGCTAATAAAAACAAATAACAAAAATGAAAATAAAGGCATTTTTGGACCTCCCTTTCACGGGTGTATGTTATAATGTCCGAAATGAACAATATAACGTCGTGTGTTTTATTATACAAATCGGTCGTTATAATGTATATAGATAGGAGTGATTTTATGGAAGAAATTCATCTTATTCTTGCAAGAAATTTAAAAGCGATCAGAGAGAAGGAGAAATTGAGTTTAGAAAAGGTCTCTCAATTAAGTGGAGTAAGTAAAACGATGATAGGGCAAATTGAAAGAGGCGAATCTAGTCCAACTCTTACAACAATTTGGAAAATAGCGAATGGATTGAAGGTTTCCTTTACTGCTTTAATAAATAATCCGCAGCCTGATACTACAGTGGTATTAAGAAATGAAATTCAAGTATTGTCTGAAGACAATGGAAGATATAGAGTCTATCCTTCTTTTCCATTCCAAGAGGATAGACGATTTGAAGTGTACGCTGTTGAAATTGAAAAAGACGGAGTATTAAGTTCCGAATTCCATAAAGAGGGAACTGAGGAATTTATTACTGTTTTTGATGGAGAAGTAACGATTCGTGTTAGTGAATGCAACTATACATTAAAAAGTGGTGATTCAATCAGGTTTAAGGCTGATAGACCACATACATATTATAATTCGGGAGAAACATTAGCTAGATTAAGTATGACGATATATTATCCAAGTTAATAAGTAACCTAAAAGATCGGCTTCCTTAATATAAAGGAAGCCAATTTTTTACTGGAAGAATGTTTAATCAATCATTTTTTTCGTGATGATCACTTGTATACGAAGAAATAGGACTACCTCATAGAAGTGCTGAATTTTTCTTAATTATCAATATTATGAGCGCGATTATATTACTTACATAAAAGATATTAGTGTCTCCCCTCTGCAGCTTCATAGCCCTTTACAAATAATAAAGTCATATAAGAAACGATAAATGAGAAAATGCAATACATGCCAATCCAAAAGAAAAAGGATGGGGGAAACAATGTAACTCCTATTATGAGAAAAATAGCAAACGTTACAATTGGCATCACGTAATATGTTTTTGTTCTACGTGTTCCAATTACTGAAACAATGAAAATAAGTAATGGCCAAATAAATAAGACGAACACCAATTCATTCATGGTCATGTCCCCTTTTTTGAAGAAGTAATCTGTTTCTCGTAAACGTTTTGAGAATATTGTTCTTCTAATATAATTTCAACAAGGGGTTAAAAATCCCTTTGTAAAATCAGTATATTGCAACAATTTACAAAGAGAAACCGTAAGTAAAGAAAATCTTACTTACGGTTATAATGAATGTTACAATACAAATAATCCTAAAAAATGGAATGAAAGGAGGGCTTATGTTTAAGAAAATAGATTTTTATGGTGTGATGACTTATTTAATTGTATCTATTATTTCAAGTCGATTCATTGAAAGTGATTGGATAGCGGTTATGATTGCTGTAGTTGGATTCATTTTTGCTTTATTATATCGCCGGGGAGAATGGAAAACATATGGCCGAAAAAAGAAGCTGATTTTAAGTGTTGAGTACGTTGTTTTAATGAGTACCCTCCCATTCATCTTAATGGAAGGCGGTAAACAAATGAACACGATGCAGATTCTCCAAGGGTGGTTATCTTTTGCTAAGTTACTATATTTAATTGCTATTTTAATCATAGTGGGCATAATTGTCACAAAAGTAAATGGAAAATTATTAGTAGATAATGAATTTAAAACATAAAAAGTGCTACCTCGTTAAGAGATAGCACTTTTTATTATTTTACAACATGAGTTTTATGCATCTTTTTAATCAATCGAATTTGCCCACGATGGCTGATTTCGTCTTCAAAGACATGGAACCATTTAAAGTAGTTATTTGCAGGTTTGTCATGCCAAAACGGTGTCGTCTTATAGAGCCACTCATCCGGAAGGGATTGGAACGTTGCTATCGTTTTAGCACGAACCTCTTGCAAAGTATTTATATAGTATTCTATTGGGTGATTTTTAATGTTTTGGCGTCCAAGGTCGCCCAATTCAACTCCTGGCAACCAACGTTCTAATTCCTCGTCTGTCGGCTCGCGGTCTTCAAAGGTATGAATTTGATAATAAAACTCAACTGCAGCCATATGATACAAAAGCATACCAACAGAGTTTGCCGTATCATCGTACAAATAATCGAGTTCTTCAATTGTTAAATCTTGTACATCTTGCATTGTTGTGTAACGAGCATAATTCATCATAGAAACAAGTTTTGAAAACTCTGTGTTTAATCCATCGATCTTATCAATTACGAAATTCAATCAAAATTCCTCCTAGTAAATGACATCTTTATAGAAAGATTTCTCTATGTAGGCAGGAATTCCTGTTAGAATAATAAGAAAAAAACGCCCCTATGATAAATGAAAGAATCATTACATAGAGGAGAGTTTCTTATTAGCCTATAACAATAAGGTCTCTATTCGCCTTTGTAATTACTTCATGTCCATCTTTTGTAATGACAATATCATCTTCAATTCTACAGCCACCCCAGCTAGGGATATAAATACCTGGTTCAACAGTCACAACCATTCCTTCCTGTAAAGTTGATTTACTTTCTTTTGATAATCGAAGTGGTTCATGAAGTTCTAATCCAACGCCATGGCCAGTAGAATGACCAAAGTATTCACCGTAACCGTGATCTGTAATGTAATTTCTTGTTACATCATCAATTGTTTTTGCTGATTCGCCAGGCCGGATTGCTTCGGTTCCTCGTTTTAATGCTTCTAATACAATACCATATATCTTTTCAAATTCTTTGGAGTAACTTCCAATCGCGATAGTACGTGTTAAATCAGAGCAATACCCATTGTAAAGTGCACCAAAATCTAATGTAACCATATCTCCGTTTTCAATCATCTTATTTGTGGCAACGCCGTGAGGAAGAGAAGAACGGACTCCAGAAGCTACGATAATGTTAAATGATGAGGAAGAAGCCCCTTGTTTTCGCATAAAAAACTCTAATTCATCTCGGACATCAAATTCAGATACACCGGGTTTTAGAAATCCTGTTATATGTTGAAATGCTTCATCAGCGATACGTGCTGCAATTTTGATTGTTTCGATTTCAGATTCTTCCTTAATGGCACGGATTGTTTCTACTAGTTCACTTACTTGTACAAGTTCGATGTTTGTATATTTTTTTAACGAACTATACTGCTGTAAGGTCATATTATTTTCTTCAATTCCTAGTCTTTGGATGTTTAATCTAGTTATATGATTTGCGATCTCTTGTTCCATGTTTCCTTTATGCATAATGATTTCAGATTCTTGTACCTGTGTCTTTGCTTGATCGACATAGCGGAAATCTGTAATGAATACAGCTTCAGTTGCAGATAGTAATACGGTACCAGCGCTACCTGTAAATCCAGTTGCATACTGGCGATTTTCCTTTTTCGTAATGAGTAATCCATCTATTCCATATCGATCTAGCTGTTCTTGTATTTTCTTTATTCTTGAAGTCATTTTGATTCCTCCCTTTCACTTCCTTATATAAAGCAATAATTGTGCCAATGTAATTTTCTTTGTATAAGAAATAATTACTACATAAAGTGTCTAAAAGTTTAGGAATATAACTCTTGTTTGTGTCTATATTTTTTTACACGAAACATATAAAGTGTCAATTTTTTTTATCATTATATATTGGTTTGATAGAGGGGGATAAGGGGGGAACGTCTTTGTGAAAGACAGGAAATATAATTTTATAAGAAAAAACGCAATGATCACCCATATTCATTGCGTTTTTGTTTCCTATAATCTTAGGCCTTTAATTTCATCACGGTATCAGCATCAGGTGTTACATACAATGTTTGTTGATTATCATATGTAACAAATCCTAGTTTGGCACCGCTTGGTTTTTTAACATGGCGAATTTTTGTGAAATCTACAGGAACAGAACTAGAATCTTTTGCTTTACTGTAATAAGCAGCAAGTTTGGCAGCTTCTAGCAAAGTTTCCTCGGTCGGTTCTAATGAACGAATGACAACGTGAGAACCAGGAATATCTTTTGTATGTAACCAAATTTCATCACGGCGTGCAAACTTCGTTGTTAAATAGTCATTTTGCTTGTTATTTTTACCGACAAAAATTTCTGTTCCATCGCTAGCGATATATTTATCTAATATTGGTTTTGTCGGTTTTTTCTTTGCGTTTTTTAATTTGCGGTTACGCATGTAGCCTTCTTCAGCTAATTCTTCGCGGATTTCTTCAATATCTTTTGAAGAAGCAGCTTCCATTTGTTGAAGTAAGCTATCAAAGTAAAGGATTTCTTCATTCGTTTTTTCGATTTGTTCTTCTACAATTGCAACAGAATTTTTCGCTTTTTGATACTTTTGGAAATAACGTTGTGCATTTTCGGATGGTGTTTTTAATGGATCTAACGTGATTTTTACTGTTCCACCATTCTCGTCGTAGTAGTTAACGGCTTCAATTTCTTTATCTCCTTTTTTTAATGCATACATGTTAGCAGTAAGAAGCTCACCGAATAATTGATATTTATCTGCTTTTCCCGCGTCTTGTAATGTTTTCTTTAATTTAACTAATTTCTTTTCATTCTTTGTTTTTTCATTGTACATAAATCGTTCTAAATCATGTGCTTGTTGTTTTACACGGTCGCGTTCTGCTTTTCCAAAGAAGAATCGATCTAATAATTCACTTACAGATAAGAATTTTTTAGCGTCACCTTTTAAATGTGTGAGCGGGAATAGATAAAAGAACTCTTTTCCATTTGCCGTTATCATTGTTGGCTCATATTGGTGTGCTTGCAGCGGTTTTTGTAATGTGAAAAATGCTTCTGATAATGCGTTTTCATTTATCATACCGGCTTTTCTTACAACTTCTTTTGCGAATAGTGGCGAAATCCCCATAAAGGTTCCGACGAGTTGTTTATCCATATTTCCAGCCAAAAAGTCTAGTGGTCTAATAAATTCATCTTGTGTTTCAATCTGCAATGGATTGATTTTATGCTGCGCTGGTGGTGCAACATATTCTGCGCCAGCATATACAGTACGATGCCTATTTACTGCTAAAGAAACGTGCTTTAAGCTATCTAAAATGATATTCGTTTTTGCGTCCACTAAAATAATATTACTGTGACGACCCATTATTTCAATCACTAATGTTTTTAACGATTCGTCACCAATTTCGTTACGGCTTCGAACGGTAATTTGAATGATTCGTTCTAAATCGACTTGTTCAATTTTCTCAATAAATCCACCTTCTAAATGTTTGCGAAGAAGCATACAAAACATTGGTGGTAATGCAGGTGAATCATAACCTTGACTTGTAAGATGCATACGTGTGTATGTAGGGTGTGCGGAAAGAAGCAGTTTTTGATTTTTTCCGTTCGCTCGAATATGTAACAAAATCTCATATTTTGAGGGCTGATATATTTTTGAAATTCTTCCTGTTTGAAGAGAATTAGCAATTTCATGTGTAATCGCTCTTGTAAATAATCCATCGAATGCCATTATGAACACTCCTTTCTAACTAAATGTTAATTATAGCATTTTTTTGGACGGGGCTGAATAAGCTTTCATTAGAGCATGTCTGCAATCAGGAGGTCGATAGCGAGATGAATTGGTATGAAATGCGTGCGCATGAAGTGGAAGAACGAACGAATACAAATGTGAAGGTAGGGCTGTCAGAGCAAGAAGCGGAAGGACGCTTAAAGAAACTAGGTCCAAATGAATTGCAAGAAGCAAAGCGGCCTTCTGCACTCGTTGTATTTTTATCACAATTTAAAGATTTTATGGTGCTTGTTTTATTTGGTGCAACAATTATTTCAGCGTTTTTAGGAGAGTATATTGATGCAATTGCGATTGTGGCAATTGTGATTATTAATGGGATCCTTGGTTTTTTTCAGGAACGAAAAGCAGAAAAATCACTCGAAGCTTTAAAGGAACTAGCCGCCCCACAAGTAACAGTTTTACGAAATGGAAAATGGATAAAGGCGCCATCAAAAGCTCTTGTTCTTGGTGATGTCATTAAATTTTCTAGCGGGGATCGTATTGGAGCAGACATTCGTCTTATTGAAGCATCTAGTTTATATATTGAAGAATCAGCTTTAACAGGTGAATCTGTACCTGTTCAAAAGAAGGTAGAAGCATTACAAGGTGAAAATGTTGCGATTGGTGATCAAAGAAATATGGCTTTTATGGGGACGATGATAACGAGAGGATCAGGAATAGGCGTAGTAGTAGGGACAGGGATGAATACTGCAATGGGACAGATTGCAAATATGTTACAAAATGCAGAGCAAATGGAAACACCGCTGCAAAGAAGGTTAGAACAACTTGGAAAGATTCTAATCGTTGTTGCCCTTATCTTAACGACGCTTGTTGTATTAGCTGGAGTGTATCAAGGAAATGAAGTGTACCATATGTTCTTGGCGGGTGTGTCACTTGCTGTTGCGGCAATTCCAGAAGGATTACCAGCAATTGTTACGGTCGCATTGTCACTCGGTGTACAGCGTATGATTAAAAAGAGAGCGATTGTTCGAAAATTACCAGCGGTAGAAACTTTAGGATGTGCTTCTGTTATTTGTTCGGACAAAACAGGAACGATGACACAAAATAAAATGATGGTAACACATATGTGGTCAGGTGGCGAAACATGGTATGTAACAGGGCAAGGCTATGAACCTACTGGATCGTTTATGAAAGATGAGCAGAAGATTAATCCAACATCGACAAGGTCGTTATATCAATTATTAACATTCGGGTGTCTATGTAATAACGCGAGTATTGTAAAAAAGAAAAAAACGTATGTTTTAGATGGAGATCCGACAGAAGGAGCACTCGTTGCAGCAGCGATGAAAGCGGGAGTATCACGTGAAGCTTTAAAAGAGAAATTTGAAATTATTCATGAGTTCCCATTTGATTCCACACGTAAAATGATGAGTGTGATTGTCCGCGATCGTGATGGTAAAAAATTTGTAGTCACAAAAGGAGCACCGGATGTTCTTTTACAAATGAGTCAAACCATTTTGTGGGGAAATAAACAGCAACCTTTAAGTGAATTGTATCGTAAAGAAGTACAGGCGGCTATTCATAGTCTTGGAAGTCAAGCGCTTAGAACAATTGCAGTGGCTTTTAAGCCGTTAAAAGTTACGGATTCAATTGAACATGAAAGAGAAGTAGAAAAAGACTTTATGCTTGTCGGGATACAAGGAATGATAGACCCACCAAGACCAGAAGTAAAACAGGCTGTAAAAGAGTGTAAAGAGGCTGGTATTAAAACGGTAATGATTACAGGTGATCATAAAGTAACAGCGATGGCAATTGCGGAGCAGTTAGGGATTTTACCGCCGAACGGTCGTGTTATAGAAGGAGTAGAATTAGCAAATATGTCTGTAGATGAACTAGAGAATATTGTGGAAGATACTTATGTATTTGCGCGTGTATCACCGGAACATAAGTTGAAAATTGTCAAAGCTCTTCAAAATAAAGATCATATTGTTGCAATGACAGGTGATGGAGTAAATGATGCTCCAGCAATAAAAACAGCTGATATTGGGATAGCGATGGGGATTACAGGAACGGATGTAGCAAAAGAAGCGTCTTCTCTTGTATTGTTAGATGATAACTTTGCCACGATTAAATCGGCAATTAAAGAGGGAAGAAATATATATGAAAATATTCGAAAATTCATTCGTTATTTATTGGCATCAAATGTTGGAGAAATTTTGGTTATGTTATTTGCGATGATGCTCGCACTGCCACTTCCGATGGTTCCAATTCAAATTTTATGGGTCAATTTAGTAACAGATGGTTTACCTGCAATGGCATTAGGGTTAGATAAAGCTGAGGGAGATGTAATGCGAAGAAATCCACGTCATCCGAAAGAAGGGGTTTTTGCGAGAGGATTGGCTTGGAAAATTGTGAGCCGTGGCTTTTTAATTGGTATTGTAACCTTGCTCGCATTTATTATTGCGTTTAATCAACATCCAAATGAATTGAAATATGCACAAACAGTAGCTTTTGCTACATTAGTTTTAGCGCAGCTTATTCATGTATTTGATTGCCGAAGTGAACATTCTATATTCCATCGTAATCCTTTTGGAAACGTGTATTTGGTTGGAGCAGTTATTATCTCGGTGTTATTAATGCTTGTGGTTATTTATTATCCACCATTGCAACCGATTTTTAGTACGATGCCAGTTCAAGCGAGAGATTGGTTATTAATTGTTGGTCTATCGTCTATTCCAACATTTTTATTAGTGGGCTCTTTATTGACAGGGAAAAAGGAGAAGAAGAAGCGTGTGTTGTATAAGAAAGGGCTAAACTTGAAATAGTCAATGATATGAAAATGTGATATAATTTACGAAAGGTAGTAGAGTTGCATCTCTATTACCTTTTTCATTGAGTTATTTCATGGCGTGGATGTGATAAAAATGATTTCTAGTATGACAGGTTTTGGAAGGTCGAAGGTAGAAAACGAAACTTTTCAAATTACAGTAGAAATGAAGTCAGTGAATCATCGGTTTTTAGAGATGAACATTCGACTTCCGAAACAAATGATGGTTTTTGAGGACAAAATTCGTAAGTTAATTGCAGAACAAGTTCGCCGCGGACGTATTGAAGTGTCTGTTAGCATTACGGGTGAAGGGCTTGTGGAAAGAAAGCTGAGTGTGAATTGGCCACTTCTTGAGCAGTACAAATCCATTATGGAAGACGTGAAAACAAAATTTCAATTACAAGATTCCATTACGCTTCAACAACTCATGGAGATGCCAGAAGTAACGGCAATTGAGGAAATGGAAAATGAAAATGAACAATTTGAACAAAGTTTATATGAAGCTGTTCGCCAAGCTGCTAGTATGTTAAAAACAATGAGAGATGGCGAAGGAGAACGCTTACATAAAGATATAGTATATCGTCTACAAGAGATTCATAATTGTGTAAATGCGATTATTCCGCACGCACCGATTGTGATTCGAAAATATCGTGAGCGATTAGAAAATCGCTTAAAGGAATTACATAATCAGGATTTAGATGAACAACGACTGCTGACAGAAGTAGCGATGTTTGCAGAGCGGTGTGATATTCATGAAGAATTAGTTCGTTTGCAAAGTCACTTGGATCAATTTCAAGAAGCGCTTGAGATTGCAGAGCCTGTTGGAAGAAAAATGGACTTTATCGTACAGGAGATGCATCGTGAAATTAATACAATTGGTTCTAAGGCAAACGACTTAACAATTTCAAAATATGTTGTAGAAATGAAAAATAATCTTGAAAAAATTCGTGAACAGGTACAAAATATTGAGTAGCTGTCAAAAAATATATAAAGTTATACGTGGTGGGGAAATCGGATAGACTTACTAGGAGGCGCAAACTATGGCCATGCGGTTTTTAAATATTGGATATGGAAATATCGTATCTGCTCATCGAATTATTGCAATTGTAAGTCCGGAGTCAGCTCCTATTAAACGAACAGTGCAGGAAGCGCGTGAACATAACGTGTTATTAGATGCTACGTATGGGAGAAAAACAAGGGCGGTTATTGTTATGGATGATGGACATATTGTATTAAGTCCAATTCAACCAGAGACGATTGCACATCGTTTAAATAATAAAGAAGATTTAAGTGAGGAAGGGTAGGTTTTACATATTTATGAGAAGTAGAAGAGGGTTGCTCATCGTTCTTTCAGGACCTTCTGGCGTTGGGAAAGGGACAGTTCGAAAAGAATTGTTCAGCCATGAAGATACAAAATTCCAATACTCTATTTCAGTAACGACACGTAAGCCACGTGAAGGTGAAGTAGATGGTGTGGATTATTTCTTTAAAGAGAGAGAAGAGTTTGAAGAAATGATTCGTAACGAAAAGCTACTTGAGTGGGCAGAGTTCGTTGGGAATTACTATGGAACACCAATCGATTATGTTGAAAAGACATTGCAAGAAGGAAAAGATGTGTTCTTAGAAATTGAAGTACAAGGAGCAATTCAAGTAAAGAAAGCTTTCCCTGAAGGTGTATTTATTTTCTTAGCTCCTCCAAGCTTATCAGAGCTTAAGAATCGCATCGTGGGTCGTGGTACAGAGACTGAGGATGTTATTGAAAATCGTTTAACTGTAGCAAAAGAAGAAATCGAGATGATGGACGCTTATGACTATGTAGTAGAAAATGATAAAGTAGAACTTGCTTGTGATCGCATTAAAGCTATTGTGGTTGGTGAACATTGCCGCCGAGAAAGAGTAGCGAAATATTATAAAGAAATGACGGAGGGTATATAATATGTTAAATCCATCAATTGATTCATTACTAAAAAAAATCGACTCTAAATATACATTAGTAACGGTAGCTGCAAAACGCGCTCGTGAAATGCAAATAGCTAACAACTGTGCAATTGAAAAACCTGTTTCTCATAAATGTGTAGGAAAAGCGTTGGAAGAAATCGATGCAGAAGCATTAAATTATGTACCAAGCGAAGAGAAAGTATCTGATTAAGGCATTCTCTTCGACAAATGAAAACATAGAATTTATACTTTTCTATGTAACGGTAACAACCTATTTACAAGTAGGTTGTTATTTTTTTACGATAGAGCTAAAAAGACATAGTTTTTTGTTTAATGAAATACTGGCACTGACGAACTGGAATGAATACATTCCAGCAGAATAAGTTTGAAAAAGAAAGAGGACGAGTCATATGCTAAAAGAGAAAAAGATACTTCTATGTGTGACAGGGGGCATCGCTGTTTTTAAGGCAGCTGCGTTAACGAGTAAATTAACACAAGCAGGGGCACTTGTAAAAGTAATGATGAGTGAATCGGCGATGAAATTTGTTACACCTCTTACATTTCAAGCGCTTTCTCGCCATGATGTATATACGGATACATTTGATGAAAAAGATTCAGCAGTTATCGCTCATATTGATTTAGCAGATTGGGCAGACATTGTGCTTGTTGCTCCAGCAACAGCAAATTGTATCGGAAAACTAGCAAATGGTATTGCTGATGATATGATTACAACAACATTGTTAGCTACTACAGCTCCAGTCTGGATTGCACCTGCTATGAATGTGCATATGTATGAAAATAAAATTGTTCAAAAGAATATGATGACGTTAAAAGCATTGGGATATACATTTATTGAGCCTGGAGAAGGTTTTTTAGCATGCGGGTATGTTGCGAAAGGTCGATTAGAGGAACCGGAAACAATTATTAATCGGTTACAAGAAGCTTTTTCAGAACATAAACCATTAAAAGGAAAGAAAATTTTAGTAACTGCTGGTCCAACTCGTGAGAAGATTGATCCAGTACGTTTTATGACGAATTTTTCTTCAGGGAAAATGGGGTATGCGCTAGCGGAAGTTGCTGCTCACTTAGGAGCGGATGTAATACTTGTTTCAGGTCCAACTGCAATCACACCACCTGTAAATGTAACAACTGTGCAAGTAGAATCTGCACAAGATATGTTAGAAGCTGTCATGCAACATTATGGATCTATGGATGTCGTTATTAAAACAGCAGCAGTAGCAGATTATCGCCCAAAATTTGTGCATGATCAGAAGATGAAAAAGAAAAGTGGCGATGCAGTTATTGAGTTAGAAAGAACAATTGATATTTTGAAAACTCTCGGGGAGAAAAAGGAGCATCAACTTCTTATCGGTTTTGCTGCTGAAACGACAAATATAGAAGAATATGCAACGAAAAAGTTACGTGAAAAAAATGCGAATATGATTGTAGCAAATGATGTGAAAGCGCAAGGCGCAGGATTTGGTACGGATACGAATATTGTAACAATGTATAGAAAAGATGGAGAAATTATTCGATTGCCTCTTTTAACAAAGAAAGAAGTTGCACATGAAATTTTAATGCAAATTGAAGCGATGTTAGAAGAGGATCGTGTATGAAATTTGCAAGTGTAATTGTTGATGTACCGGCACGGCAAACAGATCGCCCGTTTGATTATATAATCCCTAAGAAATGGGAAGATATTGTACAAACAGGTATGCGTGTAGTCGTTCCGTTTGGTCCAAGGAAATTACAAGGTTTTATTATTGAAATAAAAGATTCAGTTGATGTGGAAAGTAAGAAGTTAAAAGCGTTGTATGAAATACTAGATGTTACCCCAGTTTTAAATGAAGAGTTATTAAAAATTGGATTTTGGCTAACAGATGAAACGCTATGTTATATGATTTCAGCTTTTCAAGTTATGCTTCCAACTGCAATAAAAGCAACTTATAAAAAGCGACTACAGCTCCATAAACCAGAAGAAGTAGCGCCGGAAATTTGTAATTTATTTCAAGGGAAAGAAGCGATAGATTGGGAAGAAGTTGCCGCGCACCCACATATGTATCGCACAGTTCAAAAAGAGATAGTAAATGGAACGATTGAAGTCATCTATAAAGTAAAGGATAAAGTGCAAAAGAAGAAACAAAGAGTGGTTCAACCAGAATTGCCACAGGAACAATTAGAGGCAGCTGCATTTGAGCTGAAAAGTAAAAAGCAACAGGATGTACTTTATTATTTTGTAGAAAATTATCACAGTGTGTCATTAAAAACATTAACGGAAGAGCTGCAAATAACAGATGCACCTGTGAAGTCGCTTGTAAAAAAAGGATTGCTTTTAGAAAAGTATGTTGAAGTATACCGTAACCCATATGACGACGAAGCTTTTGAACAGACAAAGCCATTTCCGCTCACAGATGAACAAAACCAAGTGATTACGCCTATTTTGTCATCTATTGAGGATGGAACATATAATCCGTTTTTACTATATGGTGTTACAGGAAGCGGTAAAACAGAAGTGTATTTGCAATCCATTGCTGCGGTATTAAAAAAAGGTAAGGAAGCCATTGTACTCGTTCCTGAAATTGCATTAACACCACAAATGGTGGATCGTTTTAAAGGACGATTTGGCTCGCAAGTTGCAGTTCTTCATAGTGCTCTTTCTGTTGGGGAAAAATATGATGAATGGCGAAAAATTTTAAGAAAAGAAGTAAAGGTTGTTGTTGGAGCACGCTCTGCTATTTTTGCTCCATTTGAAAACTTAGGAATTATTATTATTGATGAAGAACATGAATCAAGTTATAAACAAGAAGATAATCCGAGATATCATGCTAGGGATGTTGCGATTTGGCGAGGACAATATCATAATTGTCCAATTGTGCTCGGCAGTGCAACACCGACACTGGAATCGTTTGCTAGAGCGAAAAAAGGTGTTTATGAGCTACTAACTATGCAAAAGCGTATGAATGAACAGGCGTTGCCAACAGTAGAAATTGTTGACATGCGTGAGGAACTGCGTGATGGAAATCGATCGATGTTTTCCAAGTTACTTTATGAGAAGATAGCGGACCGGTTAGAAAAGAAAGAACAAATGGTTCTTTTTTTAAATCGAAGAGGCCATTCAACGTTTGTCATGTGTCGTGATTGTGGTTATGTCGTGCAATGTCCACACTGTGATATATCACTCACCTATCATAAAATGAATCATCGTTTAAAATGTCACTATTGTAGTTATGAGGAAAGTATGCCAACTGCTTGTCCTGCTTGTAACAGTTCGTATATTCGTTTCTTTGGGACAGGAACACAAAAGGTAGAAGAAGAAATTACAAAGCTATTTCCAGAGGCAAGGGTTATTCGTATGGATGTTGATACAACGAGTCGCAAAGGAATGCATGAAAAGTTATTAAAAGCCTTTGGTGAAGAGAAAGCTGATATCTTACTTGGAACACAGATGATAGCTAAAGGGCTTGATTTTCCAATGGTTACGCTTGTTGGTGTTTTAACAGCTGATACGATGCTGCATTTACCGGATTTTCGTGCAAGCGAGAAGACGTATCAGTTATTGACACAGGTGAGTGGACGTGCAGGTCGACATGAATTACCAGGAGAAGTAGTGATTCAAACATATACGCCAGAACATTATAGCGTAGAACTGGCAAAGAATCAGCAGTACGATGTATTTTTTGAACAAGAAATGCAAATGAGAAAAATGAGGCAATACCCGCCGTATTACTATGTCGCACTTGTAACCGTTTCACATCCAGAGTTATTAAAAGCAGTTCAAGTAACGGAAAAAATTGTCGGTTATTTACGAACGCATTGCTCACAGCAAACAATGGTGTTAGGACCGGTTGCTTCAGCAATTCCAAGGATAAAAGATAGATATCGATACCAATGCATGATAAAATACAAGCGGGAACCAAACTTAAAGTACGTGCTTAAAATGGTAAATGAACATTATCAGGCAGAAATGCAAAAAGATTTGCAGATCTCAATCGACTTTAATCCAACAATGTTAATGTAGCGGAGGAAAATATGGCAGTTTTAGAAATTGTAAAGCACCCAGATGAAGTGTTAGAAACCCCATGTGAACGGGTAATCAACTTTGATAAAAAGTTAGTGAATTTGTTAAAAGATATGCACGAAACAATGTTAGTTGCAGATGGAGTCGGTTTAGCAGCGCCGCAAGTCGGTGTAAGTTTGCAAGTGGCAGTTGTTGATATTGGTGATGACACTGGAAAAATCGAACTGATTAATCCAGTTATTTTAGAAAAACGTGGTGAACAAGTAGGTCCCGAAGGCTGCTTAAGCTTTCCGGGACTTTATGGTGAAGTGGAGCGTGCAGAGTATATTAAAGTACGTGCGCAAAATCGTCGTGGTAAAATCTTTTTGTTAGAAGCAAATGATTTTTTAGCACGCGCAATCCAACATGAAATCGATCATTTACACGGTGTGTTGTTTACATCAAAAGTGACGAGATATTACGAGGAAAATGAATTAGAAGAGATGTAAAAGGAGCGGTTTTTGAATGATAAAAGTAGTATTCATGGGAACACCGGACTTTTCTGTACCGGTGCTTCGTCGTCTTATTGAAGATGGATATGATGTGATTGGTGTTGTAACGCAGCCAGATCGTCCAGTAGGCAGAAAAAAAGTTATGACACCAACACCTGTTAAGGTGGAAGCGGAAAAACATGGTATCCCAGTATTACAACCGTTAAAAATTCGTGAAAAAGACGAATATGAAAAAGTATTGGCATTAGAGCCCGATTTAATTGTAACAGCTGCGTTTGGACAAATTGTGCCAAATGAAATTTTAGAAGCACCGAAGTACGGATGTATTAATGTCCATGCTTCATTACTGCCAGAGCTTCGCGGTGGTGCACCAATCCATTATTCCATCATGCAAGGAAAAGAAAAAACAGGTATTACAATTATGTATATGGTGGAAAAATTAGATGCTGGTGATATTTTAACGCAAGTAGAAGTGGAAATTGAAGAGCGTGAAACAACTGGTTCATTATTTGATAAATTGAGTGAGGCTGGAGCGCATTTATTATCAAAAACAGTTCCACTTTTAATACAAGGGAAATTAGAACCAATTAAACAAAATGAGGATCAAGTAACATTTGCTTACAATATTAAACGTGAACAAGAAAAGATTGATTGGACGAAAACAGGAGAGGAAGTATATAACCATATTCGTGGTTTAAATCCGTGGCCAGTTGCTTATACGACTTTAGCAGGACAAGTTGTAAAAGTATGGTGGGGCGAAAAAGTTCCTGTAACTATGCAGGCTGAAGCGGGTTCTATTGTAGCGATTGAAGAAGATGGTTTCGTTGTGGCAACAGGGAATGAAACGGGTGTTAAAATTACTGAACTGCAGCCATCTGGTAAAAAACGTATGAGCTGTTCACAATTTTTACGTGGAACAAAACCTGAAATTGGGACGAAGTTAGGAGAAGACGCATGAGAGAGAATGTTCGTGAGTTAGCTCTTGATGGTTTAATGCAAGTTGAAAAAAGTGGTGCTTATAGTAACTTACTTTTAAATAACTTGATTGAGAAGAGTCAAATTGATAGAAAAGATGTTGGTTTATTAACAGAAATCGTTTATGGAACGATTCAACGTCGTGATACGCTTGATTATTATTTACAACCATTTTTAAGAAAAAAGGTAGAGGCATGGGTAAAAGTTTTACTACGTCTGTCCCTATATCAAATGGTATATTTAGATCGTGTTCCAGAAAGAGCGGTAATTCATGAAGCGGTTGAAATTGCAAAACGCCGTGGTCATAAAGGGATTGCAGGAATGGTAAATGGAGTACTGCGCTCAATTCAACGTGAAGGTGTGCCGTCTTTAGAAGAAATACAAAATCCGATATCGCGACTTGCTGTTGCAACGAGTCATCCAGAATGGCTTGTAAAAGAGTGGACTGCAGCATATGATTTAGAAACAGCGGAAAAAATGTGTGAAATGAACTTGATTCCACCTGTTTCAGCAGCGCGTGTAAACGTCGATAAGGGAACAGTAGAAGAAGCGATTAGCTTATTAGAAGATGAAGGCGTAGAGGCAAAACGTGGTGATTTATCCGAAGATGCTATTCAACTTGAAAAAGGAAATGTAGCGCATACAGAAGCATTTCAAAAAGGTTTCCTCTCTATTCAAGATGAAAGCTCAATGCTTGTTGCACGTGCTCTAGAACCAGAAGAAGGAGATATGGTTCTAGATAGCTGCGCAGCACCTGGTGGGAAAACAACACATATTGCAGAACGCTTAAAGGGAACTGGACAGGTGATGTCGCTTGATTTACATCCGCATAAAGTTCGTTTAATTCAGCAACAAGCGAAGCGCCTTGATTTAGAAAATGTTGAAACAAAGGCACTTGATGCCAGAAAAGTTCAAGAGCATTTTGCAAGCGAAAGCTTTGATAAAATATTAGTGGATGCACCGTGTTCTGGGTTTGGTGTAATTAGACGTAAACCTGATATTAAATTAGGGAAAGAGAAAGGCGATAGTGAAAGACTGTCGACAATTCAGCTATCGATACTAGAAAAGGTAGCTCCTCTGTTAAAAGCAGGTGGTCGCCTTGTTTATAGTACGTGCACAATTGAAAAAATAGAAAATGAGCAAGTGATAGAGCGATTTTTACAAGAGCATCCTGAATTTACATGGGATACTACTATGAAAGAACGCATGCCAGAAAAATTACGTCCCTATATAAATGAGGGACAAGTACAAATTTTACCGCATTATTTTGCAACAGATGGCTTTTATATTGCTTGTTTAAGAAAGAAGGTGTAGCATCATGGAAACGACTGTAAAAAAACAAAAGAAAAATTTAGAAACAAAAAAACCATCTATTTACTCTTTACAACTTCATGAAATGCAAGATTGGTTAAAGGAAAAAGGTGAACCGAAATTCCGTGCAGGTCAAATTTTTGATTGGTTATATAAAAAACGTGTAAAAAATTATGAGGATATGACAAACCTTTCCAAAGGATTGCGTGATAAATTGTCGAATTCCTTTGATATTACTACTTTAAATACGCTAGTAAAACAAACATCTTCTGATGGAACCATTAAATTTTTATTCCAATTATATGATGGGTATTCTATTGAGACAGTATTAATGCGACATGAATATGGAAATTCCATTTGTGTAACAACGCAAGTTGGATGTCGTATTGGCTGTACATTTTGTGCATCTACACTAGGTGGTTTAAAACGAAATCTAGAGGCTGGGGAAATTGTAGCACAAGTAGTTGAGGTTCAACGTGCGCTTGATGAGACAGAAGAACGCGTGAGCTCTCTTGTTGTAATGGGTATCGGAGAACCGTTTGATAATTACGATAATTTAATGGCGTTCCTACGCATTGTAAATCATGAAAAAGGAATCCACATTGGTGCGCGTCATATGACGGTTTCAACAAGTGGAATTATCCCGAAAATTTATAAGTTCGCTGAAGAAGATATGCAAATTAACTTTGCGATTTCATTGCATGCTCCAAATACAGAATTACGTTCAAAATTAATGCCAATTAACCGTGCATATAAGCTGCCAGATTTAATGGAAGCTATTAAATACTATGTAAATAGAACGGGGCGTCGTATTACATTTGAATATGGTTTATTTGGAGGAGAAAATGACCAAGTTGAGCACGCTGAAGAACTTGCTCAATTGTTAAAAGGTGTAAAGTGTCATGTGAACTTAATTCCGGTAAACTACGTACCAGAGCGCGATTATGTAAGAACGCCACGTGAGCAAATTTTCTTATTTGAAAAAACGCTAAAAGACCGTGGAGTGAATGTAACGATTCGCCGTGAACAAGGTCATGATATTGATGCTGCCTGCGGTCAGTTGCGTGCAAAGGAGCGCAAAGAAGAGACGAGGTGACAAGATGAAAGCCGTGTTTCTATCGGATAAAGGTAAAGTTCGTCAACATAATGAAGATAGTGCAGGAGTTTTTCATAATTTAGATGGAGATATTTTAGCTGTAGTAGCTGATGGAATGGGAGGTCATCGAGCTGGCGATGTTGCTAGCTCGATGGCCATTCAATTATTCCATGATTATTGGAAGCAAACGTATAGTATGGATACACCAAAAAAAGCGGAAGAATGGTTACATATAAACGTTGAAATGATTAACGAGAGGGTATACGAATACTCGAAGCAACATGTAGAGTGCAATGGTATGGGAACCACTGTTATTGTTGCAATTTGTACGGCAGGGTTTGTAACAATTGGACATATAGGAGATAGTCGTTGTTACATGTTATCAGATGGTGAGATTTCACTTATAACTGAGGATCATTCACTTGTAAATGAACTTGTCAGGTATGGTGAAATTTCAAAAGAAGATGCAGAGTATCATCCAAAAAAGAACGTGCTTTTACGAGCGCTTGGAACAGAAGAAAAAGTTGGATTAGATGTTAAAACATTAGTGTTAGAAGAAAATGATCAATTGCTTCTTTGCTCTGACGGATTATCAAATAAAGTTGCTATGGATGATATGCGAAAAATTTTGCTATTAAACGAACAGCTCGAGACAAAGGGAGAACGTCTTATTCAACTTGCGAATGATCGTGGTGGAGAAGATAATATTACTCTTGTCATTGTTGATTATGTGGATTCGGCAAACGAAAGTAGGTGAATAACAACGTGATGATTGGAAAACGCCTAAACGACCGTTATAAGCTGCTAAAAATGATTGGTGGCGGTGGAATGGCCAATGTATATTTAGCTCATGATGATATACTAGGCCGGGATGTAGCGGTAAAAATACTACGACTCGATTATGCGAATAATGATGAGTTTATTAAACGTTTTCATCGAGAAGCGCAATCTGTTACAACGTTGTCGCATCCAAATATTGTGAATATGTATGATGTTGGGGAAGAAGATGGAATTTATTATCTTGTTATGGAATATGTACCTGGACAAACATTAAAGCAATACATAAATCAGCGTGGGATGTTACCTATAGGGGAAGCCCTTGATATTATGGAGCAGCTAACATCTGCAATGGCACACGCTCATCATTTTGAAATTGTCCATCGAGATATAAAACCACATAACATCTTAATTCGGAATGATGGAATTGTGAAAGTGACCGATTTTGGTATTGCGACAGCTACAAGTGCAACGACGATAACGCATACGAACTCTGTACTCGGTTCTGTTCATTATTTGTCGCCAGAACAAGCGCGCGGAGGCATAGCAAATAAACAATCGGATATTTACTCACTTGGGATTGTTATGTTTGAATTGTTAACAGGTCGTCAACCTTTCTCAGGGGAATCGGCAGTTGCGGTAGCTTTAAAACATTTACAAAATGAGACGCCGTCTCCAAAGCGATGGAATCCGGATATTCCACAAAGTGTAGAAAATATTATTTTAAAAGCAACCGCAAAAGATCCATTTCATCGCTATCAGTCTGCTAATGCGATGAAAAGAGACATTGAAACAGCTTTATATCCAGAACGGATTAATGAGCAACCATTCTATATACCTGAAGATATGGAAGCGACGAAAGCAATTCCAATTATTCAACAAGAACAATTATTTGAAAATGTAAGTGATGAAACAATTGTATTGAATGGAAGTAAGGTAGACGAACAGATAAAAAATGAAGAAGTGAAACCAAACGAGAAAAAAAAGCGAAGTAACAAATTGTTGAAAATTTTAATTACAACATTTTTACTTTTAGCAATCGGTATAACGTTAGCCCTTACTGTGATTCCAGGGTTCTTTATACCGAAAGAAGTGAAAATTCCAGATGTGTCTAGTATGAAATATGAAGCAGCTGTGAATGCACTTGTTGAGAAAGGTTTTGAGGTTGCTGAGCCTAACATTGTTTATACAGATAAAGTAGAAGCAGGAAAGGTGATTAAAACAAATCCAGCAGCGGGAAGAGTTGTAAAGGAAAATACAAAAATCACTATTTATCAATCTGGCGGAAAACAAAAGAATAAGATGAGTAATTTAATTGGGCAAGATTTTGAAACCTTGAAAAAAGAATTAGAAGGGAAGTATAAAATTATTGTCCCATACTATATTGAAAGTGAAAAACCAAAAGGTGAAGTTGTTGAGCAAATTCCAACGGCAGATCAAATGGTTGTTGAAGCTGAGCAAGATGTAAAAGTGTGGATAAGTAAAGGTCCGTACCAAATTCGACCTGTTGATTTTTCTGGATGGACTGAAAATAGCGTGAATAGCTATTTAAGTGAAAAGAAACTGGTTCCAGATGTGAAAAGAGAATATTCAGATACAGTTGATAAAGGACTGGTAATTTCACAATCACCAAAACCAGGAATACCGCTAAAAGAAGGGGATAAAGTAACGATTACTGTCTCTGATGGTCCGAAACCAAAAGTAACGAAAACAGTAAAAGTGGATAACATCCCGATTCCTTACGAGTCTCCTGTAGTAGGTGAGAAAAAACCGCAAACAATTGAGATATATAAAGAAGATATGCAGCAGAAAATGGATAAACCGATTGAAACACGGACGATAACAGAGTCAACTACTATTTCTTTAGCATTTGTTATCCAAGAAGGAACAAAAGGTCATTATAAAATTGTTCGAGATGGAACGACAATTATTGATAAAGATGTCCCATATCCAGCTGAGTAAAGGTGTGTCTCCATATTATGGATTCCACCTTCTTTGTATGGAAAGTGGAATTTGTTGTTCTTGCCTGTTATGCTGTTAACGTAGCGGATGGGAAAAATGGCGAAAATTTACGTTTTGAAATAGAAGAACGGCCATAAAAGTGAAGTGAAAATAAAGGGGAATCTGAACTGGTAGTTAGTTTTATCCCAGTACTCGCTGGCAGTACCTCGTCTCAAAGCATGTAAAAGTCTGTTTGATGAAGGGCTGATAAAAATTTTACTTTATATAGAATAAAGGAGAATTATATGGCAGAAGGAAAAATTGTAAAAGCTTTGAGTGGCTTTTATTATGTGCAGCATGAAGATGGCATTACACAATGTCGCGGTCGTGGTGTGTTCAGAAAAAATAAAATTACACCGCTTGTAGGAGATCAAGTAGTTTTTCAAGCGGATAATCCGAATGAAGGCTATGTTTTAGAGGTTTTTGAGCGGAAGAATGAACTTGTTAGACCGCCAATTGCTAATGTAGATCAAGCAATCCTTGTTTTTTCAGCGGTTGAACCAGATTTTAATCCGGGGTTATTAGATCGATTTCTCGTATTAATTGAACATCATAACATTAAACCGATTATTTGTATTAGCAAAATGGATTTAGTAGATGAAAAAATGCGAGAAACTGTTGAATCTTATGCGAATGATTATCGTGAAATGGGATATGATGTGTTGTTTACTTCTATAAATACATCGGAAAGTATTGATATTCTCAAACCATTTTTAGAAGGTTGTGTCTCAGTTGTTGCAGGACAGTCTGGTGTGGGTAAATCTTCCATGTTAAATGTATTACGCCCAGATTTAGCGTTAAAAACGAATGATATTTCCTCTCATTTAGGACGTGGAAAGCACACGACAAGACATGTGGAATTAATTGCAGTAGGAAGCGGTCTTGTTGCAGATACACCTGGTTTTAGCTCTCTTGATTTTATTGACATAGAAGTAGAAGATCTTACGCATTGTTTTCCAGAGTTGAAAGAAGAAAGCCAATACTGTAAGTTTAGAGGGTGTACACATCTTTCAGAGCCGAAATGTGCGGTAAAAGCTGCAGTTGAAGAAGGAAAGATTACGCAATATCGTTATGAACATTACAAACAATTTGTAGAAGAAATTAGAGAGAGAAAGCCGAGGTATTAATTATGATTAAAATTGCACCATCGATTTTATCAGCAGATTTTTCCAAACTAGGGGAAGAAATTAAAGATATAGAAAAGGGCGGAGCGGATTATATCCATGTTGATGTAATGGACGGCCATTTTGTTCCAAACATTACAATTGGTCCATTAATTGTAGAAGCGATTCGTCCAATTACATCTTTACCATTAGATGTACATTTAATGATTGAAAATCCGGATAACTATATTCCTACTTTTGCAAAAGCTGGAGCGGATATTATTACTGTTCATGTAGAGGCTTGCCCACATTTACATCGTACAATTCAATTAATTAAATCGCATGGTATTAAAGCTGGGGTTGTATTAAATCCTCACACACCAGTTTCAATGATTGAACACGTATTAGAAGATGTTGATATGGTATTACTTATGACAGTAAATCCAGGGTTTGGTGGACAGAAGTTTATTCATTCTGTATTACCGAAAATTAAACAAGTTGCAGAGATGGTCAAAGAGCGTAATTTACAAGTAGAAATCGAAGTTGATGGTGGTGTAAACACTGAGACTGCAAGACTTTGTGTGGAAGCAGGAGCAAATGTTCTTGTAGCAGGATCGGCAGTTTACAATCAAAAAGACCGCGGTGAAGCAATTCGAATAATTCGTGGATAAGGAATAGATGTAAGAAAACTTTCATGACCTGTTAGAACGGGATAATGTGAAAAAAGGTAATCTACCGAATGGCAGATTGCCTTTTTCTATAGAAGGGAAGGGAAAGAAAAGATGATTATTCATATTTTAGCTGGAGGACCTAAGGAGTATTGTGCCGATTTCTCTCTTTATGAAAACGAGGAAGTAGTATGGGCTGCGGTTGATCGTGGTGTATATTATTTGTTGCAAAGAGGAATCGCACCTACTGTTGCATTTGGTGACTATGACTCGGTTACAGGTGAAGAATTAGCGTGGATGCAAAAACAGACAGATGAGTTACATATTGTTCCGCGGGAAAAAGATCAAACGGATTTAGAAATTGCAATTCATTGGGCATTGGAGCAAAAGCCGAAATTGATTCGTATTTTTGGTGCTACAGGTGGAAGGCTTGACCATGGATTAGCGAATATTCAAATGCTTTTAAAAGGATTGGAAGCGCATACTGAAATGTATATCGTTGACAATAAAAATGAAATCTCTGTAAAAAAAGTAGGTACATATACAATTGAAGAAAATGAACAATTTCCATACGTATCCTTTGTACCTGTTACGGAAATTGTAAATGGTATTACACTTCGCGGTTTTAAATATCCTCTCACTGATAAAACGATAGAATGGGGATCGACGCTTTGTATTAGTAATGAACTCATTGTGGAAAAAGGTACTTTTTCATTTACTTCTGGCATATTAATGGTGATAAGAAGCACTGATTAAAGAAACACTTTTGCTGCTTGCATCATATAGTAAACAAGTGGAGTAATGGGGGTTAGGAGGGAAACCATGAGATTTTATACAATTAAGTTACCTAAATTTCTTGGTGGAATTGTTCGCGCGGTGTTAAATACCTTTAAAAAGGACTAAAAAAGCACCATTAATGGTGCTTTTTTCATGAGGATAATAAAAAAAGAGCCTATCGGCTCTTTTTTTTATTATTAAACACGTTCGATTTTGCCAGATTTTAATGCTCTAGCAGAAACGTAAACACGTTGAACTTTACCGTCGATGCGTACGCGAACTTTTTGAAGGTTAGCGCCCCATTTACGTTTTGTAGCGTTCATTGCGTGAGAACGAGAGTTACCAGAACGAGCTTTTCTTCCAGTAATAGCACAAACACGAGCCATCTATATTTCCCTCCCTTAACTACCTTACCATACGTAATTTTTTCAATGTTAGTCTTTTATGCGATGCTAAAAACACTACTATAATTTAACACAACTAAAAAGAGAATGCAACAGTGTATAAAAAAGAAATCAAGAAAAATTACTTGACACCAAATGTTAATAAAGAAAAGTAAAAATCAAGAAAAATTACTTGACATATTATAGTAGTACATGTTGTATAATAACAATGGACTATTTTGCTCGTCATAAATATGAGAGCGAAAAGAAAGAACGATGGAATTTTCTTTAAAAAGATTATATGATAGTAATTAAAGTAGTCTAGCTCACTTTCACCATTAATGAAGGGGGAAACGAGATGTCAATTGAAATTAAAACGAAGTACGGTCAAATTGATATTAGTACAGATGTAATTGCAACAATTGCTGGAGGTGCCGCGGTAGATTGCTACGGTATCGTTGGTATGGCTTCAAAGAATCAATTAAAAGATGGATTAACAGACATTTTACGAAAAGAAAACTTCACTAGAGGCGTTATTGTTCGTAAAGACGAAGATGAAGTACATATTGATATGTATATTATTGTGAGCTATGGTACAAAAATTTCAGAGGTAGCACATAACGTCCAAACGAAAGTGAAATATACATTAGATCAAACGGTAGGACTAGCAGTAGATTCTGTAAACATCTACGTACAAGGAGTTAAAGTAATAAACTTGTAATGTGCATTAAGGAGGAAAATCTGTGTCAATTCAAAAAATTGATGGAAAACGTTTATCACAAATGATTATTCAAGGAGCGAATAATTTAACGAACAATGTTCAGCTTGTTGATGCATTGAACGTTTTCCCAGTTCCAGATGGCGATACCGGTACAAATATGAATTTATCAATGACTTCAGGCGCACGTGAAGTAAAATCAAACCCTTCGCAGCATGCTGGTAAAGTCGGTGTAAGCTTAGCAAAGGGATTATTGATGGGCGCGCGCGGTAACTCAGGAGTTATTTTATCTCAATTATTCCGAGGTTTCTCTAAGTCTATTGAGCTAAAAGAAGAGTTAACAACAGTTGATTTTGCAGCAGCTTTAGAAGCTGGTGTAGAAACAGCGTATAAAGCGGTTATGAAACCGATTGAAGGAACGATTTTAACAGTTGCAAGAGAAACGGCTAAATATGCAGTCACAGTTGCGAAAAAACAACGCGACTTTGTTTTGTTTATGGAAGACGTTGTAAAAGAAGCGAATGCATCGTTAAATCGTACGCCAGATTTATTACCTGTATTAAAACAAGTTGGCGTTGTAGATAGCGGTGGTAAAGGTCTTGTTGTTGTATACGAAGGCTTTTTAGCTGACTTAAAAGGAGAGACAATCTCTTCAGATGAAATTGCGCAACCATCTATGAATGAAATGGTACGTGCAGAACATCACCGTAGTGTACAAAGCCAATTGAGTACAGAAGATATTAAATACGGATATTGTACGGAGTTTATGGTGAAATTAGAGCCTGAAAAAGTAAAGGAACATAATTTCTCTGAACAAAAATTCCGTGAAGATATTAGTGTATATGGAGATTCACTACTTGTTGTATCGGACGATGAAATTGTAAAAGTTCATATTCATGCAGAACATCCTGGGGATGCAATGAACTACGGTCAACGTTACGGTAGTTTGATTAAAATTAAAGTAGAAAATATGCGTGAACAGCATACTGCTCTATTAGATGGACCAACACCAATGCATGAAGAAGTGAAAGAACAGAAAGAAAAACAGCCGTATGGTATCGTAACTGTAGCGATGGGATCCGGTATTAAAAACTTATTTGAGAGCATTGGTGCAACTGAGGTTATCGAAGGTGGTCAAACGATGAATCCAAGTACGGAGGACATCGTGAAAGCAATTGAAGACGCAAATGCTGAAAAAATCATTATTTTACCGAATAACGGGAATATTGTGATGGCAGCAGAACAAGCTGCTTCTGTTGTTGATCAAGAAGTTATTGTTATTCGCTCAAAGACTGTTCCTCAAGGAATGGCTGCGATGTTGGCATTTAACCCAGCTGGAACATTAGAAGAAAATGAAGAGAACATGAAAGAAGCGCTAACGCATGTGAAAACAGGTCAAATTACGTATGCAGTTCGTGATACGGAAATTGATGGTGTAGAGATTCAAAAAAATGATTTCATGTGTATTGCAGATGGGAAAATCGTATCTACAAATGCTAAAAAGGTAGATGCAGGGAAGCAGCTGCTAGAAAGCATGATTGATGAAGATTCTGAGATCGTAACAATTTTGCAAGGTGAAGATGCAACAGATGAAGAGGTTGCAGAATTAGTTGCGTTTGTAGAAGAGAAGTTTGAAGAGGCAGAGGTAGAGGTACACCAAGGAAATCAACCTGTATATTCTTTCATTTTCTCTGTAGAATAAGATAAATTCCTTTTGATAATAAGGGGAAAATTGTTTATTTGCTAATGAGCAAGAATGAATGACGTAAATTGTCTGCAGTTCTTATTCAAAAGGCTAGTATATGGATGAGAAAAGGGCCTTACTGCTATAGTGAGGCTCTTTTCTTTCATATATCTTTTTTCGAATTATATATGATAAAAAATTCACATAGTTTGCTTGTTTAAATAAGTAGACATTTATATAAATACAAATTGAAAAATAGATAGAAAACCTTTTTTTAGACGGTAGAGATGGTCCGATCATGGATAGAGGTGGTTGCCTATTTTAACCCCATGTCATGTGAAAGCAGAGTGAATGTCTCCTTTTGTTTTTGTAGCTGCGACGTATATGTTAGAAAATCAAAATCGTTTTATATAGGTGATCATGTATAAGGCTAGTGTCCTTTAGAATGCCTATGATAGAATAGAAAAGGCAGAAGTGGGCGATTACAAGCTAGGACGACATTAGATGTATGAGTTATATGGAATTGTATATCTATCTAAATTGGTATGTAGAATATACTTGAATAAAACTAAGAAAAATGATGTGACGGAGCGTGAAAATCTTGAATGAAGTTGTGCAAATTCCTATTACGGATGTAAAGGGAATCGGGGAAGAGACATCTGAATTATTACATGAGATGGGAATTTATACAGTTTCCCACTTATTAGAGCATTTTCCGTACCGTTATGAAGACTACGCGATGAAAGATCTGGCAGAAGTGAAGCATGAAGAGCGTGTAACAGTGGAAGGGAAGGTACATAGTGCTCCTTTATTACAATACTATGGAAAGAAAAAATCACGTCTTACTGTTCGTGTGCTTGTTGGACGCTATTTAATTACAGCTGTATGTTTTAATAGACCGTACTATAAGCAAAAATTGAAGCTTGATGAAACGGTGACGATTACTGGGAAATGGGATCAGCATCGTCAGACGATTTCTGTTTCTGAGCTTCACTTTGGTCCAGTTGTACGTCAGCAAGAAGTAGAACCTGTGTATTCCGTCAAAGGAAAATTAACAGTAAAGCAAATGCGCCGTTTTATTGCACAAGCTATAAAAGAATATGGTAACTCTATAGTTGAAGTGTTACCAGATGGTTTATTAAGCCGTTATAAGTTGCTACCTCGATATGAAGCACTTCGGGCATTGCATTTTCCAGTTGGACAAGAAGATTTAAAGCAAGCGCGTCGACGATTTGTATATGAAGAATTTTTCTTATTCCAGCTCAAAATGCAAACTCTTCGTAAGATAGAAAGAGAAAATTCAAAAGGGACAAAAAAAGATATTTCTATGAAAGAATTAGAAGAGTTCACTGACGCGCTTCCATTCCCGCTCACTGGTGCGCAGCGCCGCGTTGTTTCTGAGGTTATGAAAGATATGCAGTCTCCTTATCGGATGAATCGGTTATTACAAGGAGATGTTGGATCGGGAAAAACGGTCGTAGCTGCGATTGCTCTTTATGCAGCAAAACTTGCCTATTATCAGGGAGCGTTAATGGTTCCTACTGAAATATTGGCAGAACAACACTATCAGTCACTAGCAGAGATATTTTCTCATTTTAATATGAACGTAGAATTATTAACAAGCTCGGTTAAAGGAGCACGTCGTCGTGAAATTTTAGCAAAACTTGAACAGGGCGAGATAGATGTTCTTGTTGGGACGCATGCTTTAATTCAGGATGAGGTCATTTTTCATAGACTTGGACTTGTTATCACTGATGAACAACATCGCTTTGGTGTAGCGCAGCGCCGCGTTTTGCGAGAGAAAGGTGAGAGCCCAGATGTGTTGTTTATGACAGCAACACCTATTCCTCGTACATTGGCAATTACAGCCTTTGGAGAGATGGATGTTTCTATTATTGATGAAATGCCAGCTGGACGTAAAGTGATTGAAACGTATTGGGCAAAACATGACATGTTAGAACGAGTTCTTGGCTTTGTGGAGAAGGAAGTGAAGAAGGGGAGACAAGCTTATGTAATTTGTCCACTTATTGAAGAATCTGAAAAGCTTGATGTGCAGAATGCAATTGATTTACATAGCATGCTAATGCATCATTATCAAGGGAAATTTCAAGTAGGATTAATGCACGGACGCTTATCTTCTCAAGAAAAAGAAGAGGTGATGGAGCAATTTAGTGAAAATACAGTGCAAATTCTTGTTTCAACAACTGTAGTTGAGGTTGGTGTTAACGTGCCGAATGCAACAGTTATGGTAATTTATGATGCGGAACGTTTTGGTTTATCGCAATTGCATCAGCTTCGAGGTCGTGTTGGGCGTGGGAGTGAGCAATCTTACTGTTTGTTAATTGCGGATCCGAAATCGGAAACTGGGAAAGAGCGTATGCGCATTATGACGGAAACAAATGATGGATTTGTATTATCGGAAAAAGATTTAGAGTTACGTGGTCCTGGGGATTTCTTTGGAAGTAAGCAAAGTGGTCTACCAGAGTTTAAGGTAGCTGATATGGTACATGATTATCGAGCATTGGAAACGGCGAGACAAGATGCATCCATACTGGTTGATTCAGAAGCATTTTGGCATAATGAACAGTATGCGCCGCTGCGTGTATATCTTGAAGGAACAGGTGTGTTTCAAGGGGAAAAGCTCGATTGAAAGTGAAATGTGCAAATTTTTTTGTTGCATTCTACTTTTAATGATTATATACTACTGTTAGTACCTAGTCATAAAAATGGATGGTGCGGTATGAAAAAAAGAAGAAGTAAGAAAGAAAGACAAGCATTATTACAACAAACAATAGAAACAAATCCTTTCATCACGGATGAAGAATTAGCAGAGCAATTTCAAGTAAGTATACAAACGGTTCGTCTTGATCGAATGGAATTATCTATTCCAGAGCTAAGAGAGCGAATTAAATATGTAGCAACACGGCAACATGAAGAAGATGTGAAATCTTTACCGTTAGAAGAAGTGGTAGGGGAAATAATTGATATAGAATTAGATAGACATGCAATTTCTATCTTTGAAGTAAAGATGGAGCATGTATTTAAAAGAAATCAAATTGCACGTGGGCATCATTTGTTTGCTCAAGCAAACTCACTAGCTGTTGCAGTTATTGATGAAGAACTAGCTTTAACTGCAAAGTCTACCATTCGATACATTCGTCCTGTAAAATTAGGAGAACGCGTTGTTGCAAAAGCACGCGTTGAGGATGTGGAGAATGATAAAGGACGGACGGTTGTCAAAGTGCGTAGCTTTGTTGGAGAAGAACTTGTTATTACAGGCACTTTTGAAATGTATCGATCTAGTAACTATAGTGAGGAAGGTAACAATTTATGAAAATCGTAATAGATGCAATGGGTGGCGATCACGCTCCAAAAGCAGTTGTATTAGGAGCAATGAAAGCTATTAAGGAATATTCAGATTTACATATAACATTAGTAGGAAAAGAAGAGGGAATTCGTCAATATTTAACAAATGAAGAACGTATTACAATCCTTCATACAGACGAAATGATTGAAGCAACAGACGAGCCGGTAAGAGCTGTTCGCCGTAAAAAGCAAGCTTCAATGGTGCTCGCAGCACAGCAAGTAAAAGATGGTATAGCAGATGCTTGTATATCAGCGGGTAGTACAGGAGCTTTGATGGCGGCTGGATTATTTGTTGTAGGTCGAATGGAAGGGATTGAACGACCAGCTTTATCCCCTACAATGCCAACTGTGGATGGCGAAGGTTTTGTGATGCTAGATGTTGGAGCAAATGTTGATGCAAAACCGATCCATTTATATCAATACGCGGTTATGGGGTCTGTTTACGCTGAGAAGGTAAGAGGGATTCAAAATCCACGCGTCGGACTTTTAAATGTTGGTACGGAAGATGGGAAAGGAAATGATCTTTCAAAACAAGTATTTTCCATGCTAAAAGATGCACCAATTAATTTTGTAGGAAACGTTGAATCAAGGGATTTATTACAAGGTGTAGCCGATGTAGTTGTATGTGATGGTTTTACTGGTAATGTTGCATTAAAATCATTAGAAGGAACTGCACTTGCATTATTTTCTATGTTAAAAGAACAATTAATGAGTTCGTTCACAAGTAAATTAGCGGCAGCGGTATTAAAACCGAAGCTGATGGTATTAAAAGATAAAATGGATTATTCGGAGTATGGCGGAGCGGCTTTATTTGGATTAAAAGCGCCTGTCATTAAGGCTCATGGATCTTCTAATGATCAATCGATTTTTAGTGCGATTCGTCAAACGAGAGAAATGGTAGCGAAAGAAGTAATTCCTACAATTTCAAGTGTAATAGAGAAAGAGCCGCTTCAATAAGAGGAGGATTTGAAATGGGAAAACTGGCATTTCTTTTTCCGGGCCAAGGTTCACAGGCAGTTGGAATGGGACAGCAATTAGCAGGGAATAATAAAGAGGTTGCAAGAATATTTCAAAAAGCAGATGAAGTTTTACAAGAGTCTCTTTCATCGTTGATTTTTGAAGGACCTCAGGAAAAGTTAACATTAACGACAAATGCGCAGCCAGCACTATTGACGACAAGTATTGCAATCTTAACAGCTTTGAAACAATATGATATTACACCCGATTATGTTGCAGGACATAGTTTAGGTGAGTATAGCGCACTTGTGGCAGCGGGAGCATTAACATTTGAAGATGCTGTTTACGCTGTGAGAAAACGTGGCGAATATATGGAAGAAGCTGTGCCGAGTGGAGAAGGTGCAATGGCTGCTATTTTAGGAGCAGACCCAGATGTTCTGAAACAAGTTACAGAAGAAGTGACGAGTGAAGGTCATGCTGTGCAAATTGCTAATATGAATAGCACGAAGCAAATTGTTATTTCTGGAACGAAACGAGGAGTAGAACTCGCTTCTCAAAAAGTGAAGGAAAATGGTGCGAAACGAGCAATCCCACTTCGTGTGAGTGGTCCATTCCACTCTTCATTAATGAAGCCGGCAGCTGAGAAGTTTCAAAGTGTTCTAAACGAAATTACAATTCAAGATGCGAACATTCCAGTTGTTGCGAACGTTACGGCAAATTGCGTAAGTCGTAGTGAAGATATTCAAGAAAAGCTAATTGAACAGCTCTATTCACCTGTGTTATGGTACCCATCTATTGAACAAATGGTAGAACAAGGGGTAGATACATTTATTGAAATCGGTCCTGGGAAAGTTCTTGCTGGTCTTATGAAATCAATTGCTCCATCTGCGAAGGTATATGCGATATATGATGAAGAGACATTGAAAGATACCATTTCAAGTTTGAGAGGAGAAAGCGGATGTTAAAAGGGAAAGTAGCGTTAGTAACAGGTGCATCACGCGGGATTGGCCGTGCAATTGCAATTGATTTAGCAAAGCAAGGAGCATCGGTTGTAGTAAACTATGCTGGTAATGAGCAGAAAGCAAACGAAGTAGTTGATGAAATAAAAAAACTTGGTTCAGAAGCAATCGCAGTAAGAGCGGATGTTGCTAATGCTGAAGAAGTTACAAGCCTGGTAAAGCAAACTGTAGATACATTTGGACAAGTTGATATTCTTGTGAATAATGCCGGAGTAACAAGAGACAATTTATTAATGCGTATGAAAGAAGAAGAATGGGATACAGTTATTGATACAAACTTAAAAGGTGTATTCTTATGTACAAAAGCAGTATCTCGTTATATGATGCGTCAGCGTCATGGTCGCATTATCAATATCGCTTCTGTTGTCGGTGTTACAGGAAATCCTGGTCAAGCGAATTACGTTGCAGCAAAAGCGGGAGTAATTGGATTGACTAAGACTTCTGCGAAAGAATTAGCTAGTCGCAATATAACAGTTAATGCAATTGCTCCAGGGTTTATCGCTACTGATATGACAGATATATTAGGCGAAAACGTAAAAGAGGAAATGCTAAAATTAATACCTGCTGCTAAGTTTGGAGAAGCGCAAGATATTGCGAATGCTGTTACATTTTTTGCTGCTGATCACAGCAAATATATTACAGGACAAACACTACATGTTGATGGCGGTATGGTAATGTAATAAAAGAAAAGATTTCACCTAGTTTTTTTGTGAAATATTTAATATAATATTTGAGGGGAGGTGAATGAATTATGGCAGATGTTTTAGAGCGTGTAACGAAAATCATCGTGGATCGTTTAGGAGTAGAAGAAACAGAAGTAGTACCAGCTGCAAGCTTTAAAGAAGATTTAGGTGCAGACTCCCTAGATGTAGTTGAACTTGTAATGCAATTAGAAGATGAGTTTGAAATGGAAATTTCTGATGAAGATGCAGAGAAAATTGCTACTGTTGGCGATGCTGTGACTTACATAGAGAGTCATCTATAATGTTTGAGCGAAGTCCCGTTTTATAGCGGGGCTTTCTCGGCTTATATCTGGAGGGACCTATGCCGTACCGAAAATATAGAGAAAAGAAATATGAAACAAAATATCGTGAAGCTTTTAAAACGTTCCAACAAAAAATAGGTATTACGTTTACAGACGAAAAATTATTGATTCAAGCATTTACGCATTCATCGTATGTGAATGAGCATCGAAAAAAGCCACATGAAGACAATGAACGTCTTGAATTTCTCGGAGATGCTGTATTAGAACTAACTGTATCACAGTATTTGTTTCAAAAATATCCGACAATGAGCGAAGGAGAATTAACAAAGTTGCGTGCAGCTGTTGTGTGTGAACCATCTCTTGTCCGTTTTGCGAATGAAATGTCATTTGGTAATCTCGTTCTATTAGGAAAAGGTGAAGAAATGACAGGCGGACGTGAACGACCAGCTTTATTAGCGGATGTCTTTGAAGCGTTTATTGGTGCCCTTTACCTTGATCAAGGATTGGATACAGTTTGGGAATTCTTAAAAGAAATTGTATATCCGAAAATTAATGAAGGTGCTTTTTCTCATGTGATGGATTATAAGAGTCAATTACAAGAATTAATTCAACGTGATGGTAGCGGTAATATTGAGTACCAAATTTTGCAAGAAAAAGGACCTGCTCACAATCGAGAATTTGTGTCACGTGTGACATTAAATGGCGTAGCTCTTGGTCTTGGTAGCGGCAAGTCGAAAAAAGAAGCAGAACAACAAGCTGCTGCAGAGGCGTTGAAAACGTTAAAAGAACAATCATAAGGAATCCCCCTTTAAATGAGGGGGATTCCTTGTGCATAGAATAAAACTTTATTTTTATTTCGATATAAAAAATAAATATGAATCCGTACAGTAGCTTGGTTTTACAGACATAAACCATGGAAACGGAGAATAGGGGGAAGGCCTTTCGTGTTTTTAAAGAGATTAGAAATAGTAGGATTTAAATCCTTTGCGGAGCGTGTATCTGTTGATTTCGTCCCAGGTGTAACCTCTGTAGTTGGTCCCAATGGAAGCGGAAAGAGTAATATTACAGATGCAATTCGCTGGGTGCTTGGTGAACAATCTGCAAAATCATTACGCGGTGCAAAAATGGAGGATATTATTTTTGCGGGAAGCGATACACGAAAAGCAGTTAATGTTGCAGAGGTAACATTAACATTAAATAATGAAGATCAGCGTTTACCAATTGAGTATAATGAGGTGAGTGTTACACGTCGTGTTACTCGCTCGGGAGATAGTGATTTTTTTATTAACAAGCAATCTTGTCGACTAAAAGATATTGTTGATTTATTTATGGATTCTGGTATGGGACGAGAAGCTTTCTCGATTATTAGCCAAGGGAAAGTAGAAGAAATTTTGAGCAGTAAATCTGAAGAACGTCGTGGTGTGTTTGAAGAAGCGGCAGGCGTATTAAAATATAAGCTTCGTAAAAAGAAAGCTGAAGGGAAATTAGGAGAAACACAAGAAAATTTAAATCGTGTGCAAGATATTATTCACGAATTAAGTAGTCAAGTAGAACCGCTTGAACGACAAGCTTCTATTGCGAAAGATTATCTTGAGAAAAAAGAAGAATTAGAAAAAGTTGAAGCCGCTCTTATTGTATATGAGATTGAAGAATTACATGAAAAATGGGAAGCGCTTAGAAAGCAGTTTGGACATAATAAAGATGAAGAAGTAAAAATGTCAACGCATTTACAAAAAAGTGAAACAGAGCTCGAGGAATTGCGCGGACAATTGCAAGCGATTGATGAATCTGTAGATTCCTTGCAAGAAGTTCTCCTTCTTTCTAGTAAAGAGTTAGAAAAATTAGAAGGTCAGCGTGAATTATTAAAGGAACGAAAGCAAAATGCAACAACGCATTGCGCGCAGCTTGAGCAGTTAATTATTGAGTTGACAGAGAAAGCTAAGATTTACGATGGAGAAATAGAAACAAGTACAGAAGAACTTATGAAATTTGCGAATCAGGTAAAAGAGTTAGAACAGAAGCTACATGAAAATGAGAAACTTCTTTCTACATATGCGGAAGACCTGGAAGAGCAAATTGAACATTTAAAAGGTGATTATATTGAATTGTTAAATCAACAAGCAAGTAACCGTAATGAACTATCTATGCTTGAGGAACAATTCAAACAACAAAATTCTAAAAATCAACGCCTTGATGAAGAAAATGAAAAGTATGTACAAATGCGCCTGCAAATTACAGCTAAAAAGGCAAAACTTGTAGAGGGTTATGAACAAGTAAAAGAGAAAGTTACAAGTGTTATTACAAATATACAAAAAACAGAATCGGCACTTGGAAAATGTAAGGCGCAATATAGTGAAAATGAAACAAAATTGTATCAAGCATATCAATTTGTTCAACAAGCTCGTTCTCGAAAAGAAATGCTAGAAGAGATGCAAGAAGATTACTCTGGATTCTATCAGGGAGTGCGTGAAGTATTAAAAGCTCGTGAAAACAAGCTTCAAGGTATTGAAGGTGCGGTAGCTGAACTACTTACGGTACCGAAAGAATATGAAGTTGCTATGGAGATTGCACTGGGCGCAGCGATGCAACACGTTGTTGTTCAAACGGAAGAGCATGCCCGCAAGGCAATTGCCTTTTTGAAGCAAAATCGCCATGGGCGTGCAACGTTTTTACCGCAGGCAGTTGTTAAAGGAAGATCGTTATCAATTGAACAACTACGCATGGTAAAGCAACATCAAGCGTTTGTAGGTGTGGCAGCGGAACTCGTGCATTACGATAATAGATATGAAAACATAATTTCAAATTTATTAGGAACAGTCATTGTTGCTAAAGATTTAAGAGGTGCGAATGAACTAGCAAAGCAATTGCAATATCGTTACCGTATTGTAACGGTTGAAGGTGATGTTGTGAATCCAGGCGGTTCTATGACTGGTGGAGCTGTGAAGCAAGCTAAATCATCCTTATTAGGACGCCAGCGAGAATTAGAAGAGTGGAGCAAGAAACTTGCTGAAATGGAAGAAAAAACTTCTAAGTTAGAAAACTTCGTTAAAGCGTTAAAACAAGAAATTCAAGAAAAAGAAGTTAAGATAAAAGAATTACGTCACGATGCGGAACAAGAGCGTGTCGTTGAACAAAAATTAAAAGAAGAAATTAATCAACTAGAGCTAGAAGAGCATCGCATTAATGACCGTTTATCCATCTATGATTTAGAAATAGAAGGATTTTTACAAGATCAAGTGAAAATGCAAGGGCGAAAACAAGAGTTGGATGGAATTTTAGCAGAGCTTCAAAAAGATATCACAGAGCTTGATGAAAGAATTATTGCTTTAACCAAGCAAAAAAGTGAGCAGCATTCTTCAAGAGAAAAAGTTCAGACAGAGATGACGGAGCTAAAAGTACAAGCGGCAGAACAGCAGCAACGTTTGTCTAATCAAAAGGAGAAAGTAGCTCGTTTAACGAAAGAACAAGAAGAAACAGAGCGAACATTGGTAAAAACAAAAGAAGATTTAGCGTTCTTAAAGCAAGAAATGACATCCAATTCAAGCGGTGAAGAGCAAATTACGAATATGATTGAAAAGAAAGCACACGATCGAAATCAAACATCGGAATTAATTAGTTCTCGTCGTGAGCAACGTCTGACTCTTCAAGAACGGGTAGAACATATAGAGCGTGAAGTAAAAGAGACGAAAGGACGACATAAATATGTTCTTGAGGTCTTAAAAGATCAAGAAGTGAAAATCAATCGTCTCGATGTTGAATTAGAAAATAGATTGCAACATTTACGCGAAACGTATACGATTTCATTTGAAGCAGCAAAACTGAAATATACAATGACGATGCCTGCTGAGGATGCGCGTAAAAAGGTGAAATTAATTAAAGTATCTATTGAGGAACTCGGAACCGTAAACTTAGGGGCGATTGAGGAGTACGAACGTGTAGCGGAACGACATGAGTTCTTGTTAGAACAGCGAGACGATTTAGAGGAAGCAAAAGCGACATTGCACCAAGTTATTATGGAAATGGATGAGGAAATGAAAAAACGTTTCTCTACTACATTCCAAGCAATTCGTATGGAGTTTCAATCCGTTTTCTGTGAGTTGTTCGGCGGGGGAAGAGCAGACTTAGTGATGACAAATCCGGAAGATTTATTAAATACGGGCATTGATATTGTTGCGCAGCCACCAGGTAAGAAACTACAAAATCTAGGTTTGCTTTCAGGTGGAGAACGTGCTTTAACCGCAATTGCACTGCTATTTGGTATTTTAAAAGTGCGACCTGTTCCGTTCTGTGTACTAGATGAGGTTGAAGCGGCGCTTGATGAAGCAAATGTAGGTCGTTTTGCGCAGTATTTGAAAAAGTTTAGTGATGAAACGCAGTTTATTGTTATTACACATCGAAAAGGTACGATGGAAGAATCGGATGTACTGTACGGGGTGACAATGCAAGAATCAGGTGTTTCTAAGCTTGTTTCCGTTCGTTTAGGTGACGGGGAAGAAGAACTTGTTACAAGTGAATAGGAAGGATGAGAAGAATGAGTTTCTTTAAAAAATTAAAAGAAAAGATTTCAAAGCAAACAGATACTGTAACTGAAAAATTTAAGCAAGGATTAGAAAAAACAAGAAATTCATTTGCGGATAAAGTAAATGATCTAGTATATCGTTATCGTAAAGTTGATGAGGATTTCTTTGAAGAATTAGAAGAGATTTTAATTGGTGCAGATGTTGGTATTACAACTGTAATGGAGCTTATCGATCAGCTGAAGGAAGAAGTACAACGTCGTAATATTCAAGATCCAAAAGAAGTACAAGCTGTTATTTCTGAAAAATTAGTAGGGATTTACAAAGGTGATAAGGACTTCAGTAATGAACTGAATATGCAACAAGATCAATTAACGGTTATTTTATTTGTTGGTGTTAATGGTGTTGGGAAAACGACAACAATTGGTAAAATGGCTCATAAGTTTAAATCAGAAGGCAAGTCTGTCCTATTAGCAGCAGGAGATACGTTCCGTGCAGGAGCGATTGAACAGCTAGAAGTATGGGGAGAGCGTGTTGGTGTGGAAGTAATTAAACAAGGATCTGGTTCTGATCCAGCAGCTGTTATGTATGATGCAGTTCAAGCTGCAAAAGCGCGTAAAGCAGATGTCTTGCTATGTGATACAGCAGGACGCCTGCAAAATAAAGTGAACTTAATGAAAGAGTTAGAAAAAGTAAAACGTGTCATTGAGCGTGAAATTCCAGGTGCTCCTCATGAAGTGTTGCTTGTCATTGATGCAACGACTGGACAAAATGGTTTAAGTCAAGCAAAAACATTCCGTGAAGCAACAAATGTTACAGGTATTGTTTTAACAAAATTAGACGGAACGGCTAAAGGTGGTATTGTATTAGCAATTCGTAATGAGATGGACGTACCAGTGAAATTTGTTGGGCTTGGAGAACAAATGGACGACTTACAACAATTTGATCCAGAACAATATGTGTATGGTTTATTTGCAAATTTAGTAGAAAAAGAAGAAATATAAAGTGGAAGAAGCGGTGTTATCGCTTCTTTTTTATAAAAAATATAGGATGTTAAGAAAAAAACTTGACACTCTTTTAGACTCCATGTAAACTAATCCATGTAAAGGGAAATCACTTAACAAAGGATGATCCAACATGCTCGAAAAAACAACGAGAATGAATTATTTGTTTGATTTTTACCAATCGTTGTTAACGCAAAAACAAAGAAGTTATATGTCGCTTTATTATTTAGATGATTTATCTCTTGGTGAAATTGCGGAAGAATTTGATGTGAGTCGCCAAGCAGTGTATGATAACATTAAACGGACTGAAGCGATGCTTGAAGAATATGAAGAAAAATTAGTATTACTTCAAAAGTTTCAAGAGCGAAAGCGACTTGTTGCAAAGCTAAAACAGCTAATCGGCGAAGAAGAGCATGTGAATGAAGAAATGAAACAAGTTGTTGAAGCTATCGAAAAATTAGATTAGGAGGGCGGCAATATGGCATTTGAGGGATTAGCCGACCGACTTCAACAGACGATGCAAAAAATCCGCGGCAAAGGAAAAGTTTCCGAAGCCGATGTAAAAGAAATGATGAGAGAAGTTCGTCTAGCTCTTTTAGAAGCGGATGTTAACTTTAAAGTAGTAAAAGATTTTGTAAAGCGTGTGTCTGAGCGTGCTGTCGGACAAGATGTGATGAAGAGTTTGACACCTGGACAACAAGTAATTAAAGTTGTACAGGAAGAACTGACAGAACTTATGGGTGGAGAGCAAAGTAAAATTGCTGTCGCTAATAAGCCTCCAACTGTTATTATGATGGTTGGACTTCAAGGAGCAGGTAAAACAACAACGACAGGTAAACTTGCGAATTTGCTTCGTAAAAAGCATAATCGTAAACCAATGCTTGTTGCAGCTGATATTTACCGTCCAGCAGCGATTAAACAGCTTGAAACACTAGGAAAGCAATTGGATATGCCTGTATTCTCATTAGGAGATCAAGTAAGTCCTGTTGAAATTGCAAAACAAGCGATTGCAAAAGCAAAAGAAGATCATCATGATTATGTTTTAATCGATACAGCAGGTCGTCTGCATATTGATGAAGAACTAATGGATGAATTAGCGAAAGTAAAAGAAGTTGCTAAGCCGGATGAAATTTTCCTGGTTGTCGATGCGATGACAGGACAAGATGCGGTCAATGTTGCACAAAGCTTCCATGAACAGTTAGGTTTAACAGGTGTTGTATTAACAAAATTAGATGGTGATACGCGCGGTGGTGCAGCATTATCTATTAAAGCAGTAACAAACACACCAATTAAATTTGCTGGTATGGGCGAAAAGTTAGATGCACTTGAAGCATTCCATCCTGAACGTATGGCATCTCGTATTTTAGGGATGGGTGACGTTCTAACATTAATTGAAAAGGCGCAAGCCACAGTTGATGAAGAAAAAGCAAAAGAACTTGAGCAAAAAATGCGTACGCTTTCGTTTACACTTGATGATTTCCTTGAGCAACTTGGACAAGTGCGTCAACTTGGACCGCTTGATGAATTGCTAGGGATGCTTCCAGGTGCAAATAAAATCAAAGGGCTGAAAAATGCACAAGTTGATGAAAAGCAAATTGGGCATATTGAAGCTATTATCCGTTCTATGACAAAAGTAGAACGCGAACAACCGGAAATAATCAATGCTAGTCGTAAAAAACGCATTGCCAAAGGTAGCGGTACAACCGTACAAGAAATCAATCGTCTATTGAAACAGTTTGAAGATATGAAAAAAATGATGAAGACGATGACAGGCATGCAAAAAGGTAAGAAAAAAGGACTAGGTGGATTGAAGTTTCCATTTATGTAAGGAAAAAAAGATGGCTCTGTTAAGAAAAAATACTTTACAAAGCAATAGTCTTTTTGCTAATATAATTATCTGTGTGAAATAAATTCGGAGGTGCTTTATAAATGGCAGTTAAAATTCGTTTAAAACGTATGGGAGCTAAAAAGACTCCTTTCTATCGTGTAGTTGTTGCAGATTCTCGTTCTCCTCGTGACGGACGTTTCATCGAGGAAATCGGTACTTACAATCCAGTTGCTCAACCAGCTGAAGTGAAAATCAACGAAGAAGCAGCATTAAAATGGTTAGGAAACGGTGCGAAACCATCTGATACAGTTCGTAATCTTTTCTCTAGCCAAGGCATTATGGAGAAATTCCACTTATCTAAACAAGGTAAGTAATTGAGGTAATGGCTATGAAAGGGTTAATCGTAACGATCGTCAAGCCTCTTGTAGATCATCCTGAAGATGTAAAGGTTACACAGGAACTTTGCAACGGAGAGATAAAATATCGATTAACCGTACATCCTGAGGATGTTGGAAAAGTCATTGGAAAGCAAGGGCGAGTTGCGAAAGCAATTCGAATGCTCTTGTATTCAGTGGGACATCATAATCATGAAAAAGTTACACTGGAAATTCAATAAATATGAAAAGGGCGAGGATCTATTCCTCTCCCTTTTTTAACATTTTAAGAGAAGTTGCATGTTCTACATATGGAATGGAGATGCTTAAATTATATAGAAAACAGGGGTGACATGCTGTTTATGACAAAATGGTTTAACGTAGGAAAAATTGTAAATACTCATGGTGTTAGAGGAGAAATTCGTGTCATTTCTCGTACTGATTTTCCAGAAGAACGATATCAGGTAGGAAATACACTATACATATGGAGCGATAAAGGAGCGGAACCGCTTCCGGTAAAAATCACTTCTCATCGTCAACATAAAACATTTGATTTATTGACATTTGAAGGATATAACAACGTGGATGAAGTAGAGAAATTTAAAGGGTCTCTATTAAAAGTACCAGAAGATCAATTAGGTGAACTTGCTGAAGGTGAGTATTATTACCATGAAATTATTGGTTGTAAAGTTGTAACAGAGGATGGAGAGGCGTTAGGGACGATAAAAGAAATTCTATCTCCTGGTGCAAATGATGTATGGGTAATTAAACGTCCAAAAGGACAAGATCTTTTAATTCCATATATTGATGATGTTGTACTGCAAGTTAACATCGAAAATAAACTAGTAACCATTCATGTGATGGAAGGATTGCTATAATGAAAATTGATATTTTAACATTATTTCCAGATATGTTCACTGGTGTATTTGGATCTTCAATTTTAAAAAAAGCGCAAGAAAAAGAAGCAGTTAAGCTGAGGGTTGTAAATTTCCGTGACTATACAACAAGTAAGCATAACAGTGTGGATGATTATCCGTACGGCGGAGGTGCAGGTATGGTTTTAACTCCGCAACCCATTTTTGATGCTGTAGAAGAATTAACGAAAGAAACAGAATGTAAACCAAGAGTTGTATTAATGTGCCCGCAAGGAGAACGATTTACCCAGAAAAAGGCAGAAGAGCTTGCTGGGGAAGAACATGTTATTTTTGTGTGTGGTCATTATGAAGGATATGATGAACGGATTCGCGAACATCTTGTAACAGATGAGATTTCTATTGGTGATTATGTGTTAACGGGTGGAGAATTAGCATCTATGGTTATTACGGATAGTGTTGTGCGTCTTTTGCCAGGAGTGCTTGGAAATCAAAACTCACAAGTGGAAGATTCTTTTAGTACGGGCTTATTGGAACATCCACATTATACACGTCCAGGCGATTTTCGTGGTATGAAGGTACCGGATGTACTCATGTCAGGAAATCATAAGAATATTGAAGAATGGCGTCATAAGGAATCATTGCGCCGCACATATACGCGTAGACCGGATTTACTTGAAGAACGTGAGTTGTCAAAGCAAGAAGAAAAATGGCTTGAGCAGATTAAAGAAGAACAATAACAACTGCATATATTTTCTATTGCAACAGGCCTAGCAATGTGCTATTATAACATTTGTGCTACTGAAAGCAGTAGCCGTATTAACGATGTTCCGCTGTAATTTATTAATGACTTTATAAGAGCATCTGTTTAAAGGAGAGAATTGAATATGCAACAATTAATCGCAGAAATTACAAAAGGCCAATTAAAAACTGACCTACCTTCATTCCGTCCTGGTGACACTTTACGTGTACACGTAAAAGTAGTTGAGGGTACTCGTGAGAGAATTCAGCTTTTTGAAGGTGTTGTAATTAAACGTCGTGGTGGCGGAATTAGTGAAACGTTCACAGTTCGTAAGATTTCTTACGGTGTAGGTGTTGAACGTACATTCCCAATTCACACACCAAGAATCGCGAAAATCGAAGTACTTCGCCGTGGTAAAGTACGTCGTGCTAAGTTATACTACTTACGTAACCTTCGCGGTAAAGCAGCACGTATTAAAGAAATTCGATAAGACATGTATGGGAGCTTGTAAATGCACAAGCTCCCTTTTTCCAATCTATATGAAATTTTGATATAATACGGACAGCTTACAAAATTGTGGAGGGGAAATGCATGAAGAAAGAGAAGAGTTCCCTTTGGGAATGGATAAAAGCAATTTTGATTGCTGTTGTGTTGGCTGGTGTCATTAGGCAGTTTTTCTTTGCGCCAATTCTTGTAGATGGCGTATCAATGTCACCGACGCTACATGACCGTGATCGAATGATTGTTAATAAAATCGGCTATCACATTGGAGAACCGAAGCATTTTGATATCATTGTATTCCGAGCGACAGAGGAAAAAGATTATATTAAACGTGTTATCGGCTTACCAGGCGATGAGATTGAGTATCGTAATGATAAACTCTATATTAACGGAAAACCTTATGAGGAACCGTATTTAGACAAGCAGAAAAAACAACTTACTGATGGACCACTTACATATGATTTCAAACTTGAAGAAATCACAGGTAAAAAAACAGTTCCAAAAGGTCAATTATTTGTACTAGGTGACAATCGTCGTTTTAGTAAAGATAGTCGTACCATTGGAACGATTTCGATGGACCAAGTAATTGGGAAAGCGAATACGTTATATTGGCCATTAAAAGATGCACGTATTGTGAAATAAATGAGAAAAAGAAGGTGGCAACATGGCAATCCAATGGTTTCCAGGGCATATGGCAAAAGCGAGGCGCCAAGTAACAGAGAAGTTAAAGTTAATCGATGTTGTAATTGAACTTGTAGATGCTCGTTTACCTTTATCTTCCCGAAATCCGATGATTGATGAAATTATTACACATAAACCAAGATTGGTTGTTTTAAATAAAGCTGATATGGCAGATGATCGTTTAACTAAGCAATGGATTGTTTACTTTGAAGAGAGAGGTCATAAAGCAATTTCAATTAATGCACAAGCTGGACAAGGTATGAAAGAAATTACGGCAGCATGTAAAGTACTTGTAAAAGAAAAGTTTGATAAAATGATTGCGAAAGGGATTAAACCAAGAGCAATTCGCGCATTAATCGTTGGGATTCCGAACGTTGGAAAATCTACGTTAATTAATAAATTAGCCAAGAAAAACATCGCGAAAACAGGCGATCGCCCAGGTGTTACAACAGCTCAGCAATGGATTAAAGTGGGTAAAGAGATGGAACTGTTAGACACGCCAGGTATTTTATGGCCAAAATTTGAAGATGAGTTAGTAGGACTTCGCCTTGCAACGACTGGTGCAATTAAAGACTCTATTTTAAACTTGCAGGATGTAGCGGTTTATGCACTTCGCTTTATGGAAAAATATTACCCAGAACGTTTGCAAGAGCGTTATAAATTAAATGTAATTCCAGAAGATATTGTAGAATTATTTGATGCAATCGGAAAGAACAGAGGCTGTTTAATGGGCGGTGGCCTTGTTGATTATGATAAAACATCAGAACTTGTTCTGCGAGAACTTCGGGGTGGTAAACTCGGAAAAATGACATTTGAAACACCAGATGAATTTGTAGAAGAGGTATAAGACGTGCGTTTGTGCGTCTTTTCTTTTTGGTTATGTTTAAAAGGAGTGTACACTAATGCAAAAAATTACGATACAAGAAGTGGAAAGTATACTACAAGAGATTACGAATGAAGAAGATGAACGTTTTCAAATGTTGACGCAAGATGAACGAAAAGGTGTTCAAAAATTAATTGTGAAATGGCATAAACAAAAAGAACTGGTACAAAAAGAAAGAGAACAATTTTTAGAGATGTCTAAATATGAACAAGCATTGCGTGAACGGGGGCTCTCCTATATTGCGGGGATTGATGAAGTAGGGAGGGGACCACTAGCTGGGCCTGTTGTTACGGCTGCTGTCGTTCTTCCGGAGGATTTCTATGTGCCAGGGTTAAATGACTCTAAAAAGCTAAGTGAAGCGAAACGTGAGCGTTTCTATAATGAAATTAGAGAAAAGGCAATAGCGATTGGTGTTGGAATTGTATCACCTCAGGTTATTGATGAGATAAATATTTATCAAGCAACAAAACGAGCAATGTTAGATGCGATTGCGAATTTATCATGTACACCAGATCATTTATTAATTGATGCAATGAAACTTCCTACTCAAATTCCACAAACGTCTATTATTAAAGGAGATGCCAAAAGTATTTCTATCTCGGCTGCTTCCATAATTGCGAAAGTCACACGTGATCGTATGATGAAGGAGCTAGGTAAGGAACATCCTGAATATGGTTTTGAACAGCATATGGGGTATGGAACGAAACAACACTTACAAGCGATTGAAACATATGGTGTATTAGAAGAACACCGAAAAACATTTGCCCCGATTAAAGATATGATTGAAAAATAAACTGTGAATTCACAGTTTATTTTTTTATTTTCGCATATTAACATTACTATTTTCAAAAAAGAATAAAGCGATTTCAGTTTTCTGACACTTTATTGTAGACAGCGTGGCAATCATTTTATACAATGGCAATGTAGTGTTTTTTAAACATTAAAAAACTTTTTGAGTAAAACAGGAAAACAGGGGAGGATGGGACCATGAATATCCATGAGTACCAAGGTAAGGCAGTCCTTAGAAGCTATGGGGTTAGCGTTCCGAACGGAAAAGTTGCCTTTACAGTAGAAGAAGCTGTAGAAGCAGCGAAAGAATTGGGAACAGATGTATGTGTAGTGAAAGCACAAATTCACGCTGGTGGACGCGGCAAAGCTGGCGGTGTAAAAGTTGCGAAAAATTTAGATGAAGTTCGTACATATGCGGAAAGTATTTTAGGTACTACGCTTGTTACACATCAAACAGGTCCTGAAGGTAAGGAAGTAAAACGCTTACTTATCGAAGAAGGTTGCGATATTAAAAAAGAATATTATGTTGGTCTAGTTTTAGACCGTGCGACTTCTCAAGTTGTTCTAATGGCTTCTGAAGAAGGCGGCACAGAAATTGAAGAAGTAGCAGAGAAAACACCAGAAAAAATCTTTAAAGAGTATATCGATCCAGCAGTAGGTCTGCAAGGCTTCCAAGCACGCCGCATTGCATTTAACATCAATATTCCAAATGAGCTTGTAGGACAAGCTGTGAAGTTTATGATGGGCTTATATCGTGCTTATATCGAAAAAGATTGTTCTATTGCAGAAATCAATCCACTTGTTACAACAGGTGACGGGAAAGTAATGGCATTAGATGCAAAATTAAACTTTGATTCTAATGCATTATATCGTCATAAAGATATTTTAGAACTTCGTGATCTTGAAGAAGAAGATCCAAAAGAAATCGAAGCTTCTAAATATGACTTAAACTATATTCCTTTAGATGGAAATATTGGTTGTATGGTAAATGGTGCAGGGTTAGCAATGGCAACAATGGATATCATTAAACATTATCATGGTGATCCAGCTAACTTCTTAGATGTTGGTGGCGGTGCTACAGCTGAAAAAGTAACAGAAGCTTTCAAAATTATTCTTTCTGACAAAAATGTAAAAGGTATTTTCGTTAACATTTTTGGTGGCATTATGAAATGTGACGTAATCGCAGAAGGTGTTATTGAAGCAACGAAACAAGTAGGTCTTGAATTACCACTTGTTGTTCGTCTTGAAGGTACAAATGTTGAATTAGGGAAGAAGATTTTAAATGAATCTGGTTTAAATATTGTTGCAGCAGAATCTATGGCAGACGGTGCACAAAAAATTGTTTCACTAGTGGGCTAATAGAAAGCGGGGGAGAAAAATGAGCGTATTAGTTAATAAAGATACAAAAGTTATTGTACAAGGTATTACGGGTTCACAAGGTTTATTCCATACAAAGCAAATGATTGAATACGGTACGAAAATTGTCGGTGGTGTAACACCTGGTAAGGGTGGCACTGCAATTGAAGGCGTACCTGTCTTTAATACAGTAGAAGATGCTGTAAAAGCAACGGGAGCAAACGCTTCAGTTGTATACGTTCCACCCGCTTTTGCGGCTGATGCAATTATGGAAGCTGTTGATGCAGAGATTGATTTAGTAGTATGTATTACAGAAGGAATCCCTGTATTAGATATGGTAAAAGTAAAAAAATATATGGTAGGTAAACAGACACGTTTACTTGGACCGAACTGTCCGGGTGTAATTACACCTGATGAATGTAAGATTGGGATTATGCCAGGATATATTCATAAAAAAGGTCATGTAGGTATTGTATCTCGATCTGGTACATTGACATATGAAGCTGTACATCAATTAACACAAGAGGGCATTGGTCAATCAACTGCTGTAGGTATCGGTGGTGACCCTGTTAATGGTACAGACTTTATCGATGCGTTAAAAGCGTTTAATGAAGATGAGGAAACACATGCTGTTATTATGATTGGTGAAATCGGTGGAACAGCAGAAGAAGAAGCTGCTGAGTGGGTAAAAGCAAATATGACAAAACCTGTTGTTGGATTTATCGGTGGTCAAACAGCGCCTGCAGGGAAACGTATGGGCCATGCTGGTGCCATTATTTCTGGTGGAAAAGGTACAGCTGCTGAAAAAATTAAAACAATGGAAGCTTGTGGTATCAAAGTTGCTGAAACACCAGCTGTTATGGGTGAAACTTTAATCTCTGTTTTAAAAGAAAAGGGATTATTTGAAACTTGTAAAAACTATTAATCTTTTTGAAAGACACCTTCGTGCTAGAGGGTGTCTTTTTACATTTTTTACAGTTAACATAATAAAAATTATGGGTGAGGAGAATAGTTATGAAAAAGGAACGATTGCTCCATCTTCATTATGTGTTAGCAGATCATTGGAAAGCATTAACTCGCTTATTATATATTGATCCAGAGGTAAAAAAACTGTATAGTTTTAGTGCGATGGAATTGGAAAAATATACTGGGTTAACTTCGAAAAAATCTTCAGAATTAGTTAGCTTCTTACAAACAACTACCCCTTCGCAATGTATACGCCATTTAGAAAAAAATCATATTTTTTATATTACAATATGGGATGAGGATTACCCGAAGTTGTTGCGTGAAATACCGAATCCTCCCTTTGTTTTATACGGAAAAGGGCAAAGGAAGTTTCTTAATAAAGCAAACAAAATAGCTGTAGTGGGAACAAGAAAACCGTCTTTATATGGAAAAGATAGCATACAATCTATTTTACAACCGCTGATATACAAAGACTGGTTAATTGTGAGCGGCTTTGCAAGTGGAATTGATACAATCGCCCACGAAATTACAGTGCATCAACAAAGTTCAACTATTGCTGTATTAGGACATGGGTTACAGTATATGTATCCAAAAGAAAGTAATTATTTTTATAATATGTGGAAAAAACATATGTTGCTATTAACCGAATATCCACCTCATTACCCTCCACGAAAATGGTATTTCCCAAAAAGAAATCGAATTATAAGTGGACTTTGTAAAGGTGTTTTAGTTGTAGAGGCAAAATCAAGAAGTGGATCACTTATTACTGCAGATTTCGCTTTAGAGCAAAATAGAGAAGTATTTGCGCTTCCTGGCCCCATATTTAAGGAAAGTTCAGCAGGGACAAATCAGCTTATTCAGCAAGGCGCGAAACTTGTGCAGAAAGCGGAGGATATTCTCGAGGAATTTTTAATTTAACCTTATATTTTTATGTTTTTATTAAACAATTATTGACAAATGGTAGACTATCACTGTATGGTATACTCATTCTTGATTGACAAAAACAAGAGAAATCAATAAGATTAATGAAGACTTGAATCCACCTCTTAAGGAGGCACTAGCATGTCAGATTACCTCGTAATCGTGGAGTCGCCTTCTAAGGCGAAAACCATTGAGAAATATTTAGGAAAAAAATACAAAGTCGTCGCGTCTATGGGACATGTTCGCGATTTACCAAAAAGTCAGATGGGGATAGAAGTCAAAAATAACTTCAATCCGAAATACATTACCATTCGTGGTAAAGGTCCTGTTTTAAAAGATTTAAAATCAGCAGCAAAAAAAGTGAAAAAAGTCTATCTCGCAGCCGATCCAGACCGCGAGGGAGAAGCAATCGCTTGGCATTTAGCGAATACGTTGAATGTAGATGTTGAATCAGATTGTCGGGTTGTATTTAATGAAATTACAAAAGATGCAATTAAAGAGTCATTTAAACATCCTCGTGCAATCAATATGGATTTAGTAGATGCGCAACAAGCAAGGCGGATACTTGATCGACTTGTTGGTTATAATATTAGTCCTTTATTATGGAAGAAAGTCAAAAAGGGATTAAGCGCAGGACGCGTACAATCTGTAGCAGTTCGCTTAATAATTGAGCGTGAAAAGGAGATTCAAAGTTTTATTCCTGAAGAATTCTGGACAATTAAAACAGAATTTGTAAAAGGAAAAGAAACATTTGAAGCGTCATTTTACGGTGTGAACGGTGAAAAAGTTCAGCTAACAAATGAGACGCAAGTAAAAGAAATAATTGAAAAAATGAAGGACAATGCGTTCTCAGTTGAAGATGTAACGAAAAAAGAGCGAAAACGGAATCCTGCATTACCATTTACAACGTCTTCCTTGCAGCAAGAGGCGGCGCGCAAATTAAATATGCGGGCGAAGAAGACAATGATGCTTGCACAACAGCTTTATGAAGGGATAGATATTGGTAAGCAAGGAACTATGGGTCTTATTACGTATATGAGAACAGATTCAACACGCATTTCAGAAACAGCTCAAGAAGAAGCACGTTCTTACATTACTGAAGCGTTTGGTTCGGAATACATAGGAACAGAGAAGAAGAAAGAAACGAAAAAAGCAAATGCACAAGATGCGCATGAAGCAATTCGTCCAACTTCTGTGATGAGAAAGCCAGAGGAACTGAAAAGTTTCTTAAGTCGTGATCAACATCGTTTGTATAAATTGATTTGGGAACGATTTGTTGCAAGTCAAATGGCATTTGCTATAATGGATACCGTTACAGCTAAACTCATTAACAATGATGTTCAGTTCCGTGCAAGTGGATCAGTAGTTAAATTCCCAGGATTTATGAAAGTATATGTAGAGTCAAAAGATGATGGTGCAGAAGAAAAAGATAAAATGTTGCCTCCATTAGAAATAGGAGAAACGGTATTTTCAAAAGATGTGGAACCAAAGCAGCATTTTACGCAGCCACCGCCACGTTATACGGAGGCTCGCTTAGTTCGGACACTTGAAGAACTTGGAATTGGGAGACCGTCTACTTATGTACCGACACTCGAGACGATTCAAAAACGAGGATACGTTGCATTAGATAATAAACGATTTGTTCCTACTGAACTTGGAGAAATTGTAATTGAACTCATTTTAGAGTTTTTCCCGGAAATTATTAATATCGAGTTTACTGCCAACATGGAGCAAAGCCTTGATGAGGTAGAAGAGGGGAAAGCAAATTGGGTAAAAATTGTTAATGATTTCTACGTAGGTTTTGAACCCCGTTTAGAAAAAGCGGAAAAGGAAATGCGTGAAGTTGAAATTAAAGATGAACCCGCTGGGGAAGACTGTGAGTTGTGTGGTCACCCGATGGTCTTTAAAATGGGTAAATATGGGAAGTTTATGGCTTGCTCAAATTTCCCTGATTGTCGAAATACAAAACCGATTGTGAAAGAAATCGGTGTAACTTGTCCGAAATGTGATAAAGGACAAATTATTGAACGTCGAAGTAATAAAAAGAAGCGTCTTTTCTATGGGTGCGGCACATATCCAGAATGTGACTTTGTATCTTGGGATAAACCGATTGGCCGGAAATGTCCAAAATGTGAAGGTATGCTTGTAGAGAAGAAATTGAAAAAAGGCGTTCAGGTACAATGTATTTCTTGTGATTATGAAGAGGAACAACAAATGTGAGCGTAACTGCTCACATTTTTTTCGGAATAGAAAAGGAAAGGTGAAAAATATATGACAACACAAGTAGTAAACGTCATTGGTGCAGGTCTTGCAGGGAGTGAAGCAGCTTATCAAATTGCAAAACGTGGTGTCCAAGTGAACTTATATGAAATGAGGCCTGTAAGACAAACACCGGCTCATCATACAGATAAATTTGCTGAGTTAGTATGTAGTAACTCACTTCGTGCAAATACATTAACGAACGCTGTTGGTGTTATTAAAGAAGAAATGCGCCAAATGGATTCTGTTATTATTCGTGCGGCAGACGAATGCTCTGTGCCAGCAGGAGGAGCGTTAGCTGTAGATCGTCATGAGTTCGCAGCAAAAGTAACAGAGTATGTGAAAAATCATCCAAACGTAACTGTGATGAACGAGGAAATTACAGAAATTCCAGAAGGACCAACTGTTATTGCAACGGGCCCGCTTACATCTCCAGGTCTTTCTGCACAGCTGAAAGAACTAACTGGTGAAGATTATTTTTATTTTTATGATGCTGCTGCACCGATTGTCGAGAAAGATAGCATTGATATGAACAAAGTATATTTAAAATCTCGTTATGATAAGGGAGAAGCAGCATATTTGAACTGCCCGATGACAGAGGAAGAGTTCGATCGTTTTTATGATGCTTTAATTGCTGCGGAGACAGTGCCATTAAAAGAGTTTGAGAAAGAAGTATTCTTTGAAGGGTGTATGCCTGTAGAAGTAATGGCTGGCCGTGGCAGACAAACATTGGTATTTGGTCCGATGAAACCAGTCGGGTTAGAAGATCCAAAAACAGGAAAAACACCGTATGCTGTTGTTCAATTACGTCAAGATGATGCAGCAGGAACGTTATACAATATTGTTGGGTTCCAAACACATTTAAAATGGGGACCTCAAAAGGAAATATTGCAGTTGATTCCAGGATTAGAAAATGCCGAAATTGTACGCTATGGCGTAATGCATCGTAACACATTTATTAATTCGCCTAAGTTACTTCGTCCAACGTATCAATACAAACATCGTGATGATCTATTCTTTGCAGGTCAAATGACAGGTGTGGAAGGATATGTAGAATCAGCTGCTTCAGGTCTGTTAGCAGGCATTAATGCAGCTCGTCTTGTAAAGGGAGAGGAGCCTGTTGTATTACCTTCTGTAACTGCAATGGGAAGTATGGCGAATTATATCACTGCAACAAATGCGAAAAATTTCCAACCGATGAATGCGAACTTTGGTTTATTTGCACCGTTAGAAAAGAAAATTAAAAAGAAACAAGAGCGAAATGAAGCGTATGCAACACGCGCTTTAGAAACAATTCAAAATTTTGTAAATATTTAGTTAAATTTCTTGCAAAGGCTACTGAGTTGTGATACGATTTAGTAGCCTTTATTGAGGTGAGTTATATGAATGTGAAGAAATTGTTACAATTATTCGTTGGATATTTACAAATTGAAAGAAATTATTCAAAATATACAATTGCAAGTTATCAAAATGATTTAGAACATTTTGTGCAATTTATGGAGCGAGAAGGTATATCCTCTTTTTTAGATGTTACATACGTAGATGTTCGTTTGTACTTAACAATGTTACACGATGAAAAGTTAGCCCGTAAATCTGTCGCAAGAAAAGTATCAAGTTTACGAAGTTTATATCGTTTTCTGATGCGTGAAGGATATCGAGAAGATAATCCGTTTGCACTTGCGTCACTCCCCAAAAAAGAATGGTCAATCCCAAAGTTTTTGTACGTCGAAGAATTAGAGAATTTGTTTGAAGCTTCTGACATGGAAACACCGCTAGGTCAAAGAAATCAAGCTTTATTAGAGGTAATGTATGCAACAGGGATCCGTGTGAGTGAATGTGTAAGTTTACAACTTACTGATATTGATTTTTCGGTAGGTACAATTCTAGTGATGGGGAAAGGCAAAAAACAAAGGTACGTTCCGTTTGGGAGCTATGCACAAGATGCTTTAACTACTTATATAGAAAACGGGAGAAAACAGTTAGCTAAAAAAACAGAGGAACACTCTCAAATGGTGTTTTTAAATGCAAAGGGTACGCCGTTAACAGATCGAGGTGTGCGTTATATTTTAAATGAGCTCATTAAGAAAACTTCCCTTACAATGCGAATAAGTCCACATATGTTAAGGCATACATTTGCCACACATATGTTAGATGAAGGCGCAGATTTACGAACTGTGCAGGAGTTATTGGGGCATGAAAATTTATCAGCGACACAAATTTATACGCATGTTTCAAAAGAAAGATTGCGTTCTGTTTACATGAAGCATCACCCGCGGGCATAAATTGCTTTTAAAGCTATAAAAACATATAAAGGAGTTTTTTCTATGGGAAATTTCCACGCTACAACGATATTTGCCATTCACCATAATGGAGAGTGTGCTATGGCTGGCGACGGACAAGTGACATTTGGTAATGCTGTTGTAATGAAGCATACAGCACGTAAAGTTCGCAAACTCTTTCAAGGAAAGGTGTTAGCTGGATTTGCAGGCTCTGTTGCAGATGCATTTACTCTATTTGAAATGTTTGAGGGAAAATTAGAAGAGTATAATGGGAATCTACAACGTGCCGCAGTCGAAATGGCGAAACAATGGCGTGGTGATAAAATGCTACGTCAATTGGAAGCAATGCTAATCGTTATGGATCAAACGACGTTACTTCTTGTTTCGGGAACAGGAGAAGTAATAGAGCCAGATGACGGTATTTTAGCAATCGGTTCAGGTGGGCATTATGCACTTGCTGCTGGCCGCGCTTTAAAGCAACATGCGAGTGAACATTTAACAGCAAAAGCAATTGCGAAAGCAAGTTTAGAAATTGCTGGTGACATTTGTGTGTATACAAATCACAATATTATTGTGGAAGAATTGTAGAATCGTAAGGGAGGCATTTTATATGCATTTACATTTTACTCCGCGTCAAATTGTAGAAAAATTGGATCAATATATTATTGGTCAAAAAGATGCAAAAAAAGCGGTTGCAGTAGCGCTTAGAAATCGATATCGCCGCAGTAAACTAGCAGAAGATTTACGCGATGAAATTGCTCCGAAGAACATTTTAATGATCGGACCGACAGGAGTCGGAAAGACAGAGGTAGCGCGACGAATGGCTAAGCTCGTTGGAGCACCTTTTATTAAGGTTGAAGCGACGAAGTTCACAGAAGTTGGATATGTCGGCCGAGATGTAGAATCGATGGTGCGTGACCTTGTGGAAACATCAGTTCGCATTGTGAAAGAAGAAATGGTCGTAAAGGTTAAAGATAAGGCTGAGGAGCAAGCGAATCAGCGACTTGTTGAAATTTTGGTACCAAGTCCGCAAAAACAATCCGGATTCAAAAATCCGTTAGAAATGTTGTTTGGGGGAAATCAAAACACAAATCAGACAGCTGAAACACACGATAATATAGAAATTGAAAAGAAGCGCCAAGAAGTTGAAAAGAAACTTGCAGCTGGCTTACTTGAAGATGAAATTGTATCGATTGAAGTGACGGAACAACAATCTTCGATGTTTGATATGTTGCAAGGGACTGGCATGGAACAAATGGGGATGAATTTCCAAGATGCATTAGGGAGTTTTATGCCGAAAAAAACGAAAAAACGAAAACTTTCTGTAAAAGAAGCAAGAAAAGTCTTGACAAATGAGGAAGCACAGCGCTTAATTGATATGGATGAAGTTACACAAGAGGCTGTTTATCGTGCTGAACAGCTCGGGATTATTTTTATTGATGAAATTGACAAAATTGCTGGTAAGCAGTCGAATAGCGTGGATGTATCGCGTGAAGGTGTACAGCGTGATATCTTGCCAATTGTCGAAGGATCGAATGTTGCAACGAAATATGGATCGGTGAAAACAGATTATATTTTATTTATTGCGGCTGGTGCTTTCCATATGTCTAAACCGTCTGATTTGATTCCAGAACTGCAAGGAAGATTCCCGATCCGAGTGGAATTAACAAAATTATCGGTAGATGATTTTGTTAAAATTCTTGTAGAACCTGATAATGCTTTAGTGAAACAATATATAGCATTATTAGCAACTGAAGGTATAGAAATTGAATTTTCTGACGATGCTATTCGTAAGATTGCTGAGATTGCTTATCAAGTTAATCAAGATACGGATAATATTGGAGCGAGAAGACTTCATACTATTATGGAGAAACTTCTTGAAGATTTATCGTTTGAAGCATCTGAAATTACGTTAGAAAAAATAACGATAACACCTCAATATGTAGAGGAGAAATTAGCAACAATTGCTAAAAATAAAGATGTGAGCCAGTTTATTTTGTAATAGTGTCATCAGGTGACTCGCCCTAGTTTCCAAGTGATGAAAAAATATGAGAGTAACATGTAGGAGGAACTTTTGAAATGGAATTATTAGCAAAAACGAGAAAATTAAATGCGTTATTACAGAGCGCTGCAGGAAAACCTGTAAACTTTAGAGAAATGTCAGACACAATGTGTGAAGTAATTGAAGCGAACGTATTCGTTGTAAGTCGCCGTGGTAAATTATTAGGATATGCAATTCACCAACAAATCGAGAACGAACGTATGAAACAAATGCTTGCAGAGCGTCAATTCCCAGAAGAGTATACACAAAGCCTATTTAACATTACGGAAACATCTTCAAACTTAGATGTAGATAGCGCGTATACAGCATTCCCTGTAGAAAACAAAGAATTATTTGGTCAAGGTTTAACTACAATCGTGCCAATCGTTGGTGGCGGTGAGCGTTTAGGTACACTAGTGTTAGCTCGTCTTGGTCAAGAATTCTTAGATGATGATTTAATCCTTGCTGAATACAGCTCTACTGTAGTAGGTATGGAAATCTTACGTGAAAAAGCAGAAGAAATCGAAGAAGAAGCTCGTAGTAAAGCAGTTGTTCAAATGGCGATTAGCTCTTTATCTTACAGTGAGTTAGAAGCTATTGAGCACATCTTTGAAGAATTAAACGGAACAGAAGGTTTACTTGTTGCAAGTAAAATTGCTGATCGCGTAGGGATTACACGTTCTGTAATCGTAAACGCACTTCGTAAATTAGAAAGTGCAGGCGTTATTGAATCACGTTCTTTAGGTATGAAAGGAACATACATTAAAGTATTAAATGACAAGTTTTTACATGAACTTGCTAAATTAAAAACAAACTAATTTGCAAAAAAATCTCTCCTTCTATGAGGAGAGATTTTTTATTTTCCGAGAGATTTATTATGAATTTGTGCGAAGTATATATTTATCTTCTCTTGTGGGTAAGGATTTTTTAAGTGAAACTATATAAAGCCACTGTAATGTAAAACAAAAGGTAACCAGTACTTGTTCTTTGTTTGTGTTAAATTCTGGTGAGGCAGGAAGATGGTCTAATCGGTTCAATGCATAGAAGGATGGTCTCTATTACTTAAACAGAAAGGATTTTGGAGGCTTTTCAATTTGCATGTATATAGCATTGAATAAGAGGAAAAAGACGAATAGAATCATAATCAAAAAGAAAGTTTCACATTGTTCGTATTTTCGACTTGATTGTACAATTTCATTATGATATAGTAAGCAGTGGTGTCAGTACAAAGTACACACGTTTACTGATTTAAGTGTTGGTGCTACGCTTGTAGTTTCGCTTAAAGATGAAGTAAACGGAGGATATCAAAAACCATTTAGGAGGAACTAAACTATGTCAGTAATTTCTATGAAGCAATTGCTTGAAGCTGGTGTTCATTTCGGACATCAAACTCGTCGTTGGAACCCAAAAATGAAACGTTACATTTTCACAGAGCGTAACGGTATCTATATCATCGACTTACAAAAAACTGTGAAAAAAGTTGAGGAAGCTTTCAACGTAATGCGTAACATCGCTGCTGAAGGTGGAGACATCTTATTCGTAGGTACAAAAAAACAAGCACAAGAAGCTATTAAAGAAGAAGCAACTCGTGCTGGTATGTACTTCGTTAACCAACGTTGGTTAGGTGGAACGTTAACAAACTTCCAAACAATCCAAAAGCGTATCAAGCGTCTTAAAGACATCGAAAGAATGCAAGAAGATGGTACTTTCGAAGTACTTCCTAAGAAAGAAGTTGTTCAACTTAAGAAAGAGTTAGAGCGTCTTGAGAAATTCTTAGGCGGCATTAAAGATATGAAAGGTCTTCCAAGTGCATTATTCGTTGTAGACCCTCGTAAAGAGCGTATCGCAGTTGCTGAAGCACGCAAATTACACATTCCAATCATCGGTATCGTTGATACAAACTGTGATCCAGACGAAATCGATCACGTAATTCCAGCAAACGATGATGCAATTCGTGCTGTAAAACTTCTTACATCTAAAATGGCAGACGCGATCCTTGAAGCAAAACAAGGTGAAGAGACTGTTACTGCGTAACAAATTTGGAAAGGTGATAAGGGGTTCGGCCTTTTATCACCTTTTTTAAGGTATAAATACATATTTTAGGAGGATGAAAAGTATGGCAATCACTGCACAAATGGTAAAAGAACTTCGCGAAAAAACTGGCGCAGGTATGATGGACTGCAAAAAAGCTTTAACAGAAATGAATGGCGACATGGAGAAGGCAATTGACTTCTTACGTGAGAAAGGTATTGCGAAAGCTGCGAAAAAAGCAGACCGCATTGCTGCTGAAGGTTTAACTTACATCGAAACAAACGGTAACGATGCTTTAATCTTAGAATTAAACTCTGAAACTGACTTTGTTGCGAAAAACGAAGGTTTCCAAGCTTTAACAAAAGAATTAGCTGCTCACTTATTAGCTAACAAACCTGCATCTGTTGAGGAAGCTATGACTCAAACAATTGCAAACGGTAAATCAGTAGAAGAGCACATCAATGAAGCAATTGCTAAAATTGGTGAAAAACTTACACTTCGTCGTTTCGAAATCGTAACAAAAACTGATGCGGATGCATTCGGTGCTTACTTACACATGGGTGGACGTATTGGTGTAGTAACAGTTCTTGAAGGTTCTACTGATGAAGCAGCTGCTAAAGACGTAGCAATGCATGTTGCAGCAGTTAACCCTAAATACATCGACCGCGATGCTGTAACAGCTGAAGAAGTTGAGCATGAGCGTCAAGTATTAACGCAACAAGCTTTAAACGAAGGCAAGCCTGAAAAAATCGTTGCTAAGATGGTTGAAGGTCGCCTAGGTAAATTCTTCGAAGAGATTTGCTTACTTGACCAAGCATTCGTTAAAAACCCTGATATGAAAGTTCGTCAGTTCGTTGAGTCTAAAGGCGGAACAGTTAAAGGATTCGTTCGCTACGCTGTTGGTGAAGGTATCGAGAAGCGTGAAGACAACTTTGCTGAAGAAGTAATGAACCAAGTAAAAGGTAACAACTAATACAGTTTAGGGAACACATTGTGTTCCCTTTTTTAAAATAAAGATGTAAGCCATTGGAGGTTCATTATGAGTAAACCGAAATATAATCGTGTCGTTTTAAAGTTAAGCGGTGAAGCTTTAGCTGGTGAAAAAGGATTTGGAATTAACCCAGCTGTTATTAAATCAGTTGCAGAACAAGTGAAAGAAATTGCAGAACTTGATGTAGAGGTTGCTGTTGTTGTAGGTGGCGGAAACATTTGGCGTGGAAAAATCGGAAGCGAAATGGGCATGGATCGTGCAGGAGCGGATTACATGGGCATGTTAGCGACAGTTATGAACTCATTAGCTCTTCAAGATAGCTTGGAGAACATTGGGATTCAAACACGTGTTCAAACTTCTATTGAAATGCGTCAAGTGGCAGAACCTTATATTCGCCGTAAAGCGATTCGTCACTTAGAGAAGAAACGTGTTGTGATTTTCGCAGCAGGTACAGGTAACCCATATTTCTCTACAGATACAACTGCAGCTTTACGTGCGGCGGAAATCGAAGCTGATGTTATTTTAATGGCGAAAAATAATGTAGACGGTGTTTACAGTGCAGATCCTTCTGTTGATGAAACCGCTACGAAATATGAATCACTGACATACTTAGATGTATTAAAAGAAGGTTTAGGTGTAATGGATTCTACTGCTTCTTCATTATGTATGGATAATGATATTCCACTAATTGTATTCTCAGTTATGGAAAAAGGAAATATTAAACGTGCCGTTTTAGGCGAAAATATTGGAACAATTGTAAGGGGGAAATAAATATGGGACAACAAGTATTAAAAACTGCAAATGAAAAAATGGAAAAAGCAGTTGGTGCTTACTCTCGCGAGTTAGCTTCAGTTCGTGCTGGCCGTGCAAGCGCGTCTGCTTTAGATAAGGTACAAGTTGATTACTATGGTGCACCAACACCTGTTGTGCAATTAGCGAACATTACAGTTCCTGAAGCACGTTTACTTGTCATTCAACCTTATGATAAAACATCTATCGGTGATATTGAAAAGGCAATCTTAAAAGCTGATTTAGGTTTAAACCCTTCTAATGACGGATCAGTAATTCGTATCGCATTCCCTGCATTAACGGAAGAACGTCGTAAAGACTTAGTAAAAACTGTTAAGAAATATGCTGAAGAAGCAAAAGTAGCAGTTCGTAACGTACGTCGTGATGCGAACGATGATCTTAAAAAGCTTGAAAAAGCTGGCGATATTACAGAAGACGATTTACGAGGATATGCTGAAGATATCCAAAAAGAAACAGATAAATATATTGCAAAAGTTGACGAAATCGCAAAAAACAAAGAAAAAGAAATCATGGAAGTGTAATAGCGATACCTTCGCAAATATGACCCTCTTCTTAAGGGGGTCTTTTTACACTTTTAGGCATACGTCTGCTTGTTGGAGGGTATGAATGATGTTTAAAAAGTTTCCTTTTTTTAAAGGTAAAAAGGTCGCATCGTTTGATCATCTCGTTGAAAAAGTGAAAAAGGGATATATCCCAGAGCACATTGCGATCATTATGGATGGTAATGGAAGATGGGCAAAGAGAAGAGCAATGCCCCGCATTGCCGGACATCATGAAGGAATGCAAGTAGTAAAAAAAATTACGAAATTTGCTAGTAAACTTGATGTAAAAGTGCTGACTCTTTATGCTTTTTCTACTGAGAACTGGAAAAGACCGAAAAAGGAAGTCGAATATTTAATGAAACTTCCAGAAGAATTTTTAGGTACATTTTTACCAGAGTTGATTGAAGAAAATGTACAAGTTCGAGTAATTGGACAAAAAGATCGTCTTCCTACGCATACGCGCAGAGCGATGGAAAAAGCCATGGAAGATACAAAAGAGAACACGGGATTAATTCTCAATTTTGCGTTAAACTATGGAAGTCGCGATGAAATCGTTTCTGCTGTGCAACATATGATGAAAGATAACGAAGAAGGGAAAGTTCGTTCAGAAGATATAAATGAAGAAATGATTTCTTCATACTTAATGACAAGTTCTTTACCTGACCCAGACTTGCTTATTCGTACAAGTGGGGAATTGCGTATTAGTAATTTCATGCTATGGCAAATTGCGTATTCGGAGCTTTGGTTTACAGATGTGTATTGGCCAGATTTTACCGAGGAACATTTGCTACATGCAATTACAGACTTTCAACATAGAGGGCGCAGATTCGGAGGCGTGTAGAAAGAGAGGGTTTGGTAGTGAAACAGAGAATTATTACTGGAGTGATTGCTGCCGCGCTATTCATTCCCATCGTATTTTATGGTGGCGTGCCTTTTACAGTTTTAGTGTATGCACTTGCTTCTATTGGATTATATGAATTAGTTCGTATGAACAAGCTTACATTTATTTCGGTGCCAACGTTTTTAGCTGCATTATTATTATGGATTATTTTAGTTCCAAGTAATGCACGAGGAGTTTTTGATTGGATTGGATTAGATAAATTAGAAATCACATTTTTGATTGTGTTATTACTTTTATCATATACAGTCCTTTCGAAGAATACATTTACTTTTGACAATGCTTCATTTTTACTGATGGCAACGACGTATGTTGCAATGGGATTCTTGTATTTAAATGAAACGAGAATAGCCGGGATTGAATATGTGTTTTATGCATTGTTTGTTATTTGGGCAACTGATTCAGGCGCATATTTCATAGGAAAAGCAGTTGGAAAAAGAAAATTATGGCCAGAGATTAGTCCGAATAAAACGATAGAAGGCTCATTAGGCGGTATTCTGTGTGGTATTGTTGTTGCTTTTGTGTACAATATGTTTTTCCAAGTGCATGAGAATATTGGAATGGTAATTATTGTTACAGTTGCAATATCTATTTTTGGACAAATTGGTGATTTGGTGCAATCCGCATTTAAACGCCATTACGGTGTGAAAGATTCAGGTACAATTTTACCTGGGCATGGTGGAATATTAGATCGAACAGATAGCTGGTTGTTCGTATTACCGATTTTACACTTCTTACATTTCATTTCATAATAAAACGAGGGGTTGGAATCATGAAAAACATTAGTTTATTAGGGGCAAGTGGATCGATTGGAACACAAACTTTAGACGTATTACGCTTGCACCCAGACCAATTCCGTCTCGTTGCTTTTTCTGTAGGGAAAAATATTGACTACGCAGTAAAAGTTATTCAGGAATTTTCTCCTCAGCTTGTCTCCGTACAAAGAGAGGAGGATGTTGTCAGGTTACAATCCGTTTCTGGAAATACAAAAGTAGTATGTGGTGACGAAGGACTATTAGAGGTAGCTCTTCATCCGAGTGCAGAAGTTGTTATAAATGCTGTTGTAGGTAGCGTAGGATTGTTACCAACACTTCGTGCAATTGAGGCAAAAAAAACAATTGGAATTGCGAATAAAGAAACATTAGTAACTGCAGGACACATTGTAATGGAAGCTGCACGCAAACATAATGTGTCATTACTTCCAGTAGATAGTGAGCATTCAGCTATTTTTCAATGCTTGAATGGAGAAAATGAAAAACGAATCTCGCGCTTAGTTATCACTGCTTCAGGCGGGAGTTTCCGTGATAAAACGAGAGATGAATTGCATCATGTAACAGTAGAGGATGCGCTTCGTCATCCAAACTGGTCAATGGGTTCGAAAATTACAATTGATTCTGCTACAATGATGAATAAGGGGCTGGAAGTAATCGAAGCGCATTGGCTTTTTGGCATACCTTATGAGCAAATCGATGTTGTTTTACATAAAGAAAGCATTATTCATTCTATGGTTGAATTTGAGGACCGTAGTGTAATGGCACAGCTCGGCTCACCAGATATGCGCGTACCAATTCAATATGCACTTACATATCCTGATCGATTACCACTTTCAGATACAAAACAGTTAAATTTATGGGAAATTGGAACACTGCATTTTGAACAAATGAACCAAGAGCGTTTCCGTTGCCTACGCTTTGCGTATGAAGCTGGAAAAACGGGCGGAAGCATGCCAGCTGTAATGAATGCAGCGAATGAAGTTGCTGTGGCAGCCTTTTTACAAAAGAAAATTGGTTTCTTAACAGTAGAAGATCTCATTGAAAAAGCAATGCACCATCACAATGTCATTGCGCGTCCGAGCTTAGAGGAAATTCAGGAAATTGATGCAGCCACAAGACGGTTTGTGATGGAACAAATTTAGCAAAGGTGGTTATGGAATTGAATACAGCGATTGCCTTTATATTAATTTTTGGTGCACTCGTATTTTTCCATGAGCTAGGGCATCTATATTTCGCCAAAAGAGCGGGTATTTTATGCCGCGAGTTTGCGATTGGTTTTGGACCAAAAATATTTTCATTTGAAAAGAATGAAACGGTATATACAGTTCGGCTGCTGCCACTTGGAGGCTATGTTAGAATGGCTGGCGAGGATGCAGAAACGGTTGAATTAAAACCAGGAAAAAAAGTTGGACTTGTGCTAAATGAAAACGAAGAGGTTATGAAATTAGTTCTAGACGGGCGCGAAAAGTATCCGAATGTTCGCGTGATTGAAGTAGAACAAGCGGATTTAGAACATAATCTCACAATATCTGGTTACGAAGAATACGAGGAGGAATTGCAAACTTTCCGTGTGAATGAAAAAGCTCGTATTGTTTCAGCTGGAGAAGAAATCCAAATCGCTCCGTTTAACAGGCAATTTGGTTCTAAAACGTTAGGGCAGCGAGCGTTAACAATCTTTGCAGGTCCTGCTATGAACTTCATTCTTGCGTTTGTTATTTTTGTTATCATTGGATTGGTACAAGGTATTCCTGTTGATAAGCCAATGATTGGCAAAATAATGAAGGATAGTGTTGCAGAACAAGCAGGATTGAAACAACATGATACGATTCAAGCAATTGATGGGAAAGACACGAATACGTGGAAAGATGTTGTTTCGATTGTACGTGAGCACCCAAATAAAGAAATTACCCTTCAGGTAAAACGTGATAGCGAACAATTTAATGTAAAAGTAACGCCAACAGCTGATAAAGAAGGTAAGGAAGAGGTTGGTAGAATTGGTGTATACTCTCCTGTAGAGAAATCTATTGTTGGTTCTATTCAATCAGGTTTTGAGCAGACGTATACATGGACAAAATTAATTTTTGATTCCCTGATGAAATTAGTAACGGGGCAGTTTTCTATTAATGATTTATCAGGTCCGGTAGGGATTTATAATTTAACAGACCAAGTAGTAGATTATGGTTTCACTCGTGTTCTGAGCTTGGCGGCTGTTTTAAGTATAAACCTTGGTTTATTCAACTTATTACCTGTTCCTGCTCTTGATGGAGGACGCTTGTTCTTCTTCTTAATCGAAGCGTTGCGAGGGAAACCAATTGATCGTCAAAAAGAAGGAATGGTTCACTTTATTGGTTTTGCGTTATTGATGCTACTTATGTTAGTTGTAACGTGGAATGACATTCGGAAGTTTTTCTTGTAAAATAAAGTGGAATAAAATTCACGATATTTTTTGTGAATAATGAATGAAATGAATAGAACTCTTAAAGTAGCAATCCCTCACCTAATTTGAGGTGGGGGGTTTTACTGCGTATTAGAGTAAATTAAAGAGGTGCGAATAGATGAAACAAAGTACGGTATTTAGTCCTACATTACGTGAAGTACCAGCTGATGCTGAGATTAAAAGTCATCAATTGCTACTTCGTGCAGGGTTTATGCGTCAAAACGCTTCTGGTATTTACAGTTTTTTACCACTTGGGTTAAAAGTATTGCACAAAGTGGAACGTATTGTTCGAGAAGAGATGGAACGAGCAGGGGCTGTAGAATTATTAATGCCAGCAATGCAAGCGGCTGAATTATGGCAAGAATCAGGTCGCTGGTATTCTTACGGTTCTGAGTTAATGCGTATGAAAGATCGTAATGATCGTGAGTTTGCATTAGGAGCAACGCACGAGGAAGTTATTACAGATCTTGTACGTGATGAGATTAAATCTTATAAAAAATTACCGTTAACACTATATCAAATCCAAACAAAATTCCGTGATGAGCAAAGACCTCGTTTTGGTTTATTACGCGGAAGAGAATTTTTAATGAAAGATGCTTACTCTTTCCATGCGACACAAGAAAGTTTAGATGAAGTTTATAATCGCATATATCAAGCATATTCTAATATTTTTTCTCGCTGTGGCTTGAATTTCCGTGCTGTTATTGCTGATTCTGGAGCAATGGGTGGTAAAGATACACATGAATTTATGGTATTATCGGATGTAGGAGAAGACACAATTGCGTATTCTGATACATCTGATTATGCAGCAAATATTGAAATGGCTCCAGTTGTTGCTTCGTATACAAAGAGCGATGAAGCCGAAAAAGCACTTGAAAAAGTAGCAACACCAGATCAAAAAGCAATTGAAGAAGTTTCTGCATTTTTAAATATCGAAGCATCAAATTGCATCAAATCTATGGTCTTTAAGGTCGATGAAAAGTTTGTTGTTGTACTTGTTCGCGGGGATCATGAAGTAAATGATGTAAAAGTGAAGAACGTATACGGCGCTTCAGTTGTTGAACTTGCTTCATATGACGAAGTAAGAGAACTGTTAAATTGTGAAGTGGGCTCTCTAGGCCCAATTGACGTAGCAGATGATGTTGAAGTCATTGCTGACCATGCAGTAGCAGCAATTGTAAATGGTTGCTGTGGAGCAAATGAAGAGGGATTCCATTATGTAAATGTAAATCCAGAGCGTGACTTTAAGGTGAGTCAATATACAGATTTACGTTTCATTCAAGAAGGAGATCAATCTCCAGATGGACAAGGGACAATCCGTTTTGCCCGTGGTATCGAAGTTGGACATGTATTTAAATTAGGTACACGTTATAGCGAAGCAATGAATGCAACGTTCTTAGATGAGAATGGAAAAACGAAGCCACTTATTATGGGATGCTATGGTATTGGGGTGTCTCGTACAGTTGCGGCAATTGCCGAACAGTTTAATGATGAGAATGGTCTGGTTTGGCCAAAAGCTGTTGCACCATTCCATGTACATGTGATTCCAGTAAATATGAAGTCTGACGCACAACGCGAAGTAGGCGAAACAATCTACAATTCATTACAAGAACAAGGCTATGAAGTATTGTTAGATGATCGTGCGGAGCGTGCAGGTGTTAAATTTGCTGATGCGGACTTATTCGGTCTTCCAGTTCGAGTAACAGTTGGTAAAAAAGCTGATGAAGGCATCGTTGAAGTAAAAGTACGTGCTACAAATGAATCTGCAGAAGTGAAGGTAGAAGAACTTCATGCATACATTACTAATATTGTAAAATAAGAAGAGGTACCTCCAGGTGAGGTACCTTCTATTTCTATGTAAAGTAAAAGGTAATGAGTTAAAGGGAAGAAATCTTTCTTTGCCGAAAGTTTCGATTTATAATAGCAGATGGAAGGAGGATGTTTATGTCGTTAACAAATGAACAACAAGAGCGATTTCAAATTTTGCTCCAGCAGCTGCAGATGCCTGAAGACCTTGTAAATCAATATTTACAAGGTGGTGGTATACAAAGGTTAGTTGTCGATAAAGCGAATAAAAGCTGGCATTTTGATTTGCAAGTGCCACGTATTTTACCAACGGAATTATATGAATTGCTTGAAACGCAGCTTAAGCAGTCATTTTCACATATTGCAAACACGTCATTTGCACTAATGACGGAGAATAAACAATATACGGAAGAAGAGGTCAAAGCATATTGGCCGCTCTGTACAGATCGAATTACTTTTTCACCTATGTTTGCATATTTAAAGAAGCAACTTCCATATGTGAATGGGGTAAAGTTGTTACTTGATGTAAATAACGAGTTAGAATCTACGACTTTAAAGAAAAATCTAGCGAAGCCAGTAGGGGATCAATATGAAGTGTTTGGGTTTCCACGTTTTCAGCTGGAAACGAATATAAAGCAAAACGAAGAGGAAGTTCAAAAGTTTCGTGAGCAAACACAGCAAGAGGATCGCCAGCGTGTTATACAAGCTATGGAAGAGATGGCTAAGAAGCAAGCTGAAGAAAGCGATGTTGTACATGAAGGACCAGTTGTGCTTGGGTATCTTATTAAGCCGGATGAAGAAATCACACCGATGCGCGAAATTCAAGATGAAGAAAGAAGAAAAACCGTTCAAGGCTATGTCTTCCATGTGGAAACGAAAGAACTTCGCAGTGGACGTACGTTATTAACTTTAAAAATGACGGATTATACGGATTCCATTATGATTAAGATGTTTTCGCGTGATAAAGAGGATCTTCCGCTTCTGCAATCTTTGAAAAAAGGAATGTGGGTAAAAGCTCGAGGCTCGGTCCAAAACGATACATTCGTTCGTGACTTAGTAATGATTGCGAACGATATTAACGAAATAACAGGGCCTTCTCGTAAGGATAAAGCACCGGAAGGAGAAAAACGAGTAGAGCTACATTTGCATACACCAATGAGTCAAATGGATGCTGTTACCGGAGTATCTAAGCTCGTCGCGCAAGCTGGAAAATGGGGACATGAAGCGATTGCGGTTACAGACCATGCAGTTGCACAGTCTTTCCCGGAAGCATACTCTGCTGGTAAAAAAGCAGGTATCAAAGTTATTTATGGTGTGGAAGCAAACTTAGTAAACGATGGTGTTCCAATTGCGTATAATGAAGAACACAGGTTGCTTGCAGATGAAACATATGTTGTCTTTGATGTCGAAACAACAGGGTTATCTGCAGTATATGATACGGTTATTGAATTAGCGGCAGTAAAAGTGAAAGGCGGCGAAATTATTGATCGCTTTGAATCTTTTGCAAATCCGCATCAACCGCTATCAGCTACAATCATGGAGTTAACTGGTATTACAGATGATATGTTGACTGATGCACCAGAAGTAGGAGAAGTATTTAAAAAGTTTGAAGAGTGGATGGGTGATCATACACTTGTTGCACATAATGCAAGTTTTGATATGGGATTCATAAATGTAGGATTTAAGAAATGTGGCTTAGACAAGCCCCAAAACCCAGTTATTGATACATTAGAACTAGCTAGATTCTTATTCCCAGAGATGAAGAACCACCGCTTAAATACAATGTGTAAAAAGCTTGATATCGAATTAACACAACATCACCGTGCGATTTATGATACAGAAGCAACAGGATATTTGTTAGTAAAAATGTTAAAAGATGTGATTGAAAAAGGTTATGAGTATCACGATCAATTAAATGACAGTATGGGACAAGGCGATTCGTATAAGCGTGGAAGACCGAGTCATGTCACCTTGCTTGCAACATCTGATGAAGGTTTAAAAAACTTATACAAACTTGTTTCATATTCACATATTAATTATTTCTACCGAGTACCACGAGTGCCACGATCATTATTGAAAAAATATCGAGAAGGTATATTAGTCGGAACAGCTTGTGATAAAGGTGAAGTATTTGAGGCGATGATGCAAAAGGCACCAGAAGAAGTAGAAGAAATTGCCCAGTTTTATGATTACATTGAAGTGATGCCTCCAGAGGTGTTACGTCATTTAGTAGAACTTGAGTTAGTTCGAGATGAAGGACAATTAAAAACGATTATTTCCAACTTAGTAAAATTAGGTGAAACATTAGATAAACCGGTTGTTGCGACAGGAAATGTACATTATCTAGATCCAGAAGATGCAATGTATCGGAAAATTTTAGTAAGCTCACAAGGTGGAGCCAATCCTTTAAATCGTCATTCATTACCACCTGTATATTTCCGCACAACAGATGAAATGTTAGATTGCTTCTCGTTCCTTGGAGAAGAAAAAGCAAAGGAAATTGTTGTGACAAATACACAAAAAATCGCATCATTGATTGGCGACGTTCATCCAGTAAAAGATGACTTATACACACCGAAAATTGAAGGTGCAGATGATGAAACACGTGATATGAGTTACAAAATGGCGCGGAGTATCTATGGTGAAGAACTACCAGAAATTGTAGAAGCCCGTCTAGAAAAAGAATTAAAAAGTATTATTGGACATGGATTTGCCGTAATTTATTTAATTTCACATAAGCTTGTGAAAAAATCATTAGTTGATGGTTATCTTGTAGGTTCACGTGGATCGGTAGGATCATCATTTGTTGCGACAATGATGGAGATTACTGAAGTAAACCCATTACCACCACACTATGTATGTCCAAAATGTAAGCAATCAGAGTTCTTTAACGATGGTTCTGTAGGTTCTGGTTTTGACTTACCTGATAAAGATTGTCCAACATGTAATATTCCTTATGTAAAAGATGGACACGATATTCCTTTCGAAACATTCCTTGGTTTTAAAGGGGATAAGGTTCCCGATATTGATTTGAATTTCTCCGGAGAATACCAACCACGAGCACATAACTATACGAAAGTACTGTTCGGTGAAGACTATGTATATCGTGCGGGAACGATCGGTACGGTTGCAGAGAAAACAGCTTATGGTTATGTAAAAGGTTATGCATCTGATCATAACTTAACGATTCGAAATGCTGAAGTTGATCGCCTTGTTGCAGGGTGTACTGGCGTAAAGCGTACAACGGGGCAGCATCCAGGTGGTATTATTGTTGTGCCAGATTACATGGATATTTTTGATTTTTCACCAATTCAATTCCCGGCTGATTCAGTAGGGGCGGAGTGGAGAACGACACACTTTGATTTCCACTCTATTCATGATAATTTATTAAAACTTGATATACTAGGGCACGATGATCCGACCGTTATTCGTATGTTACAAGATTTAAGTGGAATTGATCCGAAAACAATACCAACTGACGATCCAGAAGTAATGAAAATCTTCTCAGGCCCAGAGTCATTAGGTGTCACAGAAGAACAAATTAATTGTAAGACCGGAACACTTGGTATACCGGAGTTTGGTACGAAATTCGTAAGACAGATGTTAGAAGAAACAAAGCCAACGACATTCTCAGAGCTTGTCCAAATTTCTGGCCTATCCCATGGTACAGATGTATGGCTTGGTAATGCGAATGAACTAATTTATAACGGTACATGTACACTGAGTGAAGTTATTGGTTGTCGTGATGATATTATGGTGTATTTAATTTATCAAGGGTTAGATCCATCTTTAGCGTTTAAAATTATGGAGTCGGTGCGTAAAGGTAAAGGTGTACCAGAAGAATGGGAAGAGGAGATGCGTAATAACAATGTACCAGGTTGGTATATTGATTCTTGTAAAAAGATTAAATATATGTTCCCTAAAGCCCATGCAGCTGCGTATGTGCTAATGGCTGTACGTATAGCTTACTTCAAAGTTCACTTTGCACTTCTGTTTTATGCTGCATACTTTACAGTACGTGCAGATGACTTTGATGTAGAGGCAATGGTAAAAGGATCAGCATCAATCCGTGTGAGAATTGATGAAATTGCACAGAAAGGATTAGATGCTTCTCCTAAAGAGAAGAGTTTATTAACGGTTTTAGAAATGACACTTGAAATGTGCGAACGTGGATATTCATTCCAAAAGGTTGATTTATATCGTTCCCATGCAACAGACTTTATTATTGATGGAGATACGTTAATCCCGCCATTTAATGCAATACCTGGTCTTGGTACAAATGCTGCTATAAGTATTGTAGAAGCACGTGAAAATGGTGAGTTTTTATCAAAAGAGGACTTGCAGCAGCGAAGTAAGGTTTCTAAAACAATTATTGAGTATTTAGATAGTCAAGGTTGTTTAGGCGATTTGCCAGATCAAAACCAATTATCACTGTTCTAATAGGTAGGAAAATTCTTTGCAAATCGCTATTTGCTATGTTATACTATTAACCGAGATAACCATGTCATGTATATTGTGCAAAAAAAAGAGTGGGGAAACCCACTCTTTCGTGTTACTATCTATGTTTTATCTACGTATGTAGGTAGAATGTTTCTGTCGTATATACATATTTTGTTACAAGTTTTACTTCTTAAATTTGGTAATACTAAGACAGATATTCCCTGCTAAGTGGCAGGGGCTTTTGTTAGCTAACGAGAAAGAATAAGATAGACCGCAATAAAACAGAGCGGAGCTTTTCTTTCAAATGGTACATGGCGGCAGAAAGGAGGCTGTTTATGGATAAGAAAGTCACAGAAGTTGTTGAAGCACTCGCGCAGCCGATTGTTGAAGAGTTAAATCTTGAACTGGTAGATGTAGAATATGTGAAAGAAGGAAAAGACTGGTTTTTACGCGTATTCATCGATTCTGAAACAGGAGTAGACATTGAGGAATGCGGTGCGGTAAGTGAACGTTTAAGCGAAGCTTTAGATAAAGAGGATCCAATTCCTCATCTTTACTTTTTGGATGTATCATCTCCTGGAGCGGAACGCCCATTAAAGAAAGAAAAAGACTTCCAGCAAGCGGTAGGAAGACAGGTGGCAATTAAAACATATGAGCCGATTGATGGCGAAAAGATGTTTGAAGGAAAGCTACTGTCCTATGATGGTACAACAATTACACTATTATTAACAATTAAAACACGTAAAAAAGAAATCCAAATTCCAATGGATAAAGTTGCCAATGCGCGACTTGCTGTTACGTTTTAGTAAGAAGGGGGATCTTCATGAGCACTGAGTTGTTAGATGCTTTGCTCGTATTAGAATCAGAAAAAGGTATTAGCAAAGATATTATTATTGATGCAATTGAAGCAGCTTTAATCTCTGCTTATAAACGCAATTTTAACCAAGCACAAAATGTACGTGTTAGTTTTAATCCTGAAGTGGGAACAATTCAAGTTTTAGCACGTAAAGACGTTGTAAGTAATGTGTTTGACCCACGTCTTGAAATTTCTGTAGAAGAAGCAAGGCAAATTAACCCGAACTATCAAGATGGCGACGTATTAGAAATTGAAGTAACGCCAAAAGATTTCGGGCGTATTGCAGCACAGACTGCAAAACAAGTTGTGACACAACGTGTACGCGAAGCGGAACGCGGTGTTATTTATTCAGAATTTAGTGATCGTGAAGAAGATATCATGGTTGGTATTGTACAACGCCAAGATGCTCGCTTTATTTATGTAAGCTTAGGAAAAGTCGAGGCATTATTACCAGTAAGTGAGCAAATGCCGAACGAACAATATAAACCACACGATCGTATTCGTGTCTTTATTACAAAAGTAGAAAAAACGACAAAAGGACCACAAATTTACGTATCACGTACACATCCAGGTCTTTTAAAACGTTTATTTGAAATTGAGGTACCAGAAATTTATGATGGAACTGTAGAAATTCGTTCTGTAGCACGTGAAGCAGGCGATCGTTCTAAAATTTCTGTATATGCAGAGAATATCGATGTTGATCCAGTAGGTTCTTGCGTAGGTCCAAAAGGACAACGTGTACAACGCATTGTAGATGAACTAAAAGGTGAAAAGATTGATATTGTTCGCTGGTCAAACGATCCAGTTGAATATGTGGCAAATGCTTTAAGTCCATCACAAGTTGTAAAAGTACTTGTAAATGAAGAAGAAAAAGCAACGACTGTAGTAGTCCCGGATCACCAGCTTTCATTAGCGATTGGTAAACGTGGACAAAATGCGCGTCTTGCAGCAAAATTAACAGGTTGGAAAATTGACATTAAGAGCGAGTCTGATGCGAAGCAACTTGGCATTGTAACAGAAGAAGACAGCATGATCGCATTCGATTCAGTTGAAGACGAAATCGAATAGAGGTGATGATGGTGAGCAATCGGAAAGTTCCGTTAAGAAAATGTGTTGCAACGCAAGAAATGAAATCAAAACGCGAGCTCGTTCGCATTGTTCGTTCCAAAGAGGGCGAAGTGTCCATTGATTTAACTGGAAAGAAATCAGGACGCGGTGCATATTTGTCAAAGGACAAGGAATGTATTATTCAAGCACAAAAGAAAAATATTTTGGAACATCATCTAAAAGCGAAGATCGACAGTTCTCTTTACGAAGAGCTTCTTGAGCTCGTTGAGAAGGAGTCGAAATAGGTGTCCGATTGGAAAGCGTTTTTAGGACTAGCAAACCGTGCTCGAAAAATAATTTCGGGTGAAGAACTCGTTTTAAAAGAGGTACGAAGTGGCAAAGCAAAGCTTGTGTTGCTTTCTGAAGATGCGTCAGTGAACACTACAAAGCGCATCACTGATAAAACCACGTACTACAACATACCAATGAGAAAAGTCGAAAATCGACAACAATTAGGGCATGCGATTGGGAGAGACGAGCGAGTCGTTGTAGCTGTGTTAGATGAAGGCTTTGCGAAAAAGCTGCGTAGCATGCTCGATACAACTTACCGGGGGTGAAGGTATGAGTAAGATTCGAGTGTATGAATATGCAAAGAAACACAATATCTCAAGTAAAGATATTATTACAAAACTAAAAGAAATGAATATCGAGGTTTCGAATCATATGACAATGTTAGACGATGAAGTAGTAAACAAATTAGATAATCAATATAATACTGGAGCAGAAAAACCTTCTGTTGCAGATGAGTTTGAAGTAGAAGAAAAAGTTGTTCGCAGCAAAAAGAACAGTAATAAGAAGAAGAAAAAAGGCAAAGGAAATGAAGACAAACGTCAAGAAAACTTTGCTGGAAGACAACAAACGCAAGTTGTAGAAACACCAGACAAAATCACTTTCTCTGGTACGCTTACAGTAGGCGATCTTGCAAAAAAACTAGGAAAAGAGCCATCTGAACTTATTAAAAAGCTCTTTATGCTAGGTATTATGGCAACAATTAACCAAGATTTAGATAAAGATACAATTGAGTTACTTGCTGCTGATTACGGAATCGAAGTAGAAGAAGAAGTAATCGTAAGTGAAACAGAGTTTGAAACATTTATCGACGAGCAAGACGATGAAGAAAACTTAAAAGAGCGTCCAGCTGTTGTTACAATTATGGGACACGTTGACCATGGTAAAACAACATTGCTTGATTCTATCCGTAATTCAAAAGTAACTGCTGGCGAAGCTGGTGGAATTACACAGCACATTGGTGCATACCAAGTTGAAGTAAATGACAAGAAAATTACGTTCTTAGATACACCAGGTCACGCAGCGTTTACAACAATGCGCGCACGTGGTGCACAAGTTACAGATATTACAATCCTTGTTGTTGCAGCAGATGATGGTGTTATGCCACAAACAGTTGAAGCAATTAACCATGCTAAAGCAGCAGGAGTACCAATTATTGTTGCTGTGAATAAAATGGATAAACCATCGGCAAATCCGGATCGTGTAATGCAAGAATTAACAGAATATGAATTAGTTCCAGAAGCTTGGGGCGGAGATACAATTTTTGTACCAATTTCTGCAATTCAAGGTGAAGGAATTGACAACTTGCTAGAAATGATTCTACTTGTAAGTGAAGTAGAAGAATATAAAGCAAACCCAAATCGTTATGCAACTGGTACTGTAATTGAAGCACAGCTTGATAAAGGTAAAGGAACAATCGCAACATTACTTGTACAAAATGGTACACTTCGAGTAGGAGATCCAATTGTTGTTGGAACATCATTCGGACGTGTTCGTGCGATGGTAAGTGACATCGGGCGTCGTGTAAAAGTTGCTGGTCCATCTACTCCTGTTGAAATTACAGGTTTAAATGAAGTACCACAAGCGGGCGATCGTTTCATGGCATTTGCTGATGAGAAGAAAGCGCGTCAAATTGGTGAATCACGTGCACAACAAGCATTGCTTGCACAGCGTGGTGAAAAATCTAAATTAAGCCTAGAAGATTTATTCCAACAAATCCAAGAAGGCGATGTAAAAGAAATTAACCTAATTGTGAAAGCGGACGTACAAGGTTCTGTAGAAGCAATGGCAGCATCACTTCGTAAAATTGATGTTGAAGGCGTAAAAGTGAAAATTATCCATACAGGCGTAGGTGCGATTACAGAGTCTGATATTATTTTAGCTTCTGCATCTAATGCAATTGTAATTGGATTTAACGTACGTCCTGACGTAAACGCGAAACGTACAGCTGAGTTAGAAAATGTTGATATTCGTTTACACCGTATTATTTATAAAGTAATCGAAGAGATCGAGGCGGCAATGCAAGGTATGCTTGATCCTGAATTCGAAGAGAAAGTAATTGGTCAAGCGGAAGTTCGTCAAACATTTAAAGTAACAAAAGTTGGAACAATCGCAGGTTGTTACGTAACAGACGGTAAAATTACGCGTGATAGCGGTGTTCGTATTATCCGTGATGGTGTAGTAATTTACGAAGGTCAACTTGATACGTTAAAACGTTTCAAAGACGATGTGAAAGAAGTTGCACAAAACTACGAGTGTGGTATTACAATTGAGAAATACAACGATCTTAAAGAAGGAGACATCATTGAAGCATACATTATGGAAGAAGTGAAGCGATGATTATCGCTTCACTCTCATTCGAGTGTATGATCTATGATGTGCATTCTTTAAAAGAGAAACGTGCAATTTTACAGCGTGTGCTAACCCGTGTGAAACAGCGTTACAATGTGGCTATTTCGGAAGTAGGACATCAAGATGTATGGCAACGTACAGAAATTGCAATTGTTTCCGTATCCTCAAATCGTGTTGTCTGTGAAAAAGAAATAAATCGTGTACTTGCGTACATTGATTCATTTCCTGAGATTGAACGTACGATAACACAATTGGAATGGTATTGAATGAGGTGAATAGTTATGAAACTACGTGCAAACCGTGTTGGCGAGCAAATGAAAAAAGAATTAGGTGACATTATTAGTCGCAAAATTAAAGACCCACGTGTTGGATTTGTTACAGTAACAGATGTACAAGTGAGTGGAGATCTACAAATTGCTAAAGTGTATATTTCTGTTTTAGGAGATGAAGAGCAGAAAGAAAATACATTAAAGGGTTTAGCGAAAGCGAAAGGCTTTATTCGTTCAGAAATTGGCCAACGTATTCGTCTTCGTAAAACGCCGGAGATTTCCTTTGAATTTGATGAGTCTATCGGATATGGTCATCGAATTGATACACTTTTACATGAAATTAATAAAGACGGTAAACGTGAAGAATAATGGATAGACATTTGTCTATCCATTTTTTCAATGGAAAGTAAGTTTTGCGTATAGATGAGTGTTCTAAAATGAGGCTAAAGAGAGCTGAGTAGTTCGAGGTGCGGAAGTCAGGAGGATACGGTATATAGACCTTATCTATTACGAGAACCAAACTGAAGACACAGGCGAAGAAATGCGTTAATATTTTCTACAAAAGTATTATGATGAGGTGAACATATGGAAGGTGTAGTACTATTACATAAACCAAAAGGAATGACATCACACGATTGTGTATTTAAATTAAGAAAGATATTGCGCGAAAAGAGAATTGGTCATACAGGAACATTAGACCCAGATGTAACAGGAGTATTACCAATTTGTGTAGGGCGTGCCACAAAGATTGCGCAATTTTTAACAAGTGAAACAAAAACATATGAAGGTGAAGTTACAATAGGGTTTTCAACAACAACAGAAGATGCTTCTGGTGAAGTGGTGGAAAAACAAGATGTAAATCGCGTAATTACACGTAACGAAGTGGAAACCGTATTAGCAGAATTAACGGGTACACTTGAGCAAGTACCTCCCATGTATTCAGCTGTAAAAGTAAACGGAAAGAAACTATATGAATACGCAAGAGCAGGGCAAGAAGTTGAACGACCGGTTCGTACAATAACAATCCACGAATTTGTATTACTTGATGATCGTGAAGTATTTGAAGGGAAGAATCTTTCATTCCGCTTCCGTGTTACATGTAGCAAAGGAACGTATGTGAGAACATTAGCGGTTATGATTGGTGAAAAACTAGGGTTCCCAGCACATATGTCACATCTTGTGAGAACAGCTTCAGGAGAATTTTTGCTAGAAGATTGCATATCATTTGAAGAAATTGAAGAAAACATGCAAAATGGAACAGTAGAGTCTATTTTTATCTCAATTGATGAAGCGTTAAGTAAATTTCCAAAAATGGTTGTAGATGAAAAACAAGCAGAAAAGATAAAAAATGGTATGTTTTTAAAGAATGAATTGCAAGTTACAGCGCCGTTAATTACAATATTTGATAAAAATGAACGTTGTTTAGCGATTTATGAACATCATCCAAAACACCCTGGCATGTTAAAGCCAATGAAAGTGCTTGTTAACAATCAAGAACTAAAGCTATAATAAATTATTGGAAGGATTATTACAGAAAAAGGTGAATTCAAGCGTGAAACTCATTCATTTAACTCATCCACACGAACAAAATAAAATAGAATTACCACCTACTGTAATGGCATTAGGATTTTTTGATGGCATTCATTTAGGGCATCAACGTGTGATTCGAACAGCAAAAAAAATAGCGGATGAAAGAGGATATAAAAGTGCTGTCATAACCTTTCATCCACACCCATCTGTTGTTTTAGGAAAAAAAGAAGCGCATGTGGAGTATATTACACCGTTATCTATTAAAGAAAAAGTAATTGCAGATTTAGGAATTGATATGTTATATGTGGTGAAATTCGATGAATCATTTGCTGGATTACAGCCACAACAGTTTGTAGATGAATATATTATTGGGCTAAATGTAAAACATGTAGTAGCAGGTTTTGACTATTCATATGGCCGTTTAGGAAAAGGGACGATGGAGACTTTACCATTTCATGCAAGAGGGGAGTTTACACAGACCGTGATTGAAAGAGTTGAGTTTCAAGAAGAGAAAGTAAGTTCCACAGCATTACGAAAACTGATTCGAAATGGAGAAATGGAACAAATCCCATCTATTTTAGGTAGGGCTTATACAGTAGAGGGAACGGTTGTGCACGGAGATAAACGTGGACGTCAAATTGGCTTTCCAACAGCTAATGTAGCTTTGAGCGATGAATACCTTCTGCCACCTGTTGGTGTATATGCGGTAAGATTAAAAGTTCATGATGAGTGGCATGATGGCGTATGTAACATTGGCTATAAACCAACATTTAAAGAAGATGAACGTAAATTGTCTATTGAAGTGCATCTATTCCATTTCAATGAGGATATATATAATCAGGTTGTTACTGTTGAGTGGCATATGCGTATTCGAGAAGAGAAAAAATTTAATGGTATTGATGAATTAGTTACCCAAATTGCAAAAGATAAAAAAACAGCACAAGAATATTTTAGTACTGGAAAGAATATACTTGCTTTTTCGAATGAAAAGTAGTATTCTATGTTATGTACTTTATGACAACCATTGCTTGGCATTGCGACTCACCGACGCTTGCTCGGTAATTGGGGGTTTAATTAACAGGAGGTGAAATAGGATGGCTTTAACACAAGAGCGTAAAAATGAAATCATTGCACAATTTAGAACTCATGAGACTGATACTGGTTCTCCAGAGGTTCAAATTGCTGTCCTAACAGAGCAAATTAATACTCTAAACGAGCACTTACGTACTCACAAGAAAGATCATCATTCACGTCGTGGTCTATTAAAGATGGTTGGTAAACGTCGTAACTTACTTACTTACCTTCGTAATAGCGATATCACACGTTACCGTGAATTAATCACAAAGCTTGGCTTACGTCGATAGTCAAAGAAGCGGGAATATTCCCGCTTTTTTGTTAGGTAAAAATATATCTTCTACTCTTAATAGCTTACTTAAATTTCGGTAATACTAGAGGAAGAATATTGTGATATATTAGCCATTTACATAGAAGAATTGAATATTTTAAACTGAGAGGGGTACTTAAATGAGTCAAGAAAAGCAAGTCTTCTCGATAGATTTAGCTGGTCGTCAGCTAACAATTGAAACAGGCCAGCTTGCAAAACAAGCAAACGGGGCAGTATTAGTAAGATATGGCGACACAGCAGTTCTATCTACAGCAACTGCATCAAAAGAGCCAAAAAATGTAGATTTCTTCCCGCTTACAGTAAACTATGAAGAGCGTTTATATGCAGTTGGAAAAATCCCAGGTGGTTTTATTAAACGTGAAGGTCGTCCAAGTGAAAAAGCAATTTTAGCAAGTCGTTTAATTGACCGACCAATTCGCCCACTTTTCGCAGATGGCTTCCGTAATGAAGTACAAGTTGTCAGCATCGTTATGAGTGTTGACCAAGATTGTTCTTCTGAGATGGCAGCTATGTTAGGTTCTTCATTAGCGTTATCGATTTCAGATATTCCATTTGAAGGTCCGATTGCTGGTGCAACAGTTGGTCGTATCGATGGCGAATTCATTATTAACCCAACAGTTGAACAGCAAGAGAAAAGTGATATTCATCTTGTTGTAGCGGGTACAAAAGACGCGATTAACATGGTAGAAGCAGGTGCAGATCAGGTACCTGAAGAAACAATGTTAGAAGCAATTATGTTCGGTCATGACGAAATTAAACGTTTAATTGCTTTCCAAGAAGAGATTGTACAAGCTATTGGTAAAGAAAAAGCAGAAGTAGTGCTTTATGAAGTTAATGCCGATCTTGATACAGTTATTCGTGAAATGGCAGAGAAAGATATGCATGCTGCAATTCAAGTGCATGAAAAACACGCGCGTGAAGATGCGATTAGCGAAGTGAAAAAACGTGTAATTGAGCATTATGAAGCACAAGAAGTTGATGCAGAAATATTAGGACAAGTAAATGAGATTTTATATAAAATTGTAAAAGAAGAAGTACGTCGTCTTATTACAGTTGAAAAAATCCGCCCAGATGGACGTAAGAGTGACGAAATCCGCCCGTTAGCATCAGAGGTAGGTATTTTATCTCGTACGCACGGTTCTGGACTATTTACACGTGGACAAACACAAGCACTAAGTATTTGTACATTAGGCGCATTAGGCGATGTGCAAATTTTAGATGGTCTTGGTGTAGAAGAATCGAAACGCTTTATGCATCATTATAATTTCCCATCCTTTAGTGTTGGTGAAACAAGACCGATGCGTGGACCAGGTCGTCGTGAAATTGGTCACGGTGCATTAGGTGAACGTGCTCTTGAACCTGTAATTCCATCTGAAAAGGACTTCCCGTATACAGTTCGTCTTGTATCAGAAGTATTAGAATCTAATGGATCTACTTCACAAGCAAGTATTTGTGGAAGTACGTTAGCGATGATGGATGCGGGTGTGCCATTAAAAGCACCAGTTGCTGGTATTGCAATGGGTCTAGTGAAATCTGGTGAGCACTACACAATTTTAACGGATATTCAAGGCATGGAAGATCATCTAGGTGATATGGACTTTAAAGTGGCAGGTACAGCAAAAGGTGTAACTGCATTACAGATGGACATTAAAATTGAAGGTTTATCTCGCGAAATTTTAGAAGAAGCATTACAACAAGCTAAAATCGGACGTATGCATATTCTAGATCATATGTTGTCTGTGATTGCTGAACCGCGTAAAGAGCTATCTGCATATGCTCCAAAAATTATTACAATGACAATTAATCCAGATAAAATTCGCGATGTTATTGGACCAAGCGGTAAACAAATTAATAAGATTATTGAAGAAACAGGCGTGAAAATTGATATCGAACAAGACGGTACAGTATTTATTTCATCAATTGATCAAGAAATGAATGAAAAAGCGAAGAAAATTATCGAAGATATCGTTCGCGAAGTACAAGTGGGCGAAATCTACTTAGGAAAAGTAAAACGTATCGAGAAATTCGGAGCTTTCGTTGAATTATTTAGTGGTAAAGATGGACTTGTTCATATTTCTGAACTTGCACTTGAGCGTGTAGGTAAAGTAGAAGACGTTGTGAAAATCGGTGATGAGATTTCAGTAAAAGTTATCGAAATTGATAAACAAGGTCGTGTGAACTTATCTAGAAAAGTATTGTTAAAAGAAGAGCAAGAAAAAGAAGCAGCAAAAGAAGAAGCTTCACAAGAAGAAAATATACAAGAACAGAAGTAAGTAAAAAAAGCCAGGATTCCTGGCTTTTTTTGTTAAATAAAAATACATTTGATGCATAGATTTTTATTAGTGAAAGGTATAGTTTTCATGATAACGCTTAAATTAACAAAGATAAGAAGAGAATGGACTTTTCTTATTTGTATAGTTAATGGGAGGGTTTAGATGAGAACTCGTATCTTTGTATTCATAGCTATATTCTTATTTTGTATAGGCCTATGCTCGTATTCAGTGTTGGCAAATGACGATTTATATGAAAAAATTCAGAAACAAGCGAAACAGTATTCAATTGCACCACAAAATGCGATAATTGATAAGATTTGGAAGGCGACACCAGGGTATAATGGTAAAGAGGTTGATATTGAAGCATCATATAATTACATGAAGAATATAGGGAATTTTGATGAGAAGCACCTTGTATATCGGGAAGTTTCACCAAGCATACACTTAGAAGATTTATCGCCTTCTCCTATTTATCGTGGAAACCCAAATAAAAAAATGGTAGGATTAACCATAAATGTGGCGTGGGGAAATGAATATCTTCCGCGTATATTAGAAACATTGAAAAAGCACAATGTAAAGGCAACGTTTTTTCTAGAAGGACGCTGGGTAAAAGAAAATTTACGATTTGCAAAAATGATCGTAGATGCAGGGCAAGAAGTAGGAAATCATTCGTATACACACCCAGATATGAAAACGCTATCTAGAACTCAGATACAAGAACAATTACAAAAGACAAATCAAATTATTGAGGCAGCTACAAATCAAAAAGTACGATGGTTTGCACCACCGAGTGGAAGTTTTCGTGATGAAGTTGTAGAAGTAGCGGCCGGGTTAAAGATGGGGACTATTATGTGGACAGTTGATACAATTGATTGGAAACGCCCTGAGCCTGAAGTACTTCTTCAGCGTGTGATGAGGAAAGTGCACCCAGGTGCAATTGTACTGATGCACCCGACATCCCCAACAGCGGAAGCGCTTAATACAATGATTTTACAGTTGAAAAAACAAGGATATAAAGTAGGTAATATTACGGAATTATTAGATGAAAAACGCATTGATTAAATACATTTACATGACATTCATGTTCAAACTTGTTATCATTAAATAATAGCAATTATTTAGAGAAACTGGCATTAGGAGGAAAGTTTTTGATTAAAAAATATACTTGTAAAAATGGTGTAAGGATCGTTATGGAGAACATACCAACTGTACGTTCAGTTGCGATTGGTATATGGATTCATGCTGGTTCTAGAAATGAAAATGAGAAAAATAATGGGGTTTCGCACTTTTTAGAGCACATGTTTTTTAAAGGAACAGAGACGCGTAGTGCAAGAGAAATTGCAGAATCATTTGATAGCATTGGTGGGCAAGTAAATGCGTTTACTTCAAAAGAATACACGTGCTATTATGCGAAAGTGCTAGATGAACATGCTAAGTATGCGTTAGATGTTTTAGCGGATATGTTCTTTAATTCAACATTTGATGAAGAGGAATTGAAGAAAGAGAAGAATGTTGTATTTGAAGAAATTAAAATGTATGAAGATACACCAGATGATATCGTACATGACATGTTAACGAAAGCAACATATGAAACGCATCCGCTTGGATACCCAATTCTAGGTACAGAAGAAACGCTTGAAACATTTACAGGGGATACACTGCGTCAATATATAAAAGATCATTATACACCTGAAAATGTTGTAGTTTCGATTGCTGGAAATATTGATGAAACATTTGTTCAAACGGTGGAACAATATTTCGGTAACTATGAGGGAACAACAAATCGTGAACAAGTACATAGCCCAATTTTTCATTTTAATAAAGTTGCTCGCAAGAAGGAAACAGAGCAAGCTCATTTATGTTTAGGATTCCAAGGATTGCAAATGGGACATGAAGATATTTATAACTTAATTGTATTAAATAATATATTAGGTGGAAGTATGAGTAGCCGCTTATTCCAAGAAGTGCGTGAACAACGAGGATTAGCATACTCAGTGTTCTCGTATCATTCTTCTTATGAAGATACAGGGATGTTAACACTTTATGGTGGTACAGGAAGCCAACAATTAAATACTTTATATGATACAATGCAAGAAACTTTAGAGACGTTGAAAAATACCGGTATTACAGAGAAAGAACTTGTGAACAGTAAAGAACAGCTTAAAGGAAATTTAATGTTGAGTTTAGAGAGTACGAATAGTCGTATGAGTCGTAATGGTAAAAATGAATTACTTCTTAGAAAACACCGTTCTCTTGATGAAATTATTGAGAGTGTAAACAAAGTGACGAAAAAAGATGTAGATACATTGGTTCGCACTATGTTTACCAATGAATTTTCTGCAGCACTAATTAGTCCAAATGGAGAGCTTCCAAAAGGAATGAAATAAGGCGAAATAACCGTATCTCTTACGAGGAGATGCGGTTATTTTTATGTAATAAGCTTTTTAACGTTATAAGAGATTTTGAATGTTAGGAAGAGGATTTCATTTTCTTGGTATTTTTTAGAGATATGTAGAATACGTACTTATTACAGGATGAGATTTGAGAATATTGTATGAAAGATTTTGGGTAAAGGAGAGAGTGACATGCGTTTAAGTGAATTAAGTGGAAAAGAAATTGTGGATTTGGAACGTGCGGAAAGAATGGGGGTTTTAGGTCATGCTGATTTAGAAATAAACGAGAAGGATGGGAAAATTCAAGCTCTTATTATACCAGTGGGAAAATGGGGTGGTTTCAAAAGAGAACAGCAAGAAGTAAGGGTAGAATGGAGCCGGATTAAAAAGGTCGGTCATGATATGATTATTTTTGATCTTGCAAACCGTCCAGGCTCACAGTAAAAGATAACCATTTCGGTTGTCTTTTTTTTCTATTTCTAGGTAGTAATACACTACTTTCAGGCTTAGTAAAAAGCGGGAGATAAAATGCTCCCCTATAGAAGTTCAATTGGTGAAGGCTAATAATTCATGTTAATAAAAGAACACCTAATGAATATAGCTTTATTTTATAGAATTTCACATGTTTAGAAATAGTGGATGCCTTTGTTTTTCAATCACCTCTAACTCGTACGGTACATATGATGTGGAGGAAAAAGAAAAAGTAGGCGCTTTTCTTATAAATGATAGAAAAAGAAGGTGAAGTAGGGAATGTTGACTGAGATGCACATCGCTGTCATAGGAGGAGACGCAAGACAGCTAGAAGTGATTCGTAAGTTAGTTGAACTTGATGCAAAACTTTCATTAGTAGGGTTCGATCAACTGGATCATGGTTTTACAGGGGCAGCAAAAGAGAGTATGCAAGATCTAGATTTCACTTCTTTAGATGCAATTATTTTGCCGGTAGCAGGAACAAATGCAAAAGGGGAAGTAGATACAATTTTTTCAAATGAAAAAATTGTGATTACGAAGGAACAAATTGAAAAAACACCAGCAAGCTTTACTATATATTCAGGAATTGGTACACCGTATTTGGAGAATATTGTAACTACTACAAATCGAAAACTTGTGAAATTATTCGATCGTGATGATGTAGCGATCTACAATTCTATTCCAACGGTAGAAGGAACATTAATGATGGTTATTCAAAATACAGATTATACGATTCACGGTTCGAATGTAATGGTTTTAGGATTTGGTAGAACTGGAATGAGTGTAGCTAGGGCTTTTCAATCACTAGGAGCGCATGTCAAAGTAGGAGCAAGGCGCTCGGAACATATCGCTCGTATTTCAGAAATGATGTTTTCTCCTTTTTATATGCATAACATTGAGGAGGAAGTAAGTGATATTGATATTGTTATTAACACAATTCCACACCTTGTTGTAACAGCAAGTGTCATTTCACGGATGCCGGCGCACACTTTAATTATTGACCTAGCCTCTAGACCAGGTGGCACGGACTTTCGCTATGCAGAGAAACGAGGAGTTAAAGCATTGCTAGCGCCAGGTCTTCCCGGAATTGTTGCACCGAAAACAGCGGGGCAAATTTTGGCGAATGTTCTTTCTCAGCTATTAACAGCAGAGATGGTTGCAAGAGAGGAGAATGGGAAATGAGTTTGAAAGGGAAGCGGATTGGCTTTGGATTTACAGGTTCGCATTGTACGTATGCAGAAGTTATGCCACATGTAGAAAAGCTGATTGCAGAGGGGGTGGAAGTACTGCCAGTTGTTTCATACACTGTACAAACAACAAATACTAGATTTGGTGAAGGGGCAGAGTGGATTGAAAGAATTGAGGAGATAACAGGAAATAAGGTTATTAATTCTATCGTAGGGGCAGAACCACTTGGTCCCAAAATACCATTAGATTGTATGGTGATTGCTCCACTAACAGGAAATTCAATGAGTAAATTTGCTAATGCGATGACAGATTCTCCGGTATTAATGGCAGCAAAGGCAACGCTTCGGAATGGGAAACCCGTTGTATTAGCTGTTTCGACAAATGATGCTCTTGGTCTAAATGGTGTAAACCTAATTACACCAAGAGGATGACGACAAAAAGCAAACGCTTATTTGTCGCCATCTTTAGGGAGCTTAGGGTAGAGCACAAGCTTGAAATCATCGAGCCTTTGCCATTTTTCTTTCGTGTAAATAGCTTTTTTCAGAACAGACTTTAACAGGCTATTCTTTTTCATTGGATCATCTGTTTTGAAATACAGATCTAATACATGCTCTACTTGAGGAATCGTATCTTTTTTTACGCGTTCCTTTGTTATTTCAGTATTAATTTCTTTTTGGAGGTTCTCCATCATGTCAGTAATTTCATTCATACGATCTGATACAACATTAGAACGTTCTAAAAACATATCAACCGTATAAACGCCTCGTTCTAATAAATCGTGTAAATTATTTTTTTGCTTTTGAACATCTAATAATTCTTTTTCAAGCTTGCGTAATGTAGCTTGATTTATTTTTATTACTTGCTTTTCTTTAGAAAGACTGTCTTGAATATTTTTAGCAAAATCAGCTTTGTAATTGATATACCATTCCTTTAAAGCCTCGAGTAAACGTCTTTCGATTAATTCTGTATAGCTTGATTTGTTTTCACAACCACGGTGTTTACAATCCATTGTCTTTTTTCGATTCTTTGGATACCTTTGCACCATGCTGTATCCGCATTTCCCACATCTGATAATCCCGGCTAGGGGATTCTTTAATCCATTCGTATTATAAGGAACGTGATATCTCGTATTTAATTTCTCCTGTGCTTTTTCAAATAAACTTTCTGAGATAATCGAATCATGTTTTCCATCTGCAATAATCCATTCTGATTTATCTTGTCTAGCGCAACTACGTTTCGTTGCATCCGGACGTTTCACTTCTTTTCTTTTTTGCCACGTTACTTTTCCGATGTAAATATTATTTTTTAACATATCTAACACGCTGTATGGATTCCAGTCGTTCCCTAATTTACTTTTATAGCCAAGCTGATTTAATTTGTTCGTAATCATGGAGGCTCCCATATCCTCATTTGCATACCATTCAAATATCATTCTGACAACAGAGGCTTCTTCTAGATTAATCGTTAACGTACGCTCACGCTTATTTAAGCGATGGATATCGTATCCGTATGGTGCGTGCGTACCAAGGTAATTGCCAGCCTCTACACTTGCAATACGACCACGTTGCATACGGCGGGTAATAATCTTTAACTCTTTACGCGCCATAAACGCCTCAAATTCACTGTATTCTTCGTCCCACTCATCGTTAAGGTCATAAGTCTTCCTAGGTGTCATAATCTTCGTATTGGAGCGTTTAAATGTCTCTAAAATGATTCCTTGTTCTTTCATGCCACCACGACCTAAACGGTCCATATCCATGCAAAGAACAACGTCATATTTGTTATCCTCAATTTCTTCGAGTAGTGCTAACATCTCAGGACGTTTCACTAAGCTCTCACCAGAAACGATTTCCTCACGAACAGCTAAAACATTTAAACTTTTCTCTTTAGCGATTTTCAGCAGGGTAGTGCGGTGTTTTGCTAAAGTTTCGCCTTCACCACGTGCTTCGGCTTCTAGATCAGCGCGTGATTTACGTAAGTAGATCGCGGTTTTCATAGCAGTACCTCCTGTATTCAGTATTAATTATACGAAGAGTACATGACATAAATTATAAAAATTCAATGTTTAAGTAGAAGTTATAGTTTTTATTATGTAATTAGACATGTTTGTGAAAAAATATTTTCCAAATGACAAGCTAGCAGCTGATTTTCATAATGCAACAAGTGTTGCTTCTCAGGATGAATGAAACATTGAAAGTTTTTGCAATGAGATATATCGATTCTTTTCTTGTTTCGGGGAGGTTTAATGTCCTTGACATAAAAGTAAGAATACAAAAATGTAGTTTGAAATTGTTTGCTTTTGCTTTTTTGTAGCCTTAAAAATCGCAGAAGCATTAGAAAGTACTGTAGAAAAAATTTTAAAATATAACGTGCGAAAAGCGCACTTATAAACTAGTTAGAAAGAAAGGGGGAAAATATCAGCACTTCCAATGGCAGTACCAATTGATCTAAAGCATAAATATATAAAAAGCACTTCAAGAGGTGACATCATGAGCCAACAAGAGGAATATGCAGCGACTTATGAATTTGGAAAAACGAAAGTTTATGTTGTGGCTCCTGAACCTAAAACACAAAAGGAAATTGAAAACATCCTTCGAGCATATTACGAGGCTGGTTGGGCCATCATCAAAGAAATGCAAGCAAAAGAAAGTATCGAGGATTAATTCCTCTTTTTTTCATAAAAAATAGACAAGTTATGTATTCTATAAATTTTATTGTAATTCTTTGAAAACTGAATACGGAGGTGAACAAATATGGGAACAAGTATATATTGCAATTCATCGATAGGTGGATTGCTACGTAATGCTAGAGAATGTTGTGAAAGATGGAAAAATTCATTCAATAGAGCCACCAACAAGTGGTCATGGGGAACAGTCCTTTGTATATAAAAGTGGAAAAGTAACTCGTATGGATGAGCGAAAAACACAGTTACTTTAATCAAATTTGAATTTTGTTCGGGATGAAAATTTAGTGAAACAAAAAGTAATGAATACAAGGAAAAATCCCTGGGGGACAGGGATTCGATAAGGGAGATATTGTTGTCGTGCAATGTCGAAATTTGGCGTATTCAACAAATTAATATTATCACGAATTTTCAGTGGATTGTGATAGTGGATGTGTCAAAAATGTGTACAGATTTCATATAAAAGCGCTATTTGTTAAGAAATGAGGAGGTGTAATAGTGAATAATTGGATGGTGATATGAAAAAAGAATCCTTTATATAAAGGATTCTTCTGGTGATGAATTTTAACCTTCATAGTCACATTCATTACAAGAATTATCTTTTTCATTACAGCAAATACAGAATGTTTTTTGGATAAATATATTCCCGACACTAGGACTGTTAGTGGTATTTGAGAAAGTAAGGCTTTCGAAATCTTCCACTTGAAATATCCGTGGTGAATCCTCTTCACTTAATCTAGCGGTAATTGGTATGCGAGATCCTCTTGTTCGAATAGTTACCTCAAAAGGGGCACTATTACCAGCAGCAGAAATCTGAATTAATGTTTTATTGTGATTTTTGGTAAAGTCTTCAAAAATAGTTCTTGAAGTGTTAGGGCGTAAGAAAAAATCTAGGGGGATATTTCCAGTTAAATTTACTCCCGAACCGGAAATTGTATGAGTCTCAACGAAACATTTATGTTCTTTTTGACTAGAATACGAGTGATATTGGTTTTTATAACACTTCTTACCATTTTCATAAAAATAATCCGCCATACGTATGTCACTCTCCTTGTTAGTTGTCCATATATATTATTTGTGAAATAGAAATGGTGCTTGGACGAAATTTAAAAAATTTAAGGGATTTATTATGTACCGAAAAGTCAGTAAAAGGGTGGGGGAAAATCAGTTGGATAAAATGGAAGAAAGCGTTATTTGAATAGAAAGAGGTTAGAGAATGATAAGGTAAAAAGTTTCACAAATTATCAACTTTAAATCAATGTTCATAGTATGAAAGGTGACGGGTGAGAATATTTACGAGGGTGGGGTGAATAAAAATGTTTCCCAGTTATTTTTACAATGAAATGCGAAAGCGTCCTTTAGGTGGGCATGGTCCTGCGCAAAGTACAATTCAAGCTGTTCACCAGGCTATACAAGCACAGCAACAAGCGATACAAGCACAACAACAAGCACAACAAATGCAACAAAGTATACAACCTTACTATCATTCATTGCAATATTATTATCCAATGTACATTATGCAGTATAGGATACCTTTTTCAACGGTTCCGTATGAAACTGCATATTATTTGTAGCAAATAGTCACAGAAGACATAACTGTTCGATGGACACTTATTCATAAATAGTTTAACAAAAACGTTATTTGATAAAAAAGAGCACATGTGTGAATGTGCTCTTAGAAAGATAGCAATCTATGAGAGAGGGTCTTCATACAATAAAGTATGCTTGTCTCATTAAGGCGTGTCAAAAATAAACAAAAGCGCCACTTTGAAGCAGAATGTGAATGTTGATTCAGGAAAAGGAAAAATAAAAATAGATATTGAAAGCCAGATGAAGACCCTAATATCTTTTGAAAAACTTTTGTAGTCAGATTTTCCTTCTGAAGTGAATTTTTTATATTGTATGTTGTTTTTTGATAGCTGAGTATGTCCGTAAAAGAATAAAAACGCTAAATTTAATGAATATTTTATTTTAAAAAAACATCACAATAAAAAGAGCACCTTCGAACAGTGCTCTTTAAAGGAAAAGAATCTTTGGAATCAATTGAAAAGTTGTAAAAGGATACCGTTCAGTTTATAGCTTAGATATTATTTTTTGATTCAAAATAGCATATGAGTATTGAGGGAGAAGTGTGAAAAAACAAAAGAGCAGCTAGCAAAAGCTAACTGTTTGGTTCATGGGTAATAGAGAAAGTAACTTAATGGGTTATCTATTATATTGACGGAAGATTTATTAAATAATCATAGTGGTAATTTATTATTTATTTTAACTTAAGGCTGGTTCCAAAAAAGTGACATACCAACAAAATATAGAACTATTAAAAGGAAAATTGCTATGAAAATAACTGAAAAAATCTTTTTCATTAGTAGACCTCCTTTATGAAGAATATTAACATTTATCCAGAATTTGAACAAAATAGTTATTTAAATAAAAGAAACCCCGTTTATCTACGGGGCTCCTAAGGGTAATCGTCAAGTAATGACGTACTCGACTAATTAACCGTAACATGAACTTTTTGGAAATAATACTGGTAAATGTGTCCAAATGAATCAGGACCGTCATTTTGAATAAAATCGTTATTTCATAATAAATAATCTAAGAGCACACATATAAGCGTGCTCTTAGATTAGAAAGGTAGATTTCTATGAGTAGAGAATCTCCATACAATAACATATGCTTGTCCAGTATAAATGTGAAAAGTTTTTAATAAAAACGTTATTTTAATTGCAAATAAAAAGAGCACATTCATGTATGCGCTCTTGGATAACGGTTGTTATATTTTATTTTAGTGCTTATCTTTCATCGGATGTATCAAATTTATCAATCAATTTAAAGATAATTTCCAGAAGAACTGTAAATAAAATGGCAAAAATCAACACGGCATGAGGGGATAATTTCACCGTTGTAAAATTAAGATTTGCTAACCCAAAATATCCGACATACATCGTAAGAAATGTACTAACAATTGAAATTGTGAATCCTAAGAAACCTAATTCTATTAGTTTTTCCTCAGATAGTTTGAATACTCGTAATATGAAAGAGAAGATTATTCCAAATATGAAAAAGCCAATAGATAACGTCAATAGTGACATTATACTTGTATATTCAATGTCATTAGGCATCCATTGTTTCATTCCTACAATTATAACTGTAGGGAGAACAATAGGTAGTACCAGTGGTAACACTATTTGAAGAACTGCAAATAGTCCATTGATGTTATTTGTTTCATTGTTATTTTGATTATTCATAAAGCCTCCAAAAAATAATATAAAGATTAATATCCTAGAGGATTTTAACAAAAAAAGTATTAGTAAAGATACATTCAAAAATAAAGATGGATTTAAACAAAAATTTTATATTGTAATAATATACAGAGTTTATTGGGGATGGTTCTATAAATAAAAACTCTACTCTCAACGACGAGAGCAGAGTTCATGGATGCAGTTGCTGAGTTCGTGGGATGGTGAACGCCAGCAATTGAATAATATCATGATTATTCAGAAAAAACACCGAGTAAATATTTCTAACTTTTCTAATAATAGTAAATTGATGTGAAATGAATAAAATCGTTATTTACATTGTATATGTAAAAAGAGCATCTGATATAGGTGCTCCTAGAAAGAAGATTCCAATGCCTTTAAGTCTCCTTGTTTATATTGATTATTTATATGCTAGTTTCATTGTAAATGTGAAAGTCGAAATAACTGAAGTGAAATATGTATACAAAAAAGAGCACTATATAAAAGTGCTCTTTCAAGAACTTGTATTGTTATTTATTTAATACTAATAATTACTAACAAAAAGAAATTGAAGTTTGCTTACTGCTATATAAGATACAGAAAATTTACTATTGTAGGGATTGCCATGAATGTGCTTATTGAAATTGTTGTTGACCGCCCATTTGCTGTCCTTGTTGGTTACCCATTTGCATATCTTGTTGACCGCCCATTTGCTGCCCTTGTTGGTTACCCATTTGCATACCTTGTTGACCGCCCATTTGTTGCCCTTGTTGGTTACCCATTTGCATACCTTGTTGACCGCCCATTTGTTGCCCTTGTTGTCCACCCGTTTGACCAACTTGTGATTGAGCCTGAGAAATAGCTTGATTTACTTGGCTTAATGTCTGATTAGCTTGTAGATACTGTAAACCTTGATTTAATGTTTGAATAGCTTGTTGGATAGTTTGTTGTAATTGTTGATCAGCTTGTTGCATTTGTTGTTGAGACTGTTGGCTAAATTGTTGAAGCTGTTGCATCAGTTGGTTAGCTTGTTGCAATCCTTGTTGCGGCTGTTGTTGTTGACCTTGAGATGCTTGAGATAAAGACTGTTGTAACTGCTGAATTTGATTTTTAAGACTAGTTAATTCTTGTGAAACTTCTAAATCAGCAGCTTTTCGTGCCACAGCTTCAACTTTTTTCTCTGTTCGTTTGTCCATTTTATAATCCTCCTTTTGTACCCACATAGTAGTGAGCAACATCTTTTATAATGTACAAATTTTTGGGTTAAATACTAAATAAAAAAATAAATTTAAAATACAGAGAATTAGGAAAGGGGCATAAAGATAAAGTTTTAATTACAAATAGGACAAGCGAAATCGCTTGTCCCATGAGGAGTAAATTAACTTAGGTAGATTTTAAAAGTAACAAAATGACTCGTATTGGTAAATTGACTCATGAATAGTATGTGTGAATGGGAAAGGATTATACAAAAAAATAACAGACAACTGAAAAAGTTGTCTGTTATTAAAGCCCTTGGATAACGGTGGGGAGTCCGTCAGAGAAATTGTGGAAATGTCAATAGCTTTTTAAAGAGTCTGTACAAAATCAGCATTGATTATACAAAATTTGTTGATGATTTGGCAGACAACATTTTTAGTTGCCTGCCTGTGGGTCTCATGAGTTTGTGAGATTAACTAATGGCATACTCATTGAAAGAGGGAGTGAACCGCTAGTTCGAATGGCTTATGGATAGTGTGTGCAGCCTTTTTGAAAATATGTAAAAAGGATATGTCTATTTAAAAAATCAAATATAGCACAAATATAGCGTGTTCATAGGAAGATGGGTTTTTATGAGTGAGGTTCTCTATACAATAACATATGCTTGTTTCGTTTAAATGTGTCAAAAATCAACAAAAACGCCATTTGATACTGAAATTATCCACTATAAAAAGAGCACTATATACGTGCTCTTATCAGGGCCTCAGAGAGTGGAATGTGGCACACATGATAATATATGCAAGTTACTCATCAAGGTGTAAATATCTAACAAAAATTTCATTTTATAAAAAACATCACAATAAAAAGAGTACCTTCGAACAGTGCTCTTTAAGGGGAAATAAGCCTTGGAATCAATTGAAAAGTTGTAAAAGGATACCTTTCATTTTAATGCTTAGATATTATTTTTGATTCAAAATAGTATATGAGTATTGAGGAAGAAGTGTGAAAAAAACAAAAAAGCAGCTAGCAAAGGCTAACTACTCGGCTCCAATGGGGGAATGGAGAAAGATTATATCTACAGTATTTACGGAATATTGAGTTTTATTCGGGGAGGAAGAGAGAAAGTTATGTTACATATTTGATGAAGAATTCTTTTATTAATAGTAACGTTCCCAAAAGAAACAAGACTTCAATCGTGAACCAGAACATACTTTTTTGTGGATTTTTAAATTCCATCATTACGGAGAAAAATAAATAACTTGCAATGAGCATGACAATAAAGAGACGGATTATATCAGACATTTATAGCACTCCTTACAATTAACTACTTGTTACGTCTGCTCATTACTATTTTTACAGCAAAATAGAAAACAATTAGGGCCACTGCAGCAATAGCAAAATACTTAACATAGGGGCCAGCTACTTCGTTTATATTCTCCCACTTTTCTCCAAGTTTCCAACCTAGATATACAAATAAGGCCGACCAAGGAATAATTGCAAGCGTAGTAAGCGTAATAAATCTAAAAACACAATAACAGGGAATGTGAACAAGCATATATTCATACAATTGTATGGATAGTTCGTTTCCAATATGTTACCCCATAATTTTTCAAGAGAAAGCACTTAATTTTTGGGAGTGCTCTCTTTCACATTTTAAGAAGGACGAGCATATATTGGAGTATGGGACAAGATCTCCAAGGTCCTATTCAATACTCATTGAAAACTCCTACACATTGGGGCATCTACTGACGTGGATGCTCTTTTTATTGAACAAAATGGGCGCATACTTTATCGTAAATTCTTGTGGATGTTAGGGCACGGCGGTGATAAAAACGGTCTAATGTCTGTTATTATCCACTTTTTAATCAGTGAATTGCATGGTATTCCAGAATATAATACTTCTGTTGTTGCAAACAGTGAAGAGCAAGCAGAAACAAGCTCTGATGAAGTAAAGAAAACTGTTCGCAGACATGAAATTTTGAAAAAAGCTTTTAAAGCAACTGAAACACAAACGACTTCGAAGGCTACTGGAAGTATAGTGAAGTTTAGAACATCAAACGGAGATACGAAAGATAGTCTTCGTGATGGTGAGGTTCTGATGTGCGCTTACGTGAATTTTCTACAACGAACTCAAAAGTAGTAGGTGTACTAGAACAAAAAGATTACGAGATTGATGGTCGTGAAGGTGATTGGGTTCATGTAAAAGATCGCGGATGGATTTATTTTGGTGAGTATATTCGTTGGGTTAGATGATACAAGATCTATCCTTAATTTAGGGTGTTTTTTAGATACTACTAACAATGGTACATTATATCAACCTCACATGTATAGGTTATACAAGTTATGAGTTGTTATTAAGAATCACTTTTTTGTTCTAAACATATAGTTTATAGAAGTAATCTTCATGTACAAGGGGTGGGTAGATTGGATAGAAAAGTAAGAAAAAATGATTTTGTTTCCGGATTTGTACCACATCATAACCATGGATCTGTTGATTATACATCCGTGGCAGATGGTCATGTACATCAATGCTTGGATGTAACATCTCCACCAATTCTGACACAAGAGGGGGGACATATTCACTATACAGAAGGATATGTTCTATTTGAGGATGGGCACACCCATTATTATAAGGCATACTCAGGACCAGCCATTCCTGTTGGAAATGGAATGCATGTTCATTATTATGATTTTTACACGACTGAAGATGATGGGCATAAACACCATGTTAAAGGAGTGGATCAACCTGCTCCAGGGAATAAATAAAAATTATAGTACAGCAATTACTATCCAAAAAGGGGATTAGAGATGTCCTTTACTTAAAAATCATAAAGATAAATAAAACACAGGGAGGATTAAAATCTCCCCTGTTGTAAAATCAGACTATCCTCTTAATACTCTAAATGCTTCTCTTATTTTTCTAGCAAATTCTAATGGTGGTTCAATAGATTCAAAGTGCATATACATTGCCCGTGGTTCGTCAAATAACCAGTGATTATGAATCGCTGTAACTATAATATCTCTTTTTCTAAGTTCAGTTAATAACGGGTTAATTTCTTCTTGTAAAAGCACAGTTTCTCCTAAATTTAACGCATTACCTCTACTATCCAGATCTTCAAACGAAAAAAATTGAGGGTTTACAAGTGGAGACCTTGTTCTACGTCCAAGAATCGTAAATCTAATATTACGAAACTTTTGTACCAAACATACTCCCTCCGGAGTGACTGATCCCTCTCCACCTAAGATTCTCGCAAATTCATTACATAATTGACTGCTAGATGAACATCTAGATTCGCATGAATGATAATCATCTGAATACATAAAATCCCTTCTTTCCATATATACGTAGTGTTAGGGACAAGCAATTCCCTATGATAAAATATTCATACTATACGGAAAAGGTTTGGACTATTTATTTACTACTAATGAGATTAAATATTATAATCTTACATAATTATTTATTAATCATTACATTTTGATGTTTGAACTAAAGAAAATCCTTGTTTTTTGCCCTTTTTTTTAGTTCTGTCCTTCGCTTTTTATTTGAATATATCTAATTGTTTTATTTATATTTAAATAGAACACTAAATAAGAACTGTCTGTGCTAATTGTTCCATACGTTGCAATAGGATCATAACTCATGAAAAGACCTCCTTGAAATAACACCTAAATCATACCAATCTCATGCAACAACTGTAAATATTACATTCCCATAAATCCGTGATTAAGGAGTTGCAGAAACTTATTTTTAAAACTCCAATCAAGTTGAACTCTTTGTTGTTAGACAAAAATAAAAATCACCTCATTTGAAGTGATTTTTATTATGATAACACTCTACTCTGACAGGTTTTGTTACTAAATTTATCTCCCAACCTTTTCGATCGTTACATCCATTTTACATTCCTCTGATTCCTTTAATGCATTTTTTAGTAAATCTAAAAAAGAAGTTCCTTGAATAGTATGATAGTTTGCTAAGTTAGTTATTTTAGCAGGAATTTTATCTCCATAAGGTGGTTTTTTTGTTATATCTTCAAAATCCCATATTACCTCTGATGGAGGGAGTTTGCTCAATTTTTCTCTAATTTCTTCCACGTTTTTTAATGCCGCAGACACATCCTGCCATTTTAATCTTTCAAAATATAAATCCTGCATTAATAAAGGGTATTTAGTTCCCCAACCATCAGGCTCACAGTGGTATGACACTGTTGAGAAAAAACTGTGTAGAAAGTCAGGGTGTCCTGCTTCATAAAAAAACATATCTACAGAAAATCCTACTGCCATTTTTATCAGTCCTCTTTTATAATTTTTATTTCAGGTAATGCATTAGCTTTTTTACTTATTTCTGTTCTAATTTCTTTCAAAATTTCATTAGAAACAGTTTGTCCTCTTATTGTGGAGGTAATTTTTCGTAAAAAAAGACGCAATCAAAAGAGAACGCCTCGGATGGGTAACAATGAACGCATTTTTACTATACCACAAGATATTACCTTTAAATTCCAATTTTCATATTCTTAACATTGCTTTGTTAGAATCTTACATGTAATAACAAAATAGTTAATAGGAGATGTAATCGATGGAAATGCAAATTTTCGATGTTAACGAATCTGTTTCATGTATCATCAAAGTACCAGCAGAATCAAAAGAATACACATTTTTATTCCGCAAGGATTCAACTTTTATGGGGTCGGTATTTTTATTAGAAGATGAGAGACAGTATAGTTTGATGAATGAAGAGATAGTTACTAAAACAGGCGCAATTACATCGGAGCAACTCAAGAGGGACTTTTTTGGAGATTTAAAAGGTTGGGTATGGATTACGGTTGATGACGTGGGTTTATATAGAAGAAAGCGACAGATCAAGAGGTAGCTATGTATTGTTATGTAAAAGAAAATTTAGCTGATAAAGTGAAAGTCCCTCTCGAGTGAGAGGGACTTTTGTTTTTAGATTATGATTAGTTGTTAATCGAATATAATTCAATTTAAGTTAATACGACAAGTATTAACTAAATTTTTTTGATTGTTTTAATTCTATTTTTATTTATAACTTCTATCTACAGCTTTCATCAGTTCCCAATCATTTCTTAATTCTTTTTTCTTTGTGTGTATTTCATTAATACCGTGGTTCAATTCTTTACGTAAGGTCCCTAAATCTTCCGTCGCTTTTTTTCCCGCACCATTTTGTGACCAACCAGCTTGTACGAGGTTATAAATGTCGTTGATACGCTCTTGATTTTCATTTATATATGTGATTAATTTGTTTAAGCTTTCAAAAGCGTCTTCTATATGTTCTTCGTTAAAGTACATTTGTCTCATTTTTTTATCCACCCAAATCCTTGGAAATTTTCGTCCGCATTTTTATATTCGTCCGCCTTTTTCTTAATAAACTCTGCAACTTCTTGAGACTTTAAAGCATATACTCGGTTAGTCTGATCTAAAAGGTGATAAAGTTCATTTATTCTATTTTCCATACGCTGACTCTTTGTTGATTTTAGAGACTGTTTTACTTCGTCAATTACCCGTGGGATATGGTTTCGGAAGGCTTCTGCGCTCTGTTTCATTTCGTTTGCTGACTTCTCTAGATATTCCATGATAACTTTTACCTCCCCGACACCATTAATAGAATATCTCGGAGATTGATAAATTTCTTTTCCTGTACTAGCATCTATCAATTTATTATCTATATTTCCGAATTTGTCATAATGATAATTGCCTAATCCATGAAAATCTTTATCTTTTGAGACAGAGTCGCTGAATCTATCAATCATATGAAAACCATAGTCATCTGTAGCTGTTTTAAAATCCGAATCAATCATATATGTATCGCCAATATGATTTTTATCTTCCCATAGAAAACCACCAGAAATAGAATCCTTAGGGTTAATGTAATTCGTTATTTTTCCTTTGTATTCTCCTGAGTCCACCTTTTCTTGAATTTCTTTTGGTAACATATCATAAACACCAGGAGCAGAATAAGTTATTGCAGGCACATCGCACATCGCTGCAGCATATTGAGCATTTGCACCACCTAACGAATGACCTGTGACTGTTATCGTAGCTTCACCGCCATATTCCTTTTTTACTATTTCTAAGAGAGACGTTGCTTGCGTAAATTGATTTGGTGCTACTACTTGAGTTTTATCAGATGGATTTATTTTCTCCCCATCTTGTAAAGGTTTGTCACCTTTGAATATATACTTAAAATCTGTCCAATAATCTGGTCCTGCTCTGTCTATTGATTTACCACCCTCTGTACCTCTATAGGACACAACAACTTCTTTAGTTTGCTTATTGTAAAAAACTGTTGCATCAAACCCAGTTACAGGGTCATGTAATGTTGCGCCTTCGGGATGGATTGGTATCCACTTTTCATCTCCTCTCCCATCGTTAGTAACTATCACTCTCTCTTTTTGATATGCTGCGTCAGACAAACTATTATAGGTTTTATCTGAGATCCTATTCCTCATAATATTCCCCCTTTTCTAAATATTACTATTATAATTATAATAGTAATGGAGGTGATAATAAATGAAAAAAATCTTATTAATTACATTTTTGTTAATTTTAGGGATTAGCTCATGCGCCGTCTATAAATTTTATAAAGTGACACATCCCTATAGTGAGCAAGAAGAAAACGAGATTAAAGAAAAAGCATCGAAAGCAACTGTCGAGTATTTTAAAACAAAGAAAAATTGGGATATTACCGTGACAAAAGTAGAATTTTCAGCGGATATTACTAGTAGCTCGATTACTGTTGATGGCTATGTGACTGACGACAAAAAGAAAGAAGTATATGCAAGTGTAGACTATAGAAATGATTATGAAGTTAAATACGCGAGTGATTAATTACTCTAAATGAAAATTATTTTTACTACATAATACTTAATTATAATTAAAAAACAATCTATTTATTAATATAAAAATATCGAAATTCAGATGAAGATAAACTATGTTTTTTTATCATCACCTGAGTTGCATCACTTTACAATTGGAAGGCACATACAATTCCTTTATTCTAATTACTTTTATATTAATTAGGGTAGTATAGAGGAGATAATAAATGAAAAAAGTCCTATTCGTTATATTTTTGTTAATTTTAGGAATGGGATCGTGTACTGTTTATCAATTTTATACAGTAACACATCCCTATAGTGAGCAAGAAGAAAACGAGATGAAAGAAAAAGCATCAAAAGCGGCTATTGAATATTATAAAAAAGAGAGGAACTGGGATATCACGGTAACAAAAATGGAATTTTCAACGGATATAAATAGAAGTTGGATTTATGTTTATGGTTATGTATCTGGGGATAAAAAGAAAGAAGTGTTTGCTCGAGTAGAATATCGTAATGATTATGAAATAGATAGTACGAGTAATTAAACTTTCTAATCAAGAATTACTTTTTCTGTTTAATAATTAATATATTTCTATATGAGTGTACAATTAGTGACGCTCATATGAAAATAACAGTTTTTTTAGTTTCATGTTAGATGTCTATTATATTTATTTCTTAATTTAGTAATACTCAATTCTGCTACATCTCTCCGTAATTTTATAGATTTGGTAATATAAGTTATAATGAGAAACAGGGGGATTATAATTCGGAATTCGCTTAAAATTATAACAATTGTCGAAATTATTCTTATCAGTGTTGCAGCCTGTACTGTTATTAAATTAAGACCGATTATAAGCCCTATAACATCTATGTCCCCTGAAGAAAGGCAAAAAATAAAAGACAAAGCTGAACATGCTACTATTGATTATTTTAAAAAAGAAAAAAATGTTGATGTTATTGTTACAGACATGGAATTTTCAGGAGAGTTAGGTGGAGGTACAATTTTTGTTAATGGACATTATTCTAATGATGAAACCAAAACATTTGCTGTTACTGTTTACTGGAAAGATGATTATAGAGTCCAAGAATAGTAATGCAGAAAAAAAGAGACCTAGATTAAGGATGGCACTGGAAAAGTGATTGCTTTGAAAAAATAATGTGCATTTTCTCGATATGTTGAAAAAGAAAGGGGTTTGTCACCTGTATATAGAAGGTGATGGAGTCCTTTTTCAGGGACCTCAGATTAATAGGGCTCTTTTATATTTTTCTTCTTTATAATGGATTAAGGGTGATAAACGAATGAAAAAGGTAATAATCGTTATTGTTTTGGTAGTTTTTGGTATAGGAGCGTATCTTGCGGTTCAATATAACAAAGCGTTACATCCTTACACCGCACAGGAAGAAAAGGAAATGAAAGAAAAATCTTCACAAGCTGCTGTTGAATATTTTAAAAAAGAAAAAAATTGGGATATTAAAGTTACTAAAGTTGAATTTTCTGGATCTTTGGGAGGTGGTTCTATTTTTGTACATGGATATGTTAAGGGAAATCGAGAAAAGGTATCTGCAACAATAAAGTATAATAAAAATTACGAAGTATCTGGAGTAACTGTAAGTGAAAAACTACATAATATGGAAAGTTGAAAAGAGTGAAAATTTCATTAATTACATATAATTTGTGATTTTGGTAAATATCATCAAGCGAAAAAGTTAACTGAAATTAGTTAGCTTTTTTGCTTAGCTCTATATGTTGTGCTAGACAACTCTTTATAGGTTTTATCTGAGATTATATCCCCTATAACGTCCCTTTATTTCTGAATATTTAATATTATAATGGTAATGGGGGTAATAATAAATGAAGAAAATCCTATTAATTACATTTTTTTTGATTTTAGGAATGGGATCGTGCGCCGTCTATAAATTTTATAAAGTTACACATCCCTATAGTGAGCAAGAAGAAAGCGAGATTAAAGAAAAAGCTTCAAGAGCAGCTGTCGAACATTTTAAGAAAGAGAGAAATTTGAATATTACAGTGACGAAAGTAGAATTTTCAGCAGATATTTCTAGAGGCTGGATTGATGTTTATGGTTATGTAACTGAAGACAAGAAGAAAAAAGTATATGCAAATGTGGAATATAAAAATGATTATAAAGTTGAAGGTTCGGTTGATTAATTATTTTAAATAAATATTTTTTAATACATTATGTTTATTTAGAATTAACAGCACTGCTTTATTAAGATGAGAATATCGAAACTCAGATGAAGAAAAAATTTATTTGTTATCATCACTTTACAATTGGAAGGCACATACAATTCCTTTATTCTAATTACTTTTACGTTAATTAGGATAGTATAGAGGTGATAATAAATGAAAAAATACTATTAATTACGTTTTTGTTGATTTTAGGGATTGGGTCGTGTACTATTTATGAATTTTATAAAGCTACACACCCCTATAGTGAAAAAGAAGAGAAAGAGATAAAAGAAAAAGCATGGGAAGCAGCTATTGAATATTTTAAAACAAAGAAGAATTGGGATATTGTAGTTATAAAAGTGGAATTTTCTAACGATATCTCTGGAAGCTGGATTGATGTTGACGGTTATGTATCTGGAGATAAAAAGAAAGAAGTGTCTGCTAATGTAGAATATAAAAATGATTATAAAGTTACAAGTGTTAGTTATTAAACTTTGTAATCAAGAATTACTTTTTCTGTTTTCTATTTAATAATAAATATATTGCTATTAGCGCAGTTTTTATGAAAGTGCATGACAATGATGTTTTTCATGAGCTTTATTTTAGTTGTCTATTTTCTTTTTAATATGGCAATATTCAATTCTGCTACTTCTCTCCGTAATTTTATAGATTTGGTAATATAAGTTATAATGAGAAACAGGGGGATTATAATTCGGAATTCACTTAAAATTATAATAATTGTTGGAATTATTCTTATTGGTATTGCCTCTTGTACAGTCATAAAACTCATACATATAGTGAATCCTTTAATGTCAATATCGTCTCAAGAACAACAAGAAATTAAAGATAAAGCTAAAAAAGCTACAATTGAATATTTTAAGAAAGAAAAAAATGTGGATGTTACTATAACAGATGTAGAATTTTCAGGTGAAATGGGAGGCCTAAAGGTTTTTGTTGATGGATACATCTCTAATGATAAAAATAAGGGTTTTTCTGTTGTAGTATCTTCTCATAGAGATTATGAAGTAAGCGAACTCTTTGTAGAATAATAAAGAGGCCTAGATTAATAGGGCTCTTTTTTTACTTTCCTTCTTTATAATAGATTAGGGGGGATAAATAAATGAAAAAGGTAATTATTATAATTGTTTTGGTGTTTTTTGGTATGGGGGCGTATCTTGCGGTTCAATATAACAAAGCGATACATCCTTACACCGTACAGGAAGAAAAGGAAATGAAAGAAAAATCTTCACAAGCTGCTGTTGAATATTTTAAAAAAGAAAAAAATTGGGATATTAAAGTTACTAAAGTTGAGTTTTCTGGGTCTTTGGGAGGTAGTTCTATTTTTGTATATGGATATGTTAAGGAAAATAGAGAAGAGGTATCTGCAACAGTAGATTATAATTACGAGGTATCTGGAGTGACTATAAGCAAAAAACTACATGAGATAGAAAGTGGAAAAGAGTGAGGAATTTATAGATTACATATAATTTGTGATTTTGCTTAGCTCTATAGTTGCGCTAGACAACTCTTTATAGGTTGTATCTGAGATTTCATTCCCTATAACGCTCCTTTATTTCTGAATATTTAATATTATAATAGTAATGGGGTAATAATAAATGAAAAAATTCTATTAATTACATTTATATTAATTTTAGGTACTGGTTCGTGTGCTGTATATGAGTTTTATAAAGCTACTCATCCGTACACTAAAAAAGAAGAACAAGAGATGAAAGAAAAAGCGTCAAGAGTAGCAGCCGAGTATTTTGAAAAAGAAAAAAATTGGAATATTACAGTGAAAAATGTTGGATTTTCAACAGATATTTCTCGAAGTTCAATTAATGTTTATGGCTATGTTACTGACAACAAAAAGAAAGAAGTATATGCAAATATAAGATATAGAGATGATTATAAAATTGGAAACACGAGTGATTAATTATTCTAAATGAACAGTACTTTTACTACATATTGTTTAATTATAATTAAAAGCTCTGCTCTATTTATTAATATAAAAATGTCGAAACTCAGATGAGGATAAAATTTGTTTGTTATCATCAATTGAGTTTCATCACTTTACAATTGGCAGACGCATACAATCCCTTTATTCTAATTACTTTTACGTTAATTAGGATCGTATAGAGGAGATCATAAATGAAAAAAGTTCTATTCGTTATATTTTTGTTAATTTTAGGAATGGGTTCGTGCACTGTTTATGAATTGTATAAAGCTACTCATCCGTACACTGAAAAGGAAGAACAAGAGATAAAAGAAAAAGCATCGAAAGCAGCTATTGAATACTTTAAGGTAAAGGAGAATTTGGATATCGTAGTGACCAAAGTGGAATTTTCTAACGATATCTCTGGAAGCTGGATTAATGTTGACGGTTATGTATCTGGAGATAAAAAGAAAGAGGTGTCTGCAAACGTAGACTATAAAAATGATTATAATGTTACAAGTTATAATTATTAAACGTTGTAACGTTGTACATATATAATAGAAGTAAATAAAAAATATTTCTTTTTTTGTCGTCATTTTGTTGGTGTAAACCTTATGCGTTTAATGGCGACAAAACATATTTATTTTGTGCCATTTGGGCAAGATGCACCAGAGAAAAAACCAAACTCAATGGTAGCCCGTATGGAACTTCTTGAAGATACAATTGTAGAAGCGATAGAAGGGAAGCAAATACAACCTGTTGTTGTAGAAAAATTCAGATATATGAATTAAAAAACGAAAAAAAACGGACAATTTTTTATGAAACCATCATTCTTATCGCAGAATATGATAAAATTAACGTTATTAAGATTAGAAGGGGTATTTTATACTCCTTCTAATTCTAAGTATAGAAGGATTGGTATCTAGAAAGGGGCATAGTGATGGAAAAGCAAAAAACTTTTCATGTCGCTGTAGTTGGAGCAACCGGCGCAGTTGGTGAACAAATGTTAAATACTTTAGAGAAACGAGAATTTCCAATTGGGAAATTAACGTTACTTTCATCTAAACGTTCTGCAGGCAAGAAGCTTGTATTTAAAGGAGAAGAATTCATAGTACAAGAAGCAACTCCTGAAAGCTTTGAAGGAGTCGATATTGCACTCTTTAGTGCAGGCGGATCTGTATCGAAACAATTAGCACCAGAAGCAGCAAAACGTGGTGCGATTGTTGTTGACAATACAAGTGCATTCCGTATGACAGAAAATGTACCACTTGTTGTACCAGAAGTGAATGAAAATGACTTAAAAGAACATAGTGGTATCATTGCAAATCCAAACTGTTCTACAATTCAAATGGTAGTTGCTCTTGAACCAATTCGTCAACAGTTTGGTTTAAAACGAGTAATTGTTTCCACATATCAAGCTGTGTCTGGTGCTGGAGCTGCTGCAATTGAGGAGCTTCATGAACAATCACAAGCAATCTTAAATGGGGAAGAAGTAAAAGCAAGTGTTTTACCTGTATCAGGTGATAAAAAACATTACCAAATTGCTTTTAATGCTATTCCACAAATTGATAAGTTTCAAGATAATGGATTTACATTTGAAGAGATGAAAATGATTAATGAAACGAAAAAAATTATGCATATGCCTGAGTTAGAAGTAGCAGCAACATGTGTACGTTTACCTGTTGTATCAGGTCATTCTGAGTCTGTTTACATTGAAGTAGAAAAAGAAGGTGTAACAGTAGAAGATATGAAAAACCTACTTGCAAATGCAGAAGGAGTAGTACTGCAAGATAATCCAGCAGAACAGTTCTACCCAATGCCATCTACTGCAGTAGGTAAAAACGAAGTGTTCGTTGGGCGTATTCGTAAAGATTTAAATAATGAAAAAGGATTCCATCTTTGGGTCGTATCTGATAACTTATTAAAAGGTGCTGCATGGAACTCTGTTCAAATTGCAGAACGATTAGTAAAATTACAATTAGTGTAAACGGCTAAGAGAAGGTGCAAAGAAAATGAAAATTATTGTTCAAAAATTTGGTGGTACATCTGTACGTGACGAAAATGGACGTAAGCATGCACTTCACCATGTTAAAAAATCATTAGATGCTGGTTATAAAGTGGTTACGGTTGTATCAGCTATGGGACGTAAAGGTGAACCATATGCAACGGATACATTATTAAGTCTTGTAAATCAAAATGAATTTAGTATTTCAAAACGTGAGCAGGATTTATTACTATCATGCGGAGAATTAATTTCGGCAATCGTTTTCTCAAATATGTTAAATGAAAACGGAATAAAAGCAGCAGCACTGAATGGTGCACAAGCTGGTTTTGTGACAAATGATGATTTTACGAACGCAAAGATTGTTGAAATGAATTGTGATCGTATACATGAAGAGTTACAAAACGTAGATGTTATTGTTGTTACTGGATTTCAAGGCCAAACGAAAGATGGCGATATAACAACACTTGGACGCGGTGGTAGTGATACTTCAGCTTCGGCACTAGGTGTTGCGCTTCATGCTGAATATATCGATATTTTTACTGATGTAGAAGGTGTGATGACTGCTGATCCTCGTATAGTAAAGGACGCGCGTCATCTTCAAAACGTGACGTACAATGAAATTTGCAACATGGCTTATCAAGGTGCGAAGGTTGTTCATCCGCGTGCAGTTGAAATTGCAATGCATGCAAAGGTGCCACTTCGTGTACGCTCTACGTACTCTGATAGTGAAGGGACACTTATTGCTGCATATGCCGGTGCTACAAAAGGCCGTGATATAGAGGAACGTCCAGTTACAGGAATTGCCCATGTATCAAATGTGACGCAAATTAAAGTAGTTGCGAAAGACGGATCGTACGATTTGCAAAAGCATGTTTTTAAAGAAATGGCAAATGAAGGAATTAGTGTAGACTTAATTAACATTTCGCCTACAGGCGTGGCATACACAATAAGTGATAATGTATCTGGGCGTGCTGTTGAAGTTCTTCATAAGCTTGGATATGATCCAATCGTGACGGAGCACTGTGCAAAGGTATCTATTGTAGGAGCTGGAATGGCAGGTATTCCAGGGGTTACTGCTAAAATCGTTACAGCTTTAGCAGAAAAAGGTGTTCAAATTTTACAATCAGCTGATAGTCATACGACAATTTGGGTGCTTGTAAAAGAAGTAGATTTAGTGGAAGCTGTGAATGCATTGCATACTGCGTTTGAGCTTTCAAAAGAAAAGCAACTGGAACAGTAAGGAGTGAGACCATGATAGATTTTGGGACAATTGCAACAGCGATGGTAACACCGTTTGATAAAAATGGAAACGTCGATTTTGCGAAGACAACTAAATTGCTAAATTATTTAATTGATAACGGTACAACAGCAATTGTGGTAGGAGGAACGACTGGAGAGTCTCCTACATTGTCATCAGAAGAAAAAGTAGCGTTATATCGCCATGTCGTATCTGTTGTCGATAAAAGGGTGCCCGTAATCGCTGGAACAGGTAGCAATAATACGCATGCTTCTATCGAGTTAACGAAAAAAGCAACAGAAGTTGGTGTCGATGCAATTATGTTAGTGGCACCGTATTATAATAAGCCGAGTCAAGAAGGAATGTATCTGCATTTTAAAACAATTGCTGAAAGTACAGAACTTCCGGTTATGCTATATAATGTTCCAGGACGATCTATTGTACAAATCTCCGTTGATACAGTTGTTCGTTTATCAGAAATACCAAACATCGTTGCGATTAAAGATGCTGGTGGCGATGTGTTAACAATGACAGAAATTATTGAAAAAACAGCGGACGACTTTGCTGTATACAGCGGTGATGATGGTTTAACGTTACCAGCTATGGCGGTTGGGGCTAAAGGTATTGTTTCTGTTGCCTCTCATGTGATTGGAAATGAAATGCAAGAAATGATTGCGGCATTCCAAGTAGGAGATTTCAAAAAAGCACAGAAATTGCATCAATTGCTTGTTAAAGTAACGAATGCATTGTTTATGGCACCAAGCCCAACACCAGTAAAAACAGCGTTACAAATGGTTGGATTAGACGTAGGATCTGTGCGTTTACCACTTATTCCATTAACAGAAGAAGAACGACTAACATTACATGATGTAATGCAATCGATTCCTCGTTAATAAAAATGACCTAGTGTAAAAACTAGGTCATTTTTATTTTGAAAGAAATTTTTTACAGGTATTCTCCTTGAAATTTATATACTTCATCCTTCTTTCTCACGATTTAACTTGTGTTCTATTTCTTGTATCAGTTATAATATGGCTAAGTAGCTTAGTACGGGTATGCTTAGCAAAATTGGAAAAAATTATGGTTTAACGGAATTTTCATATCATATCGCATAAGATATTTGATTTATATAATGAAAGAGAGGTGAAACCTGGTTTAAAAAACGAACGAGAACATGATATCGCATAACGGTAAGGACATTCGTCTTGGACGGTGAATATATGGTGGTTGTAGAGTTTCCCTGGTGTCTCTACAATTTTAGTGAAATCAGTGTTTGTAAGATTTTTAAACCAGGCAACAACATGAAGAGAAAAGAGAATGATTCTGTAAAAGTATTTGCTCTCGGTGGAGTAGGTGAAATCGGGAAGAATATGTATTGTGTGGAAATTGATTCCGAGATTTTTATTGTAGACGCAGGATTGATGTTCCCGGGAGACGAGATGTTTGGAATTGATATTGTTATCCCTGACATTACATATTTAGTAGAAAATCAAGAACGAGTAAAAGGTTTATTTATTACACATGGTCATGAAGATCACATTGGTGGAATTGTTTATGTACTGCGTAAACTTTCAATCCCAGTATATGCAACTAAGTTAACGGTAGGTTTAATACAAGAAAAACTTGGTGAAGCAGGAATGCTTGGTCGTGTAGATTTAAAAACAATTGATTCTAATTCAGAAGTAGAATTCAATACGACAACGGTTTCATTCTTTGGTACAACACATAGTATTCCAGATTCCGTTGGTGTTTGTTTCCATACATCAAAAGGTGCGATCGTATATACAGGAGATTTTAAATTTGACCAAACACCAATTGGTAACAGTGGAGCAGACCTTGGAAAGATGGCTCAAATCGGAAATGAAGGTGTTCTTTGTCTGTTATCAGATAGTACAAATGCTGAGCGTCCTGGTTATACAGGTTCTGAAAAAGAAGTTGGAATAGAGATTTCAAAAGTATTTTATGGTGCAGAAGGCCGTATCATCGTTGCTTCTTTCGCCTCTAATGTACATCGTATTCAACAAGTATTTGATGCGGCTGCTGAAACAGGACGTAAAGTAGCTGTTGTAGGCCGTAGTATGGTGAAAGTGGTGGATATCGCAAGACGTCTTGGATATTTAGATGTTCCAGATGGCATGGTTATTTCACTGCAAGAAGTGGATAATTTCCCAGAGAAGAAGGTAGCAATTTTAACAACTGGTAGCCAAGGGGAACCAATGGCAGCTCTTTCAAGAATGGCAAAGCAAGCACATAAACAAATTTCAATTCGTAAAGGTGATACAGTTATCATTGCTGCTTCTCCGATTCCGGGAAATGAAATATCAGTATCTAAAATTATTGATTTACTATTTAGAGCTGGTGCAGAGGTTGTCTACTATGGAGAAAGAAAAGTTCACGTTTCCGGTCATGGTAGTCAAGAAGAATTGAAATTGATGCTAAATTTAATGAAACCGAAGTATTTTATACCCGTACATGGTGAATTTCGTATGCAAAAGGCACATGCGTATTTGGCGGAAGATGTTGGTGTCTTGAAAGAAAATATTTTCATCGTAGAAAAAGGCGATGTAATTGTTTTTGAAGGCGAAGAGGCAAAGCCAGCTGGTAAAGTACAAGCGGGTAATGTTCTTATTGATGGATTAGGTGTAGGTGATGTCGGAAATATTGTCTTGCGTGATCGTAAGATGTTATCACAAGACGGAATTTTAGTTGTTGTTGTAACACTTGGAAAAGATGAGAAGAAAATCATCTCTGGACCAGAAATTATTTCACGTGGTTTTGTGTATGTTCGTGAATCTGAAGCGTTAATTGAAAAATCTACAGATATTGTACGTACAATTGTTGAACAATCCATTAAAGAATATTCAATTGAATGGTCTATGTTAAAGCAAAATATTCGCGAATTATTAGGACAGTTCCTATACGAGGAAACGAAGAGAAAACCGATGATTTTACCAATTATCATGGAAGTGTAAGAAAACCACCTTTACCGGTGGTTTTTTCTTTTGATCCCTATCGCATGAAATTTACAACTTAAGAAATAATAGTGGTATAAGAGTGAAAGGGGATGCGATATGACAGAACGTGATGGTTTAACAAATGAGGAAAAAGAAGCAGAGCCGAAAGAGGCATCAGTAATAGAGAAAATCCAACAACTCGGTCAAACGAACGTTCCGCAAATGAATGAATCACGTATTCACTGCTTAACAATTGTTGGACAAGTAGAAGGCCATATGCAGCTTCCGCCACAAAATAAAACGACGAAATATGAACATGTGATTCCACAAATTGTGGCAATTGAGCAGAATCCGAAAATTGAGGGATTACTTTTATTGCTAAATACTGTGGGCGGGGATGTTGAGGCTGGATTGGCAATCTCAGAAATGGTAGCTTCATTATCGAAGCCAACTGTATCTTTGGTTTTAGGTGGAGGGCACTCGATAGGTGTGCCAATTGCAGTCTCAACAGATTATTCATTTATTGCTGAAACTGCAACGATGACAATTCACCCAGTTCGTCTGACTGGTCTTGTTATTGGTGTGCCGCAAACATTTGAGTACTTGGATAAAATGCAAGAACGTGTGGTAAGATTTGTAACAAAACACTCAAAAGTGACGGAAGATCGTTTTAAAGAGCTTATGTTTGCTAAGGGAAATTTAACGCGCGATATTGGAACAAATGTAATCGGAATAGATGCAGTGAAGTATGGTCTTATAGATGATGTTGGTGGTATTGGAGATGCAATTCGAAAGTTGAATGAATTAATAGATATGCAAACAGGTGGAAATCAAGATGGGAAGTTGCTACAATGATTTTATATACAATTATGCCCGAGCAACTTATTTATGAGGCGGACTATTCGCAGTACGAACGACAAAAAATAGTGAATGTAAATGGAGTAGAGATGGTTGTATCGGAAGAGAATAATCAATATTATTCCGTTGTTCGTGTGTTAAGTACAAATCCATTCCACTACTTACAGTATGAACCAGGCCAGAAAATAACCTTTTAGCAAAAAGCAGGATTTTGTTAAGAAGCTATGGTATAATATAAAAAACAAGACGGTTGAGCAGCCATGATTAGGCTGCTTTCTTCTGTTTACGCGGCATTTTACACATCTTGTAAAATGCGGCGTAAATAGATTTAAAAAATGTGATGAATGACATGAAAAATACTTTCAATGAATGAAAGTTTCACTTAATTTTTGGACTTGGGGTGAAGAAATGGTAAAACAAAAGCAAAGAGGGACGAAATCAAAAGCAAGACGTACGATAAAGCCAACTTTGTATTACGAAATCGTCGGGTTGACTCTTTTTGCGCTTTCGATCATTACAATCTTACAGCTAGGCATTGTAGGGAAATCATTTGTGTTATTTTTTCGCTTTTTCTTTGGCGAATGGTACATAATTGGTGTATTAGGTGTAATAGCTTTATCTATTGCGTTTGTTATAAGACGCGGTTGGCCAAACCTTTTAAATAAACGGTTAATCGGTGTCTATTTAATTGTGTTAGCGATATTGATGTTTAGTCATATTACATTATTTAACCTTCTTACAAAAGACGGAGCGGTAGAAAATACTTCTGTAATTGTGAGCACAAAAGATATGTTCTTTCATGAGATGAAGAAAGGCACAGAGACAGTTCATTTAGGTGGAGGTATGTTTGGGGCGCTTATGTTTGCAACGTTTTACTTTTTGTTTGATGAAGTAGGTGCTTACATTATTGGGATTATTCTAGTTATTCTTGGTATACTTTGCATTACAAATAAACATATTGGGGAAGTACTAGCTCCAGTTGGACGAATACTTAGAAGTCAATTTCAAGTGATGCAGGGAGATTATAAGGACTGGAGAGCGAAACGCACTGCTGAACAAACAGAAAAGAAAAAAGCGACAAGGCGCACACGTAGTGAAAGGCATGATATACAAGAAGAGATTGTCGAACCGGTAGAAGAAATAGAAATTGGTCCACCAATTATTTCGAACTTTACAGAGAATTATCCAGTAAGTGAAGAAAAGGATAAAAATCGTGAAGATGAAGTTGCTGATGAGCTGATTGCCCCCCCTGTTATGGAAGAGGAGCTTCCATCGGCATTAAAAGAGCGGTCGCAAAAGAAACGAGGAGAAAAGATAGTTGAATCTCTAGAAGGGGAAATGAAAACTCCCCCAATGCAATTTTCAAATGTGGAAAACAAAGATTACAAGCTTCCTTCTATCGATATATTGAAGTTTCCCAAAAACAAGCAGGTTACAAATGAAAATGAAAAAATTTATGAAAATGCTCGTAAGCTTGAGCGTACGTTCCAAAGTTTTGGTGTGAAAGCAAAAGTGACGAAAGTACATAAAGGGCCTGCGGTTACGAAATATGAAGTGTATCCTGATATGGGAGTGAAAGTAAGTAAAATTGTGAGTTTGAGTGATGATTTAGCACTCGCATTAGCTGCGAAAGATATTCGTATTGAAGCTCCTATTCCTGGGAAATCCGCAGTAGGGATTGAAGTTCCAAATTCAGAGGTTTCCATGGTAACACTTAGAGAAGTACTTGATTCGAAAGCGAACAATCATCCGGAAGAAAAATTATTAATTGGCCTTGGGCGTGATATTACTGGTGACGCAGTGTTAGCGCGGTTAAATAAGATGCCTCATCTATTAGTAGCTGGAGCGACTGGTAGCGGCAAGAGTGTATGTATTAATGGTATTATTGTTAGTATTTTAATGCGTGCTAAACCACATGAAGTAAAGTTAATGATGATTGATCCAAAGATGGTAGAGTTGAATGTATACAATGGTGTTCCGCACTTATTAACACCTGTTGTGACGGATCCTAAAAAAGCATCACAAGCTTTGAAAAAAGTTGTGAGTGAGATGGAGCGACGTTATGAACTATTTGCTCATAGTGGAACACGTAACATTGAAGGGTATAATGAATACATTAGAAACCATAATGATCAATCAGAAGCAAAACAACCTGAGCTTCCATACATTGTTGTAATTGTGGACGAGTTGGCAGATTTAATGATGGTCGCTTCTTCGGATGTAGAGGATGCAATTATGCGTTTAGCACAGATGGCACGTGCTGCTGGGATTCACTTAATTATCGCAACGCAGCGTCCATCTGTTGATGTTATTACTGGTGTTATTAAAGCGAATATTCCGTCACGTATTGCGTTCGCGGTTTCCTCGCAAACGGACTCTCGGACAATTCTTGATAGCGGAGGCGCTGAAAAATTATTAGGACGAGGGGATATGTTATTCATACCAATTGGTGCGTCTAAGCCAGTTCGTGTACAAGGGGCGTTTCTATCAGACGATGAAGTGGAACGAGTTGTAGAATACGTTATTGGTCAACAAAAAGCACAATATCAAGAAGATATGATACCGCAAGATGTCCCGGAAACAAAGCAAGAAGTAGAAGATGAATTATATGATGAAGCGGTTCAGCTTGTTGTAGAAATGCAAACAGCTTCTGTTTCGATGCTACAACGTAGATTTCGAGTAGGATATACACGTGCAGCGCGTCTTATTGATGCGATGGAAATGAATGGTGTGGTTGGACCTTATGAAGGTAGTAAACCGAGAGAAGTTTTGATTAAAGATATACAAGAAAAAAGTTCTTAATAAAAAAGTCTAATTGTTTACAATTAGGCTTTTTTATATGGTGTTTTTGTTATATACTATAGTCACCGGTAAAGAAAGGGCTTTCATTTTTAGATGTTCTTTAGAATACGAATGCTTTCAATGTTATTTTTGAAAAATGTTCGATATTACTTGTGGGAAAATGTTGAATTGTGTTGACACATATGGGAGCAAGTGTTACGATTACTTCGAAAAGAATCACTGCCTCATATAATCTTGGAGATAAGGTCCATAAGTTTCTACCTGGCAACCATGAATTGCTAGACTATGAGGGGAAAAGTGTGTAACAAAGGATGTAAGGGATCTTTGTGCCGAACTTTTTCTCTGTATGAGGAATGTTTGTGGTACAAAGTTTTTTTTATGAAATAAAGATAGAAAATTTCGTTTTGAAAAATTATTAACATTTATTCGACAAATATCGTTTTGTGGTAGCATTGCTATACTATGTTGTTAGTTGAAAAAAGAGAACGGAAGTCTTACATCAGAGGTCGAATAATTGGAATGCGGGGGAGTCTTATGTCAGTTAAATCCGATAGTCGACACTTATATTTACGGGTGATCGATCATATTAAAGAAAAAATCAAAAGCGGGGCATATAAAGAAAAACAAAAATTGCCTTCAGAGTTTGATTTAGCAAAAGAACTTGGCGTAAGTAGAGCGACTTTACGAGAAGCGTTGCGTATTTTAGAGGAGGAAAATGTTGTCATTCGTAGACATGGCGTTGGTACTTTTGTGAATGCCAAACCACTGTTTTCTTCTGGAATTGAACAGCTTTCTAGTATTACAGATATGATTTCTAGTGTTGGGAAAACGCCGGGAACCATCTTTTTATCATCATCTACTACGAGTCTAACAGAAGAGGAAAAAGAAAAGTTTAATAGTGATGAAGGCTTTGAGGCTGTAATGATTGAGCGTGTTCGTACAGCAGATGGGGAACCTGTTGTGTACTGTGTTGACAAGTTGGCGAAAGAGGTATTACCGGACTTATCCGATTATAATGAGGAATCATTGCTTACTGTAATTCATAATAACACGCATAAACGTATTACATATGCAGTTGCTCACATTGAACCAATTGGTTATCATCCGAAAATATCACCAATTTTACAATGCGAACCAGAAACAGCGCTGCTGATTCTAAAACAAATGCACTATGATCAAAATGATGAACCAATTTTATATTCTATTAATTATTTTAGAGCAGATAAATTTAGCTTCCACGTATTAAGAAAACGCATGTAATTCGTTCCCTTTTTAGGGAGGTGACAGCAAGAAGAAGGGGACACTAGCATATTAATAGATACATATATCATTTAGGAGGGGTTTCTAGTATGAAGAAAAAAACAGGTATTTTATTATCATTAACGTTGGCAGCGAGTGCAGTGTTAGGGGCATGTGGTAACTCGGATAAGGCAAGTGGGGACAAAAAAGATGAAAAGAGCATTAAAGTAGGTCTGGTTACAGATGTTGGGGGCGTTGATGATAAATCATTTAACCAATCCTCTTGGGAAGGTTTAAAAAAATTCGGTAAAGATAACGGGCTGAAAGAGAAAACAAACTATCGTTACCTTCAGTCTGAAAAAGAAGCCGACTATATTCCGAACTTAAAGAAATTTGCAAAAGATAAATATGATTTATCTTTTGGTATTGGATATAAATTAGAAAAAGCAATTGGAGAGGTTGCAAAAGAATTTCCAAAACAACAGTTTGCGATTGTAGATACTGTCGTAAAAGAACCAAACGTTACAAGCATTACATTTAAGGATCATGAAGGGTCGTTTCTTGTGGGTGCAGTAGCAGCGATGTCAACAAAAACGAATAAAGTAGGTTTTGTTGGCGGAATGAAGAGTGATTTAATTAGTAAGTTTGAGAACGGATTTAAAGCTGGCGCTAAAGCTGTTAATCCAAACATCGAGATTGTATCTGAATATGCAGAAGCATTTGATAAACCTGAAAAAGGTACAGTTCTTGCATCAGCGATGTATGGACAGGGAGTAGATGTGATTTATCACGCTGCGGGCGGTACTGGTAACGGTGTATTTACTGAAGCGAAAAACCGTAAGAAAAAAGGTGAAAATGTTTGGGTAATCGGTGTTGACCGTGACCAACATCAAGAAGGTATGCCTGAAAATGTAACGTTAACTTCTATGGTAAAACGTGTTGACATTGCGGTTCAAAAAGTAGCAGAAGAAGCAAAAGACGGTAAACTAAAAGGTGGAAAAGTAGAAGAGTTCGGTTTAAAAGATGACGGTGTCGGTATTGCGAAAACAACTGATAATGTGAAAAAAGTAAACCCAGAAATTTTAACAAAAATAGAAGAGTTTGAAAAGAAAATTACTGCTGGTGAAATTAAAGTACCTGCGACTGATGATGAGTACAAGCAATACGAGGCTTCTCTTAAGAAATAATGATAGAGAAATAGCAAAGGTTAGTTCTTAGAACTAACCTTTGTATATATGAAATTGCTGTTAATAGAGTGTAATAGGGGACTGTTCCCTGCTAAAAGGAGGCACAATATGGAATACGTAATTGAGATGAATAATATTACAAAAGTATTCCCAGGCATTGTAGCGAATGATGATATTACGTTACAAGTAAAACAGGGAGAGATACATGCTTTACTTGGAGAAAATGGTGCAGGGAAATCAACGCTCATGAATGTATTATTTGGTTTGTATCAACCAGAGCAAGGGGAAATTAAAATTAAAGGTAACCCTGTAAAAATTACCAATCCTAACATTGCAAATGACCTTGGTATCGGGATGGTTCATCAACATTTTATGCTCGTTCATAATTTTACAGTTACAGAGAATATTATTCTTGGAAATGAACCGAAGAAAAAAGGGAAGATTGCTATTGAAGATGCTGCAAAAGAAATTAAGCAGTTATCTGAACAGTACGGTTTAGCTGTGGATCCGTATGCAAAGATAGAAGATATTTCTGTAGGTATGCAGCAACGTGTTGAGATTTTAAAAACGCTCTATCGAGGAGCAGAAATTTTAATATTCGATGAACCGACGGCAGTGTTAACTCCTCAAGAGATTCATGAGCTTATTCAAATTATGAAAAAGCTTGTACAAGAAGGAAAATCTATTATTCTTATTACACATAAGTTAAAAGAAATTATGGAAGTTTGTGACCGCTGTACGATTATTCGAAAAGGAAAAGGAATTGGAACTGTTGATGTTGCAAATACAAATGAACATAAACTTGCGGAATTAATGGTCGGACGTCAAGTGAATTTTAAAACAGAAAAAATAGACGCTAGACCTGAGGGAGATGTACTTTCCATTACAAACCTTGTGGTTCATGATGCACGTCAATTACCTGCTGTAAAAGGCCTTGACTTAACTGTTCGTGCAGGAGAAATTGTCGGTATTGCAGGAATTGATGGAAATGGACAAAGCGAACTTATAGAAGCGATTACTGGTTTACGAAAAGTTGAGTCAGGTTCTATTGCAATTAAAGGGAAAGAAATAACAAATTGGCCAGTTAGACGTATTACAGAAGAAGGAATTGGTCATATTCCAGAAGATCGTCATAAACATGGTCTCGTTCTTGATTTTTCAGTAAGAGATAACATGGTTTTACAAACGTATTATAAAAATCAATTTTCAAAAAAAGGAATTTTAAACTTCGCTAAAATTACAGAGAAAGCAAAAGCTCTAATTGAACAGTTTGATGTGCGTACACCGAGTGAACAAACATTAGCTCGTGCCCTATCTGGTGGAAACCAACAAAAGGCAATTATTGCACGTGAAGTAGATCGTGATCCAGAATTATTAATTGCAGCGCAGCCAACACGTGGTTTAGATGTTGGGGCAATTGAATTTATCCATAAAAAATTAATTGAGCAGAGAGATAAAGGAAAAGCGGTGCTTCTGTTATCTTTAGAACTTGATGAAATTCTAAATGTGAGTGACCGTGTCGCGGTTATTTATGAAGGGAAAATCGTAGCGATAGTTGATGCGAAAGAAACAAATGAACAACAGCTTGGTCTTTTAATGGCTGGGGGAACAGAGAAAGAGCAGGTGGGTACAAATGGCTAAAAAAATATTAACCGAACGAACGATTAATATTTTAGTTCCTGTATTATCAGTTATCTTTGGATTACTTGTAGGCGCTATTGTAATGTTAGTAAGTGGTTATGATCCAATTGTTGGATACGGTGCACTTTGGACTGGTATGTTTGGTAGTCCAAGTGCAATCGGAGAAACATTACGTACAATGATTCCACTTGTTCTTGCTGGGTTGTCAGTCGCGTTTGCGTTTCGTACAGGATTATTTAATATTGGTGTAGAAGGCCAGTTACTGGTTGGTTGGCTTGCGGCAGTTTGGTTTGGTTATGCCGTATCACTTCCTGCATTTCTTCATATTCCGTTATCTATTTTAGTAGCTGCGATTGTAGGTGGATTATGGGGATTTATTCCGGGGTATTTAAAAGGGAAATTTAAAGTTAACGAAGTTATTGTCACAATTATGATGAACTATATTGCGTTATATGTTACATATGACATCATTAAACGTTTTTTACATGAAGGAAACGATAAAACATATGATGTTAAGTCAAGTGCGTCGTTAGCTTCGGATTGGTTATCTTCTTTGACAGATGGGTCACGTCTTCATTGGGGGATTATTGTCGCAATTCTTATTGCAATCTTCATGTGGTTTTTACTAGATAGAACAACTTTAGGTTATGAATTAAAATCAGTTGGATTTAACCAACATGCGTCAAAATATGCAGGAATGAAAGTATCACGTAATGTTATCCTTTCTATGACAATTGCTGGTGCGTTTGCAGGAATTGGTGGTGCAATGGAAGGGTTGGGTACATTCCAAAGCATGACGGCAATGTCGACATTCACGGGAATTGGATTCGATGGAATCGCAGTAGCTCTTCTTGGGGGGAATAATCCATTCGGTATTATACTTTCGGCGTTATTATTTGGTGGGTTAAAAAGTGCAGCGCCGCAAATGAACTTTGAAGCAGATGTTCCATCAGAGCTGATTAACGTAATTATTGCATGTATAATCTTCTTTGTTGCATGTAGTTATGTTTTAAGATGGGCACTTACTCGCATGAGCAAGGAGGGGAAATAAATGAGCTTCCTAGATATTTTAGCCATTCTTGTGACAGGGACATTATATACGGCGGCACCGATTATTTTTACAGCGCTAGGTGGAGTGTTTAGTGAGCGTTCAGGTGTTGTAAATATTGCGTTAGAAGGATTAATGTTGTTTGGTGCGTTTATTGGTGTTATTACAACGCTATTAATGGGTGATACTTGGGGGGCAATGACTCCTTGGATTGCGCTTGTATTTGCAGCAATTGGAAGTGGATTATTTGCACTACTTCATGCGCTTGCATCCATTACGTTCCGAGCTGATCAAGTTGTCAGTGGAGTTGCCATCAACTTTTTAGCACTTGGTTTAACGGTATTTGCGATTAAGAAGATCTTTGGTAAAGGACAAACTGATTTTATACAATACCGTATTGAAAAAATTGATATTCCAGGACTTTCAGATATTCCAATTATCGGAAAGATCTTTTTCTCAAATGTACCATTAACATCTTATATTGCCATTATTTTAGCATTCGTTGTTTGGTACATTATTTATAAAACTCCATTCGGCCTTCGCCTTCGCGCTGTTGGGGAACATCCAATGGCGGCAGATACAATGGGAATTAATGTGTATAAAATGCGTTATATTGCTGTTTGTATTTCAGGAATGTTTGCAGGGGTTGGTGGTGCCATTTTTTCAATGTCAATCTCGAATAACTTCTCAGGTGCTACGATTACAGGACAAGGTTTCTTGGCGTTAGCTGCGATGATTTTCGGGAAATGGAATCCACTTGGTGCGCTTGGTGCCGCATTGTTTTTCGGTTTTGCACAATCACTTAGTGTAACGGGCGGTACAATTCCAGTATTAGATCAAATCCCAAGTGTTCTCTTAACAATATTACCGTATGTATTTACGATTTTAGCACTTGTTGGTTTTGTAGGACGTTCAGAAGCGCCAAAGGCACTTGGGACACCGTATGAAAAAGGAAAACGATAATATAAAATAGTAAATACTGTTACATTATTATAAGTATTTGTAAAGAGAAAATAAGTTATAAAAAAGCTCGCACATTAGTGCGAGCTTTTTTACATAGAATATGCTTAATACAGAAATTTACTTTCTTCCTTTTTAAGTAGTCAACCGTTAGAAGGAGAGCTATGTGACGGAAATAAGGGAGAAAAGTTGATTTTTCGTTTCTAAAAATTGTATATTGAAGAGGAATATTCCTACATACGTAAAGGAGGGCTATAAAATGAAACTGATGGAACAGCAAATACATGAATTAGGTGGTTTGCGTGTACATATGATTCCGACAGATAAATATAAAACAAATACATTTGTATTTCGCTTTAAAGCACCTTTAAACGAAGAAACGGTGACAGAGCGTGCATTATTACCATATGTATTACAAAGTGCAACAGAAAAACTACCATCCGTAATTCGTCTTCGTCAATATTTAGAGGAATTATACGGTTCTTCCCTAGCGGTAGATGTAAGTAAAAAAGGGGAAGATCATATCATTTCTATTTATGTAGACATTGCAAATGAAACATATTTACAGGATGCACCGCCACTCTTTGAAAAGGCGCTTTCTATACTATCCGATATCGTATTACATCCAGCAACGGAGGGAAGTGGCTTTTTACAACCAATTGTAGAAAGCGAGAAAAGAGCACTCGTGCAACGAATTGAAGCTACATATGATGATAAAATGCGTTATGCGAATGAACGATTAATAGAAGAAATGTGTAAAGTAGAACCGTATCGTATAAGTGCAAATGGTCAAAAAGAGCGCGTTGCTTCCATTACGAATGAAACGTTATATAGTTATTATCAAAAGGTGTTAGTGGAAGATGAAATGGATCTATATATCATTGGTGACATAGCTGAAGATGCGATTGATTTAGTAGGTAAATATTTTTCAATTCCGCCTCGTGAAGAAAAAGAGAAACATGTTATTCTTCATAAGCGAAATAATGAAGAACAAGAAATTGTGGAAAAACAAGAATTAAAGCAAAGTAAATTAAATATCGGATATCGCACATATATTACATACCGTGATGAAGATTATTTTGCGCTTCAGCTATTTAATGGATTATTTGGCGGGTTCTCACATTCAAAATTATTTGTGAATGTACGCGAAAAAAATAGTTTAGCGTATTATGCAGCATCTCGCTTTGAAAGTCATAAAGGTCTTCTTTTTGTTATGTCAGGAATTGAAGCGAAAAATTATAAAAAAGCGGTCGAGATTATTAAAGAACAAATGAAAGCGATGCAAAGTGGTGACTTTTCAGAAGAAGAGATCCATCAAACTAAGAGTGTAATTCAAAATCAAATTCTAGAGGCGATTGATACACCACGTGGTTTTGTAGAAATGCTTTATCATGGCGTTATTGCAGAACGTACACGTCCAGTAGAGGAATGGTTGACTGGGATTGAACGTGTTACAAAAGAGGAAATTGTAAAGGTTGCCAATAATATTGAACTTGATACGATTTACTTTTTACACGGAACGGAGGGAGAATAGATGGAGAAAATTTCTTATGAACAATTAAAAGAAACTCTATATTATGAGAAGCTTCCAAATGGGTTAGATGTATATATATTGCCGAAGCAAGGATTTAACAAAACTTTCGCTACATTTACAACAAAATATGGTTCCGTTGATAATACGTTTGTTCCACTTGGAAAAGAAGAAATGATTCGGGTGCCAGATGGAATTGCTCATTTTCTTGAGCATAAATTGTTCGAAAAAGAAGATCATGATGCGTTTCAATTGTTTAGTAAACAAGGTGCTTCTGCTAATGCCTTTACATCATTTACGAGAACAGCCTATCTTTTTTCGTGTACATCAAATGTAGAACAAAATTTAAATACATTATTAAATTTCGTTCAAGAGCCGTATTTTTCTGAAAAAACAGTTGAAAAAGAAAAAGGTATTATTGGCCAAGAGATTCAAATGTATCAAGATAACCCAGATTGGCGTTTGTATTTTGGTTTAATCGATAGTTTATTCGTTAAACATCCAATTAAAATTGATATTGCAGGAACGATTGAGTCCATTAGTGAAATTACAAAAGACTTATTATATGAATGTTACGAGACATTTTATCACCCTAGCAACATGTTGCTATTTGTTGTTGGAGCGATTGATCCAGAAAAGACAATGCAGTTAGTACGTGAAAACCAGGCGAAAAAAGATTATAAAAATCAACCAGAAATTGTACGTTCGTTTGAAGAGGAACCAGAAGCGGTAAATGAAAAGAAAAAAATTATTTCTATGCCTGTTCAAACACCGAAATGTTTAGTTGGTATTAAAGCGACTGGGCTTAAAGAAAAAGGGCAAGAGCTTTTAAAACAAGAGATTGCGCTTACATTACTTTTAGATTATTTATTTGGGAAAGGATCAACTCATTATGAGTCATTATATAATGAAGGACTTATTGATGATTCATTCTCTTATGATTATACAGAAGAAAATAACTTTGGCTTTGCGATGGTTGGTGGCGACACGAAACAGCCTGATGAGCTAGCCAATCGATTGAAAGGTATTTTATTACAGACGGATTATAATGAGTTAGATGAGAAGGCGCTAGAGCGTGTAAAGAAAAAGAAAATTGGTGGCTTCTTACGCTCGCTTAACTCGCCTGAATATATTGCAAATCAATTCACAAGGTATGCATTTAATGAATCTAGTTTATTCGATGCTCTTTCCGTTTTAGAGGGATTAACTGTTCAAGATTTACAAGAAGCGGCAAAAGTATTTTTGTCTGAGGAAAGAATGAGCATTTGCCAAGTATTGCCCAAAAAATAAAGTGAAACATGAATAGTTGAGCTTAAGCTTTACGATGTAGAACTTTACAGGTAGTTTTACTTTATCCCCTCACCTAACCTTTTGGCTATTGCTGAATTGTAAGGTGGGGGTATTATTTGTTTGTGAATACATGATAGAATTAGTGACTTGAAAGAGTTTCTCTGTAGAGGAAAGATAAGAGAGGATATATATGACAAAGTTTGCACTAGTGACGGGAGGAAGCGGAGGAATCGGCTCTGCAATTTCAAAACAATTAGTTGAAGATGGTTATACAGTGTATGTTCATTACAACAAGAGTGAAGAAAAGATAAAGGGATTAAAGCTAGAGCTGGGTGCGATTATTCCGGTTCAAGCTAATTTAGCTGCAGTAGATGGCGTACAGAAGCTCTGGGCGCAAATTCAAAATCCTATTGATGTAATTGTGTATGCAGCTGGGCGAAGTATATTTGGTTTGGTGACAGATGTGACAAATGAGCAATTGAATGAGATGGTGGAATTGCAAGTGAAGAGTGTTTATAAACTTCTTTCACTTGCGCTTCCATCGATGATTCGTCTAAGAAGTGGAAATATCGTAGTTATTTCATCTATATGGGGGCAGATAGGGGCGTCTTGTGAAGTGTTATACTCCATGGTAAAAGGGGCACAAAATTCGTATGTAAAAGCATTAGCGAAAGAGGTAGCTTTAAGCGGGATACGTGTAAACGCAGTATCACCAGGAGCAATAAATACAGAAATGTTAAGCGTGTTCTCAGAAGAGGACAAGCAAGGAATTGCAGAAGAGATTCCAGCTGGAAGAATTGGATTTCCGGAGGAAGTCGCAAAAACTGTTTCTTTCCTTGTATCACCATCTGCTTCATATATAACAGGACAAATTATTGGAGTGAATGGTGGCTGGCATTGTTAAAATAAAAATATGTACATAAAAAATGAAAAATTGTACAAATTAAGCATGATTCTATTACTTAATAGTGAGGTGCTTAACCATGTCAGTATTAGATAATTTTGACCAGTGGAAAAGTTATTTAGGAGAGCGCTTAGAACAGGCGCAAGGAAAAGGGCTTGATGGTAGTGCGGTCTCAGATATGGCATTCCGTGTAGGAGATTATTTAGCAAATGAAGTAGAGGCACGAAATGATCAAGAAAAGTTATTAGCTGAGCTTTGGAAAGTGGCTGATGAACAAGAGCAGCATATAATAGCTAATTTAATGGTAAAGTTTGTACAACATAAGTAAAAAAAGAGAGGAGAAAATCCTCTCTTTTTTTTTAGGTATCTAAAATACCGTGATTCGATTATACATTTATCTTCCCTATTAACGTAAAATCATATAATATAGTACGTAGGTGTAAAGTAAGCAGGGGGAGTGACGTTTGATGATTGAATGGTATTTTGAATATGAAATACATAAAAACCGACCTGGCTTGCTTGGTGACGTTTCTTCGTTAATCGGTATGCTTGGCATTAATATTGTCACAATTAATGGTGTAGATAACGCTCGGCGTGGACTGTTACTTATGTGTGATAGTCAAGAGCAAATCTCTAGACTTGAATCAATTTTGAATACGATGGATAATATAACGGTAACGAAATATCGTCCGCCAAAGCTCAGAGATAGGTTGGCAGTTAGGCACGGCAGGTATATACAACGAGATGCAGATGATAAGAAAACATTTCGTTTTGTGCGTGATGAATTAGGGTTACTCGTTGATTTTATGGCAGAACTGATGAAAAAAGAAGGACATAAACTCATCGGGATACGAGGAATGCCTCGCGTTGGTAAAACAGAATCTATCGTTGCTGCAAGCGTTTGTGCAAATAAGCGTTGGCTTTTTGTTTCGTCTACTCTGATTAAACAAACTGTACGCAGTCAACTAATTGAAGATGAGTATAGTGACGATAATATTTTTATATTAGATGGAATTGTTTCAACAAAGCGTGCAAATGAAAAACATTGGCAGCTCGTTCGTGAAATTATGAGATTGCCTGCAACAAAAGTTGTCGAACATCCAGATGTATTCGTGACTCAATCAGAATACACACTTGATGATTTTGATTATATTATTGAATTGCGTAACGATTATGATGAAGAAATTCAATATGATTTAGTAGATGAAATTGAGCAAGGAACGCAAAATAATTTCTCTATGTTTGACTTTTAAAGAAATATTGAGGTGTTAGAAGTGACGGAATTAGGACAAAAGCTGAAAGAAGCAAGGGAAGCGAAAGGCTTGTCTATCGATCAGCTACATGGGGTTACGAAAATTCAAAAACGTTATTTAGTAACGATTGAAGAGGGCGATTATAGTATATTGCCTGGTGCATTTTATGCGCGTGCATTTATTAAACAATATGCGGATGCGGTTGGCTTAAATGGAGAACAATTGCTTGCGGAGTATCAAAGTGTAATACCACAATCTGAATCTCATGATGTACCGCAAGTATCAAAAAGTCAAAAGACACAAGAAACAATGCAAAAAGCAGCATCACTTCCAATTGCAGATCATATGCCTAAAATATTGATCGCATTATTGGTAATTGCAGTAGGAGTAGCTGTGTGGTTTGTTTTTCAATGGTTAGCGGGAAAAGATGAAGGACAAGTAAAACAAAGTAAAAGCGAACAAATAGAAGTACAGAAGGCAAAAGATTCTCCGCTTGATGAAAAGAAAGAAGGAGAAAAAGCAAAAGAACCTAAAAAAGAAGAACCTAAGAAAGAAGAGCCAAAGAAAGAAGAACCACCAGCACAACAGCCGACTACTGGTCAAGAAGAAGTGAAGGTTATTGGAACAAGTGGTAAGGTATCTACTTTGGAAATTCATAATAATAAAGCACTGGAGTTAGAAATTACAGCGAAGGGTGCAAGTTATGTAGATATTAAAAGTGAAGCTGGAAATGTCGTTTTTAATGGCACACTTCAAGAAGGTCAAACAGAAAAACATGATTTAACAACAGCAAAAGAAGTACTTCTCAACATTGGAAGTGCACCGAATGTTGAAATTAAACTGAATGGCCAACCAGTTGCTTTCCCACTAGATCCAGAAAAGGAATATCACCAAAGATTAGTGATTAAAAATCTAGGGACAGGGCAACCTGCACAATAATAGTCATCGCTTCGATGACTTTTTTCCAATGAACAAATGTTTTTGACATGATGGAGGAATAGCTGTGAATTTACCAAATAAAATTACAATATCTCGAATCTGCTTAATTCCAATTTTTTTAGTAATTATGTTAGCTCCTTTTAACTGGGGAACATATACAGTTGGAAATGTGGATTTACCAATTCAACATTTAGTAGGAGCAATTATTTTTATTGTTGCTTCGGCTACAGATTGGATTGATGGACATTATGCAAGAAAATATAACCTTGTAACAAATTTAGGGAAGTTTCTTGATCCATTAGCTGATAAGTTACTCGTTTCAGCTGCGCTTATTACATTAGTAGAAATGCAATATGTTCCATCTTGGATTGTTATTGTAATCATTAGTCGTGAGTTTGCTGTAACAGGATTACGTCTTATATTGGCTGGAACTGGTGAGGTTGTTGCAGCTAATATGTTAGGGAAAATTAAAACATGGACACAAATTATCGCAATTTCAGCGTATTTATTGCATGATGTACCGTTAAATTTAATCCATATTCCAGTCGCAGATATTTTCATATGGATTGCGCTTATCTTTACAGTTATTTCTGGATGGGACTATTTCTGGAAAAATAGAGCTGCTTTTGTAAATTCAAAATAACAGCTTATGGGGGAATCGGAATGAATGCCGAAATTATTGCGGTTGGAACGGAATTGTTACTCGGACAAATTACAAATACAAATGCGAAATTTTTATCTGAAAAGTTAGCATCCATTGGAATCAATGTGTATTATCATACTGTTGTAGGTGATAATAATCAGCGGTTACAAGAAGCGATTCAAATTGCTGAGAAGCGTGCGGATATACTTATTTTTACTGGTGGATTAGGACCGACAAAAGATGATTTAACGAAAGAAACAATTGCTTCAACTTTGCAAGAAGAACTTGTTTATGATGAAGTGGCATTAACGTCAATTAGTGAATATTTTAAACGTACAGGGCGTGAATTCACAGAAAACAACAAGAAGCAAGCACTTGTTTTAAAAGGATCGACTGTATTTGCAAATGATCATGGTATGGCTCCGGGTATGGGGTTAGCTAAGAACGAGAAGGTTTATATTCTATTACCAGGCCCACCAAAAGAAATGAAACCGATGTATACAAGTTACGTAGAGCCATTTTTACGTAACTTTACAACTGAAGAGCATATATATTCCCGTGTTCTTCGTTTTTTCGGCATTGGAGAATCCCAACTGGAAGTGAAAGTTCAAGATTTAATTGATAGTCAAACGAATCCAACAATTGCTCCGCTAGCTTCGGATGGGGAAGTAACGCTGCGTTTGACCGCTAAACACCGTGATGTAAAGCAAGCAGAAGTGCTCATTCAACATGTAGAAGATTTGATTTTAGAGCGAGTAGGGGAATTTTTCTACGGTTATAACCAAGATTTTCTTCATAATAAAGCAATTGATTTATTGAAGAAAAAAGGTTTAACTTTAGCATCTGCGGAAAGTTTAACAGGCGGTCTGTTTGGAAATCAAGTAACAGAAAACGCGGGTGTATCTTCTGTATTTAAAGGCGGCATAATTTGCTATCATAACGGTGTAAAACAACATATTTTACAAGTACCTGAAGAAGTATTACAAACAGTTGGTGCTGTAAGCGAACAATGTGCGCGTTATCTTGCTGAAAATGTAAAAACATTATTGAAGACAGATATTGGTGTTAGCTTCACTGGAGTGGCAGGACCAAATGCTTCGGAAAATAAAGAACCTGGTACTGTTTTTGTAGGTTTAGCGATAAAGAATGAACCAACTATTGTTTTTTCTCTTAAATTAAGCGGAAGCCGTCAGCAAATTCGAGAACGCTCTGTGAAATATGGATTTTATCATTTGTATAAAAAGCTAGAAGAGATTTAAACCTCTTCTAGCTTTTTTGTAATGAAAATCATACATTCTTCTATAGAAAATAAAAAAAACGAATAAATGTTCGATTTTTGTTGGCAAATTGATATGAAAATAGGTATAATGAGATTAGCAATTCAGTTAAGGAGGAATTTTGAATGAGTGATCGTCAAGCGGCATTAGATATGGCGTTAAAACAAATAGAGAAGCAATTCGGTAAAGGTTCTATTATGAAATTAGGAGAACAGGCAGAACGTAGAATTTCTACGGTACCGAGTGGTTCATTAGCACTTGATGTAGCTTTAGGTGTTGGTGGTTACCCACGTGGCCGTATTATCGAAATTTACGGACCTGAAAGTTCAGGTAAAACAACAGTTTCCTTACATGCGATTGCAGAAGTGCAACGTCAAGGTGGACAAGCAGCATTTATTGATGCTGAGCATGCGATGGATCCGGTATATGCACAAAAGTTAGGTGTTAATATTGATGAGTTACTATTATCACAGCCTGATACAGGAGAACAAGGTTTAGAAATTGCAGAAGCATTAGTACGAAGCGGTGCAATTGATATCATCGTAATTGACTCTGTAGCGGCTCTTGTACCAAAAGCGGAAATCGAAGGGGAAATGGGTGACTCTCATGTCGGTTTACAAGCGCGTTTAATGTCACAAGCACTTCGTAAGCTTTCTGGTGCGATTAATAAATCAAAAACAATTGCAATCTTTATTAACCAAATTCGTGAAAAAGTTGGGGTTATGTTCGGGAACCCAGAAACAACGCCAGGTGGTCGTGCGTTGAAATTCTATTCAACAGTTCGTCTTGAAGTACGTCGTGCTGAGCAATTAAAGCAAGGTAATGACATTGTTGGTAACAAAACGAAAATAAAAGTAGTAAAAAATAAAGTGGCACCTCCTTTCCGTGTTGCTGAAGTTGATATTATGTATGGAGAAGGAATTTCACGAGAAGGCGAAATTTTAGATATGGCTTCTGAACTTGATATCGTTCAAAAAAGTGGTGCTTGGTATTCTTATAATGAAGAACGTTTAGGACAAGGACGCGAAAATGCGAAGCAGTTCTTAAAAGAAAATCCAGATGTAAGAGATGAAATTGCATTCTTTATTCGTGAGCACCATGGAATTAGTGAAGATTCTGCTGCTGAAAGTATGGAAGATGGAACTCTTCTTGATTAATAAAAGACACGACTCCGTGTCTTTTATTTTTTATCTCACAATAATATGTAACAAGGCCTTTTTGTAAGGTTTTTTCCTTTGTTAGAACTGATTTAGTAAGGGTTGTTATCATTGATGAGTATAAACTTTTTTTGTAAAAAGAAGATTTACATGACAAAGGTAAAGAAAGTAAAAGTAGACAACGCTTGACAATGAAAAATGCGATAGATACAATGAGAATGTATATTTTTTCTTATATACGATACACTCTTCTCTAGAAGAGAAGTAACATTCGGGGTAGGTTCTATACCTTTTCGAAATAATAATATGACATTTTAATTGTGAAATGAAGAAAGTCCCTTAAAAAAGCGGGGCGACGGTCTTTGCTGTACGTTGCAATTCAATGTACATGCCGACAGTCTTTTTTCATTCATAGCAAGGGGAGGTGAAATCATGAGTAGTACAGTTTGGATACTCATCTCCATTTTGCTTGCAACAGTCGGTGCAGTTGTTGGCTTTTTTGTTCGAAAGTCTATTGCAGAAGCGAAGATTAATGGTGCAGCGAATGAAGCGAGACGTATTTTAGACGATGCGAATCGCGAAGCAGAAGCACTTAAGAAAGAAGCGCTTTTAGAAGCAAAGGATGAAATTCATACACTTCGTACAGAAGCTGAATTAGAAATTCGTGACCGTAGAAGCGAATTACAAAAACAAGAAAATCGTTTAATGCAAAAAGAAGAGAACCTTGATCGTAAAGACGAAACGCTCGATAAGCGCGAGCAAATGTTAGAAAAGAAAGAGGAATCTCTTGTAGCGAGACAACAACAGATTGAAGAGTTGGAAAGCAAAGTGGGAGAGTTAGTTCAAAAGCAACAAACAGAATTAGAGCGCATTTCCAATCTGACACGCGAACAAGCGAAAGCGATCATTTTAGGGAAAGTGGAAAGTGAAATTTCTCATGAAATTGCCGTTATGGTAAAAGAAAGTGAAGTTCGTGCGAAAGAAGAAGCGGATAAGAAAGCAAAAGAGATTTTATCTCTTGCAATGCAAAGATGTGCGGCTGATCATGTTGCTGAAACAACCGTTTCGGTTGTAAATCTTCCAAATGACGAAATGAAGGGACGTATTATCGGACGCGAAGGTCGTAATATTCGTACGTTAGAAACGTTAACAGGTATTGACCTTATTATTGATGATACGCCAGAAGCGGTAATTCTATCAGGATTCGATCCAATTCGTCGTGAAACAGCTCGTATCGCTCTTGATAAGCTCGTACAGGATGGACGTATTCACCCAGCGCGTATTGAGGAAATGGTCGAAAAATCGAGACGTGAAGTGGATGAGTACATTCGCGAAGTTGGGGAACAAACAACGTTTGAAGTAGGTGTCCACGGATTACATCCAGACTTAATTAAGATTTTAGGTCGTTTGAAATACCGTACAAGTTATGGACAAAACGTGTTGAAACACTCTATGGAAGTAGCGTACTTAACAGGACTGATGGCAGCGGAGCTTGGCGAGGACGAAAAATTAGCGAGACGAGCAGGTCTGTTGCATGATATTGGAAAAGCAATTGACCACGAAGTAGAAGGTAGTCACGTTGAAATTGGTGTTGAACTCGCAACGAAATATAAAGAGCATCCGGTTGTTATTAATAGTATCGCATCTCACCATGGTGATACAGAACCAACTTCCATCATTGCGGTTTTAGTTGCGGCAGCAGATGCGTTATCAGCTGCAAGACCAGGAGCTCGTAGTGAAACACTTGAAAACTATATTCGTCGTCTTGAGAAGTTAGAAGAGATTTCAGAATCCTATGAAGGAGTAGAAAAATCTTTTGCAATTCAAGCAGGACGTGAAGTTCGCATCTTGGTAAAACCTGATACAATCGATGATTTAGAAGCTCATCGTTTAGCGCGGGATATTCGAAAACGTATTGAAAATGAACTGGATTATCCAGGACATATCAAAGTAACCGTTATTCGTGAAACACGTGCAGTGGAATACGCAAAATAAAGTGGTGAAGCACCACTTTATTTTTTTGTGTTGGGATTGGGCAATATAAAATAAATTGTTTGTAAACAACTTTGATCTCGCTATTTGCGGATAGTAATAAAATAAGCAGTACATAGAAAGGGTAAGACATATGAGAATTTTATTTGTTGGAGATGTAGTAGGGTCCCCTGGAAGAGGTATGATTCAACAATACGTACCAGCGTTAAAGAAAAAATATACGCCTACTGTAACAATTATTAATGGAGAAAATGCTGCAGGTGGTCGTGGTATTACAGAGAAAATTTACCGGAACTTTTTAGAGTGCGGTGCACAAGCAGTTACACTTGGGAATCATGCTTGGGATAACCGTGAAGTGTTTGAATTTATTGATGATGCTAAATATCTTGCAAGACCAGCCAACTTTCCGGAGGGAACACCAGGAAAAGGACTTATTTTTGTAAATTGTAACGGTACAGAAGTAGCAGTAATTAACTTACAAGGACGTACGTTCCTTCCGCCAATTGATTGTCCGTTCCGAAAAGTGGATGAATTAATTAACATTGCGAAAAAGCGCACAAATATTATCTTTATTGATTTTCATGCTGAGACAACAAGTGAAAAACAAGCACTTGGTTGGTATGTAGACGGACGTGCTACAGCAGTAGTAGGGACACATACGCATGTTCCAACAGCAGATAATCGTATTTTACCAAGTGGGACAGCTTACATTACAGATGTTGGAATGACTGGTCCATATGATGGAATTTTAGGGATGGATCGTGAAGCTGTACTGAAGAAGTTTTTAACGAATTTACCTGTACGTTTTGAAGTAACAAATGGAAGAACACAGTTAAGCGCAGTGTTAATTGATGTTGATCCAAATACTGGAAAAGCTAAAAAAATTGAACGTATTTTAATCAATGATGATCAGCCATTTTTTGAATAATATAATTTAAAAGTTAGAAAAAACATTATATTTTAATTTTTTAGAAAAATTACAGAAATTAAGCAGGAATACATGTCTTTCCTCGTGAATATAAGTTAAAGTGAAATAATCGCTAATACTTTTTAAAGAAACGAGGAGGAAACGAGGAATGGAAATATTAAAAGTTAAAGCAACTTCGGTCCCTAACTCTGTAGCCGGTGCACTTGCTGGGGTTATCCGCGAACGCGGAACAGCAGAAATCCAAGCTATTGGCGCAGGTGCATTAAATCAAGCCGTGAAGGCAGTAGCAATTGCAAGAGGATTTGTAGCGCCTAGTGGTTTAGATTTAATTTGTATTCCGGCTTTTACAGACATTATGATTGATGGTGAAGAACGTACAGCAATAAAATTAATTGTAGAACCTCGTTAAGTTTAAACAACCTGTTTGCTTTTATGCAAACAGGTTGTTTTTATGAGGAAGGGGGATAAAAGTGAAAGTTTTTGATGCACATTGTGATGTATTATGGCAACTATGGAGTTCAAAAGAAAAGAAGGATTTTCAAAACGATCCATCTTTACATATTACATTTGAACAGCTGGAAAAAAGAAAAGGAAGCGTTCAATGCTTTGCGATATATGTCCCAGAAACAGTGCCATATGAACAACGTTTTGAAGCCGCGCTAGCTATGGTAGATATATTTTATAAGCAGGTATTATCGCTACCAAATATGAAATTGATTCAAACAAAAAAAGACATAGAGCAGTTAGGACCCAATGAAATTGGTGCCATTTTAACATTAGAAGGCGGCGAACCAATTGGAAAAGAAATGATGAAATTGCTCACGCTCTATCGCTTAGGAGTTCGATCTATGGGACTCACTTGGAATCATGCGAATTTATTAGCTGATGGAGCACTTGAAACGAGAGGAGCAGGACTTACTACGTTTGGTAGGAAGGTTGTAGAAGAACTGAATTCGTTTCGTTTATGGACAGATGTGTCTCACTTAAACGAAAAAGGTTTTTGGGATGTGATAGAAATTGCACAATATCCAATTGCATCACATTCAAATTGTTATGAGCTTTGTCAACACCCGCGTAATTTGAAAAATGAACAAGTACAAGCACTTATTCAAAAAGATGGTGTAATTGGTGTAACTTTCGTTCCGGAGTTTTTAAGCAATCAAAGGGCTGCTTATATAGATGACATATTACGGCATGTGGAGCATATTTGTTCACTTGGAGGAGAGCGTAATATAGGGTTTGGTTCGGATTTTGATGGTATTACAAAAATGGTTGTCGGTGTAGAGGCGTATCGACATTATGAATGTGTAATCAATGAACTGAGTAAGCGATACAGTGAAACAAATGTCAAAAGGTTTTTATATGATAATTTCATTGATCACATTCTTTTCTAGATGCTTATTTTATATTGTCTTTTAAATTTAAATTCAAATAGTTAGAAAAGTTAAAAAGTTTAATGAAAATCAGACCAAATCATTGCATTTTTTTCATTGTAAGGCTAGAATTGTAGACGAATTAAGATTATGCAAAAGATTCAGGGAAGTCTGAAGAGGTATAATTTGCGTCCATTGTAGTTTCTTTGCACAAAAAGTGCTACACTATTACTGTAAAAAAATACACTACAATGAATGCAGCCAAAAGGGGTGTAGGAGATGATTAGTCAACTTTCATGGAAAGTTGGAGGACAACAAGGTGAAGGGATTGAAAGTACAGGAGAAATTTTCTGTATTGCATTAAACCGCTTAGGGTATTACCTATACGGTTACCGCCACTTTTCATCACGAATTAAAGGTGGTCATACAAATAATAAAATTCGCGTAAGTACAACTGAAGTACGTGCGATATCTGATGATTTAGATATTTTAATTGCATTTGATCAAGAAACAATTGACTTTAACTTCCACGAATTACGCCCGGGTGGGATTGTTGTTGCAGATGCAAAATTTAATCCAACTATACCAGAAAGTGCAGATGTGAATTTATATGCAATACCTTTTACAGATATTGCCTCTGAATTAGGGACATCATTAATGAAAAACATGGTTGCCGTTGGAGCATCTAGTGCGGTATTAGGATTAGATGAAACTGTATATTTAGAAGTTGTTGAAGAAATTTTCGGTCGCAAGGGAGAGCAAGTCGTTCAGAAGAATATGGAAGCAATCAAACGCGGCTCTCAATATATGAAAGAATTACTTGGTGAAAAAGTAAATATGATGCAGCTTGAAAAAGCTGATGGTCAAAAACGTATGTTTATGATCGGTAACGATGCAATTGCATTTGGTGCAGTAGCTGGCGGTGCACGTTTTATGTCAGCATATCCAATTACACCTGCCTCTGAAATTATGGAATACTTAATTAAAAAATTACCAAAAGTAGGCGGAACAGTCATCCAAACAGAGGATGAAATTGCCGCTTGTACAATGGCAATTGGTGCGAACTATGCTGGTGTACGTACATTAACAGCATCAGCAGGACCTGGTCTATCTTTAATGATGGAAGCAATTGGTTTAGCTGGTATTACAGAAACACCTCTTGTTATCATAGATACACAACGTGGTGGCCCAAGTACTGGTTTACCAACAAAACAAGAGCAGTCTGATTTAATGGCGATGATTTACGGTACACATGGGGAAATTCCAAAAATCGTAATGGCACCAAGTACTGTTGAAGAAGCGTTCTATGATATCGTAGAAGCGTTTAACTTAGCAGAAGAATACCAAGTTCCTGTTATTTTCTTAACAGATTTACAGCTTTCTTTAGGAAAGCAAACTGTAGAACCACTGAAGTTAGATAGAGTAGAAATTCGCCGCGGTAAGCTTGATTTACAAGCAGAGTTACCAGAGCGTGAAAATAAAGCTTACTTTAAACGTTACGAAGTGACAGAAGATGGTATTTCGCCACGCGTTTTACCTGGTATGAAAAATGGTATTCACCATGTGACAGGTGTAGAGCATGATGAAACTGGTAAACCTTCTGAATCATCACTAAATCGTAAAGCACAAATGGACAAACGTTTCCGTAAAATGGAGAATTTAAAGTTTAATACCCCTGTTTACAAAAATGCTAAGTATGATGACGCTGATGTATTGTTAGTTGGCTTTAACTCTACTCGTGGTGCAATTGAAGAAGCGATGGAGCGCTTAGAGCAAGAAGGATTAAAAGTAAATCATGCTCACGTTCGTTTAATTCATCCGTTCCCAACTGATGAAATTCTTCCACTTGTGAAGGGAGCAAAACGCGTTGTTGTAGTAGAAAACAATGCAACTGGTCAGCTTACTAACATTATGAAAATGAATCTTGGCAATGGTGAGAAAATTTCTAGTCTGTTAAAATATGACGGGAATCCATTCCTACCAAAAGAAATTTACAACGAATGCAAAAAAGGGGTTGTATTAAATGGCAACATTTAAGGACTTTCGTAACAGTGTAAAACCAAACTGGTGTCCAGGTTGCGGAGACTTCTCGGTGCAAGCTGCAATTCAACGTGCAGCAGCTAACGTTGGTTTAAACCCAGATGAATTAGCTGTTATTTCTGGAATTGGCTGTTCGGGTCGTATTTCAGGTTACATTAATTCATATGGCGTTCATAGTATTCATGGACGTGCACTGCCAATTGCACAAGGCGTGAAAATGGCAAACCGTGATTTAACAGTTATCGCATCTGGTGGTGACGGAGATGGCTTCGCAATCGGTATGGGACATACAATTCATTCGATTCGTCGTAACATTGACATTACTTACATTGTTATGGATAACCAAATTTACGGTTTAACAAAAGGTCAAACTTCACCACGTAGTGAAGCCGGCTTTAAAACGAAAAGTACACCGCAAGGTTCAATTGAACCAGCGTTATCTGTAATGGAAATGGCATTAACAGCTGGTGCGACATTTGTGGCGCAAAGCTTTTCAAGTGACTTAAAAGAATTAACGCAGCTTATCGAAGCTGGTATTCAGCATAAAGGGTTCTCTTTAATTAACGTATTCAGTCCATGTGTAACTTATAATAAAGTAAATACGTATGACTGGTTTAAAGAGAACTTAACAAAACTAAGCACAGTCGAAGGATACGATCCATCTAATCGTATGATTGCTATGCAAACATTAATGGAAAACAAAGGTTTAGTAACGGGTTTAATTTATCAAAATACAGAACAGCCTTCTTATCAAGAACTTGTAAAGGGATATAGTGAAAAACCTTTAGTGCAGGCTGATTTACAAATGGATCAAAAAATGTTTGATGAACTCGTTGCTGAGTTTATGTAATCGTAATAAAAAGCTGCTTAATGGCAGCTTTTTTATTCACTCATAAAATTCAGAATGTTAAAACAATAAGTGTATCGTCTTGTTAGTTAAATGGGTTTGTGCGCTGAAGTAAGTGGGTATGGTATGGTCTCTTTGTTGTTAAATTTGGCTAAACATCTTATACTATGATAGTGTGTATAGGAATAAAGTAATATGTTTTTTAGGACAAAGTTAAAACAACAAAAAAGGGAATGTCTATTGGTGTCGGGAGGACTCCATTCTTACGGATGGTTAGATCGACTACTCGAGTTTCAAAGGGGCAAGCTATCTCTCAAACTATCCTAATCTTTAAGATGGGTCTAATTGTCATCAAAATGGACTACAGAGTGTGTAGAGTTAAGGTTGAAAGGAGATTACCCATGAACGAGCAACAACGATTAGCAAGTCAACAAGCCAATTCTTCTATGAAAAAAGGAGAAAAAGATTACAGTAAATACTTTGAAAGTGTATATCAGCCGCCTTCTTTAAAAGATGCGAAAAAGCGCGGGAAAGAAGAAGTTAAAATTGAACGTGATTTTGGTTTGCCAGAAGAGTTTCGTAACTTTGGTGCAGGAAGAAAGTTTTATATCCGTACTTATGGATGTCAAATGAATGAGCATGATACAGAAGTAATGGCTGGTATTTTTACAGCGCTTGGATATGAACCAACATTTTCGACAGAAGATGCAGATGTGATTCTATTAAATACTTGTGCTATTCGTGAAAACGCTGAGAATAAAGTATTTGGGGAACTTGGACATTTAAAACCATTAAAACAAAGAAATCCGGATCTTTTAATCGGTGTGTGTGGTTGTATGTCTCAAGAAGAATCCGTTGTAAACAAAATTATGCAAAAAAACCAGCATGTAGATATGGTATTTGGTACACATAATATTCACCGTTTACCGTACATTTTAAAGGATGCGATGTTCTCAAAAGCAACAGTTGTTGAAGTATGGTCTAAAGAAGGAGATGTAATTGAAAACCTTCCGAAAGTACGTCGTGGTGATATTAAAGCATGGGTAAACATTATGTATGGATGCGACAAATTCTGTACATATTGCATCGTACCGTATACACGTGGCAAAGAACGTAGTCGCCGTCCAGAAGATATTATTAATGAAATTCGTCATTTAGCTGCAAATGGATATAAAGAAATTACGTTGCTTGGTCAGAACGTAAACGCATATGGTAAAGACTTTGAAGATTTAGAATATGGTCTTGGCGATTTAATGGATGAACTTCGTAAGATTGATATAGCACGTGTTCGCTTTACAACAAGTCACCCACGTGATTTTGATGATCACTTAATTGAAGTGCTTGGAAAAGGCGGTAATTTAGTTGAACATATCCACTTACCAGTGCAATCTGGAAGTACAGATATGCTAAAGATTATGGCACGTAAATATTCACGGGAACATTATTTAGAACTTGTACGTAAAATTAAAGAGGCGATTCCTGATGCCGTATTAACAACTGATATTATCGTTGGTTTCCCAAATGAAACAGACGAGCAATTTGAAGAAACGATGTCGTTATATCGCGAAGTAGGTTTTGACAGTGCATTTACATTTATTTATTCTCCACGTGAAGGTACACCTGCTGCAAAAATGAAGGATAATGTACCGATGGAAGTCAAAAAAGAGCGTTTACAACGTTTAAATGCACTAGTTAATGAATATTCTATAGAAAAGAATAAACGATATAAAGGTAAAATTGTTGAAGTATTAGTTGATGGAGAAAGTAAAAATAACCCTGATGTACTTGCAGGTTATACACGTACTAATAAGCTGGTAAACTTCGTAGCTCCAAAATCTGCAATTGGTCAGCTTGTGAAAGTAAGAGTAACGGAAGCAAAAACTTGGTCTCTAAACGGGGAATTGGTTGAGGAGCCGATCGAGGTGAAATAATAGATGAAAGTTTATACAAAAGATGAAATTGTTGAGCAAGCAAAAGAATTGGCGAAAATGATTTCTGAAACAGAAGAAGTAGATTTCTTTAAACGTGCGGAAGCACAAATTCATAAAAATGAAAATGTCAAACGTGCAATAGATGAAATTAAAGTACTGCAAAAACAAGCAGTAAACCTGCAGCATTATGGGAAATGGGAAGGATTGAAAAAAGTAGAAGCGGAAATAGATGCTCTGCAAGATAAACTTGATAGCATTCCGGTTGTACAGGAATTTAAATCTTCACAAACATATGTAAATGATTTACTGCAGCTTGTAGCAAGTACCATTTCTAATAACGTAACAGATGAAATTTTAATTTCAACTGGTGGCAATGTGTTAAAAGGTGAAACAGGTGCTGAAGTAGAGAGTAAAAAAGGAAACTGTGGTTGTTAAGAGAGATGTCTTATGGACATCTTTTTTTTGTTTTTATTCTACTCTATAGTCTTTTGTCAAAAAAAGAATGACACATTCCGCTATTGTCACGCATATGATTAAGTGAATATTGATTGAGGAGGGTTCCGAATGTCCGAATTTAGAGAGATTATTACAAAGGCAGTAGTGGGAAAAGGACGTAGGTATACAAAGTCAACGCATACATGTGAATCAAATCATGAACCGACGAGTATTCTCGGATGTTGGGTAATTAATCACACATATGAAGCAAGAAAGAATGGGAAGTCTGTAGAAATTGAAGGATACTACGATGTGAATACGTGGTATTCATTTAATGAAAACACAAAAACAGAAGTTGTAACAGAACGTGTTAGTTATACGGATGAAATCAATGTTGGATATCGTGACAAAAACTTTTCGGGTGAAGATTTAGAAATTATTACCCGTGTTATTCAACATCCTAATTGTTTAGAAGCAATCGTTTCACCAAATGGTAACAAAATTGTTGTAACTGTAGAGCGTGAATTTGTAACTGAAGTGGTCGGTGAAACAAAAATGTGTGTAAATGTAAATCCAGATGGATGTCCAGAGGCTGAGGATAATTTTGAAGTAGATGACGATGAATTTGAAGAGTTAGATCCAAATTTTATTGTAGATGCAGAAGAAGAATAATAGAAAGCTAGGGAGAAACTCTTCCTAGCTTTTTACATGATGTGAATGAACATGTTTCAAGATAAAAATGTGCTATAATGAAGAGAGACTCCCAAAAGAGGAGATGAGAGTGTCCGTGAAGTGCGGCATATAAATATATAGCACATTTTTATGAAGTATGGAGGAAACAAATGGTTCAGTATACCCCGATGATACAACAATATTTAAAGGTCAAGGCAGACTATCAAGATGCCTTTTTATTTTTTAGATTAGGTGATTTTTATGAAATGTTTTTTGAAGACGCGGTTAAAGCAGCGCACGAGCTTGAAATCACATTAACGAGCCGAGATGGTGGGAGTAGTGATCGTATACCGATGTGTGGTGTACCGTATCATGCAGCAAAAAATTATATTGAACAGCTCGTTGAAAAAGGATATAAGGTTGCGGTTTGTGAGCAAGTAGAAGATCCGAAAACAGCAAAAGGTGTTGTACGTCGTGAAGTTGTTCAATTGATTACGCCAGGAACGATGATGGAAGGGCGCACAATTGATGAGAAAGAAAACAACTTCTTAGCAGCGTTAACTCATTTTGAAGATGGTTCTTATGCACTAGCTTGTAATGATTTAACAACAGGACAAAATACGGTAACATTGTTAACAGGTTCTGTAGAAGATGTCTTGTTGGAAGTATACGCAACAGGTTCAAAAGAAATTGTTGTAGATTCCACATTTTCAAAAGATGAGCTAAACAAGTTGACAGAAACATTAAAGATGACAATCTCTTATGAAGATGAAACGAAAGTTCCTGAAGGATTAGAGCATCTTGTGAGAAATGTAACCCAAACGAAATTAGTTACAGCAGTAGGACGATTATTAAATTATGTATTAAGAACACAAAAACGTTCATTAGATCATCTGCAGCCTGTAGATATTTATTATACAAATCAATTTATGAAAATTGATGTACATTCAAAGCGTAACTTAGAGTTAACAGAAACACTTCGAACAAAAGAAAAAATGGGCTCTTTATTATGGCTATTAGATAAAACAAAAACAGCGATGGGCGGTCGTATGTTAAAACAGTGGATGGAACGCCCGCTTATACAAAAAGAAAAGATTGAGGAACGTTTAGAAATGGTTGAAACGTTTGTGAATGACTATTTCTTACGTGAAGATTTAAAAGAAAAACTAAAAGAAGTGTATGATTTAGAGCGTTTAGCAGGGAAAGTTGCATATGGTAATGTAAATGCACGTGATTTACTGCAATTAAGACGTTCACTTCTGCAAGTGCCAGCTATTTTAGAGGCGATTAGTTTATTAGACAATTCTTACGCAGCAAGATTAATTCAAGGCGCTGATCCATGTGAAAGTTTAACAGAATTACTAGGCAGAAGTATTCAAGAAAATCCACCGCTTTCTATAAAAGACGGTGATATTATAAAAGATGGCTATAATGACCAGTTAGATCAATATCGCTATGTTAGTAAGAACGGAAAAACGTGGATTGCAGAACTTGAAAAACGTGAGCGTGATATTACAGGAATTAAATCATTAAAGATTGGTTATAACCGTATTTTCGGCTACTATATTGAAGTGACAAAGGCAAACCTCGCTTCGCTCCCAGAAGGGCGTTATGAACGCAAACAGACGCTTGCAAATGCGGAACGCTTTATTACAGATGAATTAAAAGAAAAAGAAACATTGATTTTAGAGGCAGAGGAAAAAATTGTACAGCTGGAATATGATTTGTTTACTTCACTACGTGAAGAAGTAAAAGTATTTATTCCGAAATTACAGCATCTAGCGAAAGTTATTAGTGAACTAGATGTACTGCAAAGCTTCGCGACAGTGAGTGAAGAAGAACAATTTGTAAAACCAGTTTTAACAGATAAGCGTGAAATCTTTATAAAAGATGGTCGCCATCCTGTTGTAGAAAAAGTATTGAACGGCAAATTGTATGTTCCGAATGATTGTGTGATGCCAGAAAATATGGATGTCTTTTTAATTACAGGTCCAAACATGTCTGGTAAGAGTACGTATATGCGTCAATTAGCACTTGTTACTGTTATGTCGCAAATCGGTTGTTTTGTACCAGCAACAGAAGCTGTATTACCAGTCTTCGATCAAATCTTTACGAGAATTGGTGCAGCAGATGATTTAATTTCAGGTCAAAGTACATTTATGGTTGAAATGTTAGAAGCGAAAAATGCAATTGCGAATGCATCAGAAAGAAGTTTAATTTTATTTGATGAAATTGGCCGTGGTACATCTACGTATGACGGTATGGCACTTGCACAAGCAATTATTGAACATATTCATGATCAAATTGGTGCAAAGACGCTATTCTCGACACACTATCATGAATTAACAGTGTTAGAAGAAAGTTTAACACACCTTAAAAATGTACATGTTTCGGCTATTGAAGAAAACGGAAAAGTTGTCTTCTTGCATAAAATTCAAGACGGTGCAGCAGATAAAAGTTATGGTATTCATGTTGCACAACTTGCGGAGCTTCCAGATAGTTTAATTGCTCGTGCAAAAGAAGTATTAGCGCAGTTAGAAGGACAAGAGGAAATCATTATTCCGAAACGTGCAGAAGTCAAAATTCAAGAAGAAAAGGTACAAGAACCAGTTGTAATAAAAGAAGAGGTAGAGACACTATCAGAGAAGAACGAAGAAGCAGAATCACAGCTTTCGTTCTTTGCGGCAGAACAATCTCCTAAAAAACAAGAAAACCCTGTACTAGATCAAAAAGAAACGGCTGTCTTAACACAAATTAAAAAAATTGATTTACTTGATATGACGCCTCTAGAAGCATTAAATGAATTGTATCGTTTACAAAAAAAGTTAAAGAAAGGATGAGTAAGTAGATGGGGAAAATTCGCAAACTCGATGACCAACTCTCTAACTTAATTGCGGCAGGGGAAGTAGTCGAACGCCCTGCTTCAGTTGTAAAAGAACTTGTCGAAAATTCCATCGATGCGAATAGTACATCTATTGAAATCCACTTAGAAGAAGCTGGATTATCGAAAATTCGCATCATTGATAATGGAGATGGCATTGTTGAGGAAGATTGTATTGTTGCCTTTGAACGACATGCAACAAGCAAAATTAAAGATGAAAATGATCTGTTTCGTATCAGAACGCTTGGCTTCCGCGGTGAGGCATTGCCAAGTATCGCATCTGTTAGTGAATTAGAGTTAATCACAAGCACAGGAGATGCACCAGGTACACATCTTATTATTAAAGGTGGAGACATTATAAAGCAGGAAAAAACAGCGAGCCGTAAAGGGACAGATATTACGGTTCAAAACCTGTTTTTTAACACACCAGCGCGCCTTAAATATATGAAGACAATTCATACAGAGCTTGGGAATATTACAGACATTGTATATCGTATTGCGATGTCCCATCCAGAAGTATCTTTGAAATTGTTTCATAATGAGAAGAAGCTGCTACACACTTCTGGGAATGGTGATGTAAGACAAGTACTTGCAGCCATTTACAGTATTCAAGTTGCGAAAAAATTGATTCCAATTGAAGCAGAATCATTAGATTTTACGATTCGTGGTTATGTAACGCTACCTGAAGTAACGAGAGCATCTCGTAACTATATGTCAACGATTGTAAATGGTCGTTACGTTCGGAATTATGTATTAATGAAAGCTATTCAGCAAGGGTATCACACATTGCTTCCAGTTGGCCGCTATCCAATTGGTTTCTTATCAATCGAGATGGACCCAATGTTAGTAGATGTTAACGTTCATCCAGCTAAGTTAGAAGTGCGCTTCAGTAAAGAACAGGAGTTACTGCAACTCATTGAAAAAACATTGCAAGACGCGTTTAAAAAAGTGCAGCTCATTCCAGATGCTGGTGTTACAACGAAGAAAAAAGAAAAAGATGAAAGTGTACAAGAGCAATTTCATTTTGAACATACAAAACCAAAAGAACCACCAATGCCTAATATCGTCTTACCAACTGGGATGGATGAGAAGCAAGAAGTAAGTACAATAAAACAAACGCCAGCGCCGCAACTTTGGCAACAGCCGAAGCAAGAATGGCAGCCACCACAATCACTTGTAAGAGAAGAAAGTTGGCAACCAACTTCTAAATCGCTAATTGAAGAAAAGGCTCAAGAAGAACAAGAATGGGATAGCAGTGAAGAAGACTTTGAATTAGAGGAATTAGAAGAAGAGATTCAAGAGATCGAAGAGATTAAAATGAACGGAAACGATTTACCACCGCTTTATCCAATTGGACAAATGCACGGAACTTATATTTTCGCTCAAAATGATAAAGGGTTATATATGATTGACCAACATGCGGCGCAAGAGCGAATCAATTATGAATATTTCCGTGATAAAGTAGGTCAAGTTGGGCAAGAAGTACAGGAGTTACTTGTACCATATCGTATTGATTTATCCCTTACTGAATTCCTACGTGTCGAAGAACAATTAGAAGAATTGAAAAAGGTAGGATTGTTCCTAGAGCAATTCGGCCACCAATCCTTTATTGTTCGTTCGCATCCAACGTGGTTCCCGAAAGGTCAGGAAACAGAAATCATAGACGAAATGATGCAGCAGGTCGTAAAGCTAAAAAAAGTTGATATAAAAAAACTGCGTGAAGAAGCAGCCATTATGATGAGCTGTAAAGCATCGATTAAAGCAAATCAATATTTAACGAACGATCAAATTTTTGCTTTGCTAGAAGAATTGCGCACAACAACAAATCCTTACACATGTCCACATGGTAGACCAATCCTTGTACATCATTCGACGTATGAACTGGAAAAGATGTTTAAACGGGTGATGTAGGATAGGTGTGTTGAGGGAAATTACCTTTACTGCAATGAAAATAAGTAGTGAATAGGAAAGATGGAATGGACATGCAATAATAGATTTTTTTGTCTGTTATTTCGAGGGAATATTAGGTGAAGAAAAAGAAGTGATAAAATAAATCGCTTCTTTTTTGTTTGTTGCGATGTTTATTTTTACAATAAGGGTACTATTGATAGGAAGATGATGTATAGGAAGTATGTGTGAAGCTCATCTATACATTCATAAACGGTTTTAAAGGAAAATAAATAACCTGAGTCCGATATTGTATCAGGCTCAGGTTATTTAGAGATGTGTTTTTCCATTAAAGGCTTCTGTCTACAAACTGTATTTCCCGCTGCAATTTTATAAATGAACGGTACATTCCAATTCTCCAAGAGACGATCATCGCAAAAGCGAGTAAGAAGAACATACCGCTTAATTGTCCTAAATCAATTGATTGACTTAAATATTCTTTCATACCGAGGCGGACAGCTAATAAACCGACTAAAATAAAGATAAATGCTTTAGAAGGTATTAAATAGATGTCTTTTCCGCGAATTTCAAATTTTGATGTTTTAATAAGAAAAATAGAGAAAAATAAACCAACAATAACTGCTTCGAGAATTTCAGATGATGTTAAGCGAAATTCTGGTAAGAAGTACATGCATGCCCCCGTACTCATAAAAATTGGAGGGAGTACAATTTTTTTAAGTGTTACAGGTTTCTTTGCTGATTTTAAGCGAAGAAACATCATTCCAACAGCCATACACAGAGCAATGATACTTGATAAAACAGCTAAGCTCATGTTTGACCTCCTTTTATCCTTTGAACGATTTTTTTAATAGAATCATAAACCAAACGAGAGCGGCACCAATGATCGTATGAGACATTCCCGCAATATGACTTAACCCTTTAAAATCAGCCCCATTGAGTTGAAGGAGTCCGCGGGCCGTCATTGAACCAACTGTTAAAACTAATCCTAAATTATAGAGGATAAACCACATGTTAAAACTTTTTTCTTTATAGAATGCAAATGATTTTGATAGGGCAAAGGCGAGTAAGAAGAATAAAAATCCAAGAACTAGCACATGTGTGTGCAACTTGTATAACGATGTAGTACCTTGAATTCCTTGCGCTTTTGAATATTCTCTCGCAAATACACCTGATAATAAACCAATAATTAAATAAGTGAATGCTGCATTGTATAACTTTTTCATCATATACCTCCTAGGTAGCATTAGCAATGTTTATTTTTGGATAGTAGGCTGCGATTATTAGTGGTTTGTCATTCCGTATATAAGGCCAGAAATATATGGGATTAGCCAAATGAACCAGACGATAATACTTAGCTTGTGGAATGTTGTCATCATTTTTGTATCTTTTTTGATTAACACAATTGTTGCCCAAACAGCATGGAATAACATCAGTAAAATGGCTGCTAGACCTGTGATTCCGTGGAAACTGAATAGGGATCCTGCTTCTGCCATCTTTTCCATTAAAGTCGTTCCGAGTGTATCACATACGAGTCCGAGCCAAAAAATGACGACATGCCAAGGTTTTAATGTCTTTTGGAATTTTTCACTCCATACGCCAATTGTATAAAAAATGAGTGCAGCTGTAATACATGTAATAGCAGATGCCAACACGTTCATCATTCCTTTCTAACTGCCATGTTCCTTATATAAAATATGTTACATGAGAATTATGAATAGAATATGAACGCAATATTACATATGAAGTTTGTTGAATTATTATATTGGGATTCAATTGTGATGTAAACAAAAAATTAAAATGTGCTGTTAATGAAAAAAACTTTCTTATTTCCTATTTGACTAGGGATAAGAAAGTTTTTTAGACTACTGTTATTGTACATGTTTTCTTACACTTCGTTTTCTCGTAGTAATTTTCCATCGCGAAGTGTTAAAATTCGATCACATACATCAAGCATTTTTTCATCGTGTGTAATCATAATCGCTGCTTTTTTATTTTTCTTAACTTCATCTTTCATTCGTTCAACTACTTCTCTAGCACGTTTTGAGTCAAGACTAGCAGTAGGTTCATCAGCTAAAATTAAATCTGGATTATTCATAAATGCACGAGCAATGGCTACCCGCTGTTTTTCCCCACCTGAAAGTTGGTTTGGATAATGATTCATTCGATGTGATAATCCAAAAGTGTTCAGTAATTGTTCTGCCAATTTACCAGCTTCTTTTTTATCTTCTCCCTTTAACTTAGCGATATATAAGAGTTGCTCTTTCACTGTTAAGAAAGGTACGAGGTTTGCAAATTGAAATATAAATCCAATTTTTCTTAAACGAATATCGGTCATTTCTTTTTCTGATAAACTTGTTATGTTTTGACCAGAAACATAGATATTTCCTTTTGAAGGAGATAAAAGTGCCCCTGCAATGGAAAGCAATGTACTTTTTCCTGAACCAGATGGACCAACAATACCGATAAATTCGCCTTCTTTTACATCTAATGTAATTGGGTGCAGAGCAGTTACTTCTGTATCTCCATCGCCATATACTTTACTTACTTGATCCAACTTTAATAATGACGATGAGTTATCCCATTTTAATTCTGTTACCATTACATGCCACCTCCGATTGCTTCTAATGCATCTACTTTCAATACTTGATATAGAGAAATTAGTGTACCCAGTATACTAATTAAGATAAAGACACCTATATATTGCAAGATTGTTGTTGTTGTTAATAAGAACGGCATACTAGCTGGTAGAATAGCTTCTACAGCAAAGATTAGGCCAATGCCGATGATAAGAGCAACGCCAGTTAAGAATATAGATTGTACAACTAAAGTTTTTGCTAAATATGAGTTTTTTGTTCCGATTGCTTTTAATACACCTAATTGATGTGTTTTTTGTAATGTAATGACATAGAAGAAAACACCAATTAACAATGCTGAAATTGCAAGTAAAAACCCAATAATCATCGTTAATGTTCCTTGTTCTTCTTTATAACCTGGAATACTTTGTAATACTTCTTTTTTATCAATAACTTTTGCATTGTCGATTTTTTTATCAGTATTTAGAGCAATTACACTGTAATCTTTTTGATGTGGAAGTGCAATAGCATCCCATGCATTTTCATTCATATGAACAACAGGTGAATGACTAAACATTTGATTTTGCGAGAATCCGACAACTTTGAAAGTCTTTTTAGAAATAGGTTCTACTAGCTCATCTCCAAGTTTGATCCCTTTTTGCTTGATAGATTCATCAACAACAACTTCATTGTTTTCTAACGTACCGTTTTTTCCTTCAATAACTTTTGGGGCAATGAATGAATCTTGTTTACTTGAGAAAATGGCAACATCAACTTTATTTGAGTTTCCTTCTTTTTCAAATGTCGCCACTTTAATATGCATCGGAACAGCATCTTTTGCATCAACCTGTGCTAATACTTTATCTACATCTTCTTTCTTGATTTGGGAGCGTAATAATTTACCATCTATATCATCTGATACTATAAACTTGTCTGCTTTCATTTCGATAAAAGAAGAAGCATTAGCATGTGATAAACCATTTGCTAGACCTGATATAATAAGTACAAGAAATGATAATAACATCATGATTGTACCAATTAATCCGTATCGTAATTTCGATTGTTTTAATTCTTTAAGTGCTAAAAACATTAGGTTCGTTCCTCCTTGTTTTGTTCTATGTTCTTATCATAAAGAGGAAATATGAACGGAATATGAACAACAGGTTACAAAAGAAGAGTCTACAATTTATATATAAATACAAACTGAAGTAACGACATCCCCCCCTTTTTTTAGGTGAGCAAGAGCATCTGGCCACGCATAGAAGCGGTCAGAGAGAAAGCTTTTTATTCTACATAGCAACGACTTATATGTTGAAATAATTAAAATGGATTTATATAGTTCCTTCTTGTTGTTTCGGAAGGTAAATAGAGAAGGTCGTTCCTTTTCCAAGCTCACTATCAACGGTTATTGCTCCTTCATGAAGGTCAATCACTTTTTTTACAATAGAAAGACCTAATCCGCTGCCATTTATTTTTCTATTTCGGGCAGTATCAACTTTATGAAATCGATCAAATATTTTTTTCACTTCATTCTCGGGTATACCAATACCCATATCAGTAATCGAAATATGCCATTCTGTGTCTAGCTCTTCCGCTTCAAATGAAATTGTCCCAGCACTTTCTGTAAATTTAATACTATTGGTAAACAAGTTGGTCCATACTTGATAGAGCAAGTTTTCATCTCCGTAAATTTGCATGTTAGGAACATCCATTTCAACTGCAAGATCTTTTGTTCTCCATTCCCACTCAAGCATAAAAATAATATCTCTTATTTGCTTTCCTAGATTAAAAGGCTGTTTAAGTAAAGTAAGATCTTGTTTATCAAGTGAAGCTAGCATTAATAATTGTTTACATAAACTGGACAATCGGCGACTTTCTGATTCAATGATTCCTAAGTAATGTTTCTGTTCCGCTACCGTTAAATCATTTGTTTGTAATGTCTTGGAAAATCCCTGAATAGATGAGAGAGGAGACTGAAATTCATGTGAAACATTCGAAACAAATTCTTGTCGCATCCGATCTACATTCTGCAATTTTTGGGCCATCTTGCGAAAGCTAGTTGCAAGTGTACCAAGTTCGTCTTTGCGATTTTCTGGTAGTGCTAAATCATAGTTACCACTTGCAACCTCTTTTGTCGCATGTGTAAATCTTTGAATAGGGCGAACGACAAAGCGTGTAGCTACCGCGATACAAATTAGACTAATTATAATAATCAGCCCTAATAAAACAGCATAGAAAATACGTAATTCTCCAAATTGATGTTGAATATCCGGACGAATAAATAGCGCATAACCCTTACCATTGTTTTCGATAGGAATCCCAATACTATTTAAAAGTGTATTATCAAAAAAGCCAGTAGCAAATAAACGATTCGGGTACGTTGCAATTCCATTGTATATATTTCCTTTTAATACATGTTCAAGTGTCTCTTCGCTAATATTCATTTTCTTGAAATTATCACTGTACCGCTTGCCTTGTTTTTTATCGTCTACTAAGTAGACTTCAAAGCCAAGGTTAGAAATAGACTGTAAATAATCATCTTTATTTTGTTCTGTATTTTTCTCATATAAATATTTTACTTCTTGTGCATATTTTAAAATTTTCTCGCTGTTATATGGCTTTAAATAAACATGATAATATACATTTGTAAGTAGAAATGCCAATATACTACTAACCAGCATAATAAAAACTGATATGATAACAAATCTAGAATATAACGAGCGCATATTTTTTCACCTCTAATTTATCGTTCTATTTTTTGAAAGTAAGTCCTCCGTATCAAGATTTTGAGAAAACACAGAAGATAGGAGGGAGTTGACTGCTGGCATGTGACTGAACAGTAGGGGATAAGGGGAAAAATCCAACTGATGGAAGTTTCACTTTATAAAAATGATGGCTACAAATGATATAAGAGATTGAAAAATCCAACAAAGTCAAAAATGTAATAAGTATGAGTGTTCCTCCTTTCACTTTTGTAGAATAAGAAATGTTTATGAACAGAAGATGAACATGTTATTACAATTAAGTTTTTTAGTTCATTTGTAATGTGAATGATATGATTTTTTTGGGGTTGTAGTTTTGTTTTAAATTACCAATATAGTTATTATTTTCTAATAATTTGTATATAATAATTTTTCAAAAAATAATTGTATTTCTCAGAAAGATAAATTATTATAAAATAAGTAATTTTGTAATTTTATGATGAAAGGAAGATGGGTTTATTTTTCTGATTATTGCGAATGATCGAAGGGGAGTAAAAGGATTTTAGGGGCAGCTTTTCAGAGAGAGAAAAAAAGTGACGCTTGCTTATTATTTTTTACTTAATAGGAATTGTAGTATTGTATCTCGCTTATGAATAGTGGATGAGGAGGAAATGGAGTGGCAAATAAAGAACTAAAAAGGGGATTAGAAGCGCGTCACATTCAAATGATTGCCTTGGGTGGCACAATTGGTGTTGGTTTATTTATGGGATCGGCCAGCACGATTCAATGGACAGGCCCATCGGTAATGCTTGCTTATGCAATTGCTGGAATTTTTATATTTTTTATTATGCGTGCGATGGGAGAAATGTTGTATGTAGAGCCGGGAACAGGTTCATTTGCGACATTTGGCCATAAGTATATACATCCATTAGCAGGGTATATGACGGCGTGGAGTAACTGGTTTCAGTGGGTAATTGTTGGAATGTCAGAAATTATAGCGGTTGGGGCATACATGCAGTACTGGTTCCCAGATCTACCTGCTTGGGTGCCAGGTATCATCACAATGGTGATTCTTGGTGCGGCGAATTTAATTTCTGTTAAATCATTTGGTGAGTTTGAATTTTGGTTTGCAATGATTAAAATCGTTACCATTATGTTAATGATTATTGCAGGGTTTGGACTTATTTTCTTCGGATTGGGTAACGGAGGGAATGCAATTGGGTTATCTAATCTTTGGGAAAATGGCGGCTTCTTTACAGGTGGCTGGTCAGGATTCTTCTTTGCTTTATCACTAGTGGTTGGGGCTTATCAAGGTGTCGAATTAATTGGGATTACAGCTGGCGAAGCAAAAGATCCGAAAAAAACGTTAACAAAAGCAATTCAAAGTACGATTTGGCGTATTTTAATCTTCTATATTGGTGCAATTTTTGTTATTGTAACTGTTTATCCTTGGGATCAACTAAATTCAATTGGTAGCCCGTTTGTGGCAACTTTTGCGAAAGTTGGGATTACAGCAGCAGCTGGACTAATTAACTTTGTCGTAATCACAGCTGCAATGTCTGGCTGTAACAGTGGTATTTACAGTGCAGGACGTATGCTTTATACATTAGGGGTGAATGGACAAGCGCCAAAATACTTTGCGAAAATTTCCCGTAACGGTGTACCTTTATTTGGTACGGTTGGTGTGTTAATTGGTTTAGCAGTTGGCGTTGTTTTAAGTTATATTGCACCAAAAAACTTATTCGTGTATGTATACAGCGCGAGTGTACTTCCTGGTATGGTTCCGTGGTTTGTCATCCTGATTAGTCAAATTCGATTCAGAAAAGCAAAAGGAGCTGAAATGGAAAATCATCCGTTCAAAATGCCTTTTGCGCCTGTTACAAATTATTTAACGATTGCCTTTTTAATTATGGTATTAATCGGTATGTGGTTCAATGAAGATACACGAATTTCACTTATTGTAGGTATCGTTTTCTTAGCAATCGTTGTCATTAGTTTTTATGCTTTTGGAATAGGAAAACGTGTTCCAGTTGATGTTCAGACAGAGAATGAAGTTATTAACCGTTAATTCGCGTCTTTTGGTAAGCAGTGCTCTTATTAATGACATTAAAAATTTTTGATATAGGAATAGCTTAAATGTATTTGAGAGCTCATATCAAGCAAACAACCGATGAGAAAGACTCATTAGGTTGTTTGCTTTTTTGTATTGTTTTTTTAATTTTTTTAGTGATAGCAATTACTGAGAGATACCAGTTTTCACTTGTAAAGTGGATGAGCAAAAAATTGTAGAAGTGGAAGGTCCTTCTTGAATAAACATCCCTTATTATAATAGAGAAAGGTAGTATGCTTTAAGGATCTTGGTTATGTTCTCATCCAAAAATATAAAATTTTTTAAGTTGAACGGTTCAATTTTCTGTTCAAATAGACTGGTTTTAGAGGAGAGAAAGCCAATGGAATTTGCAATTTCATTAGTTATTATTATAATTGTATCACTTTTAGGAACAATGTTAGTTGCAAGAAACGCGGAAGATCATTACGGTCAGTCCACGAAGCAGAATGTGACGAACTTGTCTGCTATTTATATCGTCCTAGTTTTAAGTCTTCTCATAGGAGTTAAGTGGTATGCGGTTACTGTTTTGTAGTCTTTCAATTTTCGATAAGTAGGTAGCCTAAATGAAATGGAATGTGTATTTTTACAAAGATTGAGAGTCATCATTCTTTAACCTAAAGAAGCTCGATTCCTATAATAGTGAGCATTCAATTTGTATATATGTATAGTTACCACTATTCACATTGTAGAATGAGTAAATATATTCATAGTTGGGAATGAACAGGGAAAACTATGCTAAATTCAAACAGGGAAATACTTAGTGTATAACTCAAAAAGATTAACATCTTAATTCTAATTCAATCGATAATAAAACTGCTGATAAGGGAGGGAATTAGAACGAACAGTAATCTCGCAGGTTAATTAATAATATGTAATTTTCTATATTGTAATATCGTCATTTCGTTTTTAACCATCGATAAAAATTCCATATGAAGAACAGGAAAAGCATATAACCAAACAAGGAATACGAATGATGCCAGTTCTTACTATGGGTGAATAATCCTACATTTTCAGCAATCTGCTCTGATATATTTGCGCAAACACCTATTGAAACAATAAATAGAATTCTTGAAAATGGAGATAATTTCTTTGCTATGAGCAAGAATAAAGCGGTAAAGGCTGGCAATATCAATAATGTAAAAGCTACATTAATTGTAAATGTATTTGGAAATGGCCTGACTGGGAATGTGTACATTTGTTTGCTAACAAATAGAAAGTCTAAATATGTTCCGATGAAACAAGAAAGAATTATCGTGATTACAAACGGTAGATAATTACTTTTCAGTTTCTTCATCTCGGAGAAGGATGTTTTTTTTCGTAAGAATTGCAAGTTCAATTTTTTCAAGTGTTTTGCAATAGTTATCCTCGATCTTTCCATTTATATTTTCTCCCTTTTCAATGAAATAGTCTACGATATGCCAATCTTCAAACCAGTCTCCTTTCTCGGCATCTTCATGATCTAAATCTTTCCATGCATATATTAATTGAGGACTGTATAAACGATTTGCACCTTTTCTGAGTTGACATTTTTTTGTTCTTCGTTTATAAAACTCCCGAGAAAATGATTCATTTACATCAGAAAATAAATGGGGCCAGTAGTCTTTTCGTGAAGCAGTATGCGGATGATCATGAGCCCAATTTATTACTTTGGATAAGGTTTTCTCATTACGAAACAATAATGAGTACAAACGTTTGCCTAGTAAAATCCGTTCATGTAAGGAGGTGAAGTGCTTCATTGTAACACCAAATAGCGATGTTTTTTGTTTGGTCTCATCCTCATAGTATGGAAAAAGGATATGATTAAAATGGAAGAAATCAAAGAGTTGAAAGCCAACGCTATTTAGTACGGTCTTTTTAAAGTGGTCATTTTGAATGACTCTTTTTTCTAAATAGCTTTGTTCGTTAATAATCATTGCTATAGTTAATGTATAGCGATTGTCCGTTTTCCAAAAATGGTTCCACATCGTTTCCATAAACGTTGAGACATTGAGATAGGGAAGAAGGTAAAAGAGAGTTTTAGATCTATTGAGACTTTGTTCATATAGTAAAAATTGTGGATACACATCTTGGAAGATTAACCAGTTTCCCCGCTCTAAAAAAGAGAAATAGGTAAGTTGATCTTTTTTCGATAATAGTTTTGTGTATAAATCTCCTTTTAAATCTGTCATATTCCAACCACCATTACGCGATACCATATGTCCAAGGAGAGCCCAGTGTATCTCAGGATGATGAAGGTAAAACTGATAATAAGCGCGTGTTCTCGTCACATTATTTTTGTTTAGTTGTGTTGTTCGCTCTTTAATTTCACGAATTAGTATTTTCTCTTCTTTTGTTAATTTACATGTTTTAATAGGAATTTGTTTGAGTTTACTTTTTTTCTTCAGCTCATTTTTTACTTCTAAAAGAGAAAGTGGGATTGCTTTGGCTTTGGAAGGACCGTTCCATTTTCTTTCTCGATCGTTTTTATACATACCAGTTCCTCCCATTAACATGGATTTAAAAAGTAGTTTGATAGAATGGTTATTACTATTTTATTACGCAAAGTCTAAATTAATGTGTAGTACTCTGTATTTCAAGTAATTTGCATTTTATATATTCGCTTATCTTCGTACTAATGGGGGATGTAATGAACATTGAATTCACTTATATTAAAAATAAGAATATAAAGAGATTTTATAGGGAGAGAAAAGTATGAAGAACTGGGTCAAGTTTAGAATTGCGCGGCCGACAGATAAATTTGAAGAAGTTATTGCATTTTATGAAGAAGGTTTAGGTTTAAAACGTATCGGTGAGTTTCATAATCATGAAGGATACGATGGGGTTATGTTTGGATTACCTGATTTAGAATATCATTTAGAATTTACGAGGCATATAAATGGCAGCCCATGTCCAGCTCCAACAAAAGACAATTTACTTGTATTTTATATACCGGATAAAGGTGAAATTGAAAAAGTAAATAATAGGTTACGTGCAATGGGGCACTATGAAGTTGAACCAGAAAATCCATACTGGAAAGAAAAGGGGATTACGATAGAAGATCCTGATGGATGGAGAATTGTACTTATGCATATAGAGAAATAAAAGTAGTTGTTTGTTCCAAGTTTCTGTTAATAATAATCTAAATATAATAGGAGTCTACTTTGATGGTATTGTTTTCAAAATAGACTCTTACATTTTTATGCTTTAACTAAGGAAGAGCATGTGTTTTTCAATGGAGACAACATACGAAATGTGACAGAAATAATAATTTAGTTACAGTCAAAAACTTTAAAATATTTTGTCTTGAGGATTATAATAAAGAGAGATTTATGAAAAAGGAGTGAAATAAGTTGAGACAAGAGCTTATAGAAAGATTTACTAGATATGTGAAGATAGATACACAATCGAATGAAGAAAGTCATACAGTACCATCAACACCGGGGCAAATTGAGTTTGGGAAATTACTAGTTGAAGAATTAAAACAAATTGGTTTGACGGAAGTAACGATGGATGAAAACGGTTATGTTATGGCAACACTTCCAGCTAATACAGATAAAAATGTTCCTGTAATTGGTTTTTTAGCTCATTTAGATACAGCAACTGATTTTACAGGGAAGAATGTGAAACCACAAATTCATGAGAATTTTGATGGTAAGGCAATCACATTGAATAAGGAATTGAATGTTATTTTAAATCCAGAACAATTTCCAGAATTACCATCATATAAAGGTCACACTATAATTACGACCGATGGAACAACGCTTCTTGGTGCTGATGATAAAGCTGGCCTTACAGAAATTATGACTGCTATGAATTATTTATTACATAACCCACAAGTTAAACATGGAAAGATTAGAGTGGCATTTACGCCTGATGAAGAAATCGGTCGTGGACCATCTCACTTTGATGTGAAGGCTTTTGGAGCATCTTTCGCTTATACAATGGACGGAGGTCCACTTGGAGGATTGGAGTATGAGAGCTTCAATGCTGCAGGTGCAAAACTTATTTTTAAAGGAAATAATACGCACCCTGGAACGGCAAAAAATAAAATGCTCAATGCAAGTAAGTTAGCGATGGAGTTTCATGCGCAATTACCAGTAGAAGAAGCGCCAGAATATACAGAGGGATATGAAGGTTTCTATCATCTCATTTCTGTAAATGGTGATGTGGAGCAAAGTAAATCCCATTACATCATTCGAGATTTTGAACGTGAAAACTTTGAGGCTCGTAAAGAAAAAATTACGAATATTACGAAGCAGATGCAAGAGAAGTATGGTGAGGAAAATATTATTCTTGAGATGAATGATCAGTACTATAATATGCTTGAGAAAATTGAACCGGTCAGAGAAATTGTTGATATTGCGTATGAGGCGATGAAAAAACTTGATATTGAACCAAATATTCAACCAATTCGTGGGGGAACGGATGGATCACAATTATCATATATGGGCTTGCCAACCCCAAACATTTTTACTGGTGGTGAAAACTATCACGGTAAATTTGAATACGTTTCTGTAGATAATATGGAAAAGGCTGTTCAGGTTATTATAGAAATAGCACGATTATTTGAAGAGCAGGCATAAAAAGAAATCCGGGTAATAGGAGCTACCCGGATTTCTTCCGTTTGTCACTTCTCAATTGTGAGTTTTTGGTATATTGATGATGTACTTGTCTATATGTGGAATACATAAGGTATTTTAAGGAAAGGGAGTTTCGTTATAAATAAGAATAAATTTCATCTATAATATGAACCTATCTATTGTTGTGCTGAAAAATTTAATACAGGACTCGCCATAAATAAAAGGTTGCATAGGATTCCCAATTTTTCCATGCTGAAGCATACTCTTTTATTTCGTCTTTTGTTGGTTTTTGATCTGATTCTGTTAAAAGTTTAATCACATTTTGTAGGCCAACATCATCAATTGGAAAAGCAGACGGGAATCTTAGACAACGCATTAAAACATAATTTGCTGTCCATGGTCCAATACCACGTATGTTGAGTAATGTTCTCTCAGCATTTTTTAGGTCGCTTTTTATGAACAATTCTTTACTTAGGGAACCTTGTGTCATGAGTTTTGCGACACCAATAAGATATTCACATTTTCTGAGGGTTATTTTTAATTCTGTTAGATCTTCTACTGCTAGGTTGGCGATAACCTCTTGTGTTGGAAATATCCAATATTTACGTCCATCCCATTCGATATATTCGCCGAAGGATTCAACAAAGCGTCTTTTTAATGCATAGGCAAACCCAAGATTGATTTGTTGACCAAGAATCCCCCAACAGAGTGCCTCAAATAAATCAGGAATTCCCATATTACGAAGCCCATAATATTCGTTGATTGGTTTAGACAGAAGTACATCATTTTCTGCTAAATCATAAAATGGGATTAAATCTGTATCTAAATCAAACCATTCTCTTACATACCTCGCCACTGCAGCACGAACCCATTTTTCAGGTGGTATCCCATCGCCTAAAAAGCGAACATGGATGTTTCCCTCATCATTTACACTTATTTCGATTAACGGGTTTTCTCCCTCAATCGGAACAACTCTATAAATTTTGTTATTTTCAATGTGAAACATACATTCATTTTTGGAGCGTGAAAGATAGTGCAAATTTTGTTCAAAGCTAAATTCTTTTGGAACAATTACTGTTATGCTTTCCTCATCGTCTTGCCATGCTCTATATGGAAGCCCAGGACAACAATTTCTACAAGGCAGATAACCAGTTTGTTCAGCTTCTTTTCTAAATTTAAATTTGCGATTGTTTCTTGGGGACGGTTTTTGTTCGCACCAAGGGAAACAGTAGTTTTTTATTGTTTCGTTGCCTATAAAATAAGGGGCATCCCATTCAAGAGGAATTGTAACATTCTTCATTTTCAACCACCTACAATAATATTTTTTCTAAGGTTAACAATTCTTTTTTCATTGCTAATCCACCTCTAAAGCCAGATAGTTTCCCATTCTTTCCAATCACACGATGGCAAGGGATTGTAATAAGTAAAGGATTGGCTCCAATTGCGGTGCCTACAGCGCGTACTGATTTTGGTTTTTGAATAAGCTCTGCAATATCTGAGTAGGAATAGGTTTTTCCATAAGGAATTTCACGTAATGTATTCCAAACAGCTAATTGGAAAGGTGTTCCGTGAATATCAATGGGACATGTAAATACTTCACGTTTTTTGTCTAGGTACTCTGTTAGTTCTTGGATATATGGTTGTAGCTTTAAGGTGTCTTGAACGAGAGTATGTTTCGGAAACCGTTTTTTCGTCCAAGTTGTTAACTCTTCCAAAGTTTGATGCTGAGACCCTACAAAGCATAGTCCAGTTGATGTTGCGGCAATATACATATGCCAGTTTTCATGAATAAATAACGTCCAATATATAGTTTGTTTGGTTTTAGATGCCATGTTATTTTACCTCGTTTATATGATTAATGTTTCGAAATTCAGTAGGGGTATACCCCGTTTTCTTTTTAAATAATGTTGCAAAATGTGCAGTATTGGATATACCCACAGCAAAACTTATTTCTATAATGGTTTGATTTGTATTTGTAAGATACTGCATAGCTTCGGAAATCCTTATTTGTTGTATATATTCTAATGGGCTAATACCTTTGATTCGCTTAAAAGTACGCTGTAAATGATAGGGACTGCCGTGACACATATCTGCTAGTATTTCGAGGGTTAATGGTTCATGATAATTTTTATTAATGTAATCTATAATTTGTGTCACCCAATCTTCATCCGGTAACTTCATTCCATTTGGCCTACAGCGTTTACATGGACGGAATTTTTCGGATAATGCTTGCTGTGCATTGAGAAAAATTCGTACATTGTTTTTATTTGGTATTCTAGATTTGCATGATGGTCGGCAAAAAATCCCTGTCGTTTTGACAGCATAAAGAAACTTGTTATCATAAGAAGAATCGTTGTGTACAATTGCTTGCCAACGTTCATCCGTCAAATTGTTTACGCTTGTTTCTAATTGTAATCTTTCATTTTGCATAGGAATCACCTCCGAAATTAGTATATCCTGAAAGAAGTACACATGTACGCATTTAAGAATGTAAGAGCAAGATTACAAAGATGAAAAAATGATAGTCTCTTTCGTTTGTGTTAGCATGTAAGCAGAAAATAAAAACATAGAACAAGTATGATAGCATGCAAAAGCAGCAAGAGGAGGAACAAAAAGTGAAATTTCTTTCGTGGAATGTAAATGGTTTACGAGCAGTTATTGCAAAAGGTGGTTTTATAGAATACTTAGAAGAAGTAGATGCAGATATTTTTTGTCTACAAGAGATTAAATTGCAGAGTGGACAAGTTGATTTAAATCCTGAAGGATATCACGTGTATTGGAACTATGCTATGAAAAAGGGATATTCAGGAACTGCTATTTTTACAAAAAAAGAACCGCTTTCTGTTACATATGGCTTAGGGTTTGAAGAGCATGACCAAGAAGGAAGATTAATTACATTAGAATTTGAAGATTTTTATATGCTAACGCTCTATACGCCAAATGCCAAACGGGGATTGGAACGTCTAGATTATCGAATGAAATGGGAGGATGCTTTCTTATCATATATTAAGCGCTTAGATCAAAAGAAACCAGTTATTTTTTGTGGCGATTTGAACGTAGCACATAAAGAAATTGATTTGAAAAATCCAAAAACAAATCGGAAAAATCCGGGATTTTCAGATCAAGAAAGAGAAAAGTTTACCCGGATTCTTGATGAGGGATTTATCGATACATATCGTTACTTATACCCTAATCAAGAAGGGGCATATTCATGGTGGTCTTATCGTATGAATGCAAGAACAAAAAACATTGGTTGGCGTTTAGATTATTTCGTTGTCTCTGAAAGATTAAAAAGTCAAATTGTTGAAGCGAAAATTAATACTGAAGTAATAGGATCAGATCATTGTCCTGTGGAATTGAATATGGAATTTTAGAAAAAGAGAGGTCGTGTCTATCTTGGATGAAGGATAGACACGACTTTTTATTTATTTTGTTAAAATTTTTCAAATCATTCTTGAAATAATTTGTTTATAACTATATAATCGATAATGATAATCGTTATCGATTGGTTAAGTGGTAAATAATATGTTATTAGGGGAAGTGAAATAAATGAGCTTTAATATTGAATAGATAGTTTTATGGGAAATACAGAGATTAATATAATAATTATTAAAATATTATATTTAAATAAAATAAATTAAGAGAGGGGATTTATTAGTATGAACAAGAAATTATTTACGCTAGGAATGGTTACAGTATTAAGCGTAGGTCTTGCAGCCTGTAACAGTGCAGATAAGAGTTCAGGAGAACAAAAGCAAGCATCAAAAGCGGCTGAAACGAAGAAAGATGAGAAACAAAAGATTACATACTTAGGTAAAGAATATACAGTACCTGCAAAAGTAAAGAATATTGTAACTGCTAGCTTAGAATCAATGGAAGATGCAGCGGTACTTGGTATTAAGCCAGTAGGGGCAATTACAGTAGGTGGAAAGTTACCTGAGTATTTAGCAAAAGATTTAGAGGGTGCAAAATCTGTTGGTGAGAAAATGCAACCCAATTTTGAAACATTACTTCAATTAAAACCAGATGTAATTACATCTAGTTCAAAATTTCCACCAGAGGCAGCTGAGAAATTCGCGAAGGTAGCCCCAACATTCCCAGTATCACATATTTCTACAAATTGGGAAGAAAACTTAAAGCTAATGGGAGAGTTATCAGGCAAAAAAGATAAAGCAGAAAAAATTATTAAGGATTATAAAGTAGATGCTACAAAAGCTAAAGAAAAAATAGGGGATAAATTAAAAGATAAAAAAGTTCTTGTAGTAAGGCTGAGAGCTGGTAGCCTATATCTTTATCCGGAAGGCGTATACTTCAATCCCGTTATTTATAAAGATTTGGGATTAACTGTTCCAGAACAAATTAAATCTGTAAAAGCACAAGAAGCGATTTCTTTAGAAAAATTCGCTGAAATCAATCCGGATTATATCTTCTTACAATTTGAAGGAAGCGAAAATAAAGATAATCCAAAAGCGTTAGAGGATTTACAAAGTAACCCGATTTGGCAAAGTATTACAGCCGTAAAAGATAAAAAAGTATTTGTAAATTCTGTTGATCCAATGGCACAAGGTGGTACTGCTTGGAGTAAAACAGCTTTCTTAAAAGCTGCGGAGAAAAATTTAGCTAATTAACTAGTAAGGTGCGTTGAATAATATGCGAAAAATAAATTCAGTACCAATGATTATTTTATTTTTAGCTCCCATATTGATTGTATTAACAATCTTATTATCTATTTTATATGGAGCGAAGAGTATTGATTTTACAACAGCTTGGAATGCATTGTTCCATTTTGATTCAGGAAATGTAAATCATAATATTATTGTTACTTCCCGTTTACCAAGGGTTGTGGGAGCCTTATTAGTAGGAGCATTTTTAGCCATATCAGGAGCACTTATGCAGGGGATGACAAGAAACTATCTTGCATCCCCTTCTATAATGGGAGTGACAGATGGATCGGCTTTTGTTATTACACTTTGCATGGTATTTCTTCCCGGAATGTCTTCGATAAATATGATTTTATGTTCTATGTTTGGATCAGCATTGGGAGCTGGAATGGTTTATGGTTTTGGCTCATTGCTTCGAAATGGATTATCTCCAGTTCGATTAGCGATTATAGGAACTGTAATTGGAACCTTTTTAAGTAGTATTTCAGTAGCAATTGCGTCTTATTTTCAGGTGTCTCAAAATATTAGCTCTTGGTATAATGCAAAATTGCATCAAATTGATCCTAATATACTAAAATTAGCTATTCCTTTTGGGATTGCTGGGATTATTATGGCATTTTTTATTTCAAAGTCCATTACAATTCTTTCATTAGGTGAAGAGGTTTCTATCAATTTAGGACAACGGACAAAACTTATAAAAGCAGTAGCAATTCTTTCAGTTGTGTTTTTAACAGGCACTGCGGTTGCTTTAGTTGGGAGAATTGGTTTTGTTGGATTAATTATTCCTCATATTACCCGGTTTTTAATTGGAATGGACTATAGATGGGTAATTCCATGTGCTGGTGTAATAGGCGGGATCTTTTTAGCTGTATGTGATGTAATTAGTAGGTTTGTCAATTATCCATTCGAAACACCAATTGGAGTCGTTACCTCCCTAATCGGAGTTCCTTTCTTCCTTTATTTAATTAGAAAGAGGGGAGGAGAGAAACATGCTTAGAGGTTCAACTCAGCGTTATATCATAACAATGAGCATTATTATTTTTTTTATTTTGAGCGTAATTTATATTAGTTTAACGAATGGAACATTTGATATTGCGATTACAGATGTAATTCGTACATTATTACGAATTAATCCAGCTCCGGAACACGATTTAGTTATATTTGATTTTAGACTTCCTAGAATTATAATTGCGGGATTAGTAGGATTAGGTCTCGGAATTGCTGGTGCTGTTTTGCAAGGTATTACACGAAATGGCCTGGCAGATCCAGGTATTTTAGGGATTAATGCAGGGGCAGGAATGGCGATAGTTATCTTTATGTTTTTCTTTCAAGGACAAGTAAAAAGTACAGATTGGATCTCGATTATGATGATGCCTTTGTTTGGTTTAGTTGGTGGTTTAGGAGCCGCTATATTCATCTATATGTTTTCTTGGAGAAATGGAAAGTTAGATTCCCAGCGTCTGTTGTTAACAGGAATTGCAATAGGTTCGGGTTTCGGAGCATTTTCTATGTATTTATCATTGAAAATGAAAGCAACTGACTTTGAAATGGCTACTGTGTGGGTTTCGGGAAGTATATATAATGCAAACTGGAAGTATATTATTGCTGTGTTGCCATGGCTCATTATCTTAATTCCAATTATCAAAAGAAAAGCGTATTTGCTTGACTTATTTCAATTGGAAGAGACGATTATAACAAGTTTAGGAGTTTCAGTAGAAAGAGAGAAATCGATTTTATTATTAAGCAGTATTGGATTAGTGAGTGGTTGTGTTTCTGTGTCAGGGAGCATTGGATTTATTGGTCTAATGGCACCACATATTGCGAAGCGTCTGGTCGGCATTCATCATAATCATGTAATTCCTGTATGTGGTGCAATTGGAATGCTACTCGTGATTGCTTCAGACTTTATTGCGAAAACGGTTTTCACACCAGCTGAGTTACCGGTTGGGATTGTAATTTCAATTATTGGTGTACCATATTTCCTATATCTGTTATACAAATCAAAGGCGTAAGAGGAGTGATAGAAAATGAATGTTCTAAGCGCTGAAAACCTAGAAATAAGCTATGGGAAATTCACAGTTTTTCGTGATTTGAATGTAGAAATACAAAAAAGAAAATTCACTACAATTATTGGTCCGAATGGTTTTGGGAAGTCGACATTATTACAAACGAAGTGTTAAAAAATGTATTTCAAATTGATGTACACGTTATGATAGAACCATATAATGGAGCTCCTGTATGTTTCGGTTATGATAGCGTGTTCCAAGAAGAAAATGCCGAAATATATAACGAGTTAAAATGATCAAAGCGGGGGAATCACATGAATACTAGTATTGAAAAAAAAGATGTTACTATTTCAAATACAGAGCAATGGAAGATGGATTCGAAAACAGGGACTCGTGAATATCAAATTTATATTTCAAAGCCGAAGCAACCAGCTCCTGCCTCCGGATACCCTGTTATTTACGTATTAGATGGTAATGCATTTTTCCAAACGTTCCAAGAGGCTATTAAGATTCAATCAGTAAGAGCGGAAAAAACTGGAGTTGCACCATCGATTATTGTTGGCATTGGTTATCCGATAGAAGGAAGTTTTGCAGCCTCTGAAAGATGCTACGATTTTACTCCTTCTTCACCTTCAGTAGATGCACCACCGAAACCTGATGGGAAACCATGGCCTAAATCAGGAGGAGGGAATGAATTTTTAGAATTCATTCAAGATGAATTGAAGCCGCAAATTGAAAAGTATTTTGAGATTGATAGAGAAAGACAAACAATATTTGGACATTCACTCGGTGGACTATTTGCTTTACATGTATTGTTTACAAATACAAATGCCTTTCAAAATTATTTCATAAGTAGTCCATCTATTTGGTGGAATAACCAATCTGTTCTTGAGAGGGAAGCGGAATTTATAAACAAATTAAAAAGAGCAAGCACGGAAGTAGGAGTCTTTCTTACAGTAGGAGCATTAGAAAGAGATCATATGGTTCGAGATGCTAATGCATTATCAGAGCGTTTACTGAATTTGCAACATAATAAATTTCGATTCGTATTTTATGAAGCTGAGGGAGAGAATCATGCATCGGTAGTGCCAACCGCTTTAAGCAAAGCGCTGAGATTTGTGAGTAATATACTCTGATCATTGTTTTTAATGAATCGCTTGAAAATTTGATTTGGTTAGTCTGTATGTATATTTTACGCTATAAGTGTTATACTCCGATTAGATGTTATTACATATAGATTGAAATCGAATGGGATTGTTATAGAAATCTATTTGTTGATACGATAGAAACTTTAAGAAGGTGATCAAATGAATCATAATGAAAATGAAGCAGCTACTACTCATAGATCGGATAAAGAAAAAGAACAAATTATGAATCGGTTAAAGAGAATTGAAGGGCAAGTACGTGGTATCCAAAATATGATTGAGAATGATCGTTATTGTGTTGATATTTTAGTACAGATTTCAGCTATTAATGCAGCAATGAAGAAGGTTGGCATGGGTATTCTAAAAAATCATACAAATCATTGTGTTTCTAATGCTATTAAAGATGGTAATGGAGATGAAGCAATTGAAGAGTTAATGAAAGTTTTTGAACGATTTTCAAAAGCATGATAGAACAAGCTGGTATTGGATCTAGCTTGTTTTTTATTTTTTGATCGATATGAATTTGAGAATTTGAAGAATCAATATACCAAACAAGCTTTTTGTAGCCGGGTTAATTTTATCAAATAGAGAGTATAAACGAAGAATATAACAATTTAAACATAAAAAAAGCCTTCTCATAAACGAGAAGGCTTTTTTTATTATTTTACTGCTTCTTTTAATTCTTTACCAGCTTTAAATGCAGGTACTTTTGAAGCTGCGATTTGCATTTCTTCACCTGTTTGTGGGTTACGACCTGTACGAGCAGCTCTTTCACGAACTTCAAATGTACCGAATCCGATAAGTTGCACTTTTTCACCAGCAGCTAAAGTGTTAGTGATTGATTCTACTACAGATTGCACAACTACAGTAGCTTCTTTTTGAGAAATTTCAGCTGTTTGTGCTACATTTTTAATTAATTCTGTTTTGTTCATATTTTCACCTCATATGTAAATAATGCTATTTAAGTTGTTATTATAACGTATAAAAGAGAAGAGAACAAGTGTACTACAGGTTTTCTATTAAATTCTTTTTGTTAAGCAGTTATAGATTTTTTCTTTAATTCCGTTGTTTCACTTTTTGACTGCACTTGTTTGTTATAGGCTAAGAAGTAAGGAAGTGCTACGAACAGCATACCACCGACTAGGTTTCCAAAGAAGACGACAATGAAATTTGGTAAGTATTCCATCCAAGTTAAATGCCCTGCAAAGATGGCGGCTGGTATAACGAACATATTAGCAACCACATGTTGAAAGCCGATTGCAACGAAAGTCATAACGGGAAACCAAATACCAATCACTTTTCCAGTGAATTCTTTGCTCCCTATACTGAGCCAAACGGCTAAACAAACGAGCCAATTACACCCAATAGCAGAGATAAATGCCTGTAATGGTGTATCATGTAGTTTTGCTTGTGCGATAGATACAGTTTTTGCTAAAAATTGTCCCTCTGTTAATCCTACAATGTGACCGAAAAAATAAGCTACAAATACAGCACCAATGAAATTACTAATCGTAACAATTATTAAATTTTTCAATACTTTAGAGAAAGATATTCTTTTTGAAAACCAAGCAATTGTTACGGTCATCATATTACCAGTCACTAGTTCACCACCGGCAAGGATAACTAAGATTAGGCCGATAGGGAAAACAGCAGCTCCTAGAAAACTAGTAAGGGATCCCCAAGATTTTGGCATTGTTCCAATGACGTGAATATCAAGTAAATAACCTAGTGCGATGAAGGCGCCGCCAAAAAATCCTAGAATCAACATAGGTAGTAGCGGTAAAAGTGCCTTTTTTTGACCTGAATTTGCGGCCAATTCAGTAATTTCTTGTGGTGCATAGACAGACATGACTAACCCCTCCATATTTCAATACATTAATCCATTTCCATTAATGGGTTTTTCAGTCTCATTGATGGTTAAATTGATAAGTCCGGAGAAATGAGTAAAATCCCTCGACTAAGCGTTTTCTCTTCTCAGAACATACTGATGAATTTTTTTGAATGAACACAAAAACACCAAAAATGATAATGTTGGTAAGTAGAAGTAAAAATTACTTAGAGTTATTCTGTAAAAACTTTCATCAAAAATGACATGTAAATAAAAAGTACATACATTGCAAGCATACCAATAAAAGTATGTTACATAATTTGAATATTTTTGTCAATTCATGGTAAACAGTTAATTGGTATATTATGTGAAAATGATAGTTTTAATAGTTATATGTGATGAGTATACAAACCTATACAATTTATTGTTGTTTAATTTCTTCAAGTCTTTTTGAAAAAAGGATGCTCTAATAAACAAAATAGTGTATTAGTAAGATATCAGTTACTACAAAAAGTGGTACTTTTTTTTAATTGCTCAGATACTACAAGAACAAGAAGTATAAGTAGAAAATATGTAACCACTATTGGCATAGTGCATATAGAATATTTTTCTTGACTTTTTATACACGGGCGAGGAAAATGGTAAAAAAGGAAGGAGGGATGATGATGGAAGAGTACGTATTGGATCTTTATAATGTTTTGTATACAACAGATTGGCAAGATATTGTTTCATTTCTTGGGATTGTATTCTGTTTAAAAATTGTAATTGTGTATATGGAAGAGCAAGGTATGTTCTATTCCTTTTCATCTCCGTCAGATTTAGAGCGGGAACCATTGCTCAACTATGCCAATATAAAACAGACGGAACTTCCTTTTATCACATTCTTTATGATTCGATTTATAACAGCTATTGTGAAGAAAAAAGAAGCTGACGAAGGAGATTGCTATCCGACTTGTACTGTAGTGTTTATAAGCTAAATACAAGGAGGAGAATAATATGTGGTTTCGTTTTCTTATGATTGGTTTCTTTTCATTAACAGCAATTTCTTTAATGGGATATCAAGTATTAGAGATTTTTCAAGCATATAGTGACACGTTTTTTAACAAAAACTAAACGAATTGCTATTTCAATAATAAACCGATAAAATCCTTCTTAAGAAATATAGTTAAGGAGGATTTTTTTGTTTCATATTACTGTGTCAAAGTATTGTCACATTTACACTATGAATAATATGTTAAAATAGTGAGGTTAATTATACATATGTAGAAGAAGAGGAGTGAACAATTTGGTGAATCAATCAACAAATCAGAAAAGCTATGCTCCTATTGTGATAACGCTTTCTGTAATTGTCAATGCGATTATTTTATTTTTGTTTTTTGGACCTGTTGGCTACAAAGGAGAAGTACATTTTGATGTAACAATTTTGCCGATGTTAAATGCAATCTTTAATAGCTTTACATTTGTGTTTTTATTGGCAGCATTGTTTTCTATTATTAAGAAAAATGTGAAGATGCACCGTGGTTTTATTCTCGCGGCATTTATAACAACGTTGCTATTTTGTGTTTCATATTTATCGTATCACTACTTAGCACCAGCAACGCATTTTGGTGGAGAAGGTATTATTAAATATGTGTATTTCTTTATTTTAATTACGCATATTTTCCTTGCAGCAATTATTGTACCACTTGCGTTATTCTCGCTTGTATATGGTTTTACAAACCAATTGACTCGCCATCGTAAGATTGTACGTTGGACGATGCCGATTTGGTTATACGTAAGCCTTTCTGGTGTTATTGTTTACTTAATGATTTCACCGTATTACCAATAAAAACATCTCAGCCTTTTGGCTGGGATGTTTTTATTTCATTTATAGGCCTTGTATACCGCAACTTAAGATTTAAAGAGGGGTAAAGAAGATAGGTGAGGAAAAGCTTGAGTAGTGAGAGTCAACTTTCACTGATGAAAGTTTTACTTTATGAAGCAAATACTTTTGTGAAACGAACAAAATATGTTATACAAAAGTATATTGATTTTTATATTGGAAGGATGGGAAAGTATGCAAAACTTCGTATTTCGTAATCCGACAAAGCTTATTTTTGGCCAAGGGCAATTAGAGCAATTAAAAACAGAGATTCCTCAGTATGGAAAAAAGGTTCTTCTCGTATACGGCGGGGGTAGTATAAAACGAAATGGTATATATGATAATATAATCTCTATCTTAAAAGAAATTGATGCAGAAATTTCTGAGTTAACAGGTGTTGAACCGAACCCACGTTTATCTACTGTAAACAAGGGAATTCAAATCTGTAAAGAAAACGATATTGAATTTATTTTAGCTGTCGGTGGTGGAAGTGTCATCGATTGTACAAAAGCAATCGCCGCAGGTAGTAAATATGATGGTGATGTATGGGACATTGTGACAAAAAAAGCATTTGCAAATGAAGCTTTACCTTTTGGTACAGTACTAACTCTTGCAGCGACAGGTTCTGAAATGAACGCAGGTTCTGTTATTACAAACTGGGAAACGAATGAAAAGTATGGGTGGGGCAGTCCTGTTACATTCCCGCAGTTTTCTATTTTAGATCCAGCGCATACAGCTTCTGTACCAAGAAATCAAACGATTTATGGTATGGTTGATATTATGTCACATGTATTAGAGCAATATTTTCATCAAGGCTCAAATACAGAATTACAAGACCGCTATTGTGAATCTATTTTAAAAACAGTCATTAAAACAGCACCAAAACTTTTAAATGATTTAGAAAACTATGAACATCGAGAAACAATTTTATACTGCGGAACAATGGCGCTAAATGGCATTTTAGCAATGGGTGTCCGAGGTGATTGGGCAACGCATAATATTGAGCATGCTGTTTCAGCTGTGTATGATATTCCACATGGCGGTGGTTTAGCGATTTTATTCCCAAATTGGATGAAGCATGTTTTAGATGAAAATGTAGATCGCTTTAAACAATTTGCGGTGCGTGTGTTTAACGTAGAGACCGAAGGGAAAGCAGATAAGGAAATTGCGTTAGAAGGTATCGAAGCGCTACGCAACTTCTGGACATCTATTGAAGCACCATCTCGTTTAGCTGACTATGAAATTGGAGAAGAGAAGATAAATGTAATGGCTGAAAAAGCGATGGTGTATGGTGAATTCGGTCATTTTAAAAAATTAAATAAAGAAGATGTAGTAGCGATTTATAAGACCTCGCTCTAAAAGGTAAATCTGATTTGAAAACCTTCTTGATAGATATCGAGAAGGTTTTTTTTGATTGAGTTTGAATGAATTGTGATTTGTTTTGGTTGTTATTGAATGTTTTTGATTGATTTTTGAATCCGATTTCATTATACTGTAATTAAAGAAGAGGTGAGTGATATGTTAACTCCTGAACGTCATCAGCTAATTTTACAGCTTGTAAGAGAGAAAAAAGTAGTGAAATTACAACAGTTAGTGGAACAAACCGAAAGTTCAGAATCAACAATTCGTCGTGATTTAGTGCAATTAGAAAAAGGGCGTTTATTGAAAAGAGTACATGGCGGAGCTGCTGTATTAACTGGAAAAGGTGAAGAGCCTACGATGGTTGAAAAATCAGCCAAAAACAGTCAAATAAAAAAGCAAATTGCTAAATATGCTGCGTCTTTTGTAGCAAAAGGTGATTGTATTTATTTAGATGCAGGAAGTACAACGTTTGAAATGATTCCATATTTAACAGATAAAGAAGTTACGGTTGTTACAAATGGCCTTATGCATATTGAAGCACTAGTGGAAAATAATATTCGTGCTTACTTGCTTGGCGGGATGATGAAGAGTCGAACAAAGGCCTTAATTGGTGCAATGGCACAGGAAAGTATGGGGCAATATCGATTTGATAAGTGTTTCCTAGGAGCGAATGGTGTGCATGAACAGCTTGGATATACAACACCGGATCCTGAAGAAGCATCGCTGAAAAAAATGGCGTTAACATTAGCAAATGAAGGTTATTTTTTAATAGATGAAAGTAAATTCGCAGAAGTTGCATTTGCGAAAATTGCAAGTGTTGAAGAGGCAACAATTATTACAAATGCATTAGAAGAAGAACAAGAAGAATATAAACGAAAAACAAACGTAATTGAGGTTGATAAACGATGATTTATACAGTTACTTTAAATCCATCGATTGATTATGTTGTTCAAGTAGAGAATTTCATGCTGGGGACTGTTAATCGAGCAGAAAAAGATATGAAATTTCCTGGTGGGAAAGGGATTAATGTATCCCGTGTGCTTCATCGGCTTGGAATAGATAATACAGCACTTGGGTTTATAGGTGGATTCACCGGCCAATTTATTGAAGGTGTTTTGGAAAATGAAGGTGTTAAAACGAATTTTGTTCATGTAGATGGCGATTCACGTATTAATGTGAAAATAAAGGGACAGGAAGAAACGGAATTGAATGGTCAAGGACCTATTATTACGGATAAACAGCTCGGGCAGTTGATGAACAACATTGAAAATATGCAGGCTGGTGATCATCTTGTATTAGCTGGTAGCATTCCAGCATCGATTTCTAAAACACTTTATGAAACAATTGCTGCTTTTGGAGCAGAACGTCACATTAACGTTATAGTTGATGCGAGTGGAAATGCGCTTCAGTATGTGATTCGAAATAAGCCGTTTTTAATAAAGCCGAATCATCATGAGCTTGGAGAATTATTTGGAGAAGCGCTTTCAACTGTAGAAGAAATTATTCCATATGGCAGAAAGTTAATTGAGCAAGGTGTACAGAACGTAATTGTCTCTATGGCAGGAGATGGGGCTTTGTTATTTACAAGTGAAGGAGTATATGAGGCAACTGTGCCAAAAGGAACAGTTATCAATTCTGTTGGAGCAGGAGATTCTCTTGTTGCGGGTTTTGTGGGGATATATGAAAAAACGAAAGATGTTGAGGAAGCATTTCGTTATGGTGTCGCAACAGGGAGTGCAACAGCTTTTTCGGCTGATTTATGTACGAAAGATAAAGTAGAAGAATTATTATCGCAAGTAATGATTACAAAGCGATAGGGGGGAACAGAGTATGAAAATTACAGAACTTTTAAAAAGGGATACCGTTATCATGGATTTGACAGCTTCAGAAAAAGAAGCTGTCATCGATGAATTAGTAGAGAAATTAGAAAAGGCAGGAAGATTAAATAGCCAAGCTGAATTTAAAGAGGCTATTTTAAAGCGTGAAATGCAAAGTACAACTGGGATTGGTGAAGGGATTGCTATTCCGCATGCAAAAACAAAAGCGGTCAAACAACCAGCTATTTGTTTTGGGCGTAGTGTAAGCGGTATCAATTATGAATCGCTTGATGGACAACCAGCTCATTTATTCTTTATGATTGCGGCTAGTGAAGGAGCGAACAATACACATTTAGAAACGCTATCACGCTTATCTACGCTATTAATGGATGAGGAGTTCCGTAAACAATTGTTAGAAGCAAAAAGTGAAGAGGAGCTTCTGCACTTGTTCGATGAAAAAGAAAATGCAAACGAACAAGAAGATGAACTTAGTGAAGTAATAAAGCCCGAAGGAAATGAACCATATATATTAGCGGTAACAGCTTGTCCGACTGGTATTGCTCACACATATATGGCCGCGGATAGTCTAAAGGCGAAAGCAGCGGAGTTAGGAATTGTGATTAAAGTCGAAACAAACGGTTCTACTGGCGTGAAAAATGGGTTAACGAAAGAAGATATTGAACGTGCAACAGCTATTATTGTTGCGGCAGATAAGCAAGTAGAAATGAATCGCTTTGCTGGAAAGCATGTTATTCAAGTCCCGGTTGCAGACGGTATTCGGAAATCAGAGCAGTTAATTAATCGAGCGGTAAATCAAGATGCTCCAATTTTTAAAGGTGGAAAAGAAAGTAGAGAAGTAGATAGTGGAGAAAAAGAAAATGGATTGGGCATATATAAACATTTGATGAGCGGTGTAAGTAATATGTTACCGTTTGTAGTTGGAGGCGGAATCTTAATTGCACTTGCTTTTGCTTTCGGAGGAATTCAAGCGGAAGGTCCAATTGCAGAGACTCTCATGACAATCGGTGGAGGAAAGATGGGAGCGTTCGCATTTCTTGTTCCGGTGTTAGCTGGATTTATCGCAAGTTCTATTGCTGATCGTCCAGGATTTATGCCTGGTCTTGTCGGTGGTTTTTTGGCAGCACAAGCAAATGCAGGATTTTTAGGTGGATTAATTGCTGGTTTCTTAGCTGGTTATATTGTACTTGGATTAAAGAAAGTATTAGCAGGTTTGCCAGCTCAATTAGAAGGAATTAAATCTGTTTTGTTATATCCTGTACTTGGTTTGTTACTTACAGGGGTATTAATGTTGAAAGTTGTAAATCCTCCTGTTGTTGCTTTAAATGAGACGTTAACGAGTTGGTTAAATAGTTTAGGTGGTGCAAATGCTATAGTATTAGGTCTCATTTTAGGTGGGATGATGGCTGTGGACATGGGTGGCCCTATTAATAAAGCAGCATTTACATTTGGAATTGCTGCAATTGAAGCTGGGAATTTTGGTGTGCATTCAGCTATTATGGCTGGTGGAATGGTACCTCCGCTTGCAATTGCTTTTGCAACGACATTTTTTAAAACAAAATTTACAGAAGCAGAACGCAAATCAGGTCTTACAAACTATATTATGGGAGCGTCATTTATTACGGAAGGGGCGATCCCGTTTGCAGCAGCTGATCCAATCCGTGTAATTGTAAGTTGTGTTGTTGGGTCAAGTCTTGCTGGTGCATTATCAATGCTATTTGGAATTACATTGCCAGCCCCGCACGGTGGAATATTCGTCATTTTATTAGTAAATAAACCAGTTCTATATATTCTTTCTATATTAATAGGCTCTGTAGTATCAGCTTTGATGCTAGGGATATGGAAAAAGAAAATTTCATAAAAACTCCAAAAGGACAGTTACTCTACTAGGTAGCTGTCCTTTTGGAGTTTTAGATTCGGTTATATATGTAAAATACAAAAGATGTATTACGTAAAAAGACATAATGTAACTAAAAGTTGTAATGTTTCGATGTTTTTTTGTAACAAGAGGGTAACATTATTACTTTTATTGCAAAAAAATATGACCTTTTGAAAGAGAAAAAACGATTAAAACTCTTGAAAATACATATAGAATACAGCATTCTTTCATTCTATTTTATATTACAAAGCATTAATGATTGATTACGAATCGTTTGTAATTATGTGATATCCTAAATCTCTTAAAAAACTGTTGCTATAATGAGGGCACAAAAACAAAGCAAATGGAGGCTATTCATGAAAAAATTAATTGGTATAGCAGCGGCAGCGTTTTTTGGTCTTGGGATTTTCACTACTTCTGCACAAGCAGAAACTGTTGTAACAACAGAGGTATTAAATGTACGCGAGAACCCAACTACTGAATCACAAGTTGTAGGGAAATTATTAAATGGTCATAAATTAGATGTTACAAATACAGAAAACGGATGGTCAAAAATCAAATTAGACGGTAAAGACGTATTCGTAAGCGCAGAATTTACAAAAAGCATCTACTACGTAACAGCAAATGTATTAAACGTACGTGCTGAAGCGAGCACAAACTCAGAAATTCTTGGTATACTGAAGAAAGACGATATGATTGAAACAACGAACCAAGTACAAAATGGGTGGTTACAATTCGAATATAATGGGAAAACGGCTTACGTTCATGTTCCTTTCTTAACAGGTACAGCACCTGTTATTGAAAAACAAGAAACGCCAGTACCTGCAAAAGCAGAAGCGCCTGCAAAAGTTACAGCACCTGCAAAAGCAGAGGCAAAAGCAAAAGTAGCACAAGCAAAACCTGCTACTCAAGTGAAAGCAGCAGAAACAAACGCTCCTTCTGGTGGTCGTGAACTAACAGTTGTAGCGACAGCATATACAGCTCATCCGAGCGAAAATGGCGGCACATATGGTGGTCGTGTATTAACTGCAATGGGTCATGACCTAACAGCGAATCCAAACATGAAGATGATCGCTGTTGACCCGAAAGTGATTCCGCTAGGATCAAAAGTATGGGTAGAAGGATATGGAGAAGCAATCGCTGGTGACACTGGCGGTGCAATTAAAGGTAACCGTATCGACGTTCTAGTTGGCTCTGATTCAGCTGCCGATAAATGGGGACGTAAAACTGTAAAAGTGAAAATTTTAAAATAATGCTATTGTTGATAAAAAGATAAATCCAGTTTTCAAATATTGAGTGCTGGTCTTTGAGGCTGTTAGGAATTTCCTAACAGCTATTTTTGTGAGTTTAAAATTATTAAAATGGATACACAGTTCGGCCTGTAATAATCTTATAGGCACTGCAAAATTGAGTTTGTGCATATTGTTTAGTTGGTTCATCTAAAGTTTGATTGTTGGATAATGTATGAAAGGAACGTAGTAAACAATTTAAAGCGAAATATAATTCTTCTTGTGAGCAGTTTTTTTCTTTTACTGCTGTTGCCAAAATGAGTTCTTCCGTTAATGTTGAGAAATTAATGGTAGCTTGTCCGATTTGCATTGTATCCTCTCCAATCCTATTTTTTATCATGTATATGTACCATTGGACAAACTATGTCAATTTTATCTCGCTATTTGGGTAGTAACACCCTAACCATAAGGTTCAAAGAGAAGGGAGGGAAAATTTTTTCTATTTGTTAGGAGTAATAATCAGTAGGGGAAGCAGATGGTCCTGTTGGTTAATACTGTATCGTGCCTATTTTTTGAATTTCATTTACCGTATTGAAAGAACTTGCATTATGACTATTAAAATTGGTAAGATTGGGTATAATGATCAGATGGATAAGATTACATAAAGAGAGTTGAAGTATATGGGAGAAATGCAGCGCGAAAAAGTTGCTGTTATCATCGGACCAACTGCGGTAGGAAAGACAAAATTAAGCATTGATCTTGCAAAAGCGTTAAATGGTGAAATCATTAGTGGAGACTCGATGCAAATTTATCGTAAGATGGATATCGGGACAGCTAAAGTAACAACAGAAGAAATGGAAGGAATTCCGCATTACATGATCGATATTAGAAATCCAGAAGATTCATTTTCTGTGGCGGAATTTCAAGAGCTTGTTAGAGGGCATATTCGAGAAATTACGGAACGTGGAAAACTACCCATTATTGTTGGTGGTACCGGTCTTTATATACAATCAGTTTTATATGACTATCAGTTTACAGATGAAGCTGGAGACCTTGTATATCGAGAGAAACTGGAGAAATTAGCGATAGAAAATGGTGTAGAATATATACATAAGAAACTGCAAGAGGTAGATCCAGAAAGTGCGAATCGTATTCATGCGAATAATGTAAGACGTGTCATTCGTGCTCTAGAAATTTTTCATACGACAGGGCAGAAGATGAGTGATCAACTTGAAAAACAGGAAAATGAGTTGTTATATGATGTTTCATTAATTGGCTTGACTATGAATCGTGAAATGTTATATGATCGCATCAACTTACGTGTTGATCTTATGGTGGAACAAGGGTTGGTACAAGAGGTAAATGCTTTGTATGAAAACGGAGTTCGAGACTGCCAATCTATTCAGGCGATTGGTTATAAAGAATTATATAATTATTTCGAAGGGCATGTTTCGCTAGAAGAAGCAATAATGCAATTAAAAACAAATTCACGTCGCTATGCAAAACGTCAACTAACATGGTTCCGTAATAAAATGGATGTTACATGGTTTGATGTGACCGACGGTGAAAAAACAACAGAAATTTTACGGTACATAGAAGGAAAGCTGCAACTAAAGTCGAATAATAAGTAAGTAGAGAAAAAGAGGAGGATTCGACATGAAGCAATCAATCAATATTCAAGATCAGTTTTTAAATCAACTCCGTAAAGAAAATACGTTTGTGACGCTGTACTTATTAAATGGTTTCCAGCTTCGTGGACTGATTAAAGGTTTTGATAACTTTACAGTTTTATTGGAAACAGAAGGTAAGCAACAGCTTATTTATAAACATGCTATTTCTACATTTGTTCCACAAAAAAACGTTTCAATTGAATTAGAGTAGAAAAATGTACATAGTAAAAAGAGCGAGAAATTCGCTCTTTTTTATTTATATATTTTAGAAATCCTTTAATAAATACGGAAGATAGAGAGGATGACAGTAGTGTCACCTGTCTCAGGAATGGTAATTGTATTAGTAGTAGATTGGATAGTAATCGTAGTTTTGGCTTTTAAAGTTTCAATTGTTAAAAATGTAATGGAACTTCCAATTGCGTTTGCTGAAAAGTTATCTGAAGGTATGTTGCCATTAATGGAAATGCCAAAGCCAAAAGGAGCTGATCCTGAAAATAATGTTGAAGCTGAAAAGTCAATGATATAAACACCATCTTCAAGAATTGTGATTGTATCTGTTGTATTGAAATGTATGTTATTTATGTTTGATGTAAGGTTAAACTGTATGTTTTGGTTGGGTTCTATAATTTGTGGAAGTGTATTTTTTAGTACAGCTGTAGTTACTGGAAAGTTAAACCCTTGAGGCCCTCGTTCGCCCTGAGGTCCTCGTTCGCCCTGAAGTCCTTGTTCGCCCTGAGGTCCTCGTTCGCCCTGA